>NZ_JAVKDF010000018.1:0-34539 GCF_040222385.1 Imperialibacter sp.
TACTTTATCGACAGTTGGATTAGGGTAAACACTGAGGTTTGCAAACACCTCGGGAATACCTGTTTTTGTTCCCTCTTCGACCGTCACCGTTACTGTCCACTCCTGCGTGCTGCCATCCTCAGCAGTAACTGTGTACACAACAGCTGCTGAGAAATCCTGAGCCACTTCACTGCCAGGGCTTACCGAGGCTTTGTCAGACACAGTAATCGCAGGACTTAGGCTGGTGATATCAGCATCAACTTCCACCTCAATAGTCACGGTATGATCCGTGGTGTTGATGACGGCATCACCTGTTTGTTCGTGCAGCAAAAAGCTGATGATGTCCTTAGCGCTGCTAGGTGCTGGGGCCACTGTCACGGTTACTGCCCATGACTGGGTGCTGCCATCTTCGGCAGTTACTGTGTAAGTAACGGCACTCGTGAAATCCTGGGCCACACCAGATGCCGGGTTAACCGAAGCACCTTCTGAGACAGTAATGGTTGGCACGAGACTGGTTGCATCTGTTCCTACAGCCACTTCAATGCCCACCGTATGTGCAGTTGCATCAATCACTGCTGGCCCGGTTTCTTCGGGCAGCGAGAAGGTGAGAATGTCCCTGGCACTACTCAATGGTGCGGGCTCAACCGTCACCGTGACTGTCCATTCCTGGGTGGTGTCATCCCCGGCAGTTACCGTGTAGGTAACTGGGGCAGAAAAATTCTGTGCTGCACCACTCGCCGGACTTATTGTCGCCTGCTCGGAAACGGTGATGGTGGGGGCAAGCGCTGCGGCATCGGTACCAGTGGCAACAGTCACCGATACGGTATGATTTTCTGTGTCGATCACTGCATCACCTGTCTGCTCAGTCAACACGAAGGCCAGGATATCGGTGGCTGAATTCATTGCAGGCGTTACTGTTACAGTCCACTCCTGAGTGCTACCGTCGCCAGCCGTCACTGTATAAACGACCGCAGAAGAAAAGTCGACAGCGGTCTCACTTGTTGGGTCAATGGTTGCCTGTTCGGAAACCGTAATGGTTGGAGTAAGGGCGGTCAGGTCGGTGCCATAAGGAACGCCGATACCTACCGTATGGTTTTCAGCATCAATGACAGCGTCACCTGTTTGTCCAGCCAGAACGAAGGTCAGGATGTTATTTGCTGTGTTGGGAGCAATAGTTACTGTCACCGTCCATTCCTGGGTATTCCCTTCTTCGGCAGTTACTGTGTACACCACTGCGTTTGTGAAGTCCTGAGCTGCGCCGGAAGCCGGGCTCATTGTTGCTTCTGCTGAAATGGTGATTTCTGGAGTCAGCGCTGTGATGTCGGTACCAAATACTACATTAACAGCCACTGTGTGGTCTGCGTTGCTGATCACCGCATCTCCGGCTTGTTCAGCCAAAACAAAAGTGAGGATATTGGCATCGCTGGATTCGGCCTCATCACCTACTGATATGGTAAAGGCCTTTTCCAGTGTGTTTCCGTTCCCATCGTTCGTTTTAATGCGGACACTGTAGCTGTTGGCTGCCTCAAAGTCGAACATAGCCGTGGTTACCAGCTGGCTGCCTGAGATACCGAACAGCGAATTATTGGCGTCACCCGTTCCTGAAACGAGGGTGTAGGTGTACGACCCAGACAAGTCCTCGCCTGTAGTAGTTAGGTTGCCCACTACCGCACCTGCTTCCAGGTTTTCCATCACCGACTGATTGTCCAGTGCAAGCGCCGTTACCTGGGCGGGAAGATCGCTGACGGAAATGGTAAATACTTCCTCCAGAGTACCACCATTTTGGTCGTCGGTCTCTATTCGAATGGAGTAGGTATCCTGGGTTTCAAAGTCCAGCGTGACAGCAGTTTTTAGCTGATTTCCGTCAATAGCGAAGGAGCTGTTGCCCTCATCTCCGGTGCCGCTTACCAGGCTGTAAAGATGTGACTGTCCATTGTCTTCGTCGGTGGTTGATAAGGTGCCCACTAAGGTACCGACAGGGTTGCTCTCGTCTACGTCAGTATTATCCAGCGCAATATCTGTGGGTATTTCATTTACATCATTGATGGTAATCACTAATGCTTTTTCGAAAAGCCCTCCGTTTTGATCGTCGGTTTGTACCCTGATGAGGTATTCGCTTTTGGTTTCGAAGTCAAATACTTCGACGGCTTTGAGCGCATCATCATCAATCTGGAACGATCCGTTGTCAGCGTCGCCCTCACCAGCCACGAATGTGTAGAGGTGGGTTTGCGAGGTATTGCCATCATTTGACGAGAAGGTCCCCAGCACATCACCAATGCTGTTATTTTCATCGATAGTCTGCTCCGACAGTTCAATGTCGGTAGGAACCACCTGCTGCTCGGTGATGGTTACTTCCCAAACCTGCTCTGATCCGTCTTCAGCGGCAACGGTATAGCTCACTGCTGATGTGAAGTTTTGCGACATACCGCTGACGGGATCGCTGGTGGCACCGTCAGACAAAGTGATGGTAGGTACAAGGGATGTCAGACTGATGCCAGCGTTTACTTCCATCGTCACCGTGTGGTTGTCGTCGTCGATTTCAGCAACGTCTACCTGGTCAGTAAGCACAAATTCCAGGATGTCATTTTCTGTGTTGATCAGGAAGTCGATGCCAATATCGCTGTTAGTGTTAATCGCATTGTCGACATCGGCGGCACTTGAATTGGCAAATGCGCTGTTGGTAAAAGTAAAGATCAGGCCCGAAATATCGGTGGCGTCCTGGTGAATAGAGGCTTTGCCGGTAAAACTAAGAGTAGCAGAGTAACCATCTGCAGCCACAGCAAGCGAAGGCACCAAACCAGTGGGCAGATTAGTGATCGTAAATGCGCTGCCTGATGCCAGTGTTCCGCCCGGGCTTGTGAAGGTGTCGTCTACAATATTGACGTTCATTGAGCCCTCTATAGTACCGTCGTTGGATGCTGCTTCGGTAAAGCTGCCGAGGTCAATATTGTATTGAGCAATTCTTGCGTTTTCTCCGTCAGTTATAAAGATCCTTGACCCTGCCGGATTTGTTGTCAGTCCGGAAGGATAGATGCCGTCAGCGTCCAGGTCATAATAGGCTGACTCGCCGTCAAATGTGGCACCCTGAGTGATATCAAAAGGCGCACTCAGACGATATTTCATGATGCCGTAGTCGGTAACTTCAGAAATCAGCAGGAAGCGACCATCAGGTGAGAAAGCAATGCCAGAGGCTTGAATCCCAGCTTCACCACCATCAAGTGCCAGGGCTCCTTCGTTGACAGCCCCGGAAGATAGATCAAACGAAGCACTCAGGCCATATTGTGACAGGCTACCGCTGCCACCGACATACATTTTTGTGCCTTCAGTGTTAAATGCAAGTGCGTAGGGAGAATCGATATCATTGTCAACGTTAACAGAGTGGCCACTGTAAGTAACTCCCGCCGTAATGATGAATGGTGTTGAGAGGTTGTACTGGTAAACGGTATAATTGTCGTCGCCCAGGACAAACATTCTCATTCCGTCAGCTGAAAAAGCCAGGTCTTCGGGGTATTCGTCTTCGGCCGAAACATTGTAGGATCCGTCAGGTGTTGCTCCGCTGGTTACATTATACGGGGTAGAAAGCGTGTATTGCAGGATCAGAGAATTGTCGTTTCCGGAAATAAACATTTTGGTACCGTCGTCATTGAATGCGATGCCCGTCGGGTAAGAATCCTGTGTGCTAACATCAAGAGGGGTTCCGGCACTCACGGCTTTCGAAACGTCAAAAACATCTCCGTAAAAAACAGCTGGTAAATTATCTCTGAAGTTAATTCCTATTCCTGCAGTAGCATTTGTAGCGTTCTCTACCACAGAGGCGTTTCCACCCTCAAAAGCTGAATTGAAGAATGAAAATTCCAGACTGGCAATATTGTCAGTATTTTGATGGTTGGCGGCCTTTCCAGAAAGAGTCAGTATAGCTGAGTATCCATCTGCTGCTACCGAAAGGATAGGGGTGAGCCCATTTGGCAAGGCTGAAATTGTGTAGTCCGACCCGAATGACAATATCCCCTCTGCGTTTGTAAATACCTCATCTTTCAGGGTTATATTGATCGAACCCTCCACGGAGCCCTCATTGATGCCAGCTTCCATAAAGCCGCCTTCATCAATATCAAATTGAAATATAGCGTCGTTGGTTAAGCCAGCGATAAACAGCCGCTTTCCACTACTATCGAAGGCTAACCCAGAGGGCCCATTGTCTAACGAGCCAACATAGAAGTTAGATTCGACTGTGCCACCAAGAGTGATATCAAAGGGAGCGGAAAGTTTGTATTGATAAACCCGGTCACTCGATGACCCGAGAATGAACAGCCGGGTGCCATTGGCACTGAAAACCATGCTTTTAGGAGATGTTACCTCGGAGACGATTGTGAAAGGATTTCCATCGAAACTTATTCCGGCTGTTACATCAAATGGTGCGCTCAGGCTAAACTGATTCACTTCGTGTCCAGAGATACCCAGGATATACATTTTGCTACCATTGGCATTGAATGCGAGGTCTATCGGGAATCCCTCCTGTTCACCAACGCTAACAGATGCACCATTGTAGGTAACGCCGGTTGTAATGTTGAAGGCGCTGGAGAGGGTGTATTGGTGGATGTACTTATCATCTCCGGTTACAAATAGGCGGGAGCCGTCATTGTTGAAAGTTAGCCCGTAGGGGTTGGGCTCTTCTCCAGAAACGTCCAGCGGTGATCCGGCATGTGATACCCCGGATCTGATATCGAACGGCGTTGTGAGGTTATATTGGTGAACGGACTTGTCGCTGGTTCCGATAGTGAATAACCTGAGTCCGTCTGAGGAAAAGGCTACATCATATGGGTTAGTAACGTCAGCTGAGACATCCATACTTGAGTGGTTTTCGGGCAGGTAGTCGATATTGTAGCTATTACCGTAGCTGATAGCGGCTTCATTGTCTCTAAAATCAATACCCACCCCGGTGCCGGCGTCTGTACCAAGTATGTCCGACACATCACCTGATGTAAAGGCCGAGTTATTGAAAGTGATATCTATTTCACCCACGTCGTCGGCATCCTGGTGACTTGCGGCATTGTCAGTGAAAGTCAGTGTTGCACCAGTGCCGCTGGTTCCTACAGCCATTACAGGGTTTAACCCCGCCGGAACTCCTGCGATAGTGTAGTCGGCCCCATAAGTCAGTGTGCCTCCGGCATTACTGAAGGTGTCTCCTGAAATTCGGGCCGACAGGTGCCCATTTATTGACCCGTCGTTGTTGGCAGACTCGTGAAAAAAGTCTCCTGGGAGATCGAAATAATGAACACGTGCTACTCCTTCATACACAGCCACAAGTTTTTTGCCATCGGAAGTGAAACACATGCCTGTGAGATAAAATCCAGATGTGGAGTTAGTGTCGAAGGCTATTCCATCATAGCTGATGTTTGACACGAAGTCAAATGGTGAGCTTGTGCTATATTGATGCACTTCATTTTCTTCCCATCCGGCCTCAAACAGTCTGGAGCCATCTGCACTCACAGCAATGGCACGGCCTCCGCTGTTTTGGGCAGTAACACTAAAGCTACCGTCTGACGTAACGCCGGAGACAACGTTGTATGGGTTGGCCAGACTCATTTGTTGTACAGTCCCGCCATCCCTGATGATGTATAATTTTCTGCCGTTTCCGCCAAAAGCTATTCCTTGTGGGTTCAGAATACTTAGCCCCCCATCATAGATTCGGGTACCCGAGGTAATATCAAATGGATTGCTTAGCGAATACTGGTGTATTTTGTCTGCGTTTATGCCTGAGACAAACATTTTGGTTCCGTCGGCACTAAAAGTAACGTCAGTAGGGTCATATTCCTGCGTTTGAACACTATAGTATCCAGCCGTGGTCCACGAAGAGAGATCATTGGCTACAGAAAGGTTGTATTGATAGACTCTGTCGTAGGTTTTACCCACAATGTAGGCCCTGGTTCCGTCAGGGCTCATGCTTATTCCCTGAGGATAGTTTTCTGGACTCATAGATCTAAAGCCCTTATAGACAGCCCCGTGCTCCAAATTGAACGCATTTCCGTAGCTCAGTACCTTATTGTCGACAAAGTCTACACCTACTCCGGAAGCAGCTGCTGTGGAGTTAAAGACGCTTGCGGCATCACTTTCTGCAAAAGCTGTATTCTCGAATGTGATTTCGAGGCTGCTAATGTCGTTGAGTTTTTGATGCTCATCAGCTATGCCAGATAATGTTAGGGTAGCCGACTTCCCATCGGCGGCCACTGCTATTGCAGCACTCAGCCCTTGCGGTAAGTTGTTCACGCTGAAATCGTCACCGTAGGTAAAACTGCCTCCGGTGTTGGTAAACTTATCATCGAAAATCCGGATGTCGGCCGTGCCCGAGAGGGAACCATCATTGCTCGCCGTTTCCAGGAAACTGTCCGCATTGTGAAGGTTGTAAACGTTGATATCGCCACCTACTAGCCCTGCAACGAACATTTTCGTCATTTGTCGGTTGAAAGCAATACCACCTGGGGTAGTGTCTTCGGTTCCCACGCTAAAAGAGTTTTCACTGTAGGTAAGTCCCGCCGTTATGTCGAATGGCGAGGTGAGGTTATACTGAAAGACAGCATCGTTAGATGATCCAAGCACCACCACCTTCATGCCGTCCGGACTAAACGCAAGGTCGGTAGCAGAGCCATCTTCGGCCAGGGCACCTGAGGTGCCATCCAATGATACGCCTGAGGTAACATCAAATGGGACTTCCAAAGAATATTGAAGAATAGCGTCGCTGTTGTAGCCAATGATGTACATTTTGCTTCCGGTGGGGTTAAATGTCACCCCCTGCGGGCTACTTTCAGTGGTGTTGAAAGAACCGTCAAACGTCACGTTTTCTGTAATCACAAAAGGCGTGGTCAGCGAATATTGATTGACCTTGGTGCCAGTTGTTCCCACTACGAAAAGCTTGTCACCGTCTGCACTGAAGGCCATGCCATAGGGGCGTGTGAGCTGACCAGCCACGCTAAATGTGCCATCGCTGGAAAAAGATGACGGATCGTAAGGAGTGGAAAGCGTATACTGCGTTACGGCGTCGGCAGGATCACTTACAACAAACATTTTGCTGCCGTCGTGATTGAAGGAGATACCGTGAATTTGTGAGATAAGAAAACCAGAGGAGCCTGCGAAATCAGGCTCATTTGAGGAAAAGTTAAACGGTTCTCCATAAACTACCGTAGGGTAATTGTTGAAGAAATTAATGACGATGTCGACCGACTGACTAACAGCATTGGCCACGTCTGCGGCATTGCTGTTGGCAAACGCAGCATTGGCAAATGTGAACTGTAGGGTGGACACGTCATCCTCATTCTGATGGTTGGTCGCTTTCCCGGAAAAAGTGAGCTCAGCGGAGGATCCGCTGGCAGCAACTGCTAGCTGTGGGCTAAGGCCTGACGGTACACCCGTAATGGTGTAGTCAACCCCATGAGTAAGTGTACCCCCGGCACTTGTGAACAAGTCATCACGCAGACTGATTTTGAACGATCCACTTACAGTTCCTGTATTTGCATCATTTTCTAAAATGATTCCGTTACTTATTTGATAATGGGTAACCGCTGAGGAATACGGAGTGGCAACAGTCGTTCCGTTGTTTAGGAAGACCAGGTCACTTCCGTCTATGTCACTAGTGTATTCGAAAGAGGCCCCCTGACTCAGGTCGTAGGGTGCCAGCAATTTATATTGACTTATACCGGCTGCCCCCGAAATAAACATTCCCAGCCCATCCGGTGAGAATGACAGCCCGTTCGGGCCAGATTGCTCATTGGAAACATTGAAACCGGAGCTGCTTATTGTTGCGCCCAATGTTAGGTCAAATGGCGACGAAAGGGTGACTGAATAAACATGGTCCTTGGCGGTTCCAACAAAAAACAGCATAGTCCCATCGCTGTTGAAGGTGATGCCCTCTATGCTACCCTCAAAGGGAAGTGTGCCGAATGAGCCATCAAGGGTCGGTGTTGTAGTGATGTCGAATGGCACTGACAGATTGTATTGATAGATGTTGTCATTGGCCTGACCGGCGATAAACATTTTGCTGCCGTCATTGCTGAACGCCAGACTGGTGGGGGTGGCATCCTGAGAAAGGACGCTGAATGGACTTCCATCCACCACGCCAGTTGATATATCATAAGGACTGCTTAGGGTGTATTGAGTGACGTCATCGAAACTACTAGAAAGGACATACAGCTTCGTACCCGTGTCATTGTAGGCCAGTCCCGTCAGACCACTCTTGGCAATATGTATATCGGTGATGATGGCACCATTTGAAAGGTCGTAGGCATTGTTGTATACCACTGCCTCATTGTTGTCGAAAAAGTCTATACTCAAATTGGTGTCCGAACTGTTTGAGTTGACTACGGCAGCGGCATTACCACTTTCAAATGCCGAATTATTGAACAATACAGAGAGGTCTGCTACATCGTTGACGTTTTGATGATCATTTGCCTGGCCGTTAAAAGAAAGAGTGGCTGATTGTCCGTCAGCGGCAATAGTCATGATCGGGGTCAGTCCGGCGGGGAGATTATTGATAAAATAGTCACCACTAAAGCCATGGGTCAACGTACCTCCAGCGTGAGTAAATTGATCATCCGCAAGATAAATCGGAGCGCTGGAAGTTAATGATCCATTGTTCCCTGAAGACTCATAAAATTTGGATGGCTTGAGGACAAGATCGTAGAGCTTATCATTGGTAACTCCCACAGCGAACATATGGTCCCCTGCTTTGTTAAAGGTGAAGCCCATTACGAAACTGTCGACAGTGTTAAAGTCAAAATAGGTGCCTTCATAGGTCACGTCAGAAGTAATGTCATTTCTACGGCCCAGTAGGTAGGAGTGTAAGTCGTCGCTGCCATTTCCCGCTACAAAAATTCGCCGACCATCGGAGCTTATATCCAGGGAATATGGGTTGGTATCCTTGTCGCTAACACTGAATGGGGAGCCATCATAAGTCACGCCTGTAGTAATGTCAAATGGTGTGGCCAAAGAATACTGGTGAATAGCCCTTGTGGCGGTTCCAATAATGAATAACCTGGATCCATCGTAGCTGAAATCAAGATCAGTAACGTTTCCCTCTTCACCTACATCGGCTGTGCCATTGTGGGTGACTGTTCCGGTTACATCCCAGGGTGTGGTAAGGGTGTACTGCTCCACTTCATCCAGGTTGGCATCGAGTACGAACAGCCTGGATCCGGTCTGGTTGAAACGCAGGCCACGGGCAGATAAAGCTTCTCCGGAAAAGTCAAAGGCGCCTTCGTGCGAAACGCCGGAGGTGATGTGGTAAGGCGACGATAGAGAATACTGGTTGACCTCCAGATCAATATTGTTGACCACAAAGAGTGTCATTCCGTCTGAGCTAAACTCAACACCCTCAGGAGATGTACCTTCACTTGATATATCAAGTGAGCCGGCAAAAAACATGCCGCCAGTCGGGTCGAAGGCATTTCCATGCGTCAGATAGGGCTTGTTGTCTACGAAATTGATACCTATGCCGCTGTTGGCGCCTACTGCGTTTGCTACGCCTGCGGCATTTCCTCCCACAAAAGCTGCGTTGGTAAAAGTGATAGTAAGGCTGGAAACATCATTGGCATCCTGATGTGCAGTAGCTTTGCCGGATAAACTCAAGGTGGCTAGTTTCCCACCCGCCGCTACCGCCATTGATGGAGAAAACCCTGCGGGTAAATTGGAAATGGTGAAATGAGTTCCTTGCGATAGGGTTCCCCCTGCATTTGCAAATGTTTTTCCTGAAATACGAATGCCAGTCGTTTGGTCTATGCTCCCATTGTTGGCAGAGGCCTCCGACAAAACTCCTGGATGCAGATCATATTGATTGATATCGTTTCCGGAATCCCCCACCATGAACATAAGAGTGCCGTCGGCACTGAATGCCAATGCCTTGCCATTCAGATCCTGGCCCGAAATGTCAATAAACGCATCGTCCTTGGTCACAGTTGACGTGATATCAAATGCAGAACTGAGAGAGTATTGATTTATTTGGTCACTCAATAAGGACACGGCGAACATCTTATAACCATCAGTGCTGAAGGCGAAGCCCTGAGCCTGGTGATTATAGGTTAGGCTGTACGAGCCGTTGTAGGTCACACCAGTGCTAACATCAAAAGAATTAGACAGAGAATACTGATACATGTTGTATCCTGGTAAACCAGTAACGTACATCTTGCTCCCAGTTGGGTTGAAGGCTATGTCTGTTGGTGTCGTAACGTTGCCTGAAAAATCAAAGCTTCCGGCTGCCGTGACACCAGCAGTAATATCGAAGGCTGAATTCAAGTTAAATTGAAAGACTTTCAGATTAGAGGCCCCAACTATGAACATTCGAGTTCCACTGGTATTGAAGGCAATGCCTTCAGGTGTTGTTTCAGTGCCGCTGATGTCAAGAGGAGATTCGTCGAAGCTGGCTCCGGAGCTTACCTCGAAGGGAATTGTGAGTGTGTATTGGTTTACCTCTCCCTGCCCGCAAACGAACATCTTAGTGCCGTCAGGGTTGAACGCAATACCTGTTGGCACAGTCAGTTCGGTACCAATCAGGAAGTTATCGTCGAAGGTTGCTCCATTCGTAAGGTCGAATGATGAATTGTAGGAAATCGACTGACCAAGCGCCGCCGGAACTCCGGCGCCTAATAACAAGGCCAGCAAAAAATGTTTCAAATGTAAAATGTTTTTCATGGCATAAAGGTTTTTGCGATTTATGCCAGTGAAGTTGCCATCAATACAAAAGGATAAGCCTATCCCAACGGGGTAGTTTGCTACCTACCCGGGTGGGTAGTTTTTTTAACTATCTGATAATTAATGAATTGAATTTTATTCTTTTGGAGTGCTCAAGGCAAACTGTAGCGCTTCCTTGCGGTTGGTAACGCCTAATTTTTCGTAGATATTCTTCAAATGATACTTCACCGTGTTCACCGAAACGAATACTTTCTCAGCGATTTCAGAGTTGTTGAGGTTGCTCAGGGCATGGGTGAGTATTTCAAACTCACGCTCGGATAGGGGTTGTGAGAGGCGCTGGTTAATGCTATCAAGTTCCATATTCAATGCCCGGGTATCCTGATCAAGTACTACCTTTATCTTCGTGCGCATTTCATTTACCTCGGCTTCCAACTGCAGGCGCTTGGCTTTATACCTCGACATCAGGGCCAGTGTGATCGATAACAATGAAATTACGACTATGGCAAGTGAAAACATGAGCCACCTTTCACGAATCTCCTGGCTGGCTATTTCGCTTTGCTGCACTTCATTCTCAAGCCGGAGGATAATATTTTCCTGATCCTTCACATCCACTGCATACTTGATGTTGAGCTCGGAGATGGCATTTCTGTTGAAAAGTGTGAGGGTGGAGTCTTCCAGTAGCTTGTATTGTTTGAAAGCATCTAGTGCCTGAATGTATTGACCTTTGTATTCTTTGACCCTTGCAAGTAAGCCGTAGCTATCCTTTAGCTGTGTTAGAAGTTGGTTCTTTTTACTAAAGTTGAGGTTCTCTGTCAGCATGGTTTCGGCTTGTGCAAACTGGCCGGTCAGCATGTAGTTTTCCGCCAGTGTTAGTCTCGCAGAAGAGAGGTGCTCACTTTCTTCGAGCCCTTCGTAGTAATGCATGGCTAGTTCCACCAGTTTTCTGGACTCATTGTATTTTTTTTGCTGGTTGTAGATGGAAGCAAGATTCACCCAGCGCTCGGCTATATTGATACTGTCGTTGAGCGCCTGGTGAGCCTGAAGGGATTGTTGTACATAGTACAGCGCACTGTCCATCATGCCAAGCTGTTGATACGCTAGCCCAATATTGTTCATTCGTTCGGCCACGGAGTTGGCATTGCCACCACCTTTTTGGTGCATCAGTATAGACTCTTTGTAGTGAGTAATCGCTCTACCGTAGTTGCCATTTTCCTCGCTAAGGCTACCCATTTGCTTTAAATCAAAAGCAATAGCCGACGTGTCTCTTTTGACCCTGTCGATTTCATAGGCTTTATTGGTGTAATCAATAGCGTTAGCAAAGTCGCCGAGCGACCGATAGCCGGAACCCACGTTGTAGTAGGCGGTGGCCAGCTCGGTAGAATCTTGCAATGAAACTGCATAGTCCAGCGCTTTGAAATAGTAGTCCAGCGCTTTGGAATAGATGCCCAGCTCCCGGTAGCAAAAGCCAACATGAGAGTTGCATTCAACCAAGAGCACCAAGTCGTTTACTTCCGACTTTGACGCAGCGTCAATAGCTAAAAGGTAGTTTTCCAGCGACTCAGGAAGGTTGTTGATGTAGTATAAAGCATCGGCTTTTAGCTGGTAGAGCCTGGCTTTTTCAAGTGGGTCTTTTGAGTTCTCGAGCAATTGACTTGCGACGGTCACAACCTGCTCATACTCCTCCGCCTCGACCATGTGTTTCAGGCGGTCAACTGCGACACCCTGTCCCAGGCAACGAACGCTGATAAAAAAAACTACTATAAATAGAGAGGTAATTTTCTCAGGAACTGGAAACCACATACTCAACAGCCTCTTTTCGGTTACTTACGCCCAATTTAACATAGACATTCTTTAAATGGAACTTAACGGTATTAATAGACAAAAACAGGCTGTTGGCTATATCCTGATTTGTCTTGCCTGCCAGGCTGAGGGTAAAAGTTTCGAACTCACGTTCAGTTAACGGGTCTACCAGTTTTTCATTGATCGTTGCAAAGTCTACGGCAAGTTCTGTGGCCATAGGGCCTTCCAGCAGGTCTACGTAGCGCTTTAGCAAGGCGTCAAATTGGTGTTCCTGTAATGTCATTTCCACCTTTCGTCGCTTCCCTTGCATGGTGGCAAAGATCATCAGCCCAATCACCAACATTGACAGGCTGATCACCGAGCCTATAAACCACGCTCTTTCACTGGCTGCCTGTGCCTCATTTACTTTATTAAGTAGCGCCAGTTTTTGAATTTCAGTCTCTTTTTGGGTAGTGTTAAATGCGACTTCCAGTTCGGCTATTCTATCATTTTTCTCCTCGCTTACCATTTCACGCCACACGCCTGAGGCTTTTCTTTCAAACTCCAGGGCTGCTTTGTAATTCCCTGCCATCTCTTCAATGTCGGCCCTGTTGGCGTAGGTAATGTGCTCTATTTCTTTGGAGCCAAGGTTGGCGGCAATAGCTTCCGCTTCTAGTATGAGGGCTCTTCCCCCAGCAAAATCTCCATAGAAAGCCCTCACTTCTGCGAGTTCACCCAGTGAGCGGGCTAACCCCTGATGATCACCGACCTCCCTTTTCAGTGCAACAGACTTCTCAAAATAGCCTGCTGCCTTCTTAAAGTCTTTCAGCGTTACATAGGCTGAACCTATATTATTGTAGGCATTGGCCATCTTTTTACTATCATCAAACTCTACGGCTATTACCAAAGATTCCTCATAATAGGCAATAGCTTCTTTGTACTGCTCCTGCTTTCTTTTGATGATGCCGAGGTTGAGTAGGCTATTGGCGAGGGGAAGCCGCTGACCTTCCTTCCGTTTAAACTCCAACGCCTTTAGTTGATACTTTTCAGCGTTTTCCAGATCATACATCCTGTCGTAAGTGATGCCCAGATTGTTGTAAGAAGAGCTTACTTTGGGGTCGTTTGTGGTCTCCCTGATAGCCAAAGCCTGGAGATGGTATTCGATGGCCTTATCGTAGGCTGATTTATAGGTGAAGCAAAGTCCAATGTTGTTAAAAAAGCTCGCCAACTGTGCAGTATCGCCTGCAAGCTGTGCGTTGGGTATGCCTCGCTCAAAGTAATAGATGGCAGAATCGTAGGCGGATGTTTGGAAATGGTAGATGCCAATAAGATTGAGCACTTTCACTATGGCGATTGGCGGGGTGTCGGCGTCAGTGAGTAATAGCGCCTGCTCAGCATACCACCGCATCGAGTCGGTGTCTTTGTTTCTGAATTGGTTGGCAAGCTCTGTGAAGAGGTCAATTCGTGCGTTGCTATCGGTGGTCTTTAACAAAACCATTTTAAGGCTGTCGACATTGTTGCCAGATGCAGCTGTGTCGCCAATAATAAAGATGAAAAATATTAGTAGCCCGGGCAGCTTCAACATTAGGCAGCTTGATTAAAAAATGAATCCTCAAAATAGCAAGGGAACTTCTAAATGACAAAAATAAAGCCGCTATGATCTTTCACAGCGGCTTTATTAATGTAATGGTAATACAAGGTGTGAGCCTACTTGCTCATCCAGCCATATAAGAGATCAAGCTGCTGCTGAGTGGGGTTTTCCATCATTTCGATGGATGGAGGCGATTGCGTTTTTACCATGATAGCCTTCGCTTTCAGCTTTACATTCTTGATTTTCCCTGGCTTTACTTCCCGCTGTACTAGTGCCGTGATCTTGTCGCCCTCTTTGCGGCTTTCCTTGTAGGCCATTACCGCCTCCTGAAAGTTTTGTACCGTAAGGGCTATGCCATCAAACTCCAGCAGGTGATCGCCCTCCTTGTAGCCCATGTCTTCTCCAAATGAGTTCAGATTGTCAGCCTTTGCTACCACCAAATGACCGCTCTCCTGATCGAGGCCGAAAGAAATATTTCCCATTGAAGGTTCCATTTTTGCCTGGGCAGGAGTAAAGCTGACGCCAATCTTGGCCAGGTATTCTTTCAGGGGCAAAGGTGTGCTTCCCTCCACATACATGCTGAAAAACTCCCTGATCTCCGGGTAGGTCAGCTCAGTAATTTTATCAAACAACTCATCATCTTTGAAAGACTTGTCTTTGCCATATTCATTTGAAAGCTCTTTCAAAAGTCTGTTAACGCTGTACTCGCCTCCAGAGAGCTCCCGCAACCTGATGTCCAGGCAAAGCCCGATCAATGCACCTTTTTCGTATACGTTGCCATACTGATCTTTGTATTGGTCGAGGCAAAGCTTGCTCATGACGGTGAAGGGTACCGTGTCGTTATAGCCAGCGGCGTTCACTACCTTCTCTTCTATCTTGGAGAGGTATTCGTCGATGCCAAAAAGCCCTTCGGCCAATTGCACGTGTCCGGCGAAGTACTCAGTTACGCCTTCGTACATCCAGAGGTGCTTTGACATTTTTGGGTCAATAAAATTGAAATTTCCTATCTCTTCAGAGTGAATACTGAGCGGCGTAATGATATGGAAAAACTCATGGGCCGACACGTCTTTGATCAGCTGTGTGAGGTACTTGGGGTTCACCTCTGGCAGGCTGTACATCGAAGAATATGAATGCTCGAGTGCGCCCAGGGCACCGGATTGTGATGGCCCTGCAAAAAGATAGATAATGTAAGCGTATTTTTTAATGGGCAATGTTCCACCCAAATAGTTTTTCTGAGCCTCCAATATCTGGTTCACATTGTCTTTTACAAAAGCAGCAGTGAGCAGGCCGTTGGGTGAGTAGACAGAAAAGAGAATCTCGGCTCCACCCACATTGATGGTGGTGGTGTCCGGCACCGAGTACATCATTGGCGCATCGGCCAGATTGAAGTAGTTGTCGGCGATGTAGGTGTCAGTATTGTTTTCGGACTTGGTCGCCTGAAGCGACGTGGCACCATAGAATCCTTCGGGGTAGGAGATATTCACCTCGTACTTTACGTCCTTCATTCCCTTGAGGTAGCCAAAGAAGCCGAAGGTATTGATGACAAAGTTCTTACCTTCTTCAATGTTGGTGCCGGCGGGTTCAAATACAGTATTGCCCTGCTCCGTGTCATAAGAGTCTTCCACCCAGTACTCTACTTTGGCCAGCGATGATGCATTTTTGATCAGCCACCTGTTCTGGTCAAGTGAATCAACGGAAAGCTCGTTGCCATTGATGTCAAAGGCTTTGAAGTCGGAAAGGAACCTGCCAAAGTCGTAGATGCTGTAAGTGCCTGGTACTATTTTTGGCATTTGGTATTCGATCTCCGAGGCAGACACAGCAGGTAGTTCAATGCTCACTTTCACCTTGTCGTCCTTCACAACATTGAGGTCGAGAAATGCTTTGTAGCCAGTAGTTTGAGCAGAAAGGGAGCTCCAGGTGAGAAGCACACCTAAGAAAAGAGTCAACTTTTTCATTGAGAGTTTTTGTGTTTGGGCTCCATTCCTGTCACCAGATTGCGGATCATTTAATGAAAGCCATGTTGTTTTAGAAAGTTGCAAGCAAAAGAAGGGCGCAATTAAGCTAAATACTTTTTGTTGCTCAACATTTATTATGGTGAAAAAACGTTAAACCTTCCTCTTTTCTACCCGAATAACGCCTTTGAGGCCCGACCAGTCATTATCAACGGCACAGACCTTCACGTCCACCATGTCGATGGTAAGCATGAGGTTGCGGATGTCGTCTTCGATAAGGTCCTTCGGTATTTTGGACTTCCCCTTGGGCCAGGAGACCCAAATCATGCCATTTTGCTCTATTTTGTTCTTTAGCTTCGGCAGTTGTGCGTGGAGGTCGTCTTTGCTGGTGGTGAAAAAGTGAATGATGTCATACAAGTCAACACTTTGCGATTCATGGACCAGCACATCGTTGGGAAAGTCCTCAAATAATTCGAAGTAATGTGACGGACGGTTGACAAGAAGTACTTTGCTTCCTTCTTTGATGCCCAGTTTTTTAGCGAGAGGAGTGCCTGAGTAGCCAGCCATGGGGTGTCAGTTTGTTGTAACGGAGACTAATTTAGGCAAACTAGTTTAATTGCTTTGAAAAATGGTCATCTGGAAATTCCAAAAGACAAAAAGCAAAACTCAAACAAATCCCAAATTCTGAATCCCAATTTCAAAACCAGACGCTCAACGTTTGAGATTTTGCATTTGGTGCTTATTTGCTATTTGCTGCTTGAGTTTTGTGGTTTCACATGCAGGTTTTTCCAGAAATAAATCCTCGATTCCATCGGATCCGGGTGTTCCGAAAAACCACTCACATAGTAGCCCTGCGACAGACAAAACCGAATCATGGGTTTGAGCTTGTTTCTTGTTTTGAGAAGCATGTGGGTATAGCCGTTTTCTGAAGCCCACTGCTCCATTATTTCTGTCAGTTGCTGATAGATACCCTGGCCTCGGTGGGCAGGATGTAGCCCACCCATCCAGGAGTAAAAACTGCCGTCTTTGTACCTGTCGTAGCCCACTTTGAAACCAATCACTTTGCCGCCTGCTTCCGCTATCAGGATCAGGTGAGGGGTGTTGGCAAGGCGCTGGTGGTACACGGCCGTTTTGTAGGGATCGTGGAGTTCAGGAATGTGAAGCGAGGCTTCAGCCACTTCCTCGATGGTACCCTTTCTGATTTTCATTTCCCAACTACCTTCACTTTGGCCAGCAGCCATACGTTCGGGTCTGCGACGACACCGGTGGGCATTTCAGCGATGTCCCATTCTGCTGTTGTGCTTTCGCCAGACACGTCTATTATTTTGATTTCGCTGATAGTTCCATCGGCACCTTTGATTCCCACCTCCAGTGGGAGCCTGACCGACTTGCTTAGTCCCGGGCTTTTCACCTGAACAGATAGCTTGCCCAGCTTTTTATGGTACTTCCAGCTCAGGGAAAGCTCGGGCAACAATGGCTGGAAAATCCACTGATCAAAGAACCAGCTAAGCTGCTGTCCGCTGGCTTGTTCCATCACGGCTTGAAAATCGCTCGTGAGTGCATTGGAGAATTTGTAAGTGTCGTAGTAAGTGCGCACACCGTCAAAGAACGCCTCGTCGCCGACCTGCTTCCTAAGCATGTGCAGTACCCAGCCAGCCTTCTGGTAGGTATTGGTGCTCAAAAGCTTTTTCAACTCGGTAATGTTGGTGTCGACAATAGCCGAGTTCGGATTTTTGCCATGATACTCGCCAATTTTGGGGAGCATTCGCCTCATACCGGTTTGCAGGCTGTCTTTCCCATAGGTCTTTTCCATGTATACCTGCGTAAAATAGGTCGCAAACCCTTCGCTGAGCCAAACATGGTGCCAGTCCTTTTCGGTAGCGGAGTTGCCAAACCACTGGTGGGCTATCTCGTGAGCGATCAGGCCTTCAATATCACGGTCACCCGAGACCGTCTTTTCGTTATAAAAGATATTGCCGGCATTTTCCATTCCGCCAAACTTAGTTTTGGACTGCACATTGGCCAGCTTTTCGAAAGGGTAGGGGCCAATAATGTCCTGGAGAGTAGCCAGTATCTCTTTGGCCGGGGCATAGTCGTAGAAACCGGCATTCTTGTTTTGATGGTATACCCACGATGACACAGGAATACTACCAACTGAGCCCACATGATCCACAGCAAAAGTAGCTGCGCCAAACACCATTACTTTTGTGGGAATAGGCGCTGAATCGATCCAGTGAGTGATTTTGGTGTCGTTTGAAAGAACAGTTTCTTCTTTGAGCCTGCCATTGGCCACCACCTGGTAGTAAACAGGCGCCTCTATGATGAACTCGCAGGTGGCCTTGTCCGACGGATGGTCCACGGTGGGCAACCATTGATGGGCCCTGTCGGGCCAGTTGTCGCCAAAGAAGGTTTTCTCTCCAAAGAGGTTGGTGCCAATGATGAGCCCATCCTGCGGAACTCCCTCATACTGAACAGTGACCCTGATGGTTTCACCTGCCTTGCCGCTGGTGTTGATGCGGATGCGGTTGTTGTTGTGAGAAAAGGTGCTTTCCCTTCTATCCACTTTCAATTCCGTCACCTTCATGCCGCCATTCGCAGTTTCGTTCTGCAAGTCCAGCGAAAAGGCTTCGATGTCATTTTTCAGCAATACCTCAATCACCGTTTTGCCCTTCACCTGATTGGTTTCTTCCGACAGCTGCAGCCTGAAGGCATAGTGTTGCACATCGATGGCCGGGTTCAACGGGTAGGGATCGCTGCCAAAGAGCAGGCAGGGGGTAAGTACAAAAGCAAGGGTATAGAGAATGGGCTTCATGTTGTGTATAGTTACAGCCCTAAAAGTAATGCAAAAACGAGTGTTTTAAATCACACAGCTAAAGAATACGTCAACGGCAGGCGGCCATGCCTTCGGGCAGCGGGGCAATTCTGGCTGCGAGGTTTTTGTACTGGCAAGCCACCTTCTCATCACCTACAGCCTGGTAGCAATCGGCCCGTAGCAGGTAAATTTCCTGAGCCCTGGGCCATACGTTGGCCAGCCACTTGGTTTCGTGGAGGCTTTGCTCCACATTGCCCACCAGCAGGTAGCCCCTGGCTTCTCCCAGAAATATGTCGAGGTCCTCACGACCCACGTTGCCGCTGTGGATCAGGATAATATACGCCTCGCCAAAAGAGGATATATAGCTGTTGATAATGACATCGGCCGCCTGGTGGTAGTAGTTCAGCGACTCCTCATAATCAGCCAGGTTGTCGCGGTAAATTTCCGCCATGCTTTTCAGTATGTGGCGTTTTTGCAGGCCTGTCTGAAGCAGATTGGTGTACGTGTCGATGGCGGCGTTGAATTGGTTCGTTTCTTTGTAGCATTGGGCCATCCTGAGCTTAAAATCAAAGGATTGGTAAATCAGGTAGGGTTCGGCAATCAGGTAGCTTTCGAGGGCAGAGCCGTAGTCCTTTGCTTCGAAAAATACGTCGCCGTCGTGAATCACTTTGGATAGTAGCGACTCTTTGAAGTCCTTGATATATTCTTCAGTTCTGTAGAAGGTCACAAAAGGAGAGAGGATTTTCAACGATTCGTCCATATGACCAAGCTCTGCTTCTTTTACTGCCGTATCAAAAATGCTTCTTCTCTCATTCAGCAGGGCTTCCATTTTCAGGTTCTGGTAAAAGGCATAAGCTTGCATGGCAGCCATGATGACAGTGGCCAGTGCCAGTGAGAGGCCGAAAGCCCACAGGGTGCCCTTGTTGTTGCGCTTGAGCTCCTCGTACGAATAGGTGGTCTTTTTGCCCGGCCTGGCGTAAGGGGGTCGCCTCGTTTCGTAGGTTTGTGAGGGAGGAGTGTATTCGTAAGTCGGTACGCTGTATTTGAACCGGTAGTCGTAGTTGGCCTTTTGAATAGGGTCGGAGAGTACCTGATAGGCCATGTTGATCTCCTTGAAGCGCTCTTCCATGGCAGGGTCACCAGCATGCTTGTCAGGGTGATAGGTCATAGCCAGCTTCTTGAAAGCAGCTTTGATCTCGTAGTGTCCCGCCTCTTCGGGAACGCCCAGTATTTCGTAGTAGTTGCGCAAAGGAAAATCGGTTCTGAGAAATGAATTTAGCGATTATCCTTGAAAAACGATTATCACAAGTGATTTGTTGTTGATAACGGTGGGTGAGGTGGTTGTGCAGGCGTTACTGCTTTGGTGCGAAGGGCTGGCACCCATCGCATGGATATGCCACCCTTACAGGGCTTGCCAGTGGCGAGACCTAGCCACACTGCGAGTCCCGTTAGGAACGACGTGGGAGGTAACGCCATTGGCTCAACGATCAGTTTCCTGGCATTTTTTTGTATCCAATAGGTGTTATAGCCAAGGTAATTGTTCTTATAAAGATGTTTCCCTGCTGTAAATAGCCCACTATTCGTTAGTATTTCACTGGTAGAAACATTCAATAAAGCCATTTTCCTACTTACTTGACTTTGCATATTATGAACTTTCCAAAACGATCCTCCCTTTTCGTGGCCATGATGGCCGCAAGCCTGCTCTTTGCTGCCAGCTGCAACAAAGACGACGACCCTACCGAATTGTCAGCGGAAGCCGAGAGTTTCCTGACTGAGATTTTGGACATCATGGAAGCCAACTCAATCAACAGGGATAAAATAGACTGGACAGTCTTTAGAGAAAAGGTATTTGCTAAGGCTATTGGAGCAAAGAGTATAGAAGATACCTACATCGCTGTTGAGGAGGCATTGACATTGCTGGGCGACAACCACAGCAGCTATAGAAAAAGTGGCGGAGCAGGCACTATCTTCGTTGGGCAGCTTAGCTGCGAAGGGCAAAATAATGTGCTGCCCACTATTCCGGATAACATAGGCTATGTGAAAGTAAATTTTTTTTCGGGAGGATCTGCCGACGGAGCAGCGCTTTCCTTTGCACGAGCCATACAGTTGCAGATCAAAACTCAGGACAGCGAGGATAATATTGGCTGGATTGTGGATGTGAGAAATAATGGTGGAGGTAATATGTGGCCTATGATAGCTGGGATAGGGCCTATCCTGGGCGAGGGAGTCGCTGGTTATTTTGTTTATCCCGACGGATCGGAAGAGTCGTGGGGATATCAGGCAGGTGCTTCGACTTTAAACGGAAGTGCCGTGACAACGCTGACCGAACCTTACGAGCTGATGAAGGATAACCCTAAGGTAGCGGTGCTGTTGAACAATGGCATTGCGAGCTCAGGCGAGATAGTGGCGATTAGCTTTATAGGTAGGGAAAATACCAAAAGCTTTGGTGAAGCTACCTGCGGGTTATCCACCAGCAATACCGCTTACCAAATCAGCGATGATTCATTGCTGATCCTCACTACGGCTTACCAGGCCGACCGGAACAAGAACGTCTTTGGTGTCCCCATAGAACCCGACGACCCAACTAGCAGCGAGGCCTCGATCAACCGGGCAATTGCCTGGTTACAAGGGGAGTGAGGTTGTTTCTAAGAGGTTGGCATTGCTGGTCTGATGTGAAGATTAACTTAAGTTCATTGCTCGTGGTGTGAAGGTCGTCATCGGTCAGATGGTGTCGGCTACCTGTAGGCCACTTGGTTTGCCTCTTACTCTCCGCCCATAGCCACTGTAAAAGGCCACCCCTCAAACTGCCCGGCGTCGCCCTGGCGGACATCCACCTCTCTCGGCCAGCATTCAAAAGTGACGATTTTGTTCTCTTTGTTGAACCGAATCAATCCGTAGCCCGAGCCACTGGAAGGGCTTTCAGGATTGACATAGGCATACATGGTGATCTTGTTGTTGAACCCATCGAGATAGTCGCCCGTCCAGGGTAGGCTGGTAGCGGTGTTCGGGTGTGCGCCTGCTTTTCCATCAGCAGGCCACCACCAGCGGCTGTAGTAGTTGTTGACAATGGCAGGCACTACAAATGCCCATGGGCCATCACCAAACTCGTCGATGCCATGTTTGATCACCGTGGCCAGGTGCTGGTCGCCGGCAATATGCACTGCTCCGGCAGCCCTGATTTTCTCCAGTGCTTTGTTGCGGCCGGTCTGGGGCCAGCCGTTGGAATCGAGGTCGGCGTGCAGGCGATTGGTGGAGTCGCCATGTATGTGAGCGCCGCCGCAAAACCCGGTTTGCGAAAGCACCGCTTTCATCACGCCCTGGCTTTCGGCGCCCCACTGGTCAAGGAAGGCAAGCTGCCTGTCGCCCAGTAGTTGCAGGCCTTCCACATCAATGGATGCTGGGTCATAATCGGGATTGCGGATGTGATCGGGGCGGGGCCCCTGCTGAGGGATTTTTCCACCCGGGCCCGATTTGAATTTACGGTCTTCGATGATGGCGAAGTCAACCCCACCGATCATCAGGTTCGTGTAGTAAACGCCGATACCTTGTTCGATGGGCGTGGGATCGAAGGGGTCGGGCAGGTGGGCCGTTTGACACCGCTCCACCATTTTCACATATTGATCATGATAAAAATAGCCTCCGTCGTCGCCCTGTACCCGGGCCGCCTTTTTGCCATTCTCGCCCCAAAGATTTCCCTGGCCAATATCATGGTCGTCGGGGATGGTAATGCAGGGCCTTGTGCGAAAGGTCTCTTTGAACTGCTGCCCGAATTTGAGCCACGCTGCCGTGTGCTCGGTGTGGTCGTACGACTGATCGCCAGCGAAAAACATCAGGTCAGGATCCTGAAAGTTGATATTGCGCACAAAGTTGGCCCTGTCGCCCCTGTCCCGGTTGGAATTGCACGACAACGCTGCCATGGAAATACTGCCGTTGTCCGTTGGGTCTTTGCGAATGAGTCCTTCGAAAGTAGCTGAGTCGCCGTGAAGAATGCGGTAGGGAGTGTCGAGGGTGCTGTCCCAATCAGTCACCCGAAACAGTGCCGACCAGCCCAAATCGTTGACCTTCGATGTTTGGATTTCCTTCCAGCTGCCCGCCTCTTTCACCTCAAGCCTCACCTCCCGTGATTCGTCGGGGTACAAGGGGTAGAGCTGGGCCGAGAGCTTCAGGGTGTTGTTGGACACCGTGTAAAGCCCAAAGGCCACTACCTCGCTGCGGGGGACTTTGAGGTTGATAATAGGATTGTCGGGCCGGTTCCACCAGTCGTTGGTGGCCAGGGTGTCGAGTTTCTCAAAAGGTGCTGTGACCAGCGGCTTACTGTTGCTGTAGTCTTTTGGCTGGTTGCCTGGTGCGCAGGCAGCAAGGAGCAGGAGGAAGGGTAGGTAGAAAATGTGTTTCATTTAGCTAAGATAACAGACATTTGATGTAGGCCTGCAAAAATGATGGGAAAGGGCAGGGAGTCTGAAGGAAAGGGAAGTTTCATTCACTGTTCTTTCCATTGTTTTGAAAAATGCTAAGTAGACGGGCGTCAATGTCGATATCATCGATACGGCGATGGCATAGCCCGAAAGCGAATAATCTTTAGGGTAGTGTGATTGTCTAAAGTTTTCAATGAAGCTGTATTGGCCGAAAACACTAACTTTAGGGAGGACAAGCATACCTGCGATGAAAAAGCTTCTATTTATTCTGGCGCTGTGCATTTCTATGGCGTCAGTGTTGGCTCAAACGCCCAAAGGAACGGTGGTGACCGATTCCGTATATTCCAAGCACCTCGAAAACAAGATGGGAGAGAAGCCCACCCGGGCGGTATCGATTTACCTGCCGCCTGGATACGACAAGGGCAGCCAGCGTTATCCGGTTATCTATTTCCTCCACGGTTTTATGGGCGACAACAGGATGATGATGGGCATGGCTGGTTTGCTCAATGAGGCCATTGCCAGTCACAAGATCCGCCCCTTCATCATGGTGGTGCCCGATGAGAAGACCAGTTACGACGGCAGCTTTTTCAGCAACTCGGGCCTGTTTGGAAACTGGGAGGATTTCACGGCCTACGACCTGGTAGCTCATGTGGATAAGAAATACCGTACCATCGCCACCAAGGAAAGCCGGGGCATTACCGGGCACAGCATGGGCGGCTATGGCGCCATAAAAATCGCTATGCATCATCCCGATATTTTCAGCTCGGTATACATGATAAGTCCGGGGGCACTCACCATTGTACGGGAATACGGTCCAAACAGCGATACATTCAAAGAGATTGCTGGCATCACCACCATGGAAGACCTCGGGAAGACCTATTTCGGCAAGGTGATGATAGCCTTTGGTCGCTCCTGGTCTCCGAATGCGAACAAACCGCCTTTCTACTGTGACCTGCCTTTTGAGTACAAGGGCGATGAGCTGATCGTCCGCCAGGACGTGCTTGAAAAGTGGTATGCCAATATGCCGGTACACATGATCGAGGACAACCTGACGAACCTACAGCAGCTGAAGGCTATTAAAATGGACTGGGGTCGCAATGCCGGAGAACGCTTCACACAACAGTGTAAAATGTTCAGTCAACGCCTGGAGAATGTAGGTGTCCAACATTTTGCGGAGGAATATATTGGCACGCATACTAGTGGTATTTATACTACCGATGGCCGCATTCCAAACCAGGTGCTGCCATTTTTTGATTTCTATTTGGAGTTTGAAGAATGAGGTGGGCTCGATGGAGGCAGGTAAGCTGGTTGATTTGGTGGTGTTGGACGCCAATCCGCTGGAAAACCTGAGGAATACTAATACGATTAAGTACATAATGAAAAACGGCAGGCTGTACGAAGGAGCCATACTGAGCGAGGTGTATCCGAACAAGGTAGAAAGAAAGGACTGGCCGTGGAATAATTTCAAGCCGGTGGGCGTGCCAGGGGTGAGGTAGGGCTGAAAGAGCCCGGACGGAGCAGCATTGACCAGATGGTGGTACTGCCCCGTCCTGACTTTAGGAACAGTCTCTCCCAAAGGGACAAAACAAGGGCGTGATCCGGTGTCTGACGGCTCTTTCGGTGTGGTTATTTGGCCGTGCCGACACCTACGTTCAAGCCCTAAGCCGGGCGCTCCGGAAAGGGCCTGGATGAGTGGTATAAACCAATTGGCGGTGCGGCTATATCGGGGCTATTTCACGCAAATCTCCATGAGGGAAAAACGCTGAGGCAGAAAGGGAGGAACAATGTTTGAATTGTACCAATGGCAAACACCAACAGGCGCTCCATATTGACTTGCTGTCTTAGCAAACAATGGCAGGATACAGGCAAGCTCAAACCGCTATGCACGTTCAATTCTTGATTTAAGAAAAAAAGTGCGAAATTGTGTAATGCTCACAAAACCAGCACACTATGAAGACACTAACTGGCTACCTCTTTCTGTTGGTATGCATTATCAATGCATGCAGCCAAAAAAATGAAGTAGACTGGCCAAAAGGCTTCATTGGCATTTGGCACGACACTGATGGATCCGACATTTTCGAAATAACTTCTTCTCAGGAATTATTCTTTTTCACCTGTGACGGCAGCACCGTGGTTTCTAAACAATCCTTCATTACCTCTTTTGACAATGACGGGGATATACGTATCGTGTTGAAGCGAAAGGATAATTTGGAAAGTGACTATGAGCGAGAGTCAATTTTTTCTTTAGAGGGGGTAAATCTGAAATTGGATGGAAGGCCTTTCGAACGGCTACCTGACATGGCGGCATTGGAGCGTATTTGCGCATCAGAAGCTGAATACTTTGGCGACGATGTCACTTCTTCACCTGAAGAGCCCGAGTCAAACATGCTCACTATTGTGGGAAATGATATTTGGATAAGGGATAAGGCAGGTACTGGCGAAGTAGTAATGAAACTAAATAATGGAGACAAGTGCAAAATAGTCAGTGACTACCCAAAACAATTTGAGGTCATTCGTGGTGATCCTGACTATTGGTATTTCATTGAATTTGAAGGGAAAAATGGTTGGGTATTTGGTTCACAGACTAGTCTTGCGGTCGATATTGAGCCACTGACCGGAACCTCGGCAGATGATTTATGGACAGCTTTCAAAGGGTATCATAAAAAGTCAATTGAGGTAATGAACTCGAAAAGAACTACAGAGGATTTTGGGGTTAACGAATACGAAGAAATAAACAGCGACGAATTTAATGTTGTGTATGCTGATGAAGATGGTTTTGCAACTTCGTATAGGCAGGATGATACTTCACCGACAGATTTGATGTTGGTCAACCGTACAGACAATACTTCCGGAGCAGCGGGTTGGTACACATTTTGGTGGACACATATTGGCATGAAGGATGGTGATCACTTTTTGACTTATACTAATGACTCAGGTTTCTACTACTCGAAAATAGCATTTCAAGGGCGGGTAGAAAAAGTGGTAAAAAGCAGCGACTATGAATACTTGCTTCTTACTTTATGGGACAACGGAACTGGTACAGTCTGCTGCCGCCAGACCCATTATAATGTAATTTATGTGAATCTTAAAGAAAAGACCATCAGAGCCATGATGACTGAAATCGGATTTGTGGGGTATGGGTTTATGTATACCGAAGAAGTAGATGTTGGTGAGTTACTCAACACTGGCTCGATGGCAGATTTGGACGACGAGGGAATGCTGAGCGTGACTGAATTTAAATCTAAGAAACAGGAGGATGGTTCACTAATGGCCTCAGACACTGTGCAAATGGCTTACAAGTGGAATAAGAAGACCAAAGTTTTTACTATTCAGTAACGAGTTAACAAAATCAATGCTATCATGAAAAGCCCCCTCTCTATTTTTGTTGTTTTAGCAGTAACGCTGTCGTGCACATCGGGAACCAATACGCAGGACGCTGCTGTAGAAGAGTCGGCCGAAGTTGAAGAAATCGTTTCTCAGGAAGAGTCGGTCGAAGAAGCACCTGTATTGCTCTCTCCAGCAACAAGCAGATTCAAAGCAATGACTGAGTTTACTTTCGATAAAGCACTGCTGGACTCCCTTAAGAAGCCCTACTCGATTGTGGACTATTTCCTTCTGGCACCCACGCAAATATTTGGGGGGCTTGATAGAATGGCAGTGCTTAAAACGGAAGAAGAGCCGGTGAGCTCACCCGGTGGTGGGTGTTTTCCGAACATCAAGGCATTGGATAGGCGAAATGGGTTTATGGAATTTGTGTGTAACGGCGATGGAGGTGGAGAGAGTTTTCAGATTACTTTTTGGAAACAAAAGGGACAGCCCGACCTGGTAGGTTTCAACAAGACAACCTGGGGAATGTGTTGTGACGAATCGGAGCTGCTCTTCCTCCAGTTGGTTGAAGGCGAATGGAACAATGTGACCAGCCAGGTGCTGCCCGATATCAACTATAAAATTTTCATGAAACCTGGCACTGAAAATGTCAATCAAAACGTGGCTGCTGGATACCTTGCTGAATTGCCCAAAAGTGGGAAGGACATAAGCCTCCGGGTGATGGGGGATCTTCTCAGTGAGGGGTTAGCAGGGTTGCCGGAACTACGGTCGAGCATTGATGCGGAAAAAACTGTCACCCTGTTTTATGATTCCGGGAAGTTTTCCTTTTAGCAGGCGTTTTCTGATCACAGAATAGACAATAAATTCCGAGTATACTACTACTACTACTACAGCGGTGGTGGTGCTCCTTCTTCGTTACTGGCCACGTTTGAGTCAAACCATTCTTTATCATACTGATTCATTACCCTGGTGATGATGCCCCAAATTAAGTTGTCTGTTCCGTCGATGTTCCGTCTAAGCCAGAAGCCTATAAACTCCCAATCCTGCGTCCATGTGTCATTCCTTCCATCAAGTGCCCTTTCTTGTGGGGAGCTATATTTCTGCATGAGGTAGGTGGGGGCGTAAAACTCCCGGGAGTATGTAACAAGATCAATATAGGCACGGGCCTCGGCTTTTATATCCAAACTGTCGTGCAGGTGATTGTGAGACAACACCGCCATCCTGGCAAGCCGCTGGAACATCATGTCATACACTTCCTGCATGGTTTTTCCACCAGCATATTCATCAGGAACGGGGATTAGGGTTTCTTCTGCATATGACAATATTTCAGGGTTGACTAAATTAAATCGTTCCAATTCCTCACTGTCGTTTTGCAGATAGAGTGGTTGGCCAGTCAAAGTCTCGAGGTAGCTATCCATCTCATAATGCTGGAACCCCTGGAATGTCCTGACTGCCCCCATAAATGCAGGAACGACATAGGGCATGCCCAATTTTAACATGCCATAGTTCAGGGCTTGTCCATCATACTCGAGCTCAATGGGATTACTCATATCATAATAATAGTCCCGGTAGTCTGGGTTCTTTTGATAGAGATTAATTAGAAAAAGCCCTCTCAGACGTGGGTTGGTTTCACTGCTCAGCTTTGCTCCATTGTAGCCTGCGTAAGGGTCATATTCGTCCTCTTCTTCATAGGTAGCAAGCTCTTCCTCAAATCCCTCATCAAAGAAAATAGTTGTGGTTGGGTCATCAAACATTCTGTAGAAGAGCGATGGGGTGAGTTTTCCAATATAGTAGCTCTGATTGCCCTCAATTAGCTTTCCTTCTTTTGTACAAGGCCTCAGCTCATACGCAGCCATTTTTGTCAGCGGAAACCTGATTTTTATGTCTGAAAACCCTTGTTCTACTTCAACAATTAGCTTTTGAGCGCTGCTATAATCAAATGGACGTTGTGCGACATATGCGAGTTCAACGAAGGCAGGAAAGTTGTTTTTGTCGGGATGAAGAGATTCATTTTTGAATCCATTGGTCAGTATTGGGTATTCAAACGTGACTTGTCGGTATTGCGAGTGACTGATTTCATCGTTTTGCGTGGCACTGGCAATGCCAACTGGAATTCGGATCGACCTGATGTTGACCCAAACGAAGCCTGTCAACAATAGTGACGTGATAAAGAGGACAAGCGTGAAATAGCCAAGATGCTTTAAGCTAAAACGGGAAGAGGTCCACTGCTGAAGTGGTTGATAAAAAAGTGCGCCGAATAAGAATATGGGGTAGATGAGCAAGGAGCCAAAAATGATCGCCATAACCCTTTTGTCCGAACCAGATTGCCTGTTTGGAAACGGTAAATCAAACGACGCAAGGAGCCAGAGTACGCAGAGTATTATTAAGGCAAAGCCCATTGAGTACAAGAAATGGTAGGAGCTCTTTGCCGCAAACATCCACGCCAACGTGGCGACTAAGACCCACACCGTTACAAATAGTTGAGCATGAGCCAGCAACAGAGTGTAACTATAGCTCCCTGCCAACGTAGCGAATACCATGAGGGCCAGGAATAGGAAAAGGAGCAAATTGATGACTCCAAAAACCCTGAATGCGACTGGATATTTCATAAAGTTTGGTCGTTAAAACTCCGCAAAAAAATTTGATAGCAACGCTGAATGTGTCAGGACTGATCCTCTAAACCTTTCAGGTAAGTGGCCAGTTCTTTGTCTTCATCGCTAAGCATATCATCAACGTTTTCATGCTTTGGTTGATACCAACTTATTTTCGAGAAGTAGGCTTTTAAGTCGTCAGATTTGAACTTGTAGCCATACTTTGCAAAAATGAGATTTCGAAACAGTCGAACCTGGCGTTTTTCAATTTTCCCTAAATCAATAAGTTGGCGATCCATTAGTGCCAACCTTATCCCATCAGTATAATTGTCCTTTTCGTCAAAGTCCATTACTCCATCTTCGGTTTCATTCCATACATGCTTAGTTTCGATAAACTGCACAAATGTGTCATGTAACACCTGAACTTTTGGGGAACTCTCTGTCTCAGATGTCGACGTAAAATGATCGACGACAGAGTCATCTTTCATTAAAATGAAATCCAATTGGTCTGAACAAGTTATGGGAGAACAACCTTGCCTTCTCGAAAAACAAAAAAGATCAAGGTCGCTCAATAGCCCAGAATAGATCAATGAGTAATTTAATAATGGATTCTTTGAATCCCAATTTCCGATATTAAACACACCAAATTCTCTGATGTTTCCCTTGTGGTCAATGACGTAGTAGCTTTCAATATTTCCTAGATCAGTGAGGTTTTTTTCTTCTTCCTCCGTCATTGGCCCATCAGTAGTGCCGTCGTAGAGCGTTAAGTCAAGTACACGATGGAGTACAAAGCTCCGATCCGACAATACTTCGAAACTGTAATGGTAAATATCCCCACCCTCTGATGATAAAAGTACTTTGCTATCGAGCAGCTCCCCGTCGGAGGTAAATGTATATACTTGATAGGATGCTGATGAATAGGTTTGTGATACAGCAATGGAAAGAAGTGGTCCTTCTGCGGAAATAATATCGATAATAGTGTAATTCTGCCCCTCAAAGTACTTCTGACTAAATTCCCCTGGAATTTCCATTGGGCCATTTTTCTTGAATGCAGAAATAAGGTCCCTGATAGAATTTATCGAGGGGGTGCTCTCAATAGGCTCGGCTGTTTCGATCGTTTCCAATTGCTCGACGCTTTCCGTAGACTCTGTGGTAGACGAGGTTGTGCCTTGTTGGCAAGCGCTGATTGCTATTATTAACAGCAGTGCGAATGAGGCGGTTGATCTCATAGTATTCAGGTTCAGTTAGTTAACTTAGTGAAAGTTATAACATAATCAAAGAAGATCCGTCCGGTGTTTAAGACAGCGAGCCTATGCTTACCAACTAAGAGTAAAACACTGATTGTTATTCGCCAACCTTCCTACAGCGATATTAGTAGACAATGGATGGATGTTTCCAGCAAAAACGCAATGGAGAAAGTTCACGTCAAGAGCGCAAAGGGAAGCAATTGCAAACGTCGCAGAGTAGCAGCAACGTGTGTTCTCTGCCCCTTTTTAACACTCTTTGCATGAATCTTCTACTTCCGATATCCCTCCGGCACTTCCATGCCTTCCAGGTTCATGAGTGCTACTTTTCGGAATTGGATAGGGTGGCTTTCGCTTTGTAGGGAGATCCAGCCTTCGGTGAGGGCCATGCCGTCATGCTTGGCTGCCGGGTCGAAGCCGTTGACTACGCCGCCGCCCACTTGAGGGCGGGTGTATTCCAGCACATTCATGCCATTTACATAGTGCCGGATCAGCGAGTCGCCCAGTACAAGTGTTTCCACTCTTACCCACACTTCACCGTCGAAAGTAGGTGAAGTGGAGTTGATGCAGTGGTCGGTAAACAGGGAGTCGCCGAGAAATACATGTGTGCCGGGTGTGCAAAGGTTGGCCGTAGGTCTTTTACCGCTACCCAATCCGCCCAGGAGTTGCACTTCGATAGATATGGGAAAGTCTTGTTCCACTGTCATGGTGGCAGGATCCTGGCCATGCACCATGATGCCACTGTTTCGTTCTGCCCAGCCTTCGCCGCCGGTGGCCTGCTCACCTACGAAGCGGTATTCGGTGGCGATGATATATTTTGAGAATTTCTCTTTGTAAAACAGGTGCCCGTACTGGTAACGGAAGGAGTCGTACTGGTCGTAAGCAACTGTGAGCAGTCCGTCTTCCACCCGGAAGGTGTTGCCGAAGTTGTCATTGACTGGATGTCCGCTGATCTTCGGAATCCAACCTTCAAGGTCTTTGCCGTTGAAAAGCTGCTGCCATTCGGGCTGTTGGGTTTCAGTTACCTGCTCAGCTTGTTTTTGAGGCGAAGAGCAGCTATAAGCGATGACAAGAAGGGTGGCTGTAAATGCCTTGTATTTTAAAATATTCATTGCTGGTTGGTTTAAGGGTTATTTAGGGTGTAGGGACACACTCACGAACAAGATGAAACGGAAGGGTGTGAAGACACACCCTGACACTACACTTAAAATGGGATGTAAAAAATAAATCAACAAACGCAGGGTTGGAAATGAAATAGGGTGTGAAACACACCCTAAAACTCATTTACAAATTTTCACAAAGCCAGGATGTGCTTTCACACTCAAGCTGGTGCAAGTTTAAGCATCGTAACTCACGCCCAGCCTGTCGAGCCATTCTTGTGGAGCACCGTTCCAAACTGTTGGCCGGTTGCCCATGTACTGCAGGTCTTCCACGCCCAGTTTGCTGGAATAGAAACCTGTAAGCACCATGCTGCGGAACGTGCTGAAAAAGGCTACTCCCTGGCTGTATGCAGGACTGGCAGTCTGCGGATAAGCGATATCATCTAGTATCTGCTTTTGTTCTGCTTCTGAAATAGAAGTGAAGTTCTTGCCGAAACGTTTTGTGCTTTCAATGTTCATCCAGCGCAGTCCACCACGTATGGGCGTTTGCATATACTCTCTGTCGATCAAAGTGAATTCAATGAATTCTGTTGTAAGGGCATCTTCTGCGCTCCCTGACTTGTCGTCGGCAGGGATGACAAGATTGGCCAGTACCCTCACCATTTGTCTTTCCTCGTCGGTGAAAAACTTCTGGCTAAGCATTTCCATTACCTCAGGGGTAAGGTTGGCATAGCCCTCCGGCATCTCTGTCGGGTGCACATGTTCTGCCATTTCGCCTTCCTTGCCTGGTTCACAGGCAATCAATGCGGTGGCGGACAGGGAGGCTAACGTAATATATTTAAGGGAATCTCTTCTGCTAATTGGTTCCATGTTGATTAAAGGTTTTGTTGTTTCATCTGATCAATGATGTAATCACAAGTTCTCCAGCTCAACGCCAGAATGGTCCACGTAGGATTCTTGTCGGCCTGCGATACAAATGGTCCGCCATCGCAAACAAAAACGTTTTTGGCTTCATGCGCCTGGCAGTAGGCATTCAGTACACTGGATTTAGGGTCGTTGCCCATACGGGTGGCACCCACCTCGTGGATGATACGCCCGGGAGCCGCAATACCATAGTTGCTTTCAGGGCCGGGTTTTGACCCCGTGAAAATACCGCCCATGGTGGTCAGAATCTCCTCGAAGGTATCCTGCATGTGCTTCACCTGCTTGATCTCATGGTCGCTCCATGTGTAGTTGAACCGCAGCACTGGGATGCCCCATTTATCAACCACATTTGGATCAATTTCACAGTAGTTGTCGTAGCGGGCAATAGATTCGCCACGACCAGAGAAGCCCACAGTGGCGCCGTAGAGCGTGCGGGCATCCTGCTTTAGCTGAGCGCCGTAACCACCGCCGCTAGGTCGGGTCTTGCCATCAGGCAGCTTCAGGTGCTTGTTGAGGTTTTCGATGCCTGACATGTAACCATAGCCCGGCATGTCACGGCCTCCCCATATTTCAATATGGTAGCCACGGGCAAAGTCTAGCTTCTTGTTGTCGAGCCACCAGGGAGTATACACGTGCAATCCGCCTACGCCGTCTTCATTGTGAGGGATGCCATCCAGCAGGGCAGGAATTAGCGCCGAGCGGGAAGCACCGGTAGAGTCTGTAATGTAGTGTCCAAGTATGCCGCTGCTGTTGCTGAGGCCGTTAGCATGTACCGACGACTTGGAATTCATCATCAGTCGGCCCGACTCGCAGGCGCTGGCAGCCAGGATCACGATCTTGCCTTTTACGTGGTAGTCCAGCCCGTCTTCTTTGCTCACATAGCTTACACCTGTGGCTTTTCCTTCTTTGTCGGTAGTCACTTCTCTGGCCATGGCACCATTCAGAATGGTTAGGTTGCCGGTAGCCAATGCAGGCCCGATCAACACTGAGGGCGAAGAGAAGTTGGAGTGTGTGCTGCAACCCCGGTTACACTGCGAGCAGTAGTGACAGGCGGCTCGCCCGTTGTGCGGCTGAGTTAATATGGATAGGCGGGAAGGAATCACTGGTATTTTGATCTCGTCACACGCTTTTTTTACCAGCAGCTCGTAGCCACGAGGCTTGGGAGGGGGCAGGAAGTTGCCATCGGGTTCGTTGTAGATGCCTTCTTTTGAACCGAAAACGCCCACAAGATCATCCACCTTGTCGTAGTAGGGCTTGATATCGTCGTAAGAGATTGGCCAGTCGTCGCCAAGGCCATCTATGCTTTTCCGCTTGAAGTCGTTGGGGCCAAAGCGCAGGGAGATGCGCCCCCAGTGGTTGGTGCGGCCACCCAGCATGCGGGAGCGAAACCAGTCGAACTCTGTGCCTTTGGTGCGAGTGTAGGGCTCGCCCTCCAGCTCCCAGCCACCGAAGGCAGCATCGAACTCACCAAATGCTCTTTCTTTGGTGCCAGCACCACGGCGTGGAGAAGAGTAATTCCATTTGAACATATCGCCCTTGGCGGAGTCGAAATGGGGGCCAGCCTCCAGCATGAGCACTTTGGCGCCAGCCTCGGTAAGCACTTTGGCAGACATACCGCCACCAGCGCCTGAGCCGACGATTACCACATCGTACTCCTCGGGGACTTCTTTGATTTGAAATGCGGACATAGTAGGATAAAAAGATTAAGCGTTTTCTAAATATCCTTCATTTTACGAAAAAGGGTTGGGAGTGGAAAGGGGTTTGTGTATTAAAGTAGGAGAGGAATGAGTGGGAGAGTTTGGAGGTGATGAATGGGAGATGGAGTTGGGAGACCGGAGACGGAAGACCGGAGTTGACCAATACCGGGGAGGCCCCATAAGTTTTTATTACATGTGTCAGGAACGGTATGATCAACCAGATTGAGTCAGTATTGCTGGGATGTAATTCAAAGCTGCTGCAACATAACAGCAGGTGTGAAAAAGCCGGGAGAGGAGATGTTTCTGGCCTTTTAAGAGACTGTTCAGAAAAGTGTGTCATAAGTATAAGTAAAAATAAAATGAGAACTTATGACAGAAATGGAATCAAAGAGACCACCTCGGAGTGAGTTGGAGCAACTTTTCGAGGAAGCATTACAGACACTTAAGTCGGGCA
>NZ_JAVKDF010000019.1:0-4683 GCF_040222385.1 Imperialibacter sp.
CGATGCTGCCACCTCAGTGACCAGGCTGCTTACCATATCTAAAGGTGTTCAAACCATAACCTTTGAAGCGCCAGAGGGCAAAACGTTTGGAGCCGAAGCGTTTGACCTGGCAGCCACGGCAAGCTCAGGTTTGCCGGTGACTTTAACCAGCTCCAAGCCTGGCGTTGCTATGATCGAAGGATCGACTGTGACCATACTGGGTGCCGGAACCGTAACACTGAAAGCAAGCCAGCCCGGAAATGACAGCTATAGCTCGGCGGCTAGTGTCGAGCACGTGTTAACGATCAACAAAGCCGCTCAAACAATCACTTTTGATGTGCCTGATGTAGAGTCTGGCGATGGTGCTGTCGAACTTGTGGCTGAAGCCACCTCTGGCCTGGCAGTAATCTTTGTATCAAGTAATCCTGATATTGCCAAAGTCACTGGAACCACCCTTGAGGTGCTGGCTGCCGGAGAGGTAGAGGTTACCGCCAAGCAAACTGGGAACGCCAATTACCTGGCCGCAGAAGACGTAAGCCATACGCTGGTAGTATTGCCAACGGGCCTTGGAGACAATCTAGCTGATAAAGTAGAGGTGTACCCCAATCCGGCACAGAGCTATATCGAAGTTAAACTACCTGACAATATTACCAAAGCCAGCTATCGCCTTACGCAAATAAGTGGCCATGTGGTGAAATATGGCGACTTGCATCTAAACCAGGCCAAAACGAAGATCATCGTCGAAGATATTGGCCCCGGCGTGTACCTGCTCAACATTAGCGGTGAAAACTACTCTGAAGTCTTCCGGGTAATTAAAAACTAAAACCACACAACACATTATTGAGTAAAAAAGGGCTGGGAAACTGGCCCTTTGTTACTAGAATTCGTTTGCAAAAAATAAGAGAACATCCTCCCTTTGCCCTTCAAAAGCTCTGGAAGTGACAAGGCATTTGCGCAAACTCAAATAATTAATATTTCAGGGAAATACAGCATAGCGCATAATTACAGGGTATTCTGTGCAACAAATATCTTACGGCAGCCTTTTTAAAGGCCTAGCCCTAAAAAAGAGCTGGTAGTTCATTGCATTGAGCTTACATATTTTAGAAGTAAAACTTTGCTCATTATAAACTAAATTCTATTTTGCTGACCTCATTTCAGTTTTAAGGCATTTTTTAGCAAAATGTTATAGAGTGGAATAGGCTTCTGAGCGCATTTTTAGGGAAGGATATGTGTCTCAGAGATTTAAAAACGTAGCTATCTACTAACCTGAAGTGAACTACTGGTGGATCACCTTTATGAAATTCATCATGAACACGTAAAACAAGCTTAAAATGACACGTTCTTTTACATCAACAAGCCTTCGAGGGGGCATTAAAGCTATTTTGTTGACTGCTTCACTACTGTTTGTAGTCTCACTCGAAGGATTTTCTCAGCCTGAGCTGACGAGGATCGAAACACCAAATTCAGGCACGGGTGATGGCGGCTACCTGTATGATCTGGCTGACTTAAACGGCAAGGCTTATTACCCTCAAGACTCTAAAATCATCGAAATCGACCAGAGCCTGAACAGAACTGAAATTACCCCTGTAAGTGGCGACGGATATTCAAACACCATTAACTATATAGCGCCCCTTGGCGATAAATTGTTTATTGACAGGTTCTACTTTTATTCCTATGCGGGAGAGCCTGCGTTGGTAGATCCAGCGGATGGGTCTGTCACTTTTATAAAAGACATTAACCCATCGGGCTATGCATATATATATGACGTATTTAGTATTGGGGACAAAGTTTACTTTCAGGCATATGACGGCAGTGGTTATGACATTTGGGTGACAGACGGCACCGAGGAGGGGACTCTAAAGATTCTTCCTGGAGGGTATTTTAATTATGTTAAGTATTTTAAATTCAACGACAAGGTTTTTATTTCAGTCAATAACAATAGTGTCTGGGCAACTGATGGGACAGTTGACGGAACGGAGAAAATCTCCAGTGAAGGTATTTACACCAACTACATGACTGGTGCTTCTACCGAGAATTTTTTCTATTACACAAGTAGGGGCTCGAATAACCTTTACCAAATATTTAAGTCAGATGGAACGGCAGAGGGGACTAATATGATCGCAGAGAGTGAGTCTTCTAACAGGTCTTACGTATTTGACGTCAACGGGGAAGTATATTATTCTACCTATTTAAATGGCTTAATCAACTTTGAGAAATACAGAGAGGCACAAAACCAGTCCGAAACAGTTGCAAGTCACCCCTATACAATTTTATTTTTTGCTTCAAATGGGTCTGAAGCATATTTTATGGACTCTGTCCACCCTTATAGGATTTGGAAACTTGACGTTTCAAGCGGTAGTGCTGAAATGATAGTGACTTTTGCAAACAATGAATACTACCAGGGATCTTTGAATGGCTTTGCCGGCGATAAGTTAGTCTTTGCTATATATTCTCCGGATACGGGAAACGAACTTTGGGTGACCGATGGAACTGAAAGCGGAACGGGACTTTTAAAAGATATATATCCTGGCCCCTTTTCTTCATTGTATAACACAAACAGGCTCTTTGAAAGCAACGTGCTAGGTAAGATTTTTTTTCGAGCCAGAAATCCTGAAACGGGTCAGGAAGTTTGGGTGAGCGACGGAACTAGCTCGGGCACCAGTCTATTGGAAGATACCAACACAGCTCCGCAAAGCATTTCCATGTTCAAGATGATAGCGACGGAGGATAAGCTGTATGCTCAAACTTCCTATTACGGCAATGGGGTTCCTAATCTCTATCAATTAAGCCCTGGGGAGGCGCAACTAACAAGCCCGCTGGAGGGAGAAGAGGTAACTTTTGAGACTCAAGGAGGAATAGCAGATCTTAACAACGATATATACTTTTATGGCTCCCAATTAAATAATGATGGATCCTTTCAGCAAGGGCTCACCAAATTGGCAGGTGATGGAACCATTAGCCAGGTAAAGGACGATATATACCTTTATACCTATGGCCTGACGAAGGTTAATGGCAAATTATTCTTTGCCGGATATGGTGAAGGTTATGAGCTTTGGGTGTCCGAAGACGGAACTTCCGATGGCACCTATCAAGTAGCCAATATTGCCCCCGGGTACGGCAGCTCAGTTGAAACGAACAGTTCCAAAGACTTGCCTATTACCTTCTTTAAAAATAAGTACTTTTTCGCCGCAAACGATAATACATCGGGAAGAGAGCTATGGATAACTGACCTGACCGAGGAGGGCACCACATTGTTTTTTGATCTGGAGCCGGGAAGTGACGGCTCATACCCGGAAAACTTCTTCGTCGCCGGCGACAGGCTCTACTTTACGGCGGAGACAAATGGCTCCACTCAGTTGTGGGTGACAGATGGGACTCCTCAAAACACCAGGGTTATTGAAACAGTTAATGCCGTATCGTTTTTTCATGTAGGTAATGAAGTATATTTTCTCGAAGACTACGACTATCGATACTATGCTTTATGGAAAACTGATGGCACAGCAGACGGCACTGAGGAAATTCTGGATTTAGGCTATTCGTATTATTCGATACCTGCCATTCAATCTGACAGAGGCCTTCTCTACGTAGATTATAACAATTCTACAGGCTACTACGATTACTACTTTATAGATAATGAGGGATTGCAGACTACACTTAAAACTGGCGGTGCGCAAGCATACGGCTTTTTTGCAAAAGGTAATTATATCTACTACAACTATGGGTTTTCTTTTTTCTACATGACAAATGGGTCTGATATCGATGAAGAAGTAATAAACCTTTACGACGAAGCATTTCTGACCCCCTATGCTGATGTCAAAAATTTTACTGCTTTCGGAGATGATCTTGTTTTCAACTCATATGACTATTCCGACTATGTCATCTCACTATGGAAACTCAGCCTTTTCAAACCTGTCGCCACAGTTATTTACGATTCCGACCCGCTTGAATCTGGAGAAACCATCAACTTTGGCACCCTTTCTGAAGGAAACCAGTCTGGCATTGAGACCGTCACGATAGAAAACGGGGGCTTTGTGGACTGGTCATTTCCTCAAGGAAGTACGTTGGCTGTGATGGGAGATGCGGCAGATGACTTCATTATCGTTAACGGCAGTTTACCCTCCACTCTCAGACCTGGCGAGAGCTTCGATGTCGACATCAGGTTTAAGCCAAAGACAGGTGATGTAAGGCAGGCTTATATCGAACTCCCAGCCCTGGTTGGTTCCAGTTCCCCCGGCACCGTCAATCTGGAAGGGGTGGGTACAGATTTTGAACAGACTATCAAGCTACAAGTACCTTCAAAAATACTGTATAAGAACACTCCGATCGCCTTAGACATCGAAGCGACATCCGGGCTTCCTGTTACTCTCACCTCGTCTGACAAAACAGTGGCTGAATTTGTAGATGGAAACCTAGTTACTAAGAAGTTTGGCACCATTACAATCACCGCTACGCAGGGCGGCAATGTATACTTCCATGCCGCCGACCCTGCTACAAAAGAAGTAGATATTGTCGTTGGCGGGCAAAGCATTGCCTTCAATAGCGCTAACACGTACCGCATTGATAATGACCCCTTTGAGTTAAGCGCCACCAGCACCTCGGGAAACCCGGTGACATTTGCCAGTGGAGATGCTACGGTTCTTTCTATATCCGGAACCACAGCCACTATCCTTAAGGCTGGTGTAGTGTCGGTTACCGCATCAGTAG
>NZ_JAVKDF010000020.1:0-63095 GCF_040222385.1 Imperialibacter sp.
ACCCCAAAACCATACCAGGCCCCTGTTGATGACTGAACAACCTCTATATTCCCTAAAAAATTAGATGCACTTATCGTGCTCTCCAATGACGCTGAAGGCAAAACACTCAAATCAGAATCGCAAAAATCCCAGGCATAGGTATCAATACCTGTGGAACTATTGACCACTTCTACATTTCCAGCAATGCAAACAAGCGAAGGCAAAGAAAAATCAACTGTTTGCGACAGAGCAGGATAAATGCCAAACAGCAAAGAGTTTAAAAAAAATGTCCAAAGAAATATTTCTCTTTTGTATCTCACACTAGAGTATGCTATAAACAAAATTATAGAATTTAACTCCATTATCGATATTAAACAGCTCCTTTGCCGAATCTCTTAGTTGACTTTTCGACCAGACTGGCATTTGCTTTGATGAAACCGTGTTTTCAACGTACTGTTGCAAAGGGAAGTCTCTACCTGCAAAGCTTGCCAGGTCTCCGATATCGTCTCCCTTATAGTAAACATATAAACCACTTGCCCAATACTCACCCAATTTGGTTGGGCATCGACCAATATTTGAAATACCGGGTTTGTAAAAAATGAAGCCTAAGTCACTTGCCATTAAAACTTTGTGTATTTCCTTGTATGTGCTACTGACCAGCCTAATCCTAGAAAACTCCTTTAGGCTTTTGAATCCGGCTAGTTGGCTGTCTTCATGGGAGGCTATAATGAAATAGTTGTCGCCCGAAAACGACAAGTATGATTCAACAATAGGGAGCAAAATTTCCACTGGGTAGTTGCCTCCAAGCGCCCCACTATACACCATCACATGTGCAGCCAAAGGGATGTCCAATCCCTTTCGAGTTTCCGAACGGATTTCTATACTAAACTCTGGAAATGAGTCAAAATCAACACAAGTAGAAGTAACTCCTATCTTTTTCTCATTTGCTACACCCAGTAACAGTATTTTGCTTTTTCCCGCTTCGGTAAGTGAAATTATATAATCGGCATATCTAAAAAAAAACCTTTCTACCTTCTTGAAGTAATAAAAGACAAATTTGTATAGTCCTTTTTCCCAGGATCCACTGTCTTTTTTTTCATCTGGCCACCATCCTCTCATGTCAAAAATAAATTTGACACCAAACTTTCGTTTCAAATAAGCCCCGAGGAAAGAAGAGATATAGCCACGACAATGGACAATGTCAAATTTCTTACTGTTGAACAAGTAAGTTTTCATATAAGATCTCGCCTCCCAAAGATTCCAAAAAGTGGATAACAAAGCTGGGCTATTTCTGTAGGAGAAGGCCTTCCAAACAATCCCTTCACTTTCCAGATCTACAGACAATGCGGACAACTTTCCCATGTCCTTTTCAAAGCTAATAATTGAGATGTCGTGGCCAAGTCTTTTGAGCCGTCTCAGGTACGGCAGAATCTGAGACTGCCCCAAAGGATCAGTCAAACCATCATAGGAGATATACACTATAGTTTTTAAAAACCCGCTCACTTACTGTTGATTATGTTTCAGCCACCAATGAAGGACTATTATTGCCCACAGCCGGTTATATAAATAGTTCTCCCCACGATTAAACCGTTTTTGGAGATAATTAACCCTGCCGTAATCAATAATGTCATATTTTTCAATAGTCGCTTTGCTCAAAAATTCGTCTGCAAGCCACTTCAGTTCATTTTTTAACCAATGCTGAATAGGGACGCCAAAGCCCCATTTTGGACGATCGAAAAGCTGCGAAGGAAGGTATTTGTTTACCAGTTGCTTCAATAAGTATTTTTGCCCTCCTTTATTGATTTTCAAGGTTGGATCTATATTTAAAGCATACTCTATCAAATGGTGGCTTAGAAGTGGTACTCTACATTCCAAGCCATAACTCATCGTTGATCGGTCTACCTTAACTAAAAGGTCATCAGGAAGATAATACTCCAAATCAAAAATGGCTTGCTTTTCCGACCCCAACAGCTCCCTCGGTAACTTTAACTTATTTGAATAAATGAAATTTCCGCCTTTCACTTTATCGATCATCAAAGTATCAATTTCTTCATTCGAGAAAAAATAGCTTTCCTGCGAGAAAATGTGATTCCGCTCGCCTTCATCATAAGTATGCCCAAAAAGTGGTGACACTCTTTTTGCTCTTCCTGATGGATGCAACCGCAGCGTTGCCCTTATGAGCTTGCCTGCCGCCTTGATATATTTTTTCTCAAGTCTATTGGCCCACATATATGACCCGTAACCATGAAAAAGCTCATCACCTCCGTCACCTGACAGCACCATCTTGACATGTGGAGCTGCTAACGATGCAACCATAAGGGTCGAAATAGCCGACGAGTCAGCGAAGGGTTCATCATACACCTCCATAAGGTTGTCAAGCAAGTCAACTGCCTGCATTTCTTTCAGTAAAAATTCATGGTGATTAGTGCCAAGATGGGCCGCTACGCTCTTAGAATAGTATGTTTCGTCAAAGGTCTTGTTTTCAAAACCTATGGAGAAAGTATTGAGCTTGCTATCCGACAATCGGGAAGCAATAGCACACACAAGTGATGAATCAACACCCCCGCTCAAAAAAGCCCCGTAGGGTACATCGCTAACCAACCTGCTTGAAACAGAGGATGTAACCAGCTGCTCGAGTTTTGTGAGAGCCTCCTCTTCATCACTTATCGTTTCACTGCTAAGAGCCTCAGAAATATTCCAATAACGTGTGATCGAAAGATTTCCCTTTAAGTCTGCAACACCATAGCTTCCAGCCGGGAACTTAAATATATTATCATAAATGCTTTGTGCTGCTGGAACATAACCAACATGCAAAAAGGCCCTGACGGCACTATGATTGATCTTTGGCAGCTGTTGAAGCATTGGAAGCAGCGCCTTAAGTTCTGATGCAAATGCAAAGCCTTCCTGCCGACTGTAATAAAGTGGCTTTTCTCCTATTCGATCTCTCGCCATCCAAACCACTTCATCTTGTTTATCATAGATCGCAAAAGCGAACATTCCATCGAACTTAGCAACCCCTTCTATCCCATACCTCAGAAAAACTTCCAATACAACTTCAGTATCTGAGCTGGTCTTCGGTCGCATATTCATTTCCCGAATGAGTTCGTTGAAGTTGTACAACTCGCCATTGTACACCATCACAAACCGCCCGCACGAACTATGGAAAGGCTGGTTCGATCTAGCATTGAGATCGATTATACTAAGTCTCGAATGAAGCAGGGTAAGCGTTTTCGAGTCGCTGTTGAAAAAACCATTTGCATCAGGTCCTCTATGTTTCAATTTTGACAAAACATCCCTGACAGTACGATCCTCCAGCCTTCCGTTGATTGAAAATGATCCGGCAATTCCGCACATTGGCTATTTCAAGTTATCCGTTGCTATAGATTTTTAAGAGTTGGGCAAAGTAGGTGTTCTGATCATATTTTCCCGATTGTTCAATGGAAAGAATCGATCTCTTAGGCAACTCATCCCTATTGGCAGAAAGTAAATCTAATGCTTTTGCCAAATCACTTTGGTTATTCTTTTCGAAATAATAAGCAGCGCTTCCTCCGGCTTCCTGCAATTCAGCAATGTCATTTAGAAGACAAGGCAAGCCTGACGCCATAGCCTCAATTAATGCCAGAGGCAAGCCTTCATGCAGCGACGTCATTAAAAACAAGTCATACCTTCCAAGCAATTGTGAGTTAATGCTGGCAAGTCCCTTCAATTTTACATTTACCCCCAGTCTTTCTATCAGAGCCAAAAGACTGGCTTCAAGATGGCCGGAGCCATATATATCAATGCTTATTTTGGTGCGGCATTTTGCTTCTGAAAGAGCCCAAATGGCGAGCGCATGATTTTTTTGCTCCCTGTAGTTACCAACCATTACTACCTTAAGCTCTGCCGATGGTTTGGGATTATATGCTGGAACAAATCTCTCATCTACAAAATTCGGAAGAACATACTCCCTGCCATTTCGATTTAAAGCCTTTGAAATCGACCGTGCGACTGTGTTTGAAACATACATCCTGACAAATCGCTTGCGGAAAGTTAGCTTGTCTGCAATCAACTGCTTATATGAAAATTCAATTGATGCAGGGTCATGAAAAGCTGTGTGGTACGAATTGATCAAATAGTCCTTTCTTCGTGCTGCAAAGCGGGATATAACGACGGATCTAAATAAGTGACTATGAATTACGTCAGGATTTTCCTTCCGGATAATCTCCCTCAGTGAGAACATTTTAACCGGCAACGGTTGATCTTTCAGACAAAAATAAGCGGCGTCAGAAATTACCTTTTTCTCCAGAGGACCGCCACCAAACAAGGTAACAACGACGCTAGCTATTTTACTTCTATCTTTCAGGAAGCCAACAGTTTTAATTATTAACTCCTCGGCTCCTCCTATTGCCATGCTATCGATAATATGTAACACCTTCATTTGTGAACCCTTTTTACCTAATAATCACCTGTTAAAATGGCAGATATTATAGCTAAGCCGCTTATAAGCCAAAGCCTCATCTGGTTTCTGGAGGAACTACCCAAAACCGAGCTTGCCAGCAACCTGTCTAAAAAACTGAATGGGGTACAGTAATATCAACCTAAAAAATCGCTGTACTATTACTCCTTTTCGTTCTCCATATCTGTCCCTTGTGAAAAGCATATCATATTCCAGCAGAAAAGAAACCCGGGAAGGAGAAATATCTATCTTATCCGTTAAGGGATCAAAGGAAAGTCTTTGTTGTTCATCAATTTTGAACAATTTCTCCTTTTTTACGCCTCTTGTCAAAAATGCTTCGTAAATCCTCCTCCTATCATTTTCAAAAAGGTGAAGGCTATTTATAGACTTAGCATCGTTGTGCATTAGCACCTCTACCAACGTTTCAGGTATGTATCGAATGCCATTTATGCCATTCTGGTTGATGTATTTAAGCCAAATATAATGATCCATCATGTAGTGAAGAGACTCCTCCAATGGCATAAATTTGTCGAAAACGTCCTTTCTCCAAAAAGTGGCTGGTTGCATAATTTGGCCTAAAGCAATAAACTCGTTGATATCCTTACCAGGCCTAGTTGATGATTTGAGTCCCGTTAAAGCACCGTTTCGTAGAAGCGCTTGGCCACAAACGATGTTTGTGGAAGTTTCCTGAAAATAGTTGTTAACAACTTCCAGCGATCCTGCTAATAATTTATCATCACTGTTGACCCAGTTTACAATTTCTCCCTCAGCATATGCGAGCCCTTTGTTGATAGCATGGCTCTGCCCACGGTCACTTTCACTTATCCAGAATTTTAGGTGACGTGAATATTTTTCAATGATCTCGACACTATTATCTGTACTTCCTCCGTCAACTATTATGTATTCCAGCTTTGGATAACTCTGGCTCAAAACTGAATCGATCGTGTCTTCAAGATACGAAGCTTGATTATAAGACGGAGTAACAATAGATATCTTAGAATATTCCATCACTAACTCCAAACTTTATATGAAAGCTTAAGCCAGTTCTTTTGGAATTTGCTACCAAACAATTTCTGAGAAATTACTTCGTCAACTTCTTTATGTCTGTCGTATTGATGCAAAGTATTGACAACCATTCCAAGTTCATTTATAACCTCATCATCTTTGTTTAAAGACACCTTATCCATCAGAGCCATAGTTAACACGTGTCCCGATTCATTTTCTATAAAAAAAGTTGGCTCAACAAGTTTTGAGTAGATGAGTAGATTATGGATAGCCTGGTCGATGCACTTAAACGGATTCTCCAAGCGAGCTATTTGGTTCAACATCTTGGTTTCATATTCTTTTATAGTTTCAATATCACCAAAAATAGTGCCGGCGCAGCTTATATAGCTGTCACCCACCACATCCAAAGCCTGCCGTCCAAACCCAGCTATTAGCCAGTCAACATTTACCTTGCTCTCCCGAAATTTGATTTTTTTTGACTCAATTGCGCAATGAAGACCGTTTGTCCACTCAAAATCAAAAGGATTACGTTGAAAATACACATCCCTTGAATCGGCGATCATCACCCTTTCATACTTGTTTTCACTTCTGGTCAAAAAATCATGAAACATCAGGTGCCGGTAGTTAAAAATGTGCATCGGTCTTTTAAGGCCTTCCATTCCCAGATCTCGCAATCCAGCATAATACGGGTACACCGGATCAAAAAACAAACATCTTACACCGTTCTTTTCCAGAGCATTTTTTGTCCGGGCTCCGCTATTGGACGCAAGAAAAATTACAACATCACCAGTATAGCCGGTTCTTTCCAGAGATTTCACAAACCTAAATAAATGATAAAAATTATAGTTAGCCGCAACGGTCAATATAAGGTTTTTCATACCACTGTATTCATATTTTGACTATGAAAATGTTTTTCAAGGTTTTTAAAAAAGCCTAAAGGTGAAATCCACTCAAGCCATACTTTTCTTATTTTTATTTGAAGGTCAACAAACTCAGATTCACTTAATTGTTCGTGGAATTTCAAAATCTTTTCGTTAATGATGGCCAGCTCATCCATTTCCACCCAAACGCAAAACTCTTTCCAGCTTATCAAAAAATCATAAGGAAGAACCAAATCTGTGTTAAGAATAACTGGTATCCTTCCGGCTGAGAGCACTTCATACAACCTGTATGAGTAATTACCGCCCCCCCTTATACACAAATTATATTGATTGTTAAAAATATTGTCAACGTACAGCTTTGTGTTTTCCCTCCTTGACAGTCGGCTATCTCCTCCGAATTCTGTGAGAATCTGAAAATCAGTGTCAATGTCAGGGCTTTTCTTTATCTGGTGCATAGCGGCAGATCTTAACTGGTGCCCCTTATGATAATACTCACGAAACCCATAGTTTGAGCCGACAAGGTGAGATACTCTATTCGCAGCCTTTTTTAGACGCTCTTTTACTGGCAAGGAGAAAGGTTCAGCTTGCCCCCTGAAACCTATCAAAGGCTTTTTTGTCTTTTGAATTGTCTTGATTGAGCCTGCCTGATATGAAAGAGTAAGATCATTTTGCCAGCAAGGCATCGAAAAGACTCGGATTCCCAAACTGGATTTATACAACGAAGTCCTAAAAACATAAGCATTCGGGAAATCTACCTCCTCATCGCTATCACTCCAAAAAAAAATGATTGTTGATTTATTGCTGTAGAGACACTCTTTCCGGAATTTAATCAAAGATTCATTTGAAGTATAATACTTCAAAAACACCTCCCAGTTGACAGGAAAAAGCAGATAATCTGCCTGCTCCTTGGTTGTCAGTTTAATCGACGAGCTTCCTGACTGAAAGAATTCCAGGAATGCTGAATGTGTGTCAGCATTCGGGCTCCCCATCAGAAATGATAGAACCGAAGTGTAGTGATCCTTACTGACTCCATCTATATTAGTGTATAAAAGCATGCAACTCCCTCCTGCTTTAGCTTACAAATTCTTGGTACGTAGCTTATTACCAGATTGCTCGTTTTGGTGAATTCTCGCATATAAGTTCAGATACGAAGCGACTTCATGAGAATCGATCCATTCATCCTTAAAATGCTTACTCGCATTGTTTCTCAGCGTACTCAATAGCTTGCTATCGCCACAAATACGTTCAATTGCATCGGAAAGACCTGATGCATTAATTTCATCGACAAGAATCCCGTTAAAATTATTGACAACCAAATCAGGCAAGCCACCAGTATTGAAGCCTACTACCGGAAGTCCGCAGGCCAATGCTTCCAAAACCGTATTGGGCAAATTGTCTTCCCTTGATGGTGCAACAAAAAAATCAGCGTTATTGTAAATCTTTGTCTTTTCAACTTCATCATGCACGTATCCGTAGGAGATAACCTCATAGGGTAGATTCAGCTCATCTGAAAACGAGCCAACGATATGAATTGCCAGCCTGTCCTTTTCAACCTTCATCTCCTGTAGGGCTGCTAACAATAAATCAAAGCCCTTCCTTTTGTTACCCACGTTTTGAGCCACGAACAATAGAATCAGTCTTGGGTCATCGGATAAAACGGCCGGTTCGGTCTCGTCGTTTTTAAACAAACCTACATTAATTCCATATGGAATATGGAATCCTTCCTTTCCTTCGAAGACCTTACTTTTTGCAGCCTGGCCAAGTAACCATTTTGACGGCGCTACATAGACTGTTCTGGAAGCTACAATCCCTCTTTGTTTTTTTGAAAGAGCCATTCGTGGTAGTATATGCCTCCAGGGTGTCGCCAGCTGAGGGCAGTTTCTACAGCCTGCAACAAACTCTTCGCACCCAGATGAGTAATGACAGCCCCCCGTGAAGGCATGCATGTCGTGCAATGTTAAAATAAATGCCTTTGGCTCAATAAAAAAGCTCTCATAGTTAACAAAGTCGGTTCCAATGTGGATTTGAATCACCTGCGCTTGTTTAAATATTGCAAGCTTATTAATTGTGTAGTGCGTTTCGGTAGTAGAAAACCACTCAAACCCCTTCGGCCTTCCTGAAAGAAAAATGAGCTTAATCCGCCAAAGGAAACGACGCTTTACAAACAAAAGAAATTTTTCAAGTTTGTTTGACGGAAACTCCTTGAAGAAGGAGTATTCCCCCTGTGACAACATAGCGTTTGGCTTGTCAATGAACAAAACTTTAGAATCAATATTGGCTTTTAGCAAGCCTCTGTGCAGTCTTATTGCTGAGTGAGCAGCGCCGCCATCGGCTATAGAGCAAATATGGAGAATGCTCATCATGAAGATTCCGACTCTCTGTAGCAAAACACATTAACCTGGAAGTCCATTCCTAAATAACTATTGACCTCAATAAAGGGCCTGCCAGCAGTTATGGAGCCTTCTTCAATATAATAACGGAACCCGGCGTCGCTAACAGCTCGGAGCAACTTATCCAATTTCTGTTGTTTGCCTTCGTAGGAATGAAACTCAAAAAAAAGATTGTTAACATTAACTAACTTGTCTTTGCAGTCAAGAATAACTTCATATTCTGCGCCTTCTATGTCTATCTTCAGGAAGTCTACTTCCTGATTTAACAGGTCACGAAGCCGTTTGCAGTTTATCTGAATTTCTCTGGAATTAACGTTTCCAGCCACCAAAGATCCGCTATCCGAACCTTCGCTGCTGAACGCTATGTTGCCTTCGGACTTCCAAACTGCTGCCTGTATCAACCTAATTCTTCTGATAACAGATTCTTCCTGAGTCAATATGTTTTTCTGAAGTGTGTTGAACACCTCAGGGTCTGGCTCGAATGCAATAATTTCGTGATCGGGATAGTTCTCTGCAAAAAAAATAACACTTAAGCCAATATTTGCTCCACAGTCTATTATCAAGCCATTAGGCTTAGCCTTAAACGAATACGACTTCCTTTCCAATATTTCGTCATACATACTTACAAATGATAAGGCATCAACAAACTGAATAGGCCTACCCGTCAGGTTTGTAAGCCCCTTAACACGCCTCTTCAGCTTCAAAAGCCTGCGTTTTTCAAAATACGTTTTCCGGTATTTTGAAGATACCAACAGATTTCGATAGTGAGGAAAATTCATTCAACAGTCGGTAAAAAGAAGTTGCTCAATTTTTCAAAAATTATGGATTTGTAATTCGTGATGCTGTGTTTTTCTCTGAAGCTATCATGAATCAATTTTGATCGTCTTGAGATTTCCTGCAATGATAGTTCCTGACTCCGTTTTATCGAATTTTCGATCCCTGCCTCAGTAACCTCAGAAATCTCAATGGCATGCGTCATATCAATACCGGCTGCCTGAGTGACTACCGGGATAAGGCCTCCGTTGGCAGCCACGGTCACTACTGATGCACAATTTCCTTCAGCCACTGACGGTACGATGACAAATGAGCACGTTTCCAACAAGTGCCTAAATGACTCACTTTCAATATCGATAAAACCATGATCATGTATGTTACCTTTAGAAAATGATTTTGAATAGAAGCGGCGGAATTCGTTCTCATGCTTACTCAGCCCGCAAATATGGAGTTCGAGATCTTTGTTTCTTTCAAAAGCCTCAATTAACAAATCTAATCCTTTGTGTAGTGCGCCTGAACTGCCAAACCACAGATATCTGGTCTTTGCCGAAGAGAAATCCTTCTCTCCTAAATTACACCCGTCCAGCAAAAATACTGATGTCTCTATCAGCTCTATTTTGCTAGCCGAACGTGGCTCGTAAGTGGATTTTGTAAAGGAGGAGCCTTTCACAATAATCAAATCGGCCAGAGCAATTTGTAAATAATACGGAAGTGGATCAACTCTTATCGATTCGGTAAGCCACAAACCATGACGACTGTGAAATTCAATTAACCTCGATATGGATTGTTGGCTCGTAAAATAAGGATAGCAACCCATCCCGTACCAAATAACTTTGCAGTGCCCTCTTTGGTGGTAAAGAAAATAGTTCTCAAGCGGTTTGCCTAAACCAAATATTATGTCGTATGTTTCGTAATCTATTCGCCTATCGCTTGTGTACTGAATAACATCCACATTGTAGCCCAACATGTCAAATACCTCTGCAAGCGCCAGTGACTCAACCTTGTTTGTATGGTCTTTTTTTTTGGCATCATACACAAACGGAAACGTTATGTACGAAATAAGGACTCTTTTTTTATTTCGTTTTGAATGAACGTTGTTTAGCAGCGCATTTACACCCTGAAACCTCAATAAAAACCTGAATAATATCTTCTTAAAATTTGGCACCAATTATATTTCTAAGCACTGTCACAAACAACATATAAATCAATCTTCCCCGTTGTTTCTCCACTGAAATTATATTATCGAACATGAGATGATCCAATCTCAAGGGCACTTCAGGTGCCAATTTTTCAGTTTTCAACTCTATTTCTTGAGTCCTCAAATGCTTAAATCTAAAATCTGATTTCGCATGAGTGCCAACATGACCAATGTTTGCCACCAAGTTGGTCCTGGGAATGATAGTCAACCCTTCCTGCTTTAATATGCTATACTGCCACGGCAACGCCCACGACGATTTCCCGTGCCGCTTCTGAAAAAGCAACATGTCCCATAGCTTGATCGAGAACAACCGGTGCCTCAAAACAGGATAAAGATCCTTTAATGGTTTCATTTTCTCTATTTCATTCATTTCTAAGTCAACTTCTTTCCAAGCACGTCGCCATGTTGCCCAACCCCAAATAGGCGCCAGTCGAGAAAAAAAATAATCTGGTTCTATCTGATATCCTACAGGCAAATAGTTAGTGCCCGAAATCATTTTTACTCGCTCATCGTCTTTGTACTGAGCTATCATTTGGCTGGCAAAATGAAAAAAACTTTGGATAGGTACGCAGTCGTCTTCTAGTATTATGCCACTTTCACAATGTGTAAAAAACCAGTCTATTGCCTCACTTACAGCAACTTTACAGCCAAGGTTCCTGTCTCTGTAAAGCGTTTTAACTTCACAAGTCCAATCTACTTTGCTAACAATATCCCGCACCTCCTGACATAAGCAATCTTCCCCTTGCCGGTCTGCCCTTGGGCCGTCCGCCGCTATAAATAGCCTATCCGGCTTAGCAACTCTTATCGCCTCAAATACAAACTTAGTTGTGTCTGGTCTATTGAATACAAGTAACAATACCGGTGTATTCATCTAAGATAAGGATTCATTAGAAAGTCGCTTTCCCATTAGACCAATAAGAGCATGAAGGCAGCCTAACATTTTATATCGATCTACACGTTTTCCTTTCACGATACGTACAATAAATTCTTTAAAATATGTTTTCTGCAACTCCAAATAGAAAGGCCAGCCTCTATACCTTCTCAAAACAACCAGAAAATTGCGCCGTTGATAATAACTCATTATCTGTTTTGTTTTGGCATTGTCATTGGTAGAGCCTCCCGATTCGTGCACCACTCTTGACGACAACACTAAGTGCGATGTAATACCTTTACTAAGCAATCTAAAGCAAAACTCAATTTCTTCAGCATACATAAAGAAGCTCTTGTCAAGAAATCCATGTTGTTCAACAATATTTAGTGGAATCAACATGCTGGAACCATGCACATTGGCTAATTCAAGGTATTCACTGGTCGCCAATGGTTGGCCATTGGTCGCAAAAAAATCCTCAACTGCCAACTTGCTGTCAAAATCAACCCGCCCATTGTTAACTGACCAAAGTGTAATTGACTGGGGTAAACCATTAAAAAAAGGAACGCTGCCATAAATGTGTCCTGAGTGTCTCAGATAATGCTTCGCCAGACAAAAAAGCGTGTTTTGCTCAACAAGAAGGTCGTTATTCAATACCCAAAACAGTTCAGCTCCAATGGTTTCGGCATAATTCAGCGCCTGGTAGTGGCCTCCGGCATATCCGGTATTGGTCTGATTTCTAATTACATGAATCTCTGGAAAAGAAAGCTGAAGAAGTTCGAATGAGTTGTCAGTTGATGCATTATCAGTAACAACAATAATGTAGTTGGTATATTTCAAAGCTCGAAGAGACTCTATACACTCCATAGTCTTTTTCGGTTTGTTCCAATTGAGAACAGAAATGCAAACCAGCGGCTCAGTCATCGCAGATAATTTTGAACAATTTTAAGCCAGTCCATCGTCTTAAGGCTCGCATCAAAATTTCTGGCCCGTTGAATCGACTTGCTGGATGTAAAAACCACAGACCGATTCATTACCTGGCTCATCGCTGAAATGAAAGCATTTATGTCATGATTGGCCACGATGATACCCATTCCTTCTTTCAAAAACTCCGAAACACCCCCGGAATTAAACGACACAATTGGCTTACCCAAAGCCGCTGCCTCAATCATCACTAATGGAAACGGATCTTCTCTGGAAGTCAATATAAAACCGTCGGCAAGATTGAGGATTTCGTAGTAGTCGTCATGTCGCTCGCCCATGAAAACTACGTTGCTCAACCCCATAGCCACCAACTGCCTTTCAACAAAAAACTTCAATCCTGAATTACCATGCCCCAACCATAGAATACTGCCACGCCCGCCCACTGCTTTGGCAATAGCGGGTATGTAATCCACTCCTTTGCGATAGTCCGGAGCTCCCGAAGCTACCCAAAGAAATCCCCACTCGGGCAGCCCGAATGATTTTCTACCAACTTTCCGTGATGCCGCTACTTTAATTGGCTCAAAATCAATTACCTCGTAAAATGTTTCAACCTGCTTGGCTCCTAATATTGATGCGTTTTTGCTTACTTCTTCCGAGCAGCCAATCACCAGCAGCGCATTGGTAATCATTAAGTCCATCTCCCTGGCGGGCATCCTGCTATACATTGATGTGAGCTCATGTAAATGAACAATGTACCGAATTCCACTCGATTTAGCCAGAAAGGCAATTTTAGGAAGGTTTAGCGTATTTATATACCACGCATCGGCTTTAAAATTTCTATGAATTCTGAGAATTCTTCTTCTCTCAAGGTTATAAGAAAGCGCCAAATCAGCAAGACGTCCAATCAGCCTCCAAAAAGTAGACACTTCAGACAAGGGATAGAAAACCTTAAAACTTCCAGAGAGCTCTTCTGAAAGTCCATTCTTTTTTTCAAAGTAAAAGGCTACATCAATATCTTCCGGAAGATGCCGAACCAGGTTTTTCAGAAAGACTTCAGCGCCGTTGTAACCTCCCAGAGGGCTAAAAATCAGAATATTCATTTCTATTTTCTTTGTGTCACTCCAAGGCGATCAGTTATCTTCCTGAATATGTTCCTGTTTTTAAGTTTAAGCTCTTTGTTCCTAACTTCAATTAGATGTCTTTTAATATCGTATAAATCTGGATGCACCAGCGACCTTACTTTTGTGGGCTTAAACTCAGCCAGCCTCTCGATTAAGCTTTTATTATTTTGATTGATATAAAGTATTGTATTTTGCTTGTAGCAAATTTCAATTTCTTTATGATTCCAAATTACTTCCCTGATAATATCAAATGGTACAAAATTTAGTTTAAGGAACATTTTTTCCCAATATTCTGGCCATTGTTCATTTATGTGATGCGTGCCCCCCTGGCCAGGGATAGCCGCAGAAAACAAAATAGCGTCGCCATGGTCTGTTAAGTTTTTGACATAAATCTCGGCAGACTTACCCGGCAGATGTTCGCCAACCTCTAAAGACATGACAAGATCATACTTCGTGTTTAGGTTAAATGCCTGAGAGATGTCAAGTGATAAAAATTCACTTTTGTTTATCAACATATTTTGGTCGAGCACGTATTCGCCGTCTATTCCCAAAATCGAGTTACAGCCAGTTTCTTGCGCAGCCGCCAGCCAAGCACCTACACCACATCCCACATCGAGAGCACTTTTTGGCTTCAGTAAATCAAAAACGAATGGCAGCACAGCTTTTGCCGATCTTAACGATGTTTTGCTTTGCCTCTGAAAAAAAGTACTTGAATACCCCCTCATCCTTGGTCTCAATTTTTAATGAAATATGCTGTCCACGAAGAGTTCATGCAGATTTTTTCTGTCCTGTCATTTTTTGACAAAAAATCGTGAACAGCTTTTGAGCAACCTTCCCAATGATAGTAGTCATCAAGTATTACAATTCCACCTGCTACCACCTTATCAAAAAGACTTTCCAAACAAGTATAGGTAGAATCATACCAGTCGCCGTCTAAGCGAAGCAATGCAATTCCGGTAGATGCAGGTATATCTTTCAGGGTGTCTTTAAACCAGCCTTTGTGAATTTTAACCTTGGTGCGTCCCGAAAGTCGCATAGCAGCTTCGGCATCTTCCAATTCCGCCCTGCAATTATCAAAATAGGTCGGCCCATTGTTATCCTTCTGCCAGGCAACCGCCTTTTGCCCGTCCTTTTCATGCGCTGGAGGCAGGCCCTCAAAGCTATCGAAAAGGTGATAGGAGCGTGAATCACCAAGCACTTCTGAAATACCAGCAATCATGCCGCCCTTCCAAACCCCGCACTCAACAATATCGCCTTTCAGCTTTTTTGCATTTTCTGAAAGAATCAAGTTGTCTACGTATACTTTCTGAGAAAGCATTGAGTAAGTATTGTATCTTCTATAGATTGCCTTATAATGTCTTTTCCGAATTATATTGTTCGAAAAATCAGAAATTCGAGTAATTAAGCTCATCCTATTGAAAATTTAATCCCGGGTTGAAAAAATAAATTAAGTTCACCTTCCGGCGGTTTACCCGAATGATACACATCAGCCTCCTCAACCTGAAACCAAAAAGCATTTCGGACAATGTCAAAACTTTTCACGCCATCATTAAGAAACAAATCGACACTAAATTTTCCCCGGCGGTAAATAAGTAGCTCCTTGAAAGAAACACTTATATAACCCTCTTTTGCTCCGTTGAGAGCTAGTTTTACATTCTGCATGATATTGTTAATGCCAATCACTGGCTGCATTGATTCGTCTCTAACTATGAAGCCTAATACAATCTGATCCAGGTCAAAGTCTAGTTTAAAACCAACCCTAAATTCCAATTCGCTACCCGACTCGATTGTATCTGCGTTTTTTCCATTCACCAGTACTTCTACATCTTGTAGTCCAAATTCCAAATCATAAGTTTTTTCCGGGTGCATTTTTAAATCGAATCTCCCGTTAGCCCTTTTGGTTGTCACCTCAATGGCGTAAAGATACTGATTGTATTGCGCCATTACTTCATTGACGTTGGAATGACACAAAACCTGCCCCTGCCCTAACAGTATACCGTCCCTACATAAGGTTTTTACGGCTCCTAGGTTGTGACTCACAAAGAGCACGGTTCTACCCTGCCCAGTCACATCTTCCATTTTTCCCAAACATTTTTTTTGGAATTCAGCATCGCCCACGGCCAGTACTTCGTCGATAATCAAAATGTCTGGATCAAGATGTGCGGCCACGGCAAATGCCAATCGAACCTTCATCCCGCTACTGTAATGCTTAACGGGAGTATCAATGAATTTCTCCACGCCGCTAAAGTCAACGATCTCATCAAACCTTGCTTTTACCTCTTTGCGCTTCATACCTAGCAGCGTTCCGTTTAAAAAGACGTTTTCTCTACCGGTAAGCTCGGGATGGAAACCTGTGCCTACCTCAAGCAGTGAAGACACTCGTCCGTTAATTTCAATGGAGCCTCTGGTCGGGTATGTGATCCTCGATAAGATTTTCAGTAACGTGCTCTTTCCGGCTCCATTCTTTCCGATGATACCAACAGCTTTACCTTTTTCTATCTCAAAGTTTACATTTCTTAGCGCCCAAAACCCTTCTTCTTTCAGACTCTGACCCAACCTAAAACCTCTAATAGATTCTATTATTGAAGCGGACTTAGTTTTCCCAAGAGCGTATCCCTTCCATAAACCGTTCACCTTAATCGCAATCTCCTCCATAATAACTAAACCAGATCAGCCATCACCCGCTCCACTTTCTTAAAATAGACAATGCCTGCCACAAAAACTATAAATGCAAGCCCAAGCGATAAATACGAATAGACAGTAGGGGATGATCCGTCTAACAGGCACCACCGAAACAATTCTATTACGCCTGCCATCGGATTTGAATAGTATATCCAAAAGTATTTTTCAGGTACCAAACGGGCAGGGTATGCCACAGGTGTGGCATACAGACCAAATTGCACCAAAAAAGGTACCACGTGCTGAAAATCTCTGAACCTTATTGAAAGAGCACTCAGCCAAACACCTACTCCAAGCGACACTATGACAAGGCTTAAAAAACAGAATGGAAAAAAAACAAATTGAGACGGTGGTACGTAACCGTACCAAAGCATTAACAACAAAACCATTAGTAGGGTTATGCCATAATCTATCAAGCCCACCAGTGCTTTTGACAATGGAATTATCAGCCTCGGAAAATATATCTTCTTGATCATCTCCTGTGCTCCAATAATCGATCCCCCTGACTGACTCAAAACGTAGGAAAAATATGTCCAGCAACTCATCCCAACAAGGGCAAAAAGCGGGTAGGGTATGCCACCTGTATCGACGTTGATTGCCTTGCCAAAAATGAGTGTGAAAATGAGAAGAGTAGCAAGGGGTTGAATAAATGCCCATATAAACCCGAGGTAAGTCTGAGCATATCTAACCTTGACATCCCGTAAAGCAAGAACGTAGAATAAATCTCTGAAATCCTTCAATTCTTTGAATGACGGCCAAAAAATCTTGTCGCTAGCATTGATGATAATCTTATGCATATCTAAGTTTACCCTCTTTGTTTAAGGAAGTATAAAATATCAGGGCTGTAGCATAAAAAGGAATCATCGGTATCTTATACCTCACTAGTGACCCAAAATTGAAGGTGGATACCCCGACAGCAAATGCGAAAATAAGAGAAAACGAAATACAAAAAAGAATAAGTGGGTGTTGAACAAGGGGTGCTACCGAGAACCTCTTTTGCCCTAGAATGTAAACGGTTAGAAACAAAAGAACGAAACTCTCAACTGCAGATAGCAGCATCAACGGATTTGAAACTTCCCAAAAGTACGGCCTGAATAAAGTAACGTTAATAGCCGCAGGGATCAACCTGATCATGCTACCCCATGAGCCATCAAGTTCTCCCAGAGTATATGTGGAACCTGCGTCTTTACCAGTCCAGTAGGCGATGTCATAAGCGGTGATTTGAGCAGTCTCCGGAATTTGTTGAAGACTATATTTTGGATCGATTTCGCCAAGCTTTCCGGCACCTGCCACCAACACTAAACCTACAACTGTAATTACAAATGGAGCGGCGATAAATTTGATGACGCTATTTTCGACCCCTTTAAGGTTTTTTGATACATAGTAAATGGCGCAAGCAGGAAGCATTGCCATTACAATATAAACCTTAATTTGAACCAATAGGAAAGCGCCAACAAACATTATAAAAAGATTCCAAAAGTTGCCCTCTTTGCTCAGCAGCCTGTCAAAGGCGACGAAAAACCAACAAATCGCTCCAAGAGTTATGGTGTCTTTCATTAGGCCCGATCCCCAGAAAATCAGGGATGGAAAGAACAATATAGCCAGAGCCAGCATCCGAGAATAGCCGTTGATTTTTTTATTTAAATGCACAAAAAGGGCCCAAAGACCACTGAAGCTCAAAATGGCAAAAAAAAGGGCTATTGACGTATAAGTATTAAAGGAAAACAGACCAAAAAAAGCGGCTATTCTACATATCAAGTAAGAAGCACTGTCGCTGTACCAATACATTCTAAAAATGTATTGTGCAGTTTCTCCGGACATAATATCGGGTTTAAATATCAAGCCTAGTCCGGCAGCTGGATTTTCCAGAAACACCTCCCATATTACTTTGGAATGATAGTAGTAGTTAAACGTATCTCCGCCGTTGTAATAAAACTGATACACCAACCCCAAAGCTATCGCCCCGACAAACTTTACCGTCAACCCGGGAATGAAATACTTGCGGGTGTCCCTATTAGTCACTTTGGGCCTGATCCAGTATGCAAGAGCATACAGGAGGATGAGGTAAATAGGTGTGACAATAAGGTCTTGGAGGCCCATAAAAGTTGATTACAGGTCGCAAATTACTAATTATATCGGAACACCTGCGCTTCACAGGCTCCTGTTAAAGCAGCATTTCGATGAATAACTGTCAATTGGGGATAAGCAAGGTTTTATCATAAGGTAATCTTGCACTAATTTCACCAAGTGAAAATACTTTTTCTCTTTCCCTATCCTTTAGAGCAAGCACCGTCGCAACGCTTTCGGTTCGAACAGTACTTTGCAGCGTTGCTTAAGACGGGGTATTCTATCGACAGCCAGTCTTTTTGGGGGGAATACTACTGGAAGGTGCTATACAAAAAGGGCAACACACTGCAAAAAGTGTGGGGGCTACTCAATGGATTCGGTCGACGCTTCAAGGTACTTAGTCAGTTGCCGTCCGCCGATTTCGTTTTTATTCACCGGGAGCTGACACCGCTGGGGCCGCCTATCTTCGAATGGCTCATCGCCAAAGTTTTCAGGAAGCAGGTCATTTTTGACTTCGATGATGCCATTTGGCTGCCCAATACAAGCGAAAGCAACAAAATCGCCGGCTGGCTAAAATGGCATTCAAAAACAGGGAACATCTGCCAATGGTCGTGGAAAGTTTCTGTGGGAAACTCTTACCTGGCCAACTATGCGAAGCAGTTCAATGACAACGTCGTGATCAACCCCACTACCATCGACACAGAGCATCACCACCGAATCCATAAAAAAACAAAGCCCACCAACGACCCTATCGTTATTGGCTGGACGGGCAGCCACTCCACTCTCCCCTACCTCGACATGCTTTGGTCAGTGCTTGAGGAACTTGCCAAAGATCAAAAATTCTCTTTTCGGGTAATCTCCAACCAGCCACCCCTTGTAACCTACCCATGGCTCGAGTTTACGCCCTGGAACAAAGACACAGAAATAGGCGATCTGGCAGTCATCGACATTGGCGTAATGCCACTCACAGACGACAAATGGAGCCAGGGCAAATGCGGTTTCAAAGCTTTGCAATACATGGCGCTGGAGATCCCAACCATCGCCTCACCTGTTGGAGTCAACGTAGATATTATCGAAAATGGTAACAATGGTTTGTTAGCAGCATCCACAGGGGACTGGTTGGTATCGTTGAAGGAGACGTTAACCAATGAAGGCCTGCGTAAAAAATTAGGAGAAGCGGGAAGAAAAACGGTAGAGGATCGCTACTCCATCAAGGCAAACACTCAAAATTTTCTTGATCTATTCAGTAAATAACTCTTCGAGTGGAATAACCAGTCCAGGAAATAATCTACTTTCTAAGATTTCATCATTCTTAAGGATGGACAAAAGATAAAATCTCCCGTTTTCGTCCAGAACAAACACACGAACATCCTCACCTTCAGGATCAACTACCCAATACTCCTTCACCTCAAATTTCTGATAAAGGAGTAATTTCTCAGACATGTCCTTTTTTGAAGTGGAAGGAGAAAGAATCTCCACCACCAGATCGGGTGCCCCTATAGCGCCCTTCTCATCAAGTTTGTTTTTGTCGCAAAAAACAGACAGATCGGGTTGAACAACGTTTTCAACTAGTTCTTCTTGAGAATAGTCCTCGGATAGGCGAACATCAAAGGGCGACGCATAGACCTCACATTTTTTATTCCTCAAAAAATTTTGGAGGTGGAAATGGATGGTTCCGCTGATTTTTTGATGCCTCCTGCTCGGAGCAGGACTCATATTGTAAGGCATCCCATCAATAATCTCCCACCTTTCACCGTCGGGCCAGGTGAGGTAATCAGCATAAGTGACTTTTTTGGTTTTATAAATAGGGAGAGCCATGATTAAATTTACCTGTTTTTCTTATTTAATCCATCTCCTTCAAATTCTTTTTGGCGACTTCCCATGCCCGGTCTTTTCGGCCTGCCAGCCGCTTGACTTCTTTGTAGTATTCCTTTGCCTCTTTTTGATTGTTTTCCTTTTCGGCTATTTCTCCAAGTGCCAGCAGAGAATACAGGTTATAGCCCATTTGCTGGGTTTCATTCTTGGAACTAAACCTCACCGCTTCTTTGTAAAACTTTTTGGCATTCGGGTAGTCTTTTCTCGTTTGGTAAATCTGCCCCAGAAAAAAAGCAGCGTAGCGGCCACTGTTTTCCTCATAGCCGTCATACCGCTGGTAATACTTATCTATTATCTCCAGAGACGTCTTCTCGCAAAGCTGATAGTCGCCAGTGCCATACAAGAGCCGGGAATAGTAGCGATGAAAGTATGGGTTGTCAGGAAACGTTTGGTGCAAATATTCTGCTACCTGCAAAGCTTCATACATGTTTTTTCCTTCGCTGGATAAAATCCGCATGAGGAAATACTGAGCTTCGGTTCGGGTGTAAAAAGCATTCCTGGATACTTCTTTCAGCTGTGTAATGCCATCATCTTTATCCCCCTTGTCGAAAAACAACATAATAGGCTTCAGCAGAGGATAGTTCTCCGGCACCCAAACGGAGTAGTAGTTGTACAAAGCGTCGCCAAAAAGTATTTCGGGACTGAGGTCCTCCTGCCCACGGCATTCTTCAAGATAAGCAAGGGCGTTCTTACCTGCCACAGCCGCCTTTGTCCACTTTTTCCGTTCTGAAAGTAACCTTCCCTGAAACGAATAGGTAGCAGACAGAAAAAAAGCGCCTTCAACCTTATTCACTTCCTTGTAAAGCCGCTCGGAAAGCACCAGAGCGGTGTCCATGTAAGCATAAAACTTTTTATCGTATTGCTCATTTTCAATATTGGGCACAATCTTCCACCATTCGGACAGCCCCATCAAGAAATAGGGCAGCGGATGCCAACCATACTTTTGCTTCAGCCACCTGAATTGCTTCTCGGCTGTCGCAAAATGAAAGTTGTACATATTGTTGAGCGCCTCGGTGGCGTCAAGCTGCACCTTGATGTCGTTAATCAGCAGTGTACTTGCCACATCCACAGTATCCGCCTTCACTTCTCCCACATTTATGCTTTGAGAAGATGACCGGTCCGCAAGGCCGACTGACAACAATAAAGTGATAATGATGAACCTCATAGTTTGGTGGAGTGCCAAAAGTCTGCCAATTTTCAAATTGAATATTTAAGATAACAACGAATCAACGGCAAACCCGTTCTCTGAATTGTAAATTTTTCCATTGATATGCAACTTTCCAAAGAAAGACGACAAGAACTTCTCGACGAATGGTTTTCATTTGGCACGGGACAGCTGTTTGCTGTCATCTGTGTTGTCACGTTGATACTGCTTTTTATCAAAAAAAGTTTCATCGAAGGAGAGTTAGCCGCATTCGAGATTCTACAGGAGCGGGGTGAGATGGGATTTTTCCACGCCTTAAGTGCAGTGCAGTACCTCACCGTTCCGCTAGTTTACGCCTGGAAGTTTACCGTCACCGCATTTATCCTCTATGTGGGCGGCTTTATGTTTGGCTACAAGCTCACTTTTAAAGACATGTGGCGGCTGGTTTTGGCAGCAGAACTTGTCTTTTTTATTCCCGAGCTTATCAAAATCGCCTGGTTTCTGGTAGTAAACACCGATCCTACCTATCAGGAAATTGGCGCTTTCTATCCGCTCTCCTTGATGAACCTGTTCGATTTTGAGTCACTGGCACCCCGCTGGCATTATCCTCTCAAGGCACTCAACCTCTTTGAAGTTGTCTACTGGATTGCGCTAGCCGCAGGTGTATATGTCATCTCAGGGAAGCAGAGGAAAAACAGTATCATCATAGTGGCAACATCGTATGTGCTTTGGTTTTTTCTTTGGATTGGCTTCTACCTGATTATCTATAAGTAGTCGGAACTATTTTTTACCTATCCACCCAAGGTGGGTATGTTTGAAATCGTCAGCATACTTTAGCCCATAGCCAAAAACCCTGTCCATGGCACTATGGCCAAATAAAAGAAGCCCTGCGAACATCCATTCAGGTGATGAAATTACAAAGCCTGCTACAAAGCAAGCCACAGCTACCCCTTTATGATGTGCTAAGTTGTAAAAGACAGCACCAATTTTAGTATTGAACAAATAGCCTATCATACTTACATCTGGTGCAAGCAGCCAGGCAAAGAACAGCCACCAGGCGTAGTCCAGATAAATAGCGCCTAAAAAGGCGGCAATAAACATTGCTGCTTCCTCAAGGTTGAGTAGTGATTTCATTCTTCACAGTTGTTTAAATCTAATACCGGTTACTTTACGCCACATACGCATTAGTAAAGAGCAGGGTTTTTGGTGCAAAAATTATATAAAACGCAAAAAGGCAGTTCGTTACGACAAACATTTTATTAAGGGTTCAAATAATATGAAAAGATACAAAATAGAGGCAACCCTGCGTTCATAAACAGAGTCTTAAGCTTATATGTAAAACCAGCTTTTGAGCATGAAGAACTTTAAACTGATCAACAACCTGACCGGTTGGGCGGTATTTTTTGTTGCGCTCACAGTTTATGCCCTCACATTAGAACCGACGGCCAGTTTCTGGGACTGTGGGGAATTTATAGCTGCCAGCTACAAGTTGCAGATTCCACACCCTCCCGGGCCACCCTTTTTTCTGCTGCTCGGTCGCTTTTTTACGTTTTTGGCATTAGGCGACACCGAGCAGATCGCATTTTGGGTGAACATGATGAGTGCAGTGAGCAGCGCTCTGGCAGTAATGTTTCTTTACTGGAGCATCGTGCTCCTGGCCTCCAAGATCCTCAAGGCTGAGCATTTTGACCTTCAAAGCAAAGACGCACTTGTGTTGATGGGCTCCGGGGTAACAGGGTCACTCGCTTTCGCCTTCTCCGACACCTTTTGGTTTTCGGCAGTGGAAGCGGAAGTGTACGCCATGTCTATGTTCTTTACAGCAGTAGCGTTTTGGGCTATTCTCAGGTGGGATGCATTAGAAAATGCATCACTCTCCAACAAGTGGCTACTATTCATTGCCTACCTGATGGGCCTTTCCATTGGGGTGCACCCAATGAACCTGCTCACGATTCCATCTCTGGCACTCATCTATTACTTTAAGAATTACACTTTCTCCTGGAAAGGGCTTGCCGTTACAATTGTTTCGAGCGGGATAGGTATTCTATTCGTTATGTTTGGATTCCGGGTCGGCGTGATGAGCCTCCTCACCAAGTTCGAAATATTCTTCGTCAACTCTCTCAAGCTTGGCTTTGGCAGCGGCGCTGCCTTCGGCATGGTCATTATAACAGCAAGCATTCTGCTGGCGGTCTATTTTACGCAAAAAAAGGGGCTGGTGGGGCTCAACACACTTGCACTTTGTATCAGCTTTCTCATTATCGGCTATTCTTCTTTTGGGATACTCACTATTCGCTCGTCACAAAACCCACTGATCGACATGTGGAACCCCGAGAACCTGCCCAATTTTGTAGGTTATCTGGACATGAAGCAGTACGGAACCAGGCCTCTATTGTACGGCAACTACTATGACGCAAAGCTGATTGATCAACAGCATGGTGATCCGGTTTATCAAAAAGGGGAAACTGCTTATGAAATAGAGGACTACGATTATAACCTGACCTACGACCCAACCAGAACGACAGTTCTCCCAAGGCTTTGGAGCCAAAGAGATCGGCACCCTGAGGTCTACCAGCAAATTTTGGGCTTGCAGCCTGGGCAAAAGCCAAATTTCGCAGACAACCTCAAGTACCTGTTTACTTACCAGCTGGGGCACATGTACATGAGGTACTTTATGTGGAATTTTGCCGGCAGGGAAAGCGATCAGCAAGATGCTGGTTTCGTCGCCCTCACATCTTCAGTGGCTCCTTCAATGGAAGGGAATCATGCCAGGAACAGCTTTCTCATGCTGCCATTGATACTAGGGCTTGTGGGCTTATTTTTCAATTATAAGAAGAATCTGCAATCATTTTCTGTTGTCGGCGTGTTGTTCTTCATCACAGGAGTGGGTTTAGTTTTATACCTCAATTCCCCCCCATCAGAACCAAGAGAAAGGGACTACATCTATGTGGCGTCGTTCTTTGCTTTCTGCATTTGGATTGGCCTTGGAGCATTCGCATTCCTCCGCCAGTCGCAGCAATTTTTCGCAGAACGAAAGTTGGCCCTGGCCATGGCCTGGTTTGCTACACTCATGGTGCCTGGCATTATGATTATGCAGGGCTGGGATGACCACGATCGCTCCGGCAGGTACTACTCGGTTGATATGGCAAAAAATTATCTGGTTGGGTGTGAGCCAAATGGCATTCTATTTACCGGTGGCGACAACGACACTTACCCGCTATGGTATGCGCAGGATGTGGAAGGCGTGAGAACTGATATGAGGGTAATAGTTGGCACGCTCTTTAGTGCCGACTGGAACATTGACATGATGAAAAGGAAAGCCTACGAATCGGAGCCCCTGCCCTTTTCTATTGAAAAAACCCTCTACAAGCAGGGAGGCCCGATCGACTACGTGCCCGTAGTAGAAAACCCTAACCTGAAGGGCGAAGCTATTAATCTGATACAATACCTCAATCTGCTGAAGAAAAAGCACCCGGCCATTATGGTGGAAACAAGAACAGGGTCAAGTCTCGCTTCCATACCTTCAAAGTTGATTCGGCTACCTGTTAACAAAGAAGATGTATTGGCCAGGCACCTGGTACCCGACACCATGACCCAATATATTCCTGATTTTATCACTTTTGAAGTTACGGGGAATGGTCTTCAAAAAAGTGAAATCATGTTGCTCGACCTGATCGCCTCCAACAACTGGGAGCGGCCCATCTATTTCACTCATACTGCCCTGAGCTTGCTGCCATTTGATCTCAATAAGTACGTTGTACAGGAAGGGATGGCCTACAAATTGCTTCCGGTTGAAAATCCTGAGAGTGACAGCCATTTGGTCAATAGCCAGGTAATGTTTGCCAACATGACGGAGACTTACTCCTGGCGAAACCTCAACAATCCTGATATCAACTATTCATCGTACTACCAAAAGCAACTGATGAACTCCCGCATGGGCTTCAACTCGCTGGCTGAAACCCTCATGCTGGAAGGAAAAAATGATCAGGCGCTCGAAGCACTTTACAAAAGCCTCAGCGCCATTCCTGACGACACTATTCCTTACGATATTTCGGCCGTAGAAACGACCGGACTGCTCATGGCACTCAACGACAGTGACACTGCGCTGGCCATTGGCAAAACCCTGGTAAAAAGAGCCGACAGGGAGCTCAGCTATTATTCTTCAACTCTGAAGCAGGATGCTTTTGAGGTCAGAAAGAACCTATTTGTGCTCGATAGACTCCAGCGGATACTTAAAGCCTATGGTTTTAATGAAGATGCATTAAAAACCGAAGGCATTTTCAGAAAGCATTACTCGCATTTCGAGGGATAATAATCTCCCAATTTGATTTAGAGGCTCGCTACCCTTTTGTTTAGGTGGCAAGCCTTTTCTTCTCCCCCTCAATATTATAGGTATCCATAAGGCAGATAGCTTATTAATTACTATTTTCGCCCGAATAAAAAATTAATAGAATGAATTATATAAAGGTGAATAACCTTATCGGTTGGTTCGTTTTTGCCATTGCCACCCTCGTTTATTGGCTAACTGTTGAGCCCACCGCCAGCTTCTGGGACTGTGGAGAATTTATCGCAGTTTCGTATAAACTCGAAGTGCCTCATCCCCCTGGAGCACCTCTCTTCTTGTTGATAGGGCGGTTCTTCAGTCTGTTCGCCCTGGGTGATGTGGAAAGAGTGGCTTATTGGATCAATATCTCAAGTGTGCTGAGCAGCGGGTTTTCCATTTTGTTTCTTTTTTGGACTATCACAGCTCTCGCCAACAAGCTAATGGGATTGAAGCCTGGCCAGGGCACCGACGACCAAAACTGGTCGATTATTGCAGCCGGACTTGTAGGCAGTCTTGCGTACACCTTTTCGGACTCCTTCTGGTTTTCGGCTGTTGAAGCTGAGGTTTACGCTATTTCATCCTTCTTTACCGCCTTCGTTGTGTGGGCTATCCTCAAGTGGGAGCAAATTGATGACGACAGGCACAGAAATCGCTGGTTCCTGCTACTTGCTTACACCGTTGGTCTTTCCATCGGCATTCACCTTTTGAACCTTGTGGCTATTCCAGCCCTTGGACTTATCGTGTACTTCAAGTATTACAAGGAGGTGACCACAAAAGGCGTGCTGACCACATTAGCACTTAGTGGTGCGATCATTCTTATCATCATGGCGGGTGTTATCCCAGGCCTGCCAAGCCTTGCCTTCTCCTTTGAGCTTTTCTTTGTGAACTCGCTTGGTTTACCATTCAAGTCAGGCATCATAGTTTTCGTCCTTCTTTTCCTCGGTGCCCTCATTTATGGTATCATTTACTCCGAGAAAAAAGAGAAGGTCATACTCAACACATCTCTTCTGGCCTTTGCTTTCATTTTGATTGGTTATTCTTCCTACACCGTTGTTCTTATCAGGTCGAATTACAATCCACCGATTGACGAGAATAACCCTGAAAACGTAAACACCTTCGTTTCTTACCTCAAAAGAGAACAGTATGGTGATCGTCCTCTTTTCTTTGGTCAGTACTTTACTACTGAGCTTCAGGAACAGAAAAAAGGAGCCCCTGTGTATGCCAAGGGAGAAACTGAATACGATATTATTGACTACAAGGTAGATGCCATCTACGACAAGACTGGCATGACCATTCTTCCAAGGATGTACAGCTCCAGCGCTGAGCATGCAAAGCGCTATAGAGAAATTACCGGCCTGAGAGCGGGACAGAAGCCTACCTTTGGAGACAACCTGTACTTCATGTTCAAATACCAGCTTGGTCACATGTACATGAGGTATTTCATGTGGAATTTTGCCGGACGTGAAAGCGATGTGCAGGATGCCAGTTGGACCTCGCCTGCTGATGCCTTTGAGAAGGTGCCCTGGGAACTTGAAAACAACAAAGGTCGGAATAACTACTTGTTTGTCCCGCTTATTCTCGGCCTGATAGGCTTCTTCTATCAATACAGAAAAGACCAAAAGAACTTTAGTGTGATGCTGCTGCTGTTCTTCCTGACGGGAGCTGCACTCGTGCTTTACCTCAACTCCCCGCCATCTGAGCCAAGAGAAAGGGACTACATTTATGTCGGCTCGTTCTATGTGTTCTCGATTTGGATTGGGTTTGCTGTGCTCGCAATTAGCGATCTGTTCCAGAGGTTCATTGCCAATAAGAAAGCGGCCATTGCCACGTCTCTCGTTATCTGTTTAAGTTGCCCGGCTATTATGGCCAGCGAAAACTGGGACGACCATGACAGATCGGATCGCTACTTCTCTGTGGACACTGCCAGAAATTTCCTGGCCAGCTGTGCCCCCAATGCCATTCTCTTCACAGGAGGAGACAACGACACTTTCCCGCTTTGGTATGTGCAGGAGGTGGAAGGCTTCCGTACCGACGTGCGGGTAGTGGTGCTAAGCTACTTCAACACCGACTGGTACATCGATCAAATGATGCGACAGGCCTATGAATCTGAGCCATTCCCATTCTCACTGACCAGCAAAGACTACCGCCAGGGCGGCTTGAACGACTTTGTGGTCGTAATGGAAAGAGAGAATATCAAAGGCGCTATTAGCCTGGAACAGTATATGAAGCTGGTGCGTGAAGGGAATCCTGCGCTCAGGGTAGCAACCTCCATCAGCGCCTACAACTCCATTCCTTCCAAAAGCGTGTATCTGAACGTTGATTCTGCCAACGTAATGTCAAAAGGAATTATTCCTTCCACACTACAAGACTACATGGTTCCAAGAATGGTATTCAACATCAAAGACAGAGTGCTGGAAAAGAAAGACCTGGCTATTCTGGATATCATACTGACCAACAAATGGGAGCGCCCTATTTATTTCAACAACACCTCGTTAGCCAGCGTCAACATAGACATCAGGCGGTATGCGGTGCAGGAAGGCAATGCTTACCGATTGCTCCCTGTCGAAAACCCTGACAACCAGGAAACTTTCGTAGATGTAGACATTATGTACGACAACATGATGAATAACTTCTACTGGAGAGGTCTTCAGGATCCGAGCATTTACTATACCGAAGACTACAGGAATTTTGTTCTTAACCATAGAGCAAGTTTCAACACGTTGGCTGAATCTCTCCTGATGGTAGACGATACTGAAAGATCCAGAAACGCACTTCTGAAATCTCTTGAGGTAATGCCCGACTCAGTGGTTCCCTATGATCACTTTACTGTGAGAATGGTGAGCCTGTTGATGGAGGTAGGCGAAGAAGAAAAAGCCAAGGAGATAGCGGCAACAATGAGTGTGAGAGCTGATGAAATGCTCACCTACATGTTCGACAATTTGATCGCCGATTCCTTTACGGTGCAAAAGAACCTTATCGTACTCAACGAGTTAGCGAGAGTTTTCCGGGCCTATGAAGATCCTGAGCTGGGAAAAACATACGAAGAGCTCTTCCGAAAACACTACGGAATGATGAACAACTAATGAAAAGCCCCAGAACATGGGGCTTTTTTTATTTCCTCAAAATCAGGAATAAATCAAGGGACGTATCGGCGTTGTCCGACACCAGGTAATCATCGTGGGAAATGGATGACACCAGGCTGTCGGATGCCTTTTGCAGGTTATTCCGGTTAAGCCTGTTCAGCAAATCATAGGGAATCCGCAGCATCCAGGCAGGCAATCGATACTGTAAATTGAGCACATCAAACCTTGTGATCCTTTTCACGGAGGCTCTGTTTTTGTCGTGGTAATCCATCACCTTTTCGCTTCCGGCAATTCCCTTCATTTCTACATTGGGAAAATACTTTTTTGCCAAATCGGTTAATTCCTGTGCTGTATACTCCCGGATATGCCATGGATTTCTGGTCAGTGTCAGCTTGATGTTGGGCGTAGTGAGCAACGCCACCCCCCCGGGCTTTAGCACCCTGGCCATTTCTTTCAAAAACAGCTCGTCATCCGTTATATGCTCTATTACCTGAAAGGTTACAATGCTGTCGAATGCATTGTCTTCAAGGCCGCTAAATGGAGGAAATACAGCTTGCCTGAAATCACCCTTAGGGTTTTCTTTTTGAAGCTTCTCTACAATCTCTCCGATTTTGTCGAGGGCAGTATATTTCTCCACTAGGGGCATGAGCTCTTTCACTCCACGTCCCTCGCCGCATCCCAATTCCAGCATGTTCCCCTTCACATAGTCTTTGGCAACTATGTAGGGTTTCAAAAGTCGCTGGTGTATCGGATTGTCTGAAAGTATCTCTGCTGAGGTAATTTCCGTAGTATAAACTGCCATGAAGATTCAGTTCGGATTGCTTTTCGGCTTCAAAGTAAGATAAAATTATACTTTCGGTTCAAGTTTTTTAGTTACTTGGTTGTTATATGCTAAACATTCCCACGCATTTCAGTATGAACAAGGTTCAAAGCACCCTATTTTGTTTATTTGTCATTTCCCTATCGTTAGCAGGGCCTGACGTACACAGTCAGTCAATCAATAGTTTCAACCTTTCCTATACCTACAACCCTTCCGGGCCTATTCAATTCAAATATCGTTTGGTTAAATCCGACCCGGGCTACAAAGTTTACTTTCAACTGAATCTTCCGGCCTACGACACCATTGGCAATTACGAGTTAAAAACTTTTTACCGAAGCTCGTATTCGGACTCCTCTGCCTTCAATGAGACAACCCACAATTGGGCTGACCTTACCGACGTTTCAGCCTATCCGCAGCTTGCAGGAAAGCTGGCTTTCCTGCCCTCAGAAGGTCAAAATGTAATTGTCTTTCACGTCAAAAGGCCAAGTACGCAGAAGTCGTTCTTTTTCGATGTAGCGCTGGAGGGCGACAACATGTTTACTCCCGATGGGATAACCCCTGTTGATAAAAATGGCATGCCGGTCTTAAAGTCTTTTTTCAGTCCAAGAGATTCGATCTCTTTGACGGCCGAAGACACGGCTCAGCTTTATGGGTTTTACTATAACATGGATTTTGAAGAAGCAAAGCCACCCATGGTTATTGACACTATTTCAGGAGGCAAAACAATGGAAATTGATAGCTCATTTATGATGAGAGCGGGTTACTTCTCCGCAACCAAGCCGGGTCTCTACCTGTTTCAAACCGATTCCAGTTCAGGTTCAGCCTTGTCTTTGCGATTAGCACCTTTTTACTACCCGAAGTTTGTTTCAGTAGACGAAATCATCGGCACGCTTCGCTACATAAGCTCCAAAGAAGAGTATAACAAGCTGGTTTCATCCAAAACCAGAAAGAAGGCGCTTGACAATTTCTTGCTCGATATTTCAGGCAGTCAGGATCGGGCAAAACGGATCATGCAGAACTATTTCACCCGAGTGGCTGAAGCGAACTTGTTGTTTACAGGGTTCAAAGAAGGCTGGAAAACTGATGCTGGCATGATCTACATTATCTTTGGCCATCCCGATGTGGTTGAAAAGAATGACGTGGGAGAAGTTTGGACCTACCTCAAAATGGAAGACAAATCTGACCTTAAGTTTGAGTTTATGAGGGTCAAAAATATTTTCACCCCTGGCTACCTTACTTTAATTCGTAAGGACGATTATGACAGATATTGGTTTCGCTTCGTAGATTTGTGGCGCAAAGGAAGAATTTAAACTGTTCTTCGGCCTGCGGGGTCGCAGAACTAACAAGCATCAGGTGATAAGAAAATACCCTCAACAGCGAAGACCGAACCCTTCCGACATGATCTATGGCACCAGGGCGGTGATAGAAGCCATCAAGGCCGACAAACAAATCGACAAAATTTTCATCCAGAAAAATGTTAAAAATGAGCTCACCAATGAGCTCATCAAGCTACTGATTGAAAACGGGATTGTTTTTCAGAACGTACCCGGAGAGAGGCTTGACCGCCTAACCGGCAAAAACCACCAAGGCGTCATCGCCTTTGTCTCGCCCATCGAGTTTGCCGACCTGCACAGGGTTGTATCGTTCATCTTCGACCAGGGAAAGGATGGCTTGATCGTGCTGATTGACCGGGTGACGGACGTAAGAAACTTTGGCGCCATCGTACGAACTGCCGAATCCGCCGGGGCCGACACGATTGTTATCCCTTCCAAAGGCAGCGCTCAAATCGGCAGCGATGCTGTGAAAACATCGGCCGGGGCTCTTAACCACCTTCCCATTTGCAAAGTCAACGACTTCGAAGAGTCGGTCAAATACCTCAAAGAGTCGGGCTTCCATGTGGTGGCGTGCACAGAGAAAACCGACCAGCTATACTCAGAGGCCGACCTTACCGGTCCTGTGGCGCTCATTATGGGTTCTGAAGAGGATGGCATTTCTGACAGCGTGCTTGAAATGGCTGATACGAAAGTGAAAATACCTATGCAGGGCAAAATTGAATCGCTGAATGTTTCGGTGGCTGCCGGTATTTTTCTTTTCGAGGTGGTAAGACAAAGAATGGCAGCCTTGAAGTAGACTGCCATCCCAAAAATTTCCAAGAAACTGTCGTCGGCTGGGCCCTCAGAGGAGCTCCTCTCCTTTTTTGTTTTTCACATCGTTTACAAACTCTCTGAATTTTGCTTCCTGGTCTTTTTTAACAATCATGAGCACATCCTCAAAATCTGCAACGAGGTAGCCTTCGAGGTCTTGTAGAATAACCAGCTTGCTCTTGTCTGTTTTGACAATATTGCTGTGACTATCGTAAGAAAGTAGCTCTGCTCCCATCACAATATTCTCCTTGTCTTCCTTTTTTAGGTTGTCGTACAAAGAGCCCCATGAGCCAAGGTCCGACCATGCAAAATCACCGAGCACCACATAGACATCCTGCGCCTTTTCCATGATGCCATAGTCAATGGATATGTTTCTGCATTGCGTGTAGGCCTTGTCGATGTACTGCTGCTCGGTGTCGGTGTAATAATGCTCCATACCATCATCAAAGGCCTCAGCCATTTCGGGCAAGCTATTCTCATATTCCTTGATGATAGTAGACGTTTTCCAAATAAAAATCCCCGCATTCCAGACAAAATCGCCACTTTCCAGAAACTTCTTCGCCCATTCCAATTCAGGCTTTTCCGTGAATGTTTTAACCTTCCTGGCTGCGCCAAATTTCTCCTCCGAATATTGAATATAGCCATAGCCGGTTTCCGGCTTTGTTGGCTTAATGCCTATTGTAACCAGGTTGCCTTCTTTCTGAGCAGCGGCTATCCCGTCTTCTACCGTAGCGATGAACTTGTCTTCATTAAAAATTGCGTGGTCTGCCGGCGTGATTACCACTGTTGCATCAGGGTTTTTCTTGTGGATTTTATAGCACGCATACGCCACGCACGGAGCGGTATTTCTTCGGGCCGGCTCAAGCAGTATTTGATCCTGCTGGAGGTCAGGCAATTGTTCCTTTACTAATTCAGCGTATTGTTGATTAGTGACGATCAATATGTTATCTTTGCCCGCCGTTTGCAGGAACCGGTTGTAGGTCATTTGTAAAAGTGACTGACCAGTACCAAATATGTCAAGAAATTGTTTTGGGCGCTTGTTTCTGCTATAGGGCCAAAACCTACTCCCTACGCCACCGGCCATAATTATTACAAAAGTTTGACTGCTGTTTCTGTCCATTGCTTAGCTAAAACGTATTTCGTTGCAAATATAGGCTTTAAATACGGTCAGCAAAGGTCGTGGAATCATTAAAGAGCATGATGACGTTGTCATAAAACGACTGTGAGTGACGCCCATCACATCTTATAACTGATATTTGGAAAGTGAGAGTGTCATTTGAATTAAAATTAGTATATTCAATTGCTCAGCTAACTGTGTGTAAAAGCTGAAAAAGAAATTGCAGAGCCATATGATTGCGAGCCTGGAGGAACAATTAAAAGATAAGTTAAAAGAAGTTTTTGGGTACAGCAGTTTTCGAGGCACCCAGGAAGCGATCATCAAAAATATACTTGACGGACGGAATACCTTCGTCATCATGCCAACCGGTGCTGGCAAATCACTTTGTTACCAGCTGCCAGCCCTGATTCTTGATGGTGCAGCCATTGTTATCTCACCTCTTATTGCCCTGATGAAAAATCAGGTCGATCAGCTGAATGCGGTGGGCGTCAATGCCCAGTTTCTCAACTCTACGTTGACCAAGACGGAAATGAACAGGGTAAAGAGAGAAACCCTGAGCGGAGAGGTGCAACTACTTTATGTGGCACCTGAGTCTCTTACCAAAGAGGAAAACATTGAGTTTCTCAAAAAGGCAAACATTTCTTTTGCCGCAATTGACGAGGCTCATTGTATCTCGGAGTGGGGCCATGACTTCAGGCCTGAGTACCGAAGAATCAAGCAGATTCTGGCTCAGATCAGCAACATGCCTGTGATTGCACTGACTGCCACCGCTACTCCGAAGGTGCAAATTGATATTCAGAAGAACCTTCAAATGGAAGAGGCCGATATTTTTAAGTCTTCTTTCAACAGAGAAAATCTATACTACGAGGTTCGCCCGAAGCAGCACACCAAAAAGCAACTGGTAAAGTTTGTAAAGTCGCAGAAAGGCAAATCTGGCATCGTGTACTGCCTGAGCCGAAAGAAAGTTGAAGAAATAGCCAACTTGCTTCAGGTGAATGATGTGAAAGCTGCTCCTTATCACGCCGGCCTTGATGCTGCAGTACGAATAAAGAATCAGGACGACTTCCTGAACGAAGAAGTAGATGTTATTGTGGCTACCATTGCCTTTGGCATGGGCATCGACAAGCCGGATGTTCGCTTTGTCGTGCATTATGACACTCCAAAATCATTGGAGGGATACTATCAGGAAACTGGCCGTGCCGGAAGAGATGGCCTTGAGGGTAACTGTATCATGTTCTACAGTTACAACGACATCATTAAGCTTGAAAAATTCAATAAGGACAAAACCGTTACTGAAAGAGACAACGCCAGAGTGCTGCTTGATGAAATGGTGTCCTATGCTGAGTCGTCACTTTGCAGAAGAAAGCAACTGCTTCACTACTTTGGCGAAAGCTACGACCATGATTGTGGTTTTTGCGACAACTGCCTTAAGCCGAGGGAAAAGTTCGAAGGTGAGGAGTACGTTCAATGGGTGCTGAGAGCGGCGATGGAAACCGGCGAAAGATTCAACCTGGCACACCTGGTCGACGTGGTGAAAGGTACACCTTCACAATATGTAAAGAGCTACGGCCATGATGCGTTGTCCATTTTTGGCAAAGGAAAAGAACTGGAAGAAAGCCTCATCAAATCTGTGGTTCGCCAGTCTTTGTTACTGGAGTTTCTTGAGAAAGACATCGAAAATATTGGCGTGTTGAAAGTAACCGCCAAGGGCAAGGACTTTATTGTTGACCCATTTGCTATCAAGCTCTCAAAAGACCACGAATACGACGTGGAAGTGACCGAGGAAGAAGAGGATGCAGAAAAAGTGCCTACCACAACCAAGGCCTATGACGAGGCGCTCTTCGAAATGCTTAGAAATCTTCGGAAGAAGGTTGCGAAGCAAATGGACCTGCCACCATATGTCGTTTTTCAGGATCCTTCCCTTGAGGAAATGGCCACTATCTACCCCACCACCAAAGACGAGCTTGCCCAGATCAACGGAGTTGGTATGGGCAAGGTGGCAAAGTTTGGCAAGCCTTTTCTCGAAACAATAGCCAAATATGTTGAAGAAAACGATATTGAAACTGCTTCGGATGTAGTAGTTAAATCAGCGGGACAGAAGTCGAAAATAAAAATCTTCATCATACAGCAAATTGACCGCAAGGTAGATTTGGAAGAGATTGCCGAAGCCAAGAGCATGGCCATGGAGGAGATCATCAACGAAATTGAACACATCTGCTATTCAGGCACCAAGCTCAACCTTGAGTATTATATCGACCAGGTACTGGACGAAGACAGGCAAGACGACATCATCGACTATTTTATGAGCGCTGAAACAGACAGCATAGCCGTTGCGCTGGAAGAGCTGGGCGACGACTATTCAGAGGAAGAGCTAAGACTTGTCCGTATAAAATTCCTTTCAGAATACGCCAATTAATTGGTGCATCGCCTCCTCCTTCTTAAGTTTGTCGGCTAAACAATTCATCACTATGAACATAGCCGTCATTGGTTCAGGAGGAAGAGAACACGCACTTTCATGGAAAATTTCTCAAAGCCCGAAGTGTGATAATCTCTTTATCGTACCAGGCAACGCCGGCACTTTATCGGTTGGCACCAATGTCTCGCTTTCCACCACCGACTTTCCTGCGATAGCCGAATGGGCACTGAAGGAGAAAATAGAACTGATCATCGTTGGCCCTGAAGAACCCCTTGTAAAAGGCTTTCGGGATTACTTCGAAATAAGAAAAGACCTTGCTCACATAGCCATTGTGGGCCCAGGAGCTGCTGGCGCAGCGCTTGAAGGCAGCAAGGATGTTTCCAAGCAGTTTATGCTGAAACACGGCATTCCCACCGCCAGAGCGAAAACCATTATCGCCGACAACCTTTCCGAGGGCTTCCAGTTTCTCGATTCCCTTCAACCTCCCTATGTACTAAAAGCAGACGGACTGGCCGCAGGCAAGGGTGTAATCATCACAAGCAACCTGGCGGAAGCGAAAGACAGGCTCAGGTTCATGATTGAAGAGGCCGAATTTGGCGAAGCCAGCAGAAAAGTGCTGATAGAAGAGTTTCTGGATGGTATCGAGCTTTCGGTTTTTGTGCTGACCGACGGAAAAGACTATATCATTCTGCCTGAGGCTAAGGACTATAAAAGAATTGGTGATGGCGATACCGGCCCAAACACAGGTGGTATGGGAGCCGTTTCCCCAGTGCCGTTTGCTCCAGGCGAGTTTTTGAAAAAGGTGGAGGAAAAGGTAGTGAAGCCAACTGTTGACGGGCTGAGGAAAGACAAAATTGACTACAGGGGCTTTATTTTCATTGGTTTGATGAACGTAGGCGGTGACCCGTATGTGATCGAATACAACGTGAGAATGGGCGACCCCGAGACCCAGGTGGTTATTCCGCGGATCAAATCAGATCTTGTTGACTTGCTGTTGGCCACAGGACAGGGCAAGCTAAAAGGCCAATCGTTTGAAGTCAGACCTGATTTTGCAACGACGGTGGTGATGGTGGCAGGAGGTTATCCTTCAGGATATGTGAAAGGAAAGCCGATTACTGGCTTGACTGGTAAATACGACTCGGAAGTGTTCCATGCCGGCACAAAAGTCTCCGGCGACGACGTTGTTACCAATGGCGGCAGGGTGTTGGCCATTACCAGCTTTGGGAGCTCGATTCAGGAAGCAGTTAGCAAAAGTTATAAAACGATAGATAGTATTACATGGGATCAGGCCAATTTCAGAAAGGATATCGGTCAGGATCTGGTAAAGTACAATGGATAGCAGGCATTGTTAGCACCTGATGGTTTTGAAATTATTTTTATATTTGAGAAGAGCTAACATAAAATTGCTTAGAGATGGGATGTAGCACATGCAGTAGTGTAACTACCGCAGATGGTAAAGTGGCTGGTTGCAAAAGCAATGGTGGCTGCTCAACAGGTGGTTGCAATAAAATGAACGTTTTTGACTGGCTTTCCAATATGGACATGCCAGCTTTAGATAAATTTGACATTGTTGAAGTACGATTTAAGAACGGCAGAAAGGACTTTTTTCGAAATAATGAAAACCTGCCTATCGTTACCGGCGATGCCATTGTGGTAGATGTTCCGAACGGTCACCATATTGGCTACGTTTCTCTCCAGGGAGAGCTGGTTCGGCTTCAAATGCAGAAGAAAAAAGTGGCTAATGACAGTGAGGTAAAGAATATCTACCGAATTGCCACTCAAAAAGACCTGGAAAAATTCGAACAGGTTCAGGCCAGGGATCTCCCAACCCTCTTTCGCACAAGAGAGATCATCAGAGAGCTCAAATTGGAAATGAAGCTGACCGATATTGAATATCAGGCTGATAATACCAAAGCGACATTTTATTATTCGGCTGACGACAGGGTCGATTTCCGTGAGTTAATCAAGCTATTAGCCGCCGAGTTTAAAATTCGGGTAGAAATGCGCCAGATTAGCTTGAGACAGGAAGCCGGCCGACTCGGTGGAATAGGTGTTTGTGGCAGAGAGCTATGCTGCTCCACCTGGCTCTCTGAATTCAAGAGCGTGTCCACCTCTGCAGCTCGCTACCAGAATTTGTCGCTCAACCCAAGCAAACTTTCCGGGCAATGCGGCAGGCTGAAGTGCTGCCTTAATTACGAGCTCGACACCTACATGGAAGCGCTTGAAGGTATTCCAGAAATTGAAGCCCCACTGCTCACTGCCCGTGGTGAAGCCTCATTGCAGAAGACGGATATTTTCCGAAAAACCATGTGGTTCGGCTATAGAGATGAAAACACCTGGTATCCTTTAGACGTCGAGAGGGTAAAGGTTATTCTGGAAATGAACAAGAAAGGGCAAAAGCCCGACACGCTGGCTATAGACAAAGAAGACACTGGAAGAGATGCCAACCAGGCTCTCAACAGCGACCTGGTGAACCTGGACAAGAAATTTGGTGGGCAAGGCAGCGGCAAAAAGAAGAAAAAGAACAAAAAGCGATTCAAGAATCGTAACCGGGGTCAAAACAATCAACCACAACAATAGATGAGGACATCATTATCGGGAAACAACCTTGGCGGCCTCATTTGCCTGTCAGCAGGTTTGATATTCCTCTTGTCATCATGCAGTGATTCAAGGATTTATGATGAGTACCACGACTTTGATGAAAACGTGTGGCACATGGATTCTACAGAGAAATTTACTTTTACTGTAGATACGACAGCAGACCAGTTTCAGCTTTCTTATCTGGTCAGAAACACAGCAGACTACTCGTACTACAACCTCTATCTCAAGTTCACCCTTGAAGACTCCCTTCATCAAGTGATCGAAAGTCAGATGCAGGAGGTTATTTTGTTCGACCCTAAAACCGGGAAGCCCTACGGCAGTGGGCTGGGAGATTTATTTTCTCATGAGTTTCCTGCCATCGGTGGCTTCACATTTCCTTACAAAGGGAAGTTCACCTTTTCAGTTCAGCAATACATGAGGGTGGAAAGCCTGGCGGGCATTCAGTCTCTTGGATTGAAAGTTGAAAGAGTTGAACAAGAATAACTGGTTACTCGATTTGCCCGATAAACTTGTAGAGTCGCTCTTCGGCACCTTCTGGGTCAATCCAAAACTCCCTGGAATAAAACTGAGTAGATCTCCATTTTTTATCCATCAACAAAGTGTACCGGTATACATAGGCATCTTTTGCTGAAATACTGTTGAAGTAAGTGTCGTCATCCGTAAAAACGAGACCCAGAAATTCTTCCCTTTTCTTGACTGTGAGGTCAGCAAAATTCAGGTCCTCGGTCATGGATATATTTCGCATTTGAGGCACAGTCTCCAACCACTTTGTCATTCTCGATTTGAGGTACCAATGCTGCGAGTAGGTAGGCTCTTTAGGCGCATACGGCCTGAACTCCCCGTTTGAAACAGTAAATGCATACTCCAGGTACTTTCTCAGCATCTTAGGGCCCTCATTCCTTAAGCCATCCACATTTAGCTGATGAGGCAAAATGCTGCTAACGACGAAAATCTGTTCTTTCGCCCTGGTCACGGCCACATTCAGCCGGTTTTCGCCGCCCTCAAGGTTGAGCGAGCCAAACTTCATCTGAAGCTTCCCTTTGGCATCGGGTGCATAGCCAATGGTGAAAATAATAATGTCTCTTTCATCGCCCTGCACATTTTCAATGTTCTTCACAAACAGCGAGTCAGGCAGCAGCTTTTTATGATCTGCCTGATATGTGTCCAGCAAGTCCAAAATATGCGACTGTTGAGCGGCGTTGAAAGTAACCACGCCAATGCTTTTGTCCGGGGACTTTTTAAGGCAACTAACAATCAAGTCCACGACTCTTGCAGCCTCTTCCTCGTTTCGGCTGCTTTCCCATATCCCATCCACTTTTTCGTAGGAAATGGCAGGCTTAGCCTCGTTGATTACCTCAAAATGTGGCACTAGTTGTAGCTTGCCTTTGTAAAAATAGTGGTTACTGAAGTCGATCAGGTCGAGCGAACGGCTGCGATAGTGCCCCTGCAAAGAAACCTGGTTCAGGTGCTGCCTCGCAAGTGTCAGCAAAGAATCTGCCTCAAGGGCCATTTCCTCCTCCTCTTCGCTTTGCTCCCACCTTATTTTATAGAGATCATTGGGCTGCAACTGCTTATCGTCTCCAGACACTACCACTTGCTTGCCCCGGTACATAGCAGCCAGACCATTTTCCACAAAACACTGCGAAGCCTCATCAAAAATGACAAGGTCAAATATCTCATCTAGCTGAAAAATAGCTGAAGCTGCCTCAGGAGATGTAAGCCAGCAGGGCACCAACCTGAACGCCTCAGCCGACATGTGAGCCAAAAGCCTCCTGATAGGCCAAACTCGCTTCTTTTTGGTGACCTGATGTTGCAGATCACGGTAAGTTATAGGGTTGTTGAGCCTGTTATACTCCACTTCGCTGTACGTCTTTTCCCTAATCCTCAATAAAAGTATATCGCCGCTCAGCTGGTTCTTCTTCAACACCGCCTCCTGAAGTTCTTTCGTCAAAGTGTCCAATTTCAGAGAAGACACTGCTCTCAAAATGGGATATTTGGTTTCAATGTGGTCGATCCACTGAAGATTGAGGCTATTCTCAAAAATCTCATTCCACTCCTTTTCGTCCCAGTCAGGCGAAATTTCCTCGAGCTTCTCAAAAATCTGGTTTTCATAGGGTAGTACGCTATCCAGCAGCTTATCGTATTCCACCAGGCTATCGAAATCCTTGTCGAGCCGCTTGAGCAACTCCTCTGCATACCCTTTCTTTCCGATAATCATTTTGACCTGCTTCGGCGTGAAGTATCCCTGCCACTGCTCCCATTTCAATGGAATCTCCTCCAAAGCTTCAAATGATCGATCGGTGAGCTCCTTCAGTTCTTCGAAAGTGTAGTTTTTTGGGTTGACTACTTTTGCAACCGGCCTCAGCGAACTGAAAATCATCTTTGCGTTGATTGCCCTTCTTACAAAGAAAAACCAGTTTTGCAGATCTATCTTCGACATGGCATTCGGCGGATTCAATATCCATTCACTGGTTCTTAACTTGGTGAGGTTGTGTTCCAGGTTCAGGCGGCTGTCTACCATGATCATCAGCTCTTCAAACCCCTTTTTATTGCTCTCCAGGTTATTGGCTACAAGCACCCGGGAAATAAACACTTTGTCCTTAGAAAAGAATTTCCACCTGAACCAGCTAAAAAGTCCCTTTCTCGCCTTTCTTCCCCTTTCAAGGGCTTCCTGTAGCCTGCCTAACTCGTTGCCCGGGGTTGACAATTCAGGGCCCAGCCCCTTGTAGCACTCCATCAATATCCGCTCGTTATTGGCCAGCCAAAGAGCGTCTGTTTCGCTATCGGGGTAAGCCGACATGTGCACAAAAGTTTCGTACACAGTCTTGTCATTGATGAGAGAAAACATCTCTTTTACCTGCCCCCGGCGCTCCAGCATGTCCTGGCACTCATCGAAGCTCAATGCCTCACCCAGGGCCTCTTTAGACCTTGTGGCTAAGGCTTGATTGAACTTGAGAATTTCAGCTACCAACTCCTTTACCCGCCCAAGCTCCGCCACCCCAAAATGGCTAAAAGACACCCGGTCTATCCAGGGGTGCTCCTCCGTACGGAAGACTGAAGAATACTTAACATAATAGCCAATTTTGCGCTGGAAGGCCTCCAATTTCTCGTAGGTGAAATATTTATATTCCTGCTTGAGGGTTATGGTTTTCCCTTTGAGGTCAGATGAGAGATAAAGTTCTTTCACAGATTTGCCTGACTCTTTATCATCAAACAAAGCTTGCTTAAACTCATTGAGCTCTTCCGAAATCTGATCTATTTTTCTGCTTACCTGGGTAAACTCTCGTTCCAGCTGAATAGCGTCCAGAGAGTTGTTTTTAAGCTTATACTCATCAAGTCGTTCAATTTGGGAGGCTAGCTGCCCGTAAATTTCCTTTCTGTCATTTTTGAAATCGTGCACGAGCGCTACAAATGCTCCCAGGTCTTTCTCGCTCAATCGCTGATGCACCACGTCAAGCGCTGCCCTCTTCTGGCAAACCACCAGCACTTTTTTGCCACGTGCAATAAAGTCCGAAACGAGGTTGCAGATAAGCTGTGACTTGCCTGTGCCAGGCGGCCCCTGAATTACAAGTGAATGGCCATTCTTTACCGTTTTTAAAGCATTTTCCTGAAAGGCATCAATGGAAAATGGCGTAAAAGTCTGTTCTTCCTTTATTTTGCTGACATAGGAGTACTCTACTTTGTCCACCACATCTTCCAGGTTGGTTTTACCAACGAAGAAGTCTTCCAGGCTTTCCAACGTGTTTTCCTCAATAAGTTTGAGATAGTCGGGCACCATATAGGACCCATTTTGAGGGAAGATGCCCAGCACTGCTTCAGTCATCAACTTCAGTTTCCCTGTGTCGTGCCCGAGCTCAAACTTGTCTTTGAGAAAAGGGGTGAACCCTGTTAGCTGATCAGTAAAATTTTCGGGATTGAAATTGACTTCTACTTTGCTGTCTCGCAGAAGTTCGTAAAGTGCCGTGCGAAAGACCCGACTGTCCTTGTCAAAATCGTCAAAAACCCGCTCTATCAGGTCTTCGTCGAGGGAAATCTTGTTATAGTAGGCGTAGCCCAGCAGAAAGGTCTTATTGAGAGTGACGTTGACATCCTTTCGGGGCACCATCACCCAATTTTTCTGATCCATTTCGAGAGACACAGGAAAAAAAAGCAGAGGGCACCTTACCAGCGTGCCATCGCTGAATTTGCCATGTACAAATGGCCAGCCCACGTACAAATCCTTTCCGCCCCTCTCCTGAAAAACAAACTGATCAAGCCTGTGCAGCTTTTTAAGGCCAACGCTCAGGTTGTTGTTATTGTAGTCCCTGCTGTCCATGATCTGACACAGCGGAATCTTAGCTTTTTGTGCAATCAGGTCGCTGATGATATGAAACGAAGGCTGCCCAAGGGTGAAATCGAAATCATGCAAATCGAGAAACTGTTCGGAAGCCAGGCGCAACAAAAGCAGCGACCTATTGTTGGCAGTGAGATTGGTAAGCTTACGAAGGTAGGATTGCAGAATTTTTCGCATAAGACGGCTTGCGGCCTTTCGATAACTATCAGGTAAACGATAAACCTAATTGTTCATTATTCACTAGAATTCAAAATACGGCTTTAACTTTTGGATGGTTGAATCCGGGATGATTTTTATTTCTGCTACATCGTTCCAGCTAGCAAACTTTCCATGCTGATCCCGGTAGGCTACCAAAGCTCTTGCCTGGTTGTAGTTAATATAGGGTTGCAGTTTTAACGAATCTAAATGGATGGTGTTGACCGACAGTTTTATGCAGCAATTAGCAGGGTTGAGATCAAACTTCTCCCACAAGGCAGATACCGTTTCCTGCTTGAGCCCATACACTTCCGCCAGCTGCCCACGTTCGTGAAACCCACCAAGAGCATTCCTGTATTTGATGATCCTGGCAGAATAAGCTGGGCCTATGCCCCGTACCGCTTGCAACTCCTCTGCTGTTGCCAGATTGATATCGATTAACCTAACTGTTTCCTTGACGACTTTTGACTTTCCTTCAGCTATTGGCCTGGTATTGTCCGAATTGGGCTTTGTATTAGCTATTGATAAGTACGGGGCAAGCTGCTCAAAAATAGAAGAATCCATTCCATAAAGCTTGAGCAGGTCATCCTTATCGTAAAACCTACCTCCCCGGCTTGTATACTTACTCCAATTGGATGCCAGATAGGCTGGTATGTTCATTTCTCTCAATTGTGCCTCCGAAATCTGGTTGGGATCAAATTTTCCCAAATTGCTAAGGGCCAACATTTGCCAGGCGCTTTCCTTATTCTCCCCGACGTCTTCAGCCCATTGGAGCTCGGCTGCCCATTTGTCTAAAAGTTCCAAATCTTTTTCAGACGAATACTCGTTACTAGCATACCTGTAGTAGTCAAGTGCGTAGACTCCAAGGAATACTACACTAATGATAAAGAGAAGAATGATGCTACCATTAATTTCCTTTTTACTGTAGCCAAAATTCTCTCTTAGCCATTTATTTATTTGGCTCATAGACCGTAAGAAGCATTTATTGAATATTAAGTTAGATATTTTTGGCTTCCAGTAAACAATTTCAAGGCAAAAAACTGTTCATTTATCAGTAGCGAGCATTTATCTCTAATTTAAACTCATTCTAAATTGAGTTATCTGACAAATGTCATTTCCTTTAAAATCAATACGGAGCTATTTTTGAACCCGAATTAAAGTGGAAAATGCATAAGCTTTTCAAAGCAGTAAGTCTATCGTACAAAAGCGCCCCGCTCAATATCAGAGAGCTTGTGTCCTTCGATGAGGAGGCCTGCAAGCGCTTGCTGAAGTATTTCAAAGAATTTACGCCCATCACTGAGGCGCTAGTGCTTTCCACCTGCAACCGAACCGAAGTATACTATTCTTCAGAAGCAGACCTTTCCGAAGACATCATCAAACTGATTGCCCTTGAAAGATCAATCAGTGATATCGGCGACTACAAAGATTTTTTCGTTGTTATCAGCAACCATAAAGACGCCCTTCAGCACCTTTTCGATGTGAGCATGGGATTGGAAGCACAGGTAGTTGGCGATTTGCAAATAGCCAATCAGGTCAAGCGATCATATCAGTGGTCGGCTGATGAGGACATGGCGGGCCCATTTTTGCACCGACTAATGCACACGATTTTCTTCACCAATAAAAAGGTAGTTCAGGAAACCTCTTTCAGAGACGGCGCAGCCTCGGTGAGTTATGCCGCCGTTGAGTTGATTGGGGAGCTCACTGCCGCCATCCCTACACCAAAAATTTTGATCGTCGGACTGGGTGAAATAGGAGAAGATGTTTGCCGCAATCTTGAGTACATCAAGAGCAAAGAGGTTTTCATTGCCAACAGAACATTTGAGAAAGCTGAAGCAATAGCCCTTGAGTGTGGCTTTCAGGCCATACCGTTCGACACAGTTTATGCAGCCATGAAGGAGGCTGATGTTGTTATTTCGTCTGTAGCTAATAAAGAGCCGCTGATCAGAAAAGAGCACCTTCAAAACGGTGAATCGCTTTCCTTCAAATACATGCTTGACCTTTCGGTACCGAGAAGCATTGAAAAAGAAGTAGAAGAAGTGCACGGAACCCTGCTCTACAACATTGATGACATCCATAGCAAAACAAGTGAGGCACTGGAAAAAAGGCTGGCTGCAATACCACAGGTAAAGGCCATCATTTCCGGATCAATGGCTGAACTGCTCGACTGGTCGAAGGAAATGGAGGTGTCGCCCACTATCAACAAGCTGAAGAACGCCCTTGAGCAGATCAGACAGGAGGAAGTTGCCAGGTATCTCAAGGGAGCAAGCATGGATGATAGCAAATTAGTGGAGAAGGTAACGAGGAGCATGATGCAGAAAATCATTAAGCTGCCTGTGCTTCAGCTAAAAGCCGCCTGCAAAAGAGGTGAGGCTGAAACGCTTATCGACGTGTTGAACGACCTGTTTGACCTCGAAAAGCAGTCGGAAACGACCAATTCGTAAGCACAAAATACCCGATCGTTTAATTTCTTGCCGCTTTTCCTAACTGTTTGCTTAATTTAGCGGCGTATGAAGCTTTCTGTAGTTAGGTTCCTGTTCTCATTGGTACTTATTTTTTTAGCACCAATTCTCTCGCATGGCAAAAAAGCCAGTGAACGGGTATTAGAAGTCTTCGAGCTAAATAACCGGAAAGGCTTAAAGGACGACCAGGGCAAAATCCTCATCCCCGCCAAATATGAAGACATTGGATGGAGCAATGGGAGTGTCGACCCACTGTCCTCCACTATCGGCTATAAATCGAATGGCTTTTGGGGGTTAAGCTCGCTAAATGATCAGCAGATTACCAAAGCTGTTTACCGTGACCTCTCCCCCATGAGTAACGGTTTCCTGAGAGCGTCCCGAACCGACAGCTTCGAACATTTTCTTTACTTCGGCGTCCTTGACACCAAAGGCACGGCCCTGGTAGGCTTCCAATACTACGACATTGTCCCATCCGGCGACAACTACATTGCGTCACGCTATGAAAATCAAAAGACTTCCTACGGCCTTATTTCAGGAGTTGAGGCAACCTTAATCCCCTTCCAATTCAAATCCATCCAGTACGTTGGCAATGGCATTTACCAGGCTGTCGATGCAAGAGACAAGCTATCGGTATGGACTGTGGGCGGCTTGAAGTTGCCGGTAGAAAACCTTGATAGCATGTTCCGTGTCAACTCCAACCTCCTTATAATTTCCAAGGAGGGCAAGCTGGGTGCCATGCGCAATGATGGCAGCATGATACTTGAACCGTTTTACAAAGAAATTGTTCCTGAAAACGACTCGGTGCTGCGCCTGACCACCTACCCGTCGTGGCACCTGACCGATGGAAAGAACAAAAGACTGAAAACATTCTCTTTCGACGATATCGAAACTATCGGGCCCAGTTTGTACAGGGTTCAGACTTACCAGGGCGAAGCCATCATCAATATTTCGGGGGAACAACTGAGCAACAAAAGTAACTGGAGTGTTGTGCGCACAGATGAGAATTTTGTCGTAAGCAAAGAGCAAAACAAATTCAGGGTGTACAACAAGTCGGGCGAACCCTTTCTTGAACAGTATTACGATTCCCTCTATTTCGATGGAAAGTATTTTTACACGCAGGTAGTAAAAAACAACAAAGAGCTGTGGGATGTATATAACACTTATGGCCGGAAAGTTACAAGGCATTCTTACGACCAGGTAAAGCCGGAAGGATCCAAATTGATCATGGCCAGGCGGGATGCCTACTGGGGGTTTCTTGACTTTAATGGCGGAATGGTTATCGACCACAAATTTGAACGGGCTCATAGTTTCATCGAAGGCCTGTCCGCAGTTGAGTATGTAGGAAAATGGGGCGTTATAGACATCAACGGCGATTGGGTGGTCGAACCTAAGCACGACTATTGTGAGGTGATTAATGAAGCCGTAATTCTAACCAAAAATGGTGGGTCGACCGACCTCATAACGCCTGGGCGTGGATGGCTATACACAAGCCATCATTCGATATCTGCTAAAAAGTCGTGGCTGATCGAAGAAACTGAATCCGGAAGCTTTGGTCTGCTGACCTCAAAAGGACAAAAAGTGACAGCGTCTGAATTCGACGAAGTAATGATTCCCGATATGGATTCGGTTGTATTTCTAAGGCAAGGGGATTACTGGTGGTCTTATGGCAAAGACGGCAATAAGATTAGCGACGGCACAAGTAAATATCAGGGAGTGTCCGGGCTGAGTGAAGCATTTTTTGGCATTGTGAAAGACGAGAAATTCGGCTTTGTTGACCTCGATAATAAACTTAGAATTGCGAACAGGTACGACAGTGCGGCTTTTTTCCAGGAAGGAATGGCGGCGATAAAACTCCGTGGGCACTGGGGATTTGTTGACAAAATAGAGCGACTGGTTATTCAGCCCGTTTACGACTCAGTTACTCCTTTTTCGAATGGCATCTCGGTTGTGTCGAGAAATGGCAAGTCTGGTATCATTGACAGGAGCGGTGCTGAAGTGGTTGGCCTGGACTTTGACGAGATCAAGTCCGTTGATAAGAACACCTATATTTTAAGGCAAGGAAATCAATACGGCTTTTACCACCGTAAGTCAGGCTACATCATGCTCCCTCGTTTCAATCAGCTGGAGCTACTACCCAACGGCCTTTTTGTTGTCGAAAAAAGGGGGCAGAAGGGCCTTATCAATGAAAAAGGCGTTGATGTGATCCCTTCTATCTACGATGACATCCACTACGACCTCTACAACGCCTTTTACCTCTGCAAAGAAGATGGTAAAACGGAAACTTTTTTAATTCGTTAATGCACGGCTAGATTCGTAACAAAATTAATTGCCTATATTCCAGGACTTTAAGTTTGGAAAATTCTTAATTTAGATGTTTACCAAACTTACCATACTATGAAAGCACTTAAGGTCATCCTATACATAGTTTTGGCGATTGTATTATTAGGCGCTGCGGCGGTGTTTATGATTCCCACAGAATACCATGTCGAAAGGAGCACCACCATTAACGCACCTCAGAAGCTGATAATGCAACACGCTGGAAAATTTGAGAACTTTGTGAAATGGAGCCCATGGAACAAACTGGATCCCAACATGACCTACACTATTGAGGGGACTGACGGCGAGGTAGGCTCCAGATATTCCTGGGTTGGAAATGATCAGGTGGGTGAAGGGTCTATGGAAATTACCTCAGTTTCCGAAAACAAGATTGAAGAAGATCTGATCTTCTTAAAGCCTTTTGAAAGCCGGGCAAAAGTTTCGCTAACCTTTGAGACTACTTCGGATGGAACAAAGGTAACATGGGCAATGGACAGCGAATCGCCAAGGCCTATGAACCTGATGAATCCCATGATGGATGGAATGATGGGCCCTGACTTTGAAAGCGGGCTGGCTGAGTTAAAAGTATTGAGTGAAAAAGTAGCCTCGTCCGATACGTTTAGGAGCTTCAAAATTGAACCAATTGAGATGTCTTCCAGAACCTATATAGGCATAAAAGATACTGTGAAATGGGCCGACATGCAGACATTCATGGCCAGCAGCTTTGGTGCTGCCTACGGCGAGTTGACGAAGAAAAAAGCACCGATGGCAGGAGCTCCCAGCAGCATCTACTTTGTTTGGGACGAAGCCAATGAGCAAACTGTAATGGCAGCCGCCATTCCTGTTGAGGGTGAATACTCTCTCGACGGATTTGAAGCATTTCCGGCTGGTGGCAGTGGCTACAAAATTGCCTACTACGGTGCATATGAGGGTAGTGGCGAGGCACACTACGCAATGGACGACTACTTCACAGCGAAAGGGCTTGAAATGACTGAAGACATCATGGTGATTGAAGAGTATGTAACTGATCCAACTACCGAGGCAGACACCAGCAAATGGCTGACAAATGTGTACTATATATTAAAATAGCGCTGCCACTGAAAAGTATGGAAGAAAAAAGGGGGCCAAATGGCCCCTTTTTTAGTAATACACACGCTTCAGTCGCAAATCAAAATGCAAAACACCATTTTAATTGTCTTTGGCACCGTCGTCGACCCAGCAAGCTATTGTTTGAATTTCCAAATCAGTTAATGAACCCACCTTTGGCATTGTTTTGTTGCCCGTTTTCACCTTTATAGTGGCAGCATTTTCCTGAATAGCTCCAAATGAAGTGAAGTTTGGTATGCCGGCGGTTCCATTATGGCATGTGGCGACGGCGCAATTGGTGGAGATAATTGAAGAGACCTGATCTTTGAAACTCACACCCGACAGCACCAAAACCTCTTTGTCCTCTTCGCAACCTGCTTCATCCTTAACAGTCACAGTATGAAGCCCGCTTGAAACCCCGGTGAACTCACTTGCGCTGCCGAAGGCACCATCATCCAGCCTGTATTGGAAGCTTCCACCGTCACCCGTGGCTTCAACGGCAATTGCTCCAGTCGAGGATCCGCAGGTTGAGGAAGTCGAAGTGGCTTCAATGGTAAGGCCGCCTTCGTCAGAGAGACTTGCAGACACAGTCTTCATACAGTCATTGGCGTCCTTCACGGTTACTGTGTAGTCACCTTCTTCCAACCCCGTGAAAAGCCCACTACTTTGAAATGATTGCCCGTCGATAGAAAATTCATAGCTCCCGGCTCCATCAGTTGCCGCTGCTTCTATTTCACCTATTCCTTGCCCGCAAACATCGTTTGACGAGCCTTCTATAGACACTGCCAGGTCGCTGACAGTGCAGTCTGGGGTGGCCTCTTCGTCGCCTCCGCCGCAAGAGGAAAGAAATACGGCGAGTCCTGTTAGTAAAAGTAAATTTCTTCTCATAGTCTTAGTTTATGGTTTTTTTTAAAAAATGATATTTGGCTGTGACCAGGGTTCCTGTGGTAAACAAACGCACATCACCGTAACCAACTCCACCCAGCGGGGCTTTTACAAAAGGCTCTAGCTGCACTGAAAAATGCCTGGTCAGATAGGTCTCGATGCTGAATGAAGCTGAAACCACGCTGAGGGGATGGTTGCTCCAATTTTCGCCGGACCAACCTTTGTAGCGCCCCTCCACGCCGTCCTCGTAGACGTAGCTATAGTTTTCTGACAACATCCAGTAAGATGACATGCCTGTGCTAACCCAAATCCGGGTTCTGCCAATATTAACTACCTGCAAGCTGACAGTTATGGGTACGTCCAGCACACTACAAGAAGCATCTGTGCGGATCGGTTCTACCCCACCGGGCCAGCCCGACCCAAACGGTGGGTTGTAGTCGCCTGCACCGGCGGCATATACCTTGTCGAACTTATAAACACCGCCTGACAGCTTCCACCTTCGAGCAAAACGGTACTCAGTTAAAAAGCCAAATCCTGCTCCCATTTCCTTCAAGTTGGGATGAAACCCGATACTACTTGCATCAGGAGAGGCGGCCAGCCCAACCGCAAACCGGTAAAAACCTTTGTCAGGAATTGTCTCTGGTGGATTGGGCGCATACAGCGGTGCCAGGTTAAGGGCTGCGTTGTAACCGACCAGCGGGGAATGTGCCAATGGCTTGCTGCTCAGGTGGGTGATTACCTCTGGAGGCCGTTCATCTTTGAAACCTGCGTCTGAAAAGTCATCTACGTTTCCCGCACCCGGGTGACCAGCTGATTGCTGTGTTTGGGGCACCTCTTTGTTTCCAATTGATGCTTTTGATTCGTCGGCGTCAAAGCTGACTTTGGCTGCCGCATTTGCCCTTCCTTGCTGAGGCGAGGGCTCTCTTTGCTCCGTCCCACCTTCCCTAGCAATGCCCGCTGTGTTTGATGTTGAAACTTCTCCGTTTCTATCTGACAGCTCCTCTCTGCCGGGTAATTTGGAGTCGGTTTCCGTTGGCTGATTCTCGTTTAAAATTTTCGGCTTGCTTTCGCTTTCCTCTGTTGCCTGGCTATCCATTTGAAGAGTTGATGCGTCACTATTTTTTGGTTGGATCACTCTTCCGATCTCCCCATTTTTGCTCTCCCGGTTATCAAAATACTCTTTAAGAAACCACCCTGATAAGAAAGCGATGACGGTAAGCACTATTACTGCCGCAACAGCCTTCATCCCTACAAAAGAACTCCCTCCTCCTCCGGTAGAAACAGCAGATGCATCGAGTCGGGCCTCCATCAGCAGCCAATCTTCTTCCCTGAAAGGAAAGTCCTTTTGGCCAAGTCTCTTCTTGAAAAAGTTTTCGATATTTTGCTCCTTATCAGACATTTTCCGATTCAAAGAAGTTTTTCAATTGTTCCTGAAGTCTCTTTCTGGCTTTAGCATAGTTAGATTTTGACGTTCCAACAGATATCCCCAGCTGCCTGGCTATTTCCTCATGCTTGTAGCCCTCAATGGCATATAAATTAAACACCGTCCGATACGCTGGTGAGAGATTTTTCAATATCCCAAGTATCTCTTCATGCGAAATACCTGATATTACCGTGTCAGCGCTTTCCGCCGACTCCGCTTCTTCGAGGTCCATCATCTCATTAAATCGAAGATTCTTCCGTGTTCGGTCGATGGCTGCATTGATCATGATCCTCCGCAGCCAGGGAACGAACGGCCTGGAAAGGTCAAACTTGCCGATGTACTTAAATATTTTCATAAAGCCGTCATTCATAATTTCCACCGCATCTTCCCTGCTTTCTGCGTAGAGTACACAAATATTCATAGCGTAGCTGTAGAATGACTGATAGAGCTCTTTTTGCTGAGCCCTTCTTCCATTCATGCAGCCTTTAATAATTCGCTTCAGCTCGCTATGATCAGAATCTTTCAATGACGGTGGTTGAGGTCTTTATAAACAGTACATGGTAACTAGTTGAAAAGGTTGCCTGCTAAAAAAACTATACTTCTTACAGTCAAAACAACAGAAGCGTCGGCTCACCGCAAGACATCATGCAAAAGCTGGAGAAAAAACGTGACGCTTTATCGAATTTAATGAGAGTCGACTTTTAGAATGTACAGGTGTTTTACTAATATTGCAATCCCTTTGGGGAATCGAGGTGTAGCGCAGCCCGGTTAGCGCACCACGTTAGGGACGTGGGGGTCGGAAGTTCGAATCTTCTCACCTCGACAAAAGGCCAGCCATTGTGCTGGCTTTTTTCATTCAACAGTGGCTATGCACTTTAGCTCAATTGCAATAGGCGTGGGCAAAGCAGTTACTTCCACCGTGGTTCGGCAGGGCTGGTTGTCTTTGAAATATTCTGCGTAAAGGCGGTTGTAGGCAGCAAAGTCGTCTTTCATGTTGGTGAGAAATACAGTCACATCCACCAGGTTTTCCCATTTGCTGCCCGATGATTCAAGAATTAGTTTAACATTGTTAAAAACAGAACGGCACTGCGCTTCAATGTCGTAGGAGACTATATGTCCGGCCTCGTCCAATTCGACGCCCGGAATATCCTTCGCTCCCTTTTTCCTGGGCCCCACACCGGAAAGAAAAAGTAGGTTTCCCACCCTGCGGGCATGCGGATAAAGCCCCACCGGTTCGGGAGCTCCTTCTGCGTTGAAAGCATTTTTCACGACCTGTTCATCAAATCCTCGATCTCCTCTGCATGGCAGGGCGCACCCGCCAGCAAGTTGATATGGCCCTCTCCGGTGATCACAATATTGTCTTCAATTCTGATTCCAAGCCCTTCTTCACGGATATAAATCCCCGGCTCAACTGTGAAAACCATTCCCGGTTCAAATACCTTGTAAATACTGGCTACATCATGTACATCGATACCCAGATGGTGGCTTGTACCATGCATAAAGTATTTCTTATAAGCAGGCCACTCAGGGTTCTGGTTCTTAATATCTGTCTTGTCGAGCAGACCAAGCCCCAAAAGTTCGCCCTCCATAATTTTCCCAACCTCCTTATGGAACTCAGGTATCACGCCACCGGGCGTCAACATATCAATGGCCTCGTTCTTGACACGCAGCACCGCATCATACACCGCCCTTTGCCGTTTAGTAAACTTACCACTTACAGGCACAGTGCGGGTAAGATCAGCATTATAGTTGCCGTATTCAGCGCCAACGTCCATCAACAGCACATCACCTGACTTAAGTTGCTGGTTGTTTTCGATGTAGTGCAACACGCATGAATTGGCTCCCCCTCCTATAATTGGGGTGTAGGCAAAGCCTCTGGAACGGTGCAAAACAAACTCATATATATATTCCGCCTCCACCTCGTATTCCCACACACCTGGTTTGATCAGTCCCAGCATTTTTCGAAAGGTGTTAGCGGTGATATCACAGGCGTGTTTGATGATTTCGATCTCCTTCTCTGATTTTATGCATCGCAGATCATATAGTATTGGAGCAAGCCTTTCGTAGTTGTACAAGGGATATTGCTCCATACACCATTTTACAAACCGCTGATTGCTGGTGGTTACTTCCGAAGCTGCTCTTACATGCTCATTCGATTCCAGGTAGATGTTGGTGCTCTCCGCCAGAATGGTGTATAACACTTTATGAAATTCGTGCGACCATTTCACGGTTCTGATGCCACTTATCTCACGGCCTTCCTCTTTTGTAAACTTGTGCCCCTCCCAAATCGCTATCTCTTCGCTCGTCTCCCGCAGAAAGAGCACCTCTCTGAGGCTCTCATCCGGGAAATCTGGTGCCAGCAGCACGATGGTGTCCTCCTGATCGATTCCTGTAAGATAGAAAAGGTCGGCGTTTTGCCTGAAGCCCATGGTACCATCAGCATTGGTTGGCATAATATCGTTGGCTCTTACAATAGCCACACTGTTGGGCTTCAATCTTTTCTGTAGCTTTTCTCTGTTGTAAGTAAAAAGCTCCTTACCTGCCGGGCGATATCTCATTCGATTAGTTAGATTTAATTCATAATTGGACAATGTCTGACTCAAAGATAGCATATCGGAAACATTTCAGAAGACGGTACGGCCTGTTAAAAGTCTCGTTCATCTGCCTTTTTCTGCTCGAATTCCTGCCTGTTCGTGCGCAAGACAAGTATTGGTATTTCTTTAGCGAAGATATTTCGAAAACTGAAAGCCGAAAAATACTTGAAAACCACCAACTGGAACCGGTGACCTGGAGCAAATGGTTTCACGCATGGTCGGCCCATGGAGCTTTTGATCACGTGGTGGACGGCGTAGACAGCAGCAGAATCGTGACTCCGCTGAAACTGCTGCGAAGTTCATTTGACGAGCCTGCGCTGGGCTTTGCCCTGGAACAAATTGGAGCCAAAGCGATTATCGAAGATGGACTGACTGGAAAAGGTGTTAAAATAGGCATCATCGATGGGGGGTTTTTGGGTGCCGACGAGACTGCATCTCTGGCATCGATTATTGCAGACGGCAGGCTGAAAGCATTTCGCAACTACCTACAGCCGTCAGATACCATTCCGTTCAGTGGCTCCCGAAGTTTGGATGATCAGCATGGCACTGAGGTGTGGGAGCTGACGGGCGGATACCATGCGCAAAAGCAAATTCAATTTGGCCTGGCCACAGGTGCTGACTACTACCTGGCCCGAACAGACCATGGCGCCCGGGAGCAGCGGCAAGAAGAAGACTTTCTCATCGCAGCCCTGGAGTGGATGGACAGCCTGGAAGTAAAGCTGGTCAATATCTCCTTGGGCTATAGCACCGACTACGACAATCCGTCAGAAAACTACAATCCTGCAATGATGGACGGAAAAACCGCATTGGCAAGCCTTGCCTGCCAAAAGGCCACCGAAGAAAAAGGAATGCTCATTGTGGTGGCGGCCGGAAACGACGGCGGCAACGACTGGAAGGTGATAGACGTGCCAGCAGATGCCCCAGGTGTACTGTCGGTTGGCTCGACTGACCTAAAGTTTTGGAGGAAAATGCCCTTCAGCTCAACGGGTACTGACTTTACCCAGTTTTTAAAACCCGACATAAGCTGCTTTGCCTCATCCGGCACGTCGTTTTCTGCACCAGTGATCACCGGCCTGGCTGCCTGCTTGTGGGAGAAGTCTCCGGCTCTGACAAATACTGCCCTCAAAGCACTTATTTTACAATCTGGCCACCTCGCCGGGGCTCCAAACAATTATATTGGCTTTGGTGTGCCCAGTGCAAACTGGCTGTTCTCGAAAATTACCCAGGGCCTGACGGCGATGACCGAACCTCAGTTCGTCGCTCCAATATCAGCCAATAAGAAGAAGTCAATTACGCTAGAGAGCGAAGGCAAAAAGAGCATAGTACTTTATCATAAAAAGGACAGGTTCAACGTGATAAAACAGGAGTTCTTTAGCTCAGAGGCAAACAGCCTTCAGGTGAAGCAGTTTGAAAATTCAAAGTTCACCTCGGTAGTGGTTGATCACGAACTGGTGATGGAGGTGGAGTGGAAGTAATTCACCCTCAAGCAGCCTTCTTTCTAAAATAAAACACGGCTTGATCACCTCTCCCCTCTTTATTTAGTTTCTTTGCCAACTTTACCCAATAGAGCTTTTTTCTCTTGTATCTCATATACGCAAAAAGAGATCTCTTCTCATTGGTTCGCAATGGGATTCCCCTCAAATACTTCTCACTGCCTACAAACTGGAAATGAGTTGAATCAAAAACCGTATTAAAAAGCTCGAGGCCAATGCCGGTGGCCAGCTGCGCAATAGATTGTGTCGAGTGGATAAAAATGTGCCGAGGAGCATCTAGCTGCACCCAGTTAGCCTTATACTTTTCCCAAGCATAGCTAGAAACAGTCGGAACTCTGATAATGCAAATACCATTTGGTGCAAGGAGCTCTCTTACTTTTTCAAAAGTCTCGTGTGGGTTGGTTACATGTTCAAAAGAGTGATGAAATGTGATAATATCCCATTTTCCCACAACGTTAAATATGTCGCTTTTTAATATGTTCAAACCGTTTTCATAGGCTATCGATTTTTCCAGAAAGGGATCACAGCCAAGAAGATTTTGAAAGCCTATCTCAGCCAATGGATATAGAAATTTCCTTCCATTCCCACAGCCCACATCAAGAATCTTACTTTCTCTACCAACTCCTAATTTGTCAAAGATTCTATACTTTCCATGGGGAGATAGATAAGAAACTAAAAGGTTTGCGAAGCTATCTTTAAATATCGAATGTGTAACCGATCTCCTGTTTACCCAACCCTTCACTCCCCTGTATTGACCTGTTTTGTGCGGCGAAAAACTGTAATACCCTCCCTGATAGTATTTGGATAAATTAGCTGGGATAGTTTCGATCTGAAGACAATGACATGACTTACATTGAAAATAGGCGAACTCCTCCTTAAGTCCTTGCATCATTTCCTTCGGGAAATATCTGTCATGATTATCCCTGGAATTACATATCCGACAACTTTCTAGTAACATAAATCTAAAGTTAGAATCTATACAAAAGAGAGCCTTCATTCTGCTAACAGTCCCTCACCAGTTCTGTAGCTATCTCATTTTTCAATCCCGTTTCGACAAACAAATTGTTTTTGTTCCTGCTTGTCTTTCATCAGCCCTTCATTTTCCGACTGATCCGTCCAATTCTCTTTATGATACAAATGATATTGTACTGCCAGGTTCCGCAACGAATACAGTTTGAAGCCCATACCCAAAAACCGCCACGTCAAATCAATGTCTTCCCCGATGGCAGGCAAAATATAGTCTTCGTCAAAGCCATTGATCTTCACTATGGCTTCTCTGTAAAAAGACATATTACACCCTTTAAGCTGATGCATTTTTCTAAGTTTGGGCACGAAGCCCAACAGGCCATCCGGGTTGATGTAATAAGCCTCCTCGGTAAACTTTGCTCCATCCTTTTTCGCCTTCGAAAGTTCGCTCTGCACTTGCTTTTCGAAGCCAGGCAGATGAGCAGTATTCTGACGAAGAATAGCTGAATACTCAGGCCCCAGCTTCACCCGTTTGCCGGCAAGTATCCTTTCCTTCGACGCATACCTGTGGTGATTCTCAACAAACTTATGGTGGAGCACACAGTCGCCGTCAATAAATATCAGGTAGTCAAACTTGGCCTTCCTTATTGCGTTATTCAACGCCTGATTTTTTCTCCACCCAACATCTGGCTGAGTCAAATGCTGATAGTCATTATTAAAAGGGTAGTTGGCTACAAATTCCTTCATTTCCGGGCTCTCTCCGTCCTCAGAAACAATTATTTCAAAACCCTGATCAGTTTGAAAGGAAAGACAGTCGAGCACTACTTTCAGGTCCGCTGTGTTTTTATACACCGAAATAATCAGGGACGATTGCATACCGACTGATCGCTTTTTTCTATCCCAAATTCAGTCCTCTTCTTGCCCGATTCCCTGGTGTTTTTTCGTATCGCTCTGTTCTTGAGCACCGACTCCTGAGTTCTGTAGCCTCTTTTATGATCAAGGTGGACAACAATAGCACTGTACCTTATTTGAACACCACTTATCCCCATGTTTACAAGCCTTTCTCCAAGCTCCCGATCCTGGCCGCCGTACTGCATCCTTTCGTCGAACCCATTAGCTTCCAGAATGTCATTCTTCCAGCCAGACGAATTATGGCCATTCCAGGTAGGTTTGGTTCTTGTAAGCCCATTCAGCAAGTATCGAAAAACTCCTCTTGCCGACAGCTTCAGCGTTTTGATACTCCCCTTCAAGCCGTGTGCTTTAAGCCAGCTTACTTTAAAGCACCGTTGGCTCAAGATATCTTCTTTCCCAATAGCAAGACTTGTTTGCATAGGAAGCAAAAAATAGCCTCCGCTCAAAAAATGACCTGGCTTTCTCCTTTTCAAATGGATCTCAACAAAATCGTTTCTGGGAATGCAGTCTCCATCAGTGAAAATAAGATAGTCGGCTTCAGCCGCCACAATAGCCTTGTTGAGGATCCGTGACTTCTGAAAGCCATCGTCTTCTTGCCATATATGTTTGACCGGGACACCCATTTCTGGTCTCAGCCTTTCGATCAACTCTTTGGTTTCTTTTCCCGAACCATCATCGGCAATGAGTATCTCGAAGTCTTTGGTTGTTTGCTTGCTAAAGCCCCACAACACCTTTTCGAGCCATGCCGTTGAGTTGTACGTACTGAAGATGACCGAAGCCTTCATGAGCTCAATGTTAATGGGGTAAAAATGTAACAAAGGCTTCAAATTTACCAACCTCACGCTACTAACTCCTCACGTTGCCCGGACTTTCGCTAAAATATTTCCTGAAGGCAGTGGAAGCAGAATAGATAGAAACTAATTTGGATGCCGGGCCACAGTCTGTAGGAGATGGAAGAGCTTATCAGCCTGAGTGTGAATATTGTAGTCCTGTTCTATGCGCAGACGGGCCTTTCTCCCCATCTCAGCGGCCAAATCTGAATCTTGTGCGAGCCTCAGCATTTGTCTGGCCATTCCCTCAATATCATGCTCTGCCACCAAATAGCCTGTCTCGCCTTCAACCACGGCGTCCTTGATTCCACCATGCAAAGTGCTAACTACCGGAAGTCCGCATGCTCCTGCTTCAAGAATGCTATTGGGTGTGCCTTCCATGTCGCCATCTCCGGACTGGACAGAATGTTGGACAAATATTGTTGCCCTGTTCATGAAATCAATAATCTCCGCATGAGGCATGCCCCCGGCAAATACTATTGACTCTTGAATGCCTAGTTCATCAATAAGCTGAACACATTTGTCGAATTCACCCGACTTGTCCCCTACCATAATTAACCGACACCCAGGCATTGATCTAAGCACTATGGAAAAGGCTTTGATCGTGGACTGTGGGGACTTCTTTTCAACAAACCTCCCAACAGTTAAGAATGTCGGCTGCCGGGGCTTGGGCTCATCCGACGGCTTGAAAATGGACAAATCAACACCATAGGGTATGATGTGAATTTTATCGGCACTGGCCCCCACCTCTACCAGCTTTTTCTTCATCTCACTCGAAACAGCGACAATGGCGGCGGCGTATTTAAACAGCTCCTGATAACCATGGGCATAGCGTTTGAACACCTTGCTTTTTGAAGCGTCTCTCCCGTGAAAGTGAGCGACCAAAGGAACGTTTGCCTGATTACAAATAGGAACAAAATATGAAGCGGTTGTTCCGAAATTGACCAGCAGCACTTGAATCCTATTTTTCTTGAGAAGTCTTAAAATGCCAAAGTTTCCAAAGTAATTGTTTTGACGTCCCGTTATCCATTTGTAAACCTGATGAATGAGCCAAAATGGATACGGAGACAGCAGCTTTCCATCATCCGAACGCTGTGGAAGCCTGCCCGAATAGATAGGAAATACTTCAGCCCGCTCTGACAGCCCCTTGATCTGATTTCTAATGAACGTCTGGGTCAAAACATCCTTATGGGAGCGAGCAATACAAATTCTCATTTTCTTTATCAAAGCGGGGGGTTTGTTTCAGTAGCTATCAATTTAACAGGTTTGATCCAACGTTTTCCCACAAAATCAGAAATACAGCCCTCTTTGTACCCGGTTCTCTGGTATTTTTTCGTGTCGTTCCGATCCTCAAAACAGAATCCTGCCTTCCATAGCTGTTTATGATCGAGATGAAACGTAACCGCATTTTACCTTACTTGTATCCCGTGAACACTAGTATTGAAAAGACACTTTCCAAGCACCCGGTCCTCTTCATACCGCCATCTTTCACAGAACCATCATCGGCAATCAGTATCCTGAAGTCTTTCAAGGCCTCAAATTTACCAACCTGTCACTTCTAACTCCTCACATTACTGGGACTTTCGCCAAAATATTTCTTGAAGGCAGTGGAGAAGTGATTGGCATTCCGATAACCAAGTTTATCCGCTACAAGGCTTATGGTGGTGCTTTTTTGTGAAAGTAATTGCCGTGCAAACTCCATGCGAAGCTCCTGGATATAGCCAAACACAGTCCTTCCGAAGTGAGCTTTGAACCCACTTTTTAGTTTACATTCGTTAATTCCAAACTCCTTACCAATCGCTTTCAAGCTTAAATCGTCCTGGAAGTGCAATTGAAGATACTCTCGTATGGCATGCATCAATTCAACATCTTTGGCCGCAGGCTGGTGAAAGTCAGATGTTTCATACTCCCTTTGCCAAACCTCAATTTGTAACGCCAGCAACTCGTAGACCTTCGACTCAATAAACAAGCGCCTGGCAGCTCCCTTTAGCGAGCAAAACCTGATGGACTGAATAATTGACTTTACTTGCACGGTAAGAGGCAAACTTGTTCTAAAGCCAGGAATCCCATTTTCCTTTAAAATACAATCCGCAAAACGATCATAAAGCGGGTCACCCTCGCCGATCAGCGAAAGTAACTTTTCCGCCTCAATGGTCATATGAAAAATGTTGTATGAGCTGCCGCTATTAAAATAATGAGCCTTGGCTGGATCCGGATCGAAAAAGAAGTTGTAGTACCCTTTCCCAAGGTCATAGCGTTGCCCACAGTGCCTGGAGGCTACGTTTCCTTCAAAATTAAAGCAAAAGCTAAAAGTGCGCCTGGGCTCTTCATAAGAGATTTCCAATGCACTGGAAAATTCAGCTAACAAAAATGAAGTTTGGATTCCTTCGAAAAAATGGTTGGTGCAAATGTGGCTGCCAAAATCGGCCTTGAGCTTGAACTCTACATCGAGGCTAGATTGCACTTTGGGCTCAGCCTCAGGGGCAAATGGAAATACATCCACATAAGCCAATTTCAAAAAATTATTGGATGGCATAAAAAATACTTTTTGCGTAGCAAACCCTCCGTTTTACGTAGCACCATGGCAAAGGTTTGCCCGTTAACCGCCTAGTCACAACAAATTTTTTATGCTAAAGAAAACATTTAAATGGGTCGGTATTGTTCTGGCCTGCATTTTTTCGCTGTTGATAATCGCTTACGCTTACATCTATCTGAGCACCGAGGCGAGGTTCAATAAAAAGTATTCGTTTCGGGAAGATCCTGTTACACTGTCTACCGATTCGGCAGTATTGGCAAGAGGCGCCCACCTGGTGGCCATCAAAGCATGCGACGATTGCCATGGCCCCAATCTGGGGGGGAAAATCTTCCTCGACGATCCGCTGCTGGGGCGAATCGTTTCCTCGAACCTCACCTCCGGCAAAGGCGGTCGCCCGTCGGACTACGGAGTGGTTGACTGGCTCAAAGCGCTAAGGCACGCAGTAAACCAGGAGGGCAAACCTTTATTGTTTATGCCATCGCATGAAATCGTTCAGCTCAGCAAAGCGGACATCGTCGCTATTTTGTCGTACCTCCAGACAATTCCACCTGTAGATAGCGACCTGCCCTCGCACGACATCCGCTTTCTTGGAAGAATCCTCACCCATTTTGATAAGGTGCCGTTGCTGCCCGTCGACATGATCGATCATAACATGGGCTGGCCCAAAGAAGTAGAGGAAAATGTATCGGCTGCTTTTGGCAAGTATCTGGTAGCTGTATGCACCGGATGCCACAGAGAGAACCTCAAAGGCGGAGGACCAATCGCTCCCGGATTGCCCCCTGTTGCTGATATCACCTCCACAGGCAGAGCTGGTCAAATGACAGAAGAGCAGTTCATGAATACGCTAAGAACCGGAATTACTCCAGAAGGAAGAACTCTCGATCCAAAAGAAATGCCCTGGCCCACTACCTCAAAGTATACAGAAACAGAGCTAAAAGCCATTTATGCTTATCTCAAATCAATATAAGAGACCGCCATTTTTTTGTCTGTCCGTCGGAAATCATTGAGCATCTTTGCGTAGTGTGAACCGGCAATTTTTTTGGCCAGGAAACTTCCTGGCCATTTTTTTGAACTTTCTTTCATAAAACGCATTATAACTCCATCGGCATTGTTGATTCCGTTAACCTTCATAAAGAGAAAAACATTAGTTTTGCAGGCTGACAAATGTAAATGGCTGAATTCGACCTTATTACTTTACCGAACGGTATTAGATTAATCCACAAGCAGGTAGCTTCCACTAAAATCGCTCACGTTGGCATCATGCTGGACGTTGGGAGCAGAGATGAGTCGCCCGACCAACTCGGCATCGCCCACTTCTGGGAGCACATGGCTTTTAAGGGCACCAGAAAACGGAAGTCGTTCCACATCCTCAACCGGCTCGACTCTCTCGGCGGGGAGCTCAATGCCTACACCACCAAAGAAAAGATTTGCTTTTATGCCAGTGTCCTCGACCTTCACCTCGAAAAGGCGCTCGAGCTTCTTACCGATATCACTTTCAATTCCACCTTTCCCGAAAAGCAGATCGAAAAAGAACGAAATGTGATCCTTGAGGAAATGTCGATGTACAAGGACAACCCGGAAGACGCCATCATGGACGATTTTGATGAGGTGGTTTTTGCAAAGCATCCATTAGGGCATAATATATTGGGTACTCAGGAAACTGTTGGTGGGTTCAGTCAAAATGATTTCAGAAGGTTTTTAGAAGAAAACCTCGACTCTGAAAGAATGGTTGTTTCCACGGTAGGCAACTTTTCGCTGAAAAAAATAGAGCGGCTGGTGCGAAAACACCTCAACGACTCGCCAACTTTTAGTTCTTCTAAGCAGCGAAAGTTGTTTGGCCCTTATCGCCCATCGTCTCTATCAGAAGTGAAGCCCATCACACAGGCTCAATGTGCCATAGGCCGACCTGCCTACAAGATAGCCGACGAACGAAGGATTCCCTTTTTCATGCTGGCCAATATTCTGGGAGGGCCTGGGATGAATTCCCGACTGAATATGTCGCTCAGAGAAAAGTATGGCTACGTGTATTCCATTGACGCCAGCTATAACCCTTATGTCGACACAGGGTTGTTCTCAGTATTCTTCGGCACTGACCCCAGGCATATTTCCAGAAGCTTCCAGCTGATCCAAAAAGAGTTTGCCATGCTGAGAGAACGAAAGTTGGGAGAGGTGCAATTTCACAAAGCCAGGGAGCAGCTCATGGGGCAACTGGCCATGAGTGAAGAAAACAATGGCAGCATGATGCTGATGATGGCTAAAAGCCTGCTGGACATGGGCTCTGTTCCAAGTCTGGAAAATGTGTTTCAGGACATTCGAAAGATCACCAGAGAGCATATTATAGAACTTGCTAATGAAATGCTGGTAGACGATGATATGAGCACGCTGGTGTTTGTTCCTGAAAATGGCAAACAAGGACATTAGTAGAAAAGCATGCTATTCCTTCAGAAAAAGGTATCTCATACCCCAGCTCACTGCGGGTATCACATAAAACCACTCACCATTGGGCACAATTTTGGGTGAAAATTCACCCAGCAAATAAAAGTTAGAGGCATTCTTGAATGGAGCAGTCCTTATGCCCAAAGGAATTGTAACGAACCCAAACCCGCCCTCACCACCTTCCCAGGGACTGTAGCCTAGCCCAAGCCCCAGGGACAACGCCACCTGATCGTTGCGCATGATATTGGCATTTCCAATCAACTGAGGTATTCCTTTATACTCAGCTACCCGAGCATCCTCAAAAAGTGTGTAATAGGGCTTGGTGCTTAACCGAAATTCTCCCCAAATCTTTCGCTCGAAATTGGTGCTTACCGCTATCTCTCTTCCGCTCGAAAAAAAGGCTAGTCCGCCCTGAGCGAAAGCTGAAATAGCAAATGAAACAAGGAACAATGTAGCTAGTATAGTTTTCATAATAATTGCATTGAATTAGATCGTCAATTCAATGCAATTATTATGCCCATTGAGCGGTATTTATTGATTAGATGGTGAAATAACCCTGGAATCACCGTTAAAATCAAATACTTCAACTTGTGTTACCCCCTCAGGTACCCTGATCGTCCGTGAAGACTGAGACAGAAACCCTGACCCATAAGTCAACTCAATCCTCTCAGTATGTCCGTCACTATGCTTCAGCAAAGCATAAAAGTCAGTTGGGCCCGTTTTCACAACTGTGCCCTTGAATGCGTCATTTGGCAAGCCAAATACCTTCAGGTCGCCCCGGTTTTGGCTGGC
>NZ_JAVKDF010000021.1:0-370648 GCF_040222385.1 Imperialibacter sp.
TCAGTTCGCCGTCTCTATCCATCAGTTCTAAGGTAAAAGCATGATACTCAACCTCAGGCTGCTCGTCTGAGCCGATGTTAACTGAATACTCGCCTTCCCATTTGCCAGTTAGATTTGCCATTCCGTGAAATTACCGCCAACATCCGGCTACAGACCGGTCCATACTCCCATTATATATTCATTTCCCACTTTCCTTCCTCTTCATACCCCCTCCCACTCAAGAGCATCAACCAATCTACCAATAATCACCGATTTGGCGAAATCCTTCGTACTGCTCCTCTAACACTCACCTACATAATAGCACATACCATAGCTTTTTTCACATAACACAAAACTAGCCATAACTGACAAATTTCAGTTTTATACATATATATCATTATTCTGTCATACTATATGTTAGTACAAAAATTGAGTTAAAATATTTTGATTTACTGATAATATTCTTATTATTAAATCATATTTACCATCCATCCACTTAAAACATTCTTGATATGAGCATGGAAAATGTAGTGGCGGTGCAAATTCCGCCGGCCGAGCTAAAGAAGATGCAGGCCAAAGTAAAGGAGCTCAACGACCTGATTGGCCCCTACCTCATCAGCCTTACGGCCCAGCAGCGCAAAGAGGTGCTGGCCATGGGCGATTCGAGCGAGCCATTTGTGGCCAAATGCCTCGATTATGCAAAAAGTAACCCCGAGTTTTTGCCAGGATACAACAAGTTGGAAGATTTTGAGATCGACTACACGGCGGTAAAGGATTTAACCACACTGGTGAGGCCGCTGAATCAGCTCACTGCCAACCTGAACGACACCCACCTGATGAGTGGTGCGGAAGCTTACCGGGCTGCCCGCAACTACTATGAGTCGGTGAAGGTGGCCGCCAAAAACAATGCCCCGAGTGCCAAGGTGATTTCGGAAGACCTCGGCAAGCGCTTTGCCGGTCAGGGCAAAAAGGCCAAAGCGGCGTAAAAGGTCGCAACAACCCAGCATCCGGATAAAGGGCAGCTCATCAGCAGCCCTTTTCTTGTTTTTAGGGGTGGTGGGTGGTCGGTTCAGTGGTGGTAAAGGAATAGGTGAGCGCATACTCAGGAGGTTTATACTGCACGAAAATGCTGTGCAACACCGCAATTGTCGTCATTCCGGAAAAGAAGGCCCCAAATTCCAAAAGGGGCTTTCTTTATCCCAGGCGGGCAGCCCGGAATCTCAAATGTTTCTCAACGGAGATTCCGCCGACGTGGAACGGATAATTTTCTTCAGACAAGGGAAGAAGTCTGAAGAAAATTTCCGGAATGACGACGATCCGTGGCATGGATGCCGTTCTTTCTACGAAACTACCTTTTCTATCTAACTCCTTCCCCTATCTAGTTCACCGTCTGGTGTATCTAAGTCAAAATCTTTTGGAACTTGTTCACTTGCCGTGGTAGTTGGTTCAACATCATCCGGTAATGGTTACCCGGCAGGCCGTTCTGCTTCCCTTTATATCCTATCTCAGTACCCATATTGCCGAGGCAGTTCACTGGCATGAGTAACTAGTTCAGTGCTGTTGGTTTCTGATTCACTCTTTTTCCGTTCTGGTTCAGAAATTTTGTAACCGATATACGGAATTTTGGATGTTAGTTAGGGATTTTTGCATGTTACATACCGAATTCTGGATATCACATACGGAATTTTGCATATGACATAGGAAATTTTGGATGTTGGTTACAGATTTTTGGATGTTATATACCGAATTCTGGATATCACATACGGAATTTTGCATATAACATAGGGATTTTCGGGTATCACATACGGAATTTTGGATATCACATAGGAAATTTTGGATGTTACATACGAATTTTCGGGTTTGACATAGGAAAATTCGGATGTTAGAGAACATCTTTCAAGCATGTGAAGACACATGCCTTAACCGTTTGTGCTTGTATCTTCATACCCCATCCGAAGCTTCCTCCGAACTTTCTGGCCGTCATTGTTAGCCTTTACCGATTACACCACCAGGCACTAAGCATTCTGCATTGCTTCGGCCGATTCGTTGCTCTCTTTTCTTTCGCTTGGCTTAAAGATCATTCGGAAGATCTGGTCTTTGTAAATGTAGTAGCCCAGCCAGTTCAACAGCGTGGTCATCTTGTTCTTGAAGTTTACCAGCCCCATGATGTGCACAAAAATCCATATCAACCAGGCGGCAAACCCGCTGACGAAAACTTTCTGCCCCGGGAAGTCCAGCACTGCCTTGTTGCGCCCTATAATCGCCAGTGAGCCCTTGTCTACGTACCGGAAAGGGCGCCACGAAGCTTTTTCACGGTTCAGGTTATCGGCCAGGTTGCGGGCTTGCTGCATGGCGGGCTGCGCCAGCTGCGGGTGCCCCTGAGGATAGGCCTTGTCGGTCTGTATGATAGCACAGTCGCCCAGTGCATAAATGTTGCCGTAGCCCTGCACAAGGTTGTAGGCATTGGTTTTCAGCCTGCCACCACGACCTGTGCTTTCGGGGTAGAAACCATCAAACTGCCTCGCTTTCACCCCTGCAGCCCAAATCAGGTTTTTCGTTGCAATGGCTGAGCCATCGGACAGGTACACCGTGTCGGCCACAAAGTCGGCCACAAAGGTGTTGAGCAGCACTTCAACCCCCAGCTGACGCAGTTTTTTATGGGTATATTTCTGGGCATTGCCCGACATGGTCGCCAGCACTGCCTCGTTGCCGTCAATGAGAAAAATGTCTCCAAGGTCTTCCTCAGCCAGCTCAGGGTAGTCTTTCTTCAGAATGGTCGCCCGCATTTCAGCCAGTATGCCCGAAAGCTCCACGCCCGTGGGCCCGGCACCGGCAATCACAAAGCTCAGGAGCTTTTTGCGTTCCGCCCGGTCGTCGAGCCGGGTGGCCTTGTCCAGCCTCAGCAAAATGGTGTTGCGCAACGACAGCGCATCGCTGATGGTTTTCATGGGCAGGCTGTTTTGCTCGATATTTTTGTTGCCAAAAAAATTGGCTTCTGTGCCCGTGGCCATCACCAGTATATCGTAGTGCAGGGTGCCGTCCTTCAGCACAATCGTGTTGGTTTCCGGCACCACCCTTACCAACTCGCCCAGGCGAAACCTAACGTTCTTTTTGTTTTGCAGGATTTTCCGGAACGGGTAACTAATAGCCGACGGCTCCATAAACCCCGTGGACACCTGATAGATCAATGGCGGGAAAAAGTTGTAGTTGTTCGCATCCACCAGGGTGATCCGGTAGTGCTCATTGTTCCCCATTTTTTTAACAAACTCCAAACCAGCGAAGCCGCCACCTACCACGATAATTTCCTTTTTCATTTCTCCCTCCTTTTCAAATTGAATCACTCATTGCGCCATTTAATGGAGGCGCTGTGCCCCATGTTCAAAAGGGTTTGTTGGTACTCACCGCAATCCTGTTCCAGGCGTTGATCACTGTTACTGTCATGATAATTTGTGCCAAATAGCGGTCTCCAAACAGACCAATGGCCTTTGCGTAGGTTTCGGGGGTTAACCCTTGCCTGTGAACCAGCGTCACCTCCTCAGTCACCTGAAGAAGTACTCGTTCTTCTTCCGTAAAAAGGGTGGTTTCCCTCCATGCATTCAACAAAAAGAGCCGCTGTGGGGTTTCGCCCTGTTTGAGAGCTTCTTTGGTGTGCATGTCAATGCAAAAGGCGCACCCATTCACCTGCGAAGCCCTCACCTTGATCAGTGCCTGATGGGTGCTTGTGAGTCCGGCGTTGGCCACAAGCTGACTTAGATGATACAATGCCTTGTAAGCCTCCGGCTCAAGCGCATCTATTTGGATTCTTTGTTCCATAAATTGCCTCGTGTTTTAAACTTGAAACAAATTTATGGGACTGGGTAACCAAAAAAGTTAAACCAGTTTAAGAAGCGAGCCTGTTCCTGATTTCACTCAAATATTCCGGCGTAAAGCCCAGGTAGGAGGCTACCAGATATTGGGGCACCCTTTGGTTGAACTCGGGAAAAGCTTCGCTAAAATGGATATACAACTGCTCTCTGGTGTACTGCCTGAAAAACTTCACCCTTAGCTGAGCGGCAGCGGCGGCCGACTGGTAAACATGCCTGAAATACTTCTCCATTACAGGGTGGTTTTCCAGCAAGGTGTCTGCTTCGGGCTTGGAGATCGTCAGGACTTTCGATGGTTCCACTGCCTGAATGCAGAATTCGGAATTTGTTTGCCGCTGGAAGGAAAACAGATCGGTAAGCCACCAGTTTTCTATGGCAAATTGGGTGGTTTGCTCAGCACCATTCTCCGCTACAAAAAACATGCGCAGGCACCCTTTCACAACAAAGTAATTGTGCCGGCAAATGGTATTTACTTCGTGTAAAACCTGCTTCTTTTTAACGTCTATGAGCTCAAAGTATTGGCTTATTTCGTCATACTCATCGTCGGTAAGCTCAACGAACTTCGAAATGTGCTGCTTCATCATAGGTGCGTGATTTTGAAATAAAATATCGTGAGTTCGATATAAGAATATAGCAAAGCGTAAGGTTTAATTTCATTCGTGTGAATTTATACGCAGCTACCTGGCGGCAGGTGCTCTTTCACAGCTCTTTTGTTAAAACAATCATGTCTCTGCATTCAATGCCGTTCTCAATAATTGGTTCGTCATAGTTCTCTTTAAAAAAGTCCCGCTCTATGCCGGTTATTCTAAACCCTACTTTTTGATAGAGATACAGCTGCCCAACGCTTGAGTTGCCGGTTCCGATGATGATTTTCTTCAGTCCTTTCAGTTTTGCTTTCTCAACGGCGTCATTCAACAATATCGTCCCGATTCCTTTTCCCTGAAAGCTTTCGTCCACCGCAATATTCTTGATTTCAACAGTTTCGTGGTCAATGCCAAAGAGAGCGTAACACCCAATGGTTCGCCCCTTCAAATCAGCTTTGTACACAATGGAGTCAAAAATATATTTATCGATAGCGTGTTTTGAAGGATCGGCAATTAACAAAAGGTCGTAAGGGAGGGCATCTGTTTTCTCAAGTGCCGTGATGACAAGGTCATTTGCTGCAATTGGCTTCTCTTTCATATATGCCCGGTGTCAGTATATTTTTCAAGTTACCACCAGTTTACCTGCAAAAAAAGTGCAGCATCCGCCACCGTGGCTCGTATCTTAACCTTGAGTGTGTTTGCGGTTGTGTGTTTTGGGATGGGTCTTCGCACCCCGTCCAAAATCGTCTCCGGAATTCGGGTACTAACAAACAGACTCAAGGCATGTGAAGACACATGCCATAACGTGGCTGGTAAAATTGGCCGGTGCGTATTATGTGTCAGGGGTAGTGTCTTCACCGTTTGGGGGTTGTGTCTTCACAACCCGCCTCAAAACCCAGTGAACACAAGCGCCGCTAGATTCCCGCTTAGCCTTTTCGCTTGGCTTTCTCGCATAGCAAAAATGGCCAACCAAAACGAGCGGGTGCAGCACCCAGTTGACATCACTTGATCAGTAGCAAGCTGCTTTTATGCTTCGCATTTATCCAATGTTTGATTTGTGGTTCAATATTGACATAGTCACCAGCTGTCAACGGCACTTTAACCCCTTCCTCATTTTCAAAAACCACCTCGCCAGTCAGGCAAAGCAACAATGCCGGCACTTTTGAAACATGTTCCTTTAATTGCTCTCCTGCTAATATTTGCATGGAGACGGCACTACCTTCCGGCGATTTAAATAACGCAGCTGTGGAAACTGCTTTTGTGTCCTGATGCAGATCTTTAATGTTCATTTTCTTTTGTTAATGGTGAAATAAGCGAACAGCGCAAATGTTAATGTCAGGGCAATTCTGAATACCATTGCACCAACAGTTTTGGCCTCGTGAATACCGCCCGATTGGATATAAAACAGGAAGCCAATAAATGTGGCGGTCAATACGGCCGCCGAAAGCCCCAGGGTTTTATACGTCCAGTTTTTTGAGGCTAGCAGGCCATAAACAGCAATAAGATAAAGGAAGCTGCTGATGAAATTTGACCAGACAACGAACAACACATAGTTCCCTTCTTTTGCTCTGATGCCAAATAAATCGAAGATGACTGAGGTACTTAAAAAGAGTGTCAACAAACCAAAAGCTGCCAATACGGCACTTACCAGGTAATGGATGACCTTTTTCATGATGGCGCTAGCGATTTCATGTTGAGAAAAGCCAAACCAAGCCAAACTACCGACGCCGTCATGGCGATGGCCCCTACCAATACTAAAGCAGGTGGCAAGCCAAAATACACTTCGGACAGAATGCCAATAGGCATCAGCAAGCCTGTTAAAGCCAGCCAGGAAACGGCTTTCACATTTTTCAGGTTGTCGCCAAAGCGCAGCAGTAAGTAGCCAATAAGGATATTTAGAAATGCGAACAAGTTGCCATGCACGTGTGCCAGGCGGGTTTCAAAATGTTTGCCAATACTGTAAGAGTTGACCCACTCCTCTTTCCCCGGAGCAAAGTCCCGGAGATAAATCAACAGAAAACCATAGGCCATGAAGAAGCCCATTGTCAAAAAACCTATTGCGATGTTGTTTTTGCCGTTCATGATGCTCTTTTCTGAATTAATGTTTCAGAAAAGTACCTCTATCAGGCTTGATATAGAATGACAAACGTCATGCTTCCAATATGATAAACACTTCACCACTGAGTCGGCGCAACGAGCTGGCCTGAAGGCAATACCGAGCGAGGTGTTCACGCAGCAAGGCTTGGTGGAACATCTCCATCAAGGTCTTCGGGCAGGAAAACCCCTGCTTCGACAACAAAAACTGGGAAGGAAAACTGCTTAATCGAAGAGTAGGCATCATCTTCTGGCCGATTGTTTTTTGGGAGAATCCTTAAAGTACATGTGCCCTCTCGAGATCAGCGTCATACTTGCCTGCCGCAACGAAGTGTAGGCGTGGTCGATTGCGGTTCCTAAGGCAGCTATCGGGAGAGCGAGCCGACGTGGAAGTTGTGTCTTCAGTTTCGGGTTGTGTCTTAACAACCCGTCCGAAATTTTGGAGTTGCATCTCCACACCCCGCCCAAATCTCCTCCGGGTTTTCGGGGTGCTGGTGAGTAATGACAGCACCTTTTACAGCCTTTTCTGCTTAACCTCCCGTGTCGCCACCACAAACCACCACCGCCACGTTGCCCACCTTGCGCCCCGAGGCCACATAGGTATGCGCCTCAGCGATGTCAGCCAACGGAAAGCTCCTGTCGACCACCGGCCTGTAATGCCCTTGCTCAGCCAGCCCTTTCAGAAAGACCAGATCCTCCTTTTTCCAATAAAAGTTTGACGACGCTATCACTACCTTTTTTCGCTTGAAAACGGAGCTGTACATGGCCGCCAGCATGTGCCGCAGGCCAAACTCGGTCAGCAGGTACTTTCCGTTTGGGCTCAGCAGGCTCATGCACTCCTTCATGGCTGTTTTGCCTACGGTGTCAAACACTATATCATACCGCTTGTCGGTGTCAGTGAAATCTTCTTTGGTGTAGTCAATCACCTCATCAGCGCCAATCGACTTCACCAGCGCAAGGTTTTTGGTGCTGCACACCCCCGTTACATGGGCGCCGAAGTACTTCGCCAGCTGAACGGCGGCAGTGCCCACCGAGCCCGACGCACCGTAAATGAGCACCCGGTGGCCTTTTTCTATTTTGCCCTTTTTCTTCAAATACACCAGCGCCGACAGTGGGCCGTTCACCATGGTAGCCGCCTCAGCGAATGATAGGTTTTGAGGCTTCAAATGCATCAAAGCACTTTCAGGCAGGCATTTGTATTCGGCATAGGCACCAAAGCTGAGGCCTGTGTAGCCAAACACCTGGTCGTTTATCTGATAGTTTTTCACCTTGCTGCCGATGGACTCCACTACCCCCGAAAATTCGATACCCAGCACTGGTTGCTTTGGTTTTCTGAACCCAAACATCAGGCCCACCGGCAGCTTCAGCAGCGGCGGGTGATCGAAGGCTCTCATCTTAGGGTCTTCAGCTGTTACCGAGGTAGCAAATATTTTAACGAGTACTTCATCGCTTTTGGGCACGGGCTTGTCCACCTCAGCCATTTGCAACTCTTCAGGTTTCCCGTACTTTTTGAATACTACTGCTTTCATGCGAATGGTTATTTTATTTTGAAAGCCACCTGCTCCGGGGCCTTTTCAAAATAACGGGATCCGACAACGCAGGAATTTGACTTAAGTCAAATAATCACTCAAACGAAACCTTTGCCCTGATGCGGGACAATGTCTCGAGCGAAACGTTCAGATAAGAGGCGATAATGGTAACGGGAAGGAATTGCACGATCTGAGGCTCCTTTTCGAGTAGCTTCAGGTAGCGCTGGGAGGCGTCGAGGGTTTGAAACTCCCTGAGCCGTTGTTCAAACCAAACGGCGTAGTACTCGATAAACATTTTGTCGAGCATCATTACCTCGGGGTAGGTGTTTTTCACTTTGCCAAAGCGGCCGTAGTCAATAATAGTCACCTCCAGCGCTGTTAAGGCCTCCACATACACATCGCCTGGCTTTTGCATAATGTAGCTGTCGAGCGACACGGCCACGTCGTCGTGAAAGTAGATCTCGGTCGTGATCTCCTTATGGTTGTGGAGATAAAACTTCCTCGCTATACCCTCTTTGATCAGCAAGTGAGCAGTGCATACCTGTCCGGGACGTAGCAAGTGAGCCCCTTTTGAGAATTTCTTATCGACAAACACTTTCTCTAATTCGGCGTGGATCTCAAGATCGAGCTTATAGGATAAGTCTTTGATCCGTTTGATGTATGGGTTCATTTATCGCTCTCGGGTTTTATCAAAATGACATAGCAACCGAATATACGGAATCTCCTCTGGTTTGTGTTTTGTGTTTTTGAGGCTTTCGAAGTAGGAAAGAACCTTAAAAACGTAGCAACACTGTTGCCATGGCTCGTTTCTTCACGAGCGACTTCTTATGTTGGGCGTTACCTAGGAAAATGTAAGATGAGCGTGTTGTTGGTTCGTGGGACACGACCCAAGGCGGAGGATAAGTCTTTAATCCGTTTTATGTATGGGTTCATTTGTTGCTCTCCGGTTTGATCAAAATGGCGTGGCTAACGAATATACGGAATCTCCTCTGGTTTGTGTTTTGGCTTTTCGGGGTTTTCGGCGAAGAAAGGTATGTTCAAATTCCATCGCACTCGCACAATCTTATTTGAATTCTATAACTTTACATCATGGACAAACCGCTCACCCTCGAGGAACTCTACCGGAAGAAACTCCGCCGCCAACCTGAGAGCATTCAGGGCGGTGTCGGGCAGTTCAATGTGTTCAACTATCAGGACTTTATTGGCCCCGACCCCAAGCCGGTGCCCTATAGCAGGCGGGAGTACTATAAGATCAGCTTTCTGACAGGCAACACCAGGTACTTCTATGCCGACAAGACAGTAGAGGTGAAAAACGCAGCACTGGTTTTTGCCAACCCCATGATCCCCTACAACTGGGAGCGCCTGAGTGAAAACCAGTCGGGGCACTTTTGTGTATTTACCGAGGAGTTTTTCGCCAACTTCGGGGCCATCAGAGACTACCCTATCTTTCAGCCGGGCAGCACGCCCATTTACGAGGTGGATCCGGATGACATAGAAGAGATCAACAGGTTTTACATGCAAATGACGGAAGAAATCAACTCTGATTATGCGTATAAGTATGATCTCATCAAAACACTGGTGATCCAGCTGATACACAAAGCCATCAAACTCAAGCCGGCTGAGGCCTCTCTCTACTCACATTCTACTGCCAACGACAGGATCTCCTCCCTTTTCTCCGAATTGCTTGAACGCCAGTTTCCGATTGAGTCGCCTGTGCAGCGAATGAAGCTAAGAACCCCAAACGATTTTGCCAACAACCTCTCGGTGCACATCAATCACCTGAACCGGGCTTTGAAAACCACCATGGGGCAAACCACTTCGCAGCTGATCTCCAGCCGCATTATGCAGGAGGCCAGAATTTTGCTCAGGCATACCAACTGGCAAATTTCGGAGATTGGCTATTGCCTGGGGTTTGAGGAGCCGTCGCATTTTATCTCGTTCTTTAAGAAAGCAGAGAACGTTACTCCCCGACTCTACCGCACGCAATAGCAATTGTTTGATTTTTGATATTTTTTGATTGAAGCGGGCTATAGCCAACCGGCCTGCTCTGCCCACCTTTGCAACGCTGCTGAACACAACACAACACAACCACGGTGGTTGCCAACGCAGAGAAAACAAACAGTTTAAAACAAAAACATTATTATGAACTACAACTATATCGGCGATACCGGACTAAAGGTATCGGAGTTATGTTTTGGCACCATGACCTTTGGTGGCCAGGATGCGGGCATGTGGAGCAAGATAGGCCAGCTCCAGCAAAAAGAGGTGAACGACATGCTTGGTGCTGTCATTGAGTCGGGCATCAATTTTATCGACACGGCCAATGTGTATTCCTTTGGGCAGTCGGAGCAGTTGCTGGGTCAGGGGTTAAAGGATATTGTAGCAAAAAGAGATGAGGTAGTGATTGCCACCAAGGTGCTGGGGCCTATGGGCTCGCAGCCCAACAATGTGGGCCTTTCCCGCTACCATATATTCAATTCGGTAGAGGCCAGCCTGCAACGACTACAGGTAGACCACATCGACCTGCTGTATGTGCACGGCGTTGATCCAAGAACATCCATTGAAGAGATAGTAAGGTCACTGAACGACGTGGTAGACAGTGGGAAGGTGCGTTACATCGCCATTTGCAACTGGCCTGCGTGGATGGTGGCCAAAGCACAAGCGGTGGCTCACTACAATGGCTGGCACAAGTTCATCGGCCTCCAGTACCATTACTCAGCTACCACCAGGGACATTGAGCACGAGCTGGTGCCCATGGCAGCGGATCACAAGCTGGCGATCTTTCCATGGAGTCCGCTGGCAGGTGGCTTCCTCTCCGGCAAATACACCAGAGAAGGCAGCAGTGATACCAACGGAAGAAGGGCCAACTTTGACTTCCCTCCTATCGATAAAGAAAAGGCCTATGATTTGGTGGAGGTAATGGGCGGCATTGCGAAAGTACATGACGTGTCCACGGCACAAATAGCCCTGGCATGGGTGCGTCATCAGCCCGGCATCACCAGCACCATTATTGGCGCCAAAACACAGGAGCAGCTAAAAGCCAATATCGACTCCACCGAAATAGTGTTAACGGCCGATGACCTGGCTCAAATAGAGGCGGTCAGTCCGCTGGCATCGCAGTATCCGGGTTGGATGGTGGAGCGGCAAGGTGAGTACAGGAAGTAGAAGCAAGGAAAGACTTACCGGCGTTTCGCACAGAGAAGATAAGGGCCGCCAATGTTTGGCGGCCTTCTGTGTTTTTATTAAGCTAATCGTTCGAATTAGTGGTTTTGATTGTTTTGCTTTTTTACTCGTGTGAAAACAAACTACCGATGCTGCAAGTGAGCTACCGGCACCTTCTATTTGGGCTCAAGAGTCATGACGTAGTCATAGCTTTCGTTCAAATACTTTGCTAAATTGTCAAGATCACCCAGCATCACTTCGGGAATTAATACATAGCCATGCATGATCGAGTTATATGACTTGAAGACACTGGAATCGAATTCTTCCATGTACTTTTTCTGCACTTCTTTCGAAAAGCGGATGCCGATTTCACCAGCTTTGTTGAGTAACGAAAACATGTATCCATTAGCCGAGGTGTAAGGCATTGTTTTACCCTTTCTTTCAAATCTTGGGCATTTGGAGACTAGCTCCTCGTAGGTTTTTAATCGCTCCTCCCAAATGGTTTGGTTTTTCTGCTTATTCATCAGCTTGTGCCCTTTCTGTTTAACCCTAATTGACGACCGCCTTTTACCAATATACCAAAAGGTAGTAATGATTCCGATCATCCGACTGCATTGGCCCGCTTATCAGGCACTTCTTTTGCCTCTATTTGACACAAAAAAGCCCCCACCAAGCCTAAAAGGTCGGTATAGGGCAGTGTTTACAAACGAGCCAGGGCAATGGGCTACTCAAAATACAGCAAAGCCCGGCGGCAACTTTCAGCAAATATCTTACTCATGGTTCTCTACTGTCAGTTTCTTAATCAAAGAAATCTGCCCCAGGTGGTAGTAGCAGTGCTCGATTACCCCTTCCATATTGCGCCAGTAGGTGCCATACTTTTCGTCTACGAAAGCTTCGTCCAACTTCCCATCGGGCATTTTGCCCAAATGTTCCACAAATTTTTCAGCGTTCTCCAGGAAGTCCTCAACCAGGCGTTTCCAATCAGCTTCCGATGTTATAGGTGGCAGATCAAAGCTGTATTTGTCCCGAATTTCGAGGCCGCCACCTCCAAACACATTCAGTATCCCAGCTAAATAGTAGTTGACATGATAAGTGAGCTGGGCAATGGTGTTGAGGTCGCCCACTTTTTGTATGGCCTGCTGCCATGTCACGTTTTCTATTTGCTCCTTGTAGTTGGTGTTCGCCACCCAGCGTCCATCCAGCAATACTTCACGCAGTCTGTTTGCGGTAAATTCACTTCTTTTCATTGCATAAGCTTTTGTTCAACATCTCATAACGAAGCAGTGGCCAAATTTAAGTCGTATCCCCTATTTCGTCAATCAGGCTGGCAGAGCCTTATCAGTAATTCCACTTAAAATCTTACACCGACGCAACCATTTCTACAAAATCCGTTAAACGAGGCATATAACACATTATGCGTCGACTGGCACCCAATTTACTTGATGTTAACAACCGGATATATGCCCACCTGCTGTTTTGGGTGGCGTACTATTTCTACCGGGTGTACATGTATATCGAGTACTATGAGTACTCTCCCATTACCCAATTTGTAGAGCTCCCTGTAAAAGTAGCCGTTGTTTACGTGCATATGTACTTCCTTATGCCTAAGCTGCTAAGCCACCGAAAGTATTTTTACTATGGCATCAGCTTGATCTGCCTTGTTTTTGTGGCCACCGTGCTGCAATCGGAGGTGATCAGGGGAATGATAGCTTCGGGCATTTATCGTTTCAACCCCGACTTGCTCTACGCTCCCCGCAAGTTCAGCTCAACGGCCAGCCACATCACCATGATCCTTTTCGTGACCTCGGCCATCAAAATACTGAAAGACCAATACCTGCAGCAGCAAAAGCTCCAACAGGTAGAGCAGCAACGTCTTCGCAATGAGCTCACCTTCCTGAAGACGCAAATCAATCCGCACTTCTTTTTCAATACCCTCAACAACCTCTATTCGCTGGTATTGAACAAGTCGGACAAAGCAGCCGATGCCATTCTGAAGCTCTCCTCGCTGATGGAATATGTGATTTACGAGTCGGATAGAAAGAAGGTAAGCCTGCAATCGGAGGTGAAACACCTGCACGACTACGTGGAGCTGGAAAAGCTCAGGTTTGGTACCGAGCTAAAGCTGGAGATGGTGCTGCCGGAAGAGGTTGCTGGATATGATATTCCACCAATGTTGCTCATCCCGCTGGTAGAAAACTGTTTTAAACACGGAAAACCAGATGGAAACGGCCTCTTTACGATCAACATCGAAGCAACTATAAAAGGGAAGTACCTTTCCTTTAGCACTTACAACACCAAAGTATCCCACCCCATCGAAAGGGGAAAAGCCACCTCGCACTATGGGGTAGGCCTACAAAATGTGATGCGCCGAATCGAGCTGATATATGGAAAAAGAGCCAATTTTAAGCTCAAAGAGCTCCCCGAGAGCTTTTCACTAACGGTGCAGTTGCCATTGGAAGACCAAAGAAAGGAGGCTGCTCTTGAAGCTTAGCTGCCTGATAGTGGACGATGAGCCGTTGGCCATTGAGGTCATCCACAACTACGTGGAACGACTCGACAATCTTGAGCTTGTCGCCAAATGTCGCCACGTGGCCGAGGCCAATACCTGGCTGAAAAGTACGTCAGTCGATGTGGTGTTTCTCGACATCAAAATGCCGGAAGTTACCGGCCTTGAGTTTGCCAGAACGCTGGGGAAAACGCCAATGATTGTTTTCACCACTGCTTCCCGGGATCTGGCCGTGCAGAGTTATGACACCCATGCCATAGACTACCTGATCAAGCCGATTAGCTTCGAGAAGTTTCTCAAGGCAGTGAACAAGGCCTTCGACAGAAAAAGGGAGCTCGACCTGCTGGGCGGCTCAATGCAACACAAGACGCTGCTTGTCAAAGCCGAAAATAAGACCTTCAGGATTGACGCTGGTGACATTCATTTTGTGGAAAGCATCCGTGACCACGTAGTTTTCCATTTGGCAGATGGGGCCTCTGTTGTGTCTTACACCTCCGTAACTGCCATTGAAAAGGACTTACCGGAGTTGGACTTCATACGAATCCACCGTTCCTACCTTGTGGCCATCCGGCACACCAAAGCCTTTAGCAATTCCCACATCGAACTACCCAACACTACCCTGCCCATTGGCCGCACCTACAAAGAAGAGGTCCTGCGGCGGCTGACCCTGCACGACATCCGTTGGTAGGGTGAAACTTGTCGTTCTTCAGTGGAAACCCACTCTTCAAAGGTGCGCTGAAGCAAATACTCCCCTCCCACGTTCAATGAGTATGGTCAACTCAGAACAACATGAACTGGATTTTTTCATCTTTAGCCGCAGCACTCATATGTAGCAGCGCAGCAGGCCGCCAACTTAGTATTTACTCAACAGGCTTCGGTGATAGAGCAGAGCAAATCATCGAACAAGCCAGGCTTTATGCCGATGAGCTAAACATTGCATCCGGGCAACCGCTCATCGTTATGGTGATGCTTTCCGACAAGCTGCCGGACAATATCAGCGGCATGATGGTGCACGGCGAAAATGAGGTGCTGGAAATGCGAAACGTAATGATCAAGCTCAATGCAGCACTGCCTGCCGACGACCTGAGCCGGGCGCTGGCCCACGAAATGGTGCATGTGGCGCAATACGCACGTGGAGATTTGATGCGGATAAACAACACCATGTTTCGCTGGCAGGGGCAGCTGATATTTGATTCGGCAAACATCCCCTACCGGCAGCGGAAATGGGAAAAGGAGGCTTTTGCCAAAGAAGAAGAATTGAGAAAGGCTTACAAAAAACTAATCTCTCGCCAATAGAAGCCTATTAACCGGAAATGACATTTTTTTTGGTTGTTAGATGTGATGTGACATAGGTATATTCAGCGTTTAGTTGTTAATATACCATGTCACAATCACTGAAACCTATCCTGGCGCTATTGCTGCTCGCACTTCCTTACATGCTCACCGCTCAAAAGGAGGCTTACCTGAAAACAAAAGACATCCTCTATTACGGTGCCATTCACGGCCTCGAAAAGCCGGACCCCAACAAAGTGACCTTCGAGTTTAACAACGGCAATAAGAAAGATTTTACGCCGGAAGAAGCCCTCGAATTTGGCCTCGCCGATGGCAGGAAGTGGGTAGCCAGAGACCATAACAACAAAAGGCAATTTTTCGAAGAGCTGGAAGATGGAAAGGTATCGTTGCTTCTTCAGGAGCAGGGCAAAAGCAAATCCTACCTACTTGAAAAAGATGGGGAAATAATTGCCCTGGATGAAGAAAATGGCTCCGATAATTACTATAAAGACGTGCTTTCAACGCAATTGGAAGACTGCTACCTGACCGAGAAGACGATTCGGCTGGCCAAATACAAGTCGGCCAACCTTACATATTTCATTTCACAGTACAATGACTGTGTGCACAAGCCCTTCCCTAAGTTCAGGGTAGGCCCGGCCGTCGGCGTCCGAATGTACCAGAACGTGATTGAAAGCAAATTCTTTCCTAATGTTCCCGAAGAGCACATCGCTCCGTCAATTGGCGCTTATATTGAACTGCCGCTTTCCTATAGGCCTCAAATTTTCTTAGTCACCCAGCTAACTGTAGCCCATTATTCATTTAGTACCCAAAACCAGTTCAGCAATATTGAAACTGGTATCACCTCTCAAAACACTCACTACCTCAAACACACCGACCTCGACATCCCGCTGATGTTGAAGTACCGGTTTCCCTACTATAAAATCTCACCCTATATCCAGGCTGGTCCGGCCTTTCAAATGGGCCTTTCTACCAAAGCTTACTCTCTTACTGACCGTTACCAATTCCTCAATGGACAAAACACCCTTATTGAGGAAGATGGTTATGTCGCCTCCGGGGCGCTCAACAACAAATACTTCGGGGCTGTGGGTGGAGTAGGCGTTGAAATCCCCATCAATCCTTATATCACTTCTGTCGTAGGTGTCAACTACTCTGTCTACACGGCCGATGTAAACACGGGAAGCAACAAGAAAACCTACCCTGAGTTCTTTGTAGCCATTACTTTTTAGCCAATACCTAATTTTCTTAGGCATTCACTTGACAATACATAAGACTTCTACATATATTTGTCTTATGTATTCGAAAGAACTATTAAAAGGAACACTTCAAACCATCGTTTTGAAGCTGCTCGCTGAAAACGGCAGGATGTATGGTTACGAAATCACTCAAAAAGTGAAGGAGCAAACCGAAGGTAAAATACAACTTACCGAAGGTGCTTTATATCCTGCTTTGCACAAACTGGAAGCCGAGGGGCTGCTGGTTACCGAAACCGTCAATATTGGCAAACGTATCAGGAAGTATTACTCCCTGACACCGAAAGGCGACGTACAAACTGCCAGCAAGCTGGAGGAATTTTCCAGCTTTATCAGCACGATGCAATTTTTATTGAACCCTAAAACCTCTTAAGTCATGAGAGAACTCACAGAAACACAAATCAAAAATGTGGAGCAGGCAATTGCTGCTCAGTGTGGCAACACCATCCTTGGCAACGAGCTGCTTGATCATACTTGCTGCGCCATTGAAGCATACATGGAGGAGGGGCATTCATTTGACCTCGCTATGAGTATTGCCATCAGCACATTTGGCACCAACGAAATGAAAAAAGTAAGCAAGCAGGTGAAGAGAACTCGCCGGTATTATCAGTTGAAGAAACAGCCCCTGGGGTGGATCACGCCCATAATGGCCATAGGTCTGCTCTTCATTGTGGTGAATGTGGGTGCTAAAGACCGCCCAGATAGAAAGCCTACGATTGACGATTTTCGCATAAGTTCAGGTTTTGGAATGCGACGTGATCCTATTTTTGATGTTCAAAAAATGCACATAGGTATCGATATTGTAACACCCACAGGCACTGCCATCGTTGCTACAGCAAATGGAGTAGTTGAAGAAGTAATTTATGAGATGAATGGATACGGAAACATGGTCAAGCTGAAGCATGAAGAAGGCTATCAGACAGTATATGCCCAGCTTTCTGAAGCCAAAGTGAAAGTGGGCGATAAAGTAGAAAAAGGTCAAGTCATCGCATTGTCAGGAAACTCTGGAAGATCCACAGCCCCGCACCTCCATTACGAGGTGATACACAACGGAAAAAGAGTAGACCCGTCACGATACTTCGGAGAAGCAAAATAAGCCGCATATTCTTCACTGATTAATCAAGTTTCCGATGATTGATACCATGCCTGCCAAAGCGGGTAAACAGAAGAAGTCTGCCCTTAGAGATTGGGGAGAGTCTATCCTGTTTGCCGTCGTGGTGGCCACGCTTTTCCGCTGGCTACTGTTCGAGCAGTTCATTATTCCCACGCCCTCCATGGAAGGAACCATGCTGGTGGGGGACGTGATTGTAGTGAGCAAGCTGCATTACGGCACCCGCACCCTGGCCACTCCTATCCAGTTTCCGCTCACTCATCAAAAGTTCTGGGGCACCGAAGTCCCCTCCTACCTCAACTGGATACAACTGCCAATGTACCGGCTGCCCGGTTTGAGAGACGTGAAACGGATGGAGCCTGTGGTGTTCAACTATCCGTACGGAGACCAGCACCCCACCGACTTGAAGTCTCATTGGGTGAAGCGATGTGTGGGGCTGCCTGGCGACTCGCTGAAAGTAGTAGATGGCCTGCTGACAGTGAACGATAGTGTAATGCCACTGCCCACTCACCTCCAGTCAAGCTATTTTATTGCTGGCAAGCAGCCACTGAAAGACCGTTTCTTTGAGAGCAACAAAATAAGCGAGCATCAGGAAGTGAGAGGCGGGTACTATGTGCAAACTGAGCCCGCCAGCGCCGAAACCATCAAACAGCTCCCATTCATTTCCAAAGTGGAACATGTGGACATGAACTACAGCTTCAGCGATTCGGCGAGCTTTCCCAAGGCAGCGCCACACGGCTGGACAACGGATAATTTTGGCCCGGTGTGGGTACCCGCAAAAGGAGATACTATTGAAATCAATGACCAAAGCCTGCCAGTGTACGGCGGGGTGATAGTGCGCTTCGAAGGCTGGAAAAATGCAGAAATCACCGACGGAAAGCTATATATTAACGGCTACGAAACGAGTACTTACACTTTCCAACAAAATTACTACTTCATGATGGGCGACAACCGACACAACTCTGAGGACTCAAGAACCTGGGGCTTTGTTCCGGAAGACCACATTGTCGGCAAGCCCGTCATGGTATTATTTTCTTCAGAGGAAGGGCCCTGGTACACATTGCCTGCCAGAATTCGCTGGAGCAGACTATTTAACCTGATCAAAGAATGAAAAACAAACTGCTTGCCCTACTCCTGCTTGCCTCCCTTGGCGCAATAGCACAACCTAAAACAATGGCCGTCACCATCGACGACCTTCCTGCGCAAATGGGAGGCCATGATTCCGTTGCGTTAGTGGAATTGAACAAAAAACTCCTTGCTCACCTCACCGAAAGAAAGGTTCCTGCCATAGGGTTCGTTAACGAGCAGAAGCTATACCGTGGCGGCAACATCATTGACTATCGCTACGAAATGCTGGCCGCCTGGCTCAGCAGCGGGCTCGAGCTGGGCAACCACACCTACAGCCACAAGGACTACAATCAGCTGACACCAGAGCAATTCTTCGAGATCATTGAAAAAGGTGAGCCCGTTACCAAAAAGTTAATGGCTGAGGCTGGAAAAACCTACCAATACTTCAGGCATCCCTACTTGCATCGGGGAAACACCGAAGAAAAGGTAAAAGCTTTGGAGGAGTACCTGTCGGCACAAGGGTACATCGAAGCGCCCGTTACCATCGACAATTCAGAATGGATTTTCGCCAGCGCCTTCGACAAGGCTTTCAAAGCGTCGGACAAGGCCATGATGGACAAAGTAGGCACTGCCTACATCAGCTATATGGCAGAAAAAGTGAAATACTATGAGCAACAAAGCCTGAAGCTTTTCGGTAGGCCCATTGCCCACACCTTGCTCATTCACGAAAACATGCTGAACGCACATTACCTCGGGGAGTTGCTAGACGCCTATCAGGGCATTGGCTATACCTTTGTCAGTCTTGGGGAAGCCTTGAAAGACGACGCCTACACAACACCCGATCATTTTGTAGGAAACGCTGGCATCTCCTGGATGGACAGGTGGGCAGTTACACAAGGCAAAAAGGGCGATTTCTTTAAAGGTGAACCCCGCTGCCCCCAGTTTGTACTCGACTACTCCGGACTCTCAGAATAAGGAAAATGAAAACCATATTTCTTCTCTTTTTACTCTCTTACTCCCTAGCGGCCTACGCCCAAATCGATGACGAAACGATTATCAGGAGGAATATCGCCGCCTTTTCTGACGCCATAGTCCACAGGGACACGGAGGCCATTGCCAATGCCTACACTCCGGACGCATCGATCTTCCCAAACGGGTTTGACATCATCAAAGGAACGAAAGACATTAAGTCGTATTGGACACCACGGCCAGGCACTACTACAACCTTCCACAAAATATATCCGGTGGAAATTGTCGTCAATGGCAGCACTGCTTATGACCATGGCTATTACGAAGTAAGCGGCATCAATGACGGCAACCCGTTTCAGGGCGTGAGGGGAAAGTACGTGATTGTTTGGAAAAAGCTGGATGGACAATGGAAGATATATCTGGACATATGGAACCGGGCTGTTTCAAAATGATTTTTCCAGCGTCGCCTGCTGCCGCCTTCCTTCCTCCGCCCGGCTTATATATTTTCATCAGCCTCTCCAACTTTTTTGGACTATTGGTGAATTAGCCTACCTTTCGGCGACATTAACCACATTAGAAAAAAGTCTCTGTTTGATGAAAATTGCCATCCTGTCTCGCAATGCAAAACTCTATTCTACCCAACGACTGGTCGAAGCTGCCCTACAACATGGGCACGAGGTGGACGTGATCGACCATCTGAAATGCATCATCATCACCGAACAAAAGAAACCAGCGATTTACTACAATGGGAAGTACCTCGAAAACTATGATGCTGTCATCCCGAGGATAGGCGCATCGGTCACCTTCTATGGTTCGGCGGTTGTCAGGCAATTCGAAATGAAAAAAGTGTTTTCAACTGTCGAATCTCAGGCGCTTATCCGATCCAGAGATAAACTGCGCAGCCTGCAGATACTCTCCAGAGACGGACTTGGCCTGCCCAAAACGGTCTTCACCAACTACAGCATGGATGTGGATGAGATCATCTCGGAAGTAGGAGGTGCACCTGTCATTATTAAGCTTTTGGAAGGAACTCAGGGGCTTGGTGTGGTATTGGCAGAAACAAAGAAAGCAGCTGCTTCAGTTATCCAGGCCTTCCACAACCTGAAAGCCCGGATCATTGTGCAGGAGTTCATCAAGGAGTCAAAAGGGGCCGACATCAGGGCTTTTGTGGTAGATGGCAAGGTGGTGGGCGCCATGAAAAGGCAGGGCAAAGAAGGTGAGTTTCGTTCCAATTTACACAGGGGCGGCAGCTCCGACATCATCAAACTGAGCAAGGCAGAAACTGCAGCAGCCATCAAAGCAGCCAAAGCACTTGGGCTTCAGGTAGCTGGTGTCGACATGCTCCAGTCATCCAGAGGACCATTGATTATAGAAGTGAATTCGTCGCCCGGCCTCAAAGGTATTGAGTCTGCTACCGGGGTTGACGTCGCCGGCAAAATCATCCAGTACATCGAAAAGAATGCGCCTCTAAGCAAAATTCAGAAAGACAAAATCAACGCCTAACGACGACGGTCGGGGTTGTCTGATTTGGCGCTCAGCTCGTTCAGCATGGAATTGATGATAGAGAGAATGAGACTGAAGGCAAGTGCCCACCAGAAGTTGTCAATGTAGAAACCATCAATAAAGTAGTCGGCAATCATAATGATCAGTGCGTTGATCACCAAAAGAAACAGCCCCAGCGTCAAAAAAGTAATGGGGATGGTAAACAACACCAGAATTGGCTTCAATGTTACGTTGAGCAACGAAAGTAACACCGCCACCAAAAAGGCAACCCAAAATCCTTCGACAGTAACCCCGGGCAACAGGTAAGAAGTAAGGATCACCGAAATAGCTGAGAGTAGAAGCTTGATCAGGAAATTCATAGGCTTATAAGTCCGTCCTTTATTTGTTTAATTCTTTCGTTAAAAGTAATCAAAGTATGGTCAAATCCTTCGATGGAGGCCGCTTTCAGGTAATTTTCAATCACTGGCGGGTGATCCGCCGACCTGCCTTTCATTACATCGATATAGCGAAGATGCGTCCATAGCAGCGTTTTGAGTTGCGTTTTTTCCTTGTTCAGCATCACATATTCTACCAGCACATTCTGTTTGTCGTGCCATATAATCCTGGAGATCAGCGTTACCCACTCCCCCATCATCGCCGCCCTCACATAGGCGATCTGGTGATTGTACACCACCCACGATTGTTTGTATTTGATGAAGATTTCAGATGGTTCGATATCGTAAAGCTTCGGTACCTGGTCTTCCCTTGCATTGAAGAAATAGTCGAAGTATTTGGCATTATTCAAATGCTGCAGCGGGTCGCAGTCCTGAAAGCGAATCACCGCCTTCATTTCTGTCTCCTTTGGGTATTTCCTATCGGGGTCGTACTTAAACATAGGCTACAGGCCGTAACGCCCTTTCAATATGTTCATGTGGTGCTGCAAATGGCCCGCAGTAATGAATACAATCGCTGCCACACTAACCGACTTCCCGTTTGAAATTCCCGTCCTTGCAATGGCCTCTCTGGTGAAGGAAGAATAAAGCAGAATGTTAGCCTTCCTCAGGTAACTAAACTGCAACAGCAGGCTTTCTGGACTGACCTCGGCAAGGTCACTTTCTTCAACATAGGCGTTTTCATCAAACCCAGGAAGCTCATTTTTATCACCTCTGGCAAACGTGGCCGCTCTGAAGGCGAAGACTCTCTCGGCATCGATAATATGGCCAAGTACTTCCTTTACTGACCATTTACCTTCCGCATAACGGTAGTCCCATTGGCCCTTTTCAATTCTTTCCAGCATGAAAGTAAATGTGTGCAGCTGATCCTCAAGAATATGCAACAGGTTGCCTGAGGGGAGAGCATCCACATACTTGTGATAGAATGATGGATACTCCTCATAAGCTGGTCTTTGATCCAGCACCTGCGAAACTAAATATTGACTCATAGCAACTCTATTTAAACCATTCTGAATACTTGATATAATTACCAGCCGTGCGTGTGAATATCTGACGAAGTTCTTCGCTTACAGGTTTTACTTTCTTGGCGGGAACACCGGCGTAAATAAAGCCACTTTCCACTCTTGTTCCCTCAAGCACCACAGCCCCTGCGGCAATCAAAGCCTCCGACTCTACCACCACGCCATCCATCACTATCGCTCCCATGCCCACCAGTACATTGTCGTGTATTGTGCAACCGTGCACAATGGCATTGTGCCCAATCGATACATTGCTGCCAATGGTGGTTGCAAACTTCTCGTAGGTACAGTGAATCACCGCACCGTCCTGGATATTCGTATTGTCACCTATTTTAATGACATTCACATCACCCCTCACAACCGCATTGAACCAAACCGTGCAATTGTTGCCCATTTCTACTTCACCCACAATGGTTGCATTCTCTGCAAACCAGCAGTTAACTCCAAAACTGGGGTATTTGCCTTTTACGGCCTTGATTAATGCCATAGGAATGACTTAGCTGAACTTTTTCTTCTCAAGAAATAATATAATACCGCAAACATAATTGCGCCCGGGTAGTTTACCAACCAAGCGCCATTCTATTATAGGCGATAAGTAATAAGAAATTGCTCTGTGGGTGTCAGCAAAGCAAGCGCAACAGAGTTTTAGGTAGGTTTAACTTTTTGATGTATCAAAATAAGAAGGAGGCTTTTTGTCTCCTTTTTATTTTACTGCCATTCTGTCATTTTCATGCCCAATTGTTAACTTTGCACACTTATTGAATGAGGTGCTGCTTTTGCGCTCCCAGTTTGTGTTTAAAGCATATGGATCAAATAATTAACGACATAGATATCATCTCTCCGGAGGCAGCCGCCTGTGAGACTGTCAAAATATCAAAGGAGTCGAACAACCCCACTGCCAGGAAAATGTACATCGAGTCATATGGCTGTCAGATGAACTTCTCGGATAGTGAAATAGTGACTTCTATTCTAAAAAAGGACGGCTTTGACACCACTTCTTCTTATGAGGATGCTGACCTCATTTTGCTAAATACATGCTCTATCAGAGAAAAGGCGGAGCAAACTGTCAGACACCGCCTTGGTCAGTTTCAAACGGTAAAAAAACGCAAGCCGGAAGTGCTCATTGGGGTGTTGGGCTGTATGGCTGAGCGACTAAAGTCAAAGTTACTGGAGGAAGAAAAGATCGTGGATCTGGTAGTGGGCCCGGATGCCTACAGAGACCTTCCGCTGCTGGTGGGGCAGGCTGAAGAAGGCGAAAAAGGCGTTAACACATTTCTTTCGAGAGAAGAAACCTATGCTGACATCAGTCCGGTCAGGCTCAATTCCAACGGTGTAACGGCCTTCATCTCCATCATGAGGGGCTGCGACAACATGTGCTCATTCTGTGTGGTGCCGTTCACCCGTGGCAGAGAGCGCAGCCGTGATCCCTATTCCATAGTGGCCGAAGCGGCCCAACTGTTCAGCGATGGCTACAGGGAAGTGACGCTGCTGGGCCAAAATGTAGATTCCTACAAATGGTCGCACCTTGAAAACAACAAAGCGAGACTTGAGAAAGAGGGAATTGAAGACGTTGTCAACTTTGCTCACCTGCTCGAAATGGTAGCAGAGGTACATCCTGATTTGAGGATCAGGTTTTCTACCTCTCACCCAAAGGACATTACCGACGAGGTGTTGCACACAATGAAAAAGTATGACAACATCTGTAAATACATTCACCTACCAGTTCAAAGCGGAAATTCAGCTGTGCTCAACCGGATGAACCGTACCTACGACCGTGAGTGGTATATCAACCGGGTCGATGCCATTCGCCGGATACTTGGTGAAGACTGTGGCATTTCGTCTGACATGATTGCAGGCTTTTGCCACGAAACCGAGGAAGAACATCAGGATACACTGTCGTTGATGGACTACGTGACCTACGACTTTGCCTACATGTTTTACTATTCAGAGCGGCCTGGCACATTGGCAGCAAAAAAGTATGTAGACGACATACCTCTGGAAGCGAAGAAACGCAGACTACAGGAGATCATCGATAAACAAAGGCTCCATGCACTGGAAAGAAATCGGCGGGAGTTGAACAAAGTACACACTGTACTGATTGAAGGAGCTTCCAAAAAGTCTGATTTACACCTTCAGGGTCGCAATTCAGCCAACAAAGTGATCGTTTTTCCAAAGGAGCATTTCAAAAAAGGACAGTATGTAGATGTGCTCGTAAAAGAATGCACAGGCGGAACACTTCTTGGCGAGGCAATTAAGTAATCACACTTTTATTTTTGTTCACAGACGTTGATGGCAGTGAGAGACGAGGAAATTCAAAGTATAAAACAGAGGTTTGGTATCGTTGGCAGTAGCCCTTCGCTCAATCATGCCATTCAGGTAGCCTCGCAGGTGGCCCCCACCGACATGAGTGTGCTCATCACCGGCGAAAGCGGCAGCGGCAAGGAGTCGTTCTCGAAAATCATTCATTCGCTCAGCCACCGCAAGCACGGCCAGTTCATCGCCATTAACTGCGGCGCCATTCCGGAAGGCACCATCGACTCTGAGCTTTTTGGGCACGAAAAAGGCTCATTCACTGGTGCGCACGAAGCAAGAAAGGGGTATTTCGAAGTAACCAACGGCGGAACGATATTTCTTGATGAAATCGGTGAAATGCCCATGAGCACGCAAGCCCGACTCCTCCGGGTGCTGGAATACGGAGAATTCATTAAGGTAGGCTCGTCAAAAGTCCAAAAAGGCGATGTGCGGGTGATAGCGGCCACCAACGTTAACCTGCTTGAAGCCGTAGAAAACAAAAAATTCAGGGAAGACCTGTACTACAGACTAAACACCGTCCCGATTTACGTGCCAGCGCTTAGAGAGCGAGGCGAAGACGTCGACCTGCTTTTCAGAAAGTTTGCTGCTGATTTCTCCGAAAAGTACAGGGTCACCCCTATTAAGTTAACCCCAGAGGCTAAAATCGTTCTGCTCAAATTCAGGTTTCCCGGCAACATCAGGCAGCTCAAAAACCTGGTAGAGCAAATGTCGGTGCTGGAAATGGAGCGGGAAGTGACCGCAGAAAGGCTGGCCACTTATCTGCCGCAAAACGAGTCGAGGCTGCCAGCATTGTTGAGGTCGCAGGTGAATGGCGAAAGCTCATTTTCCGAAAGAGACATCCTCTACAAAGTGCTTTTCGACATGAAGAAAGACATGTCGGAGCTCAAAAAACTTGTTTTCAGGTTACTTGATGACAGCGAAGGCAGCAAGAATGACATCTTAAGAGATCATCAGAATCTATTCGAAGATATGGATCAGGAGGTTGAGGAAATAACCGACGAGCCCTCTACTCCCTATCTTATCCAACCATCTCAATCTTCTTCGGGCCATTCGGGCAAGTATGACCCCAACAGGATCGAAGACATTACCCACGAGGCAGAGGAGACAGAAAATGAGTCACTTTCTTTAGAGAAGAAAGAAAAGGAAATGATCATTCGGGCGTTGTTGAAAAACAACAATAAGAGAAAATATGCAGCACAGGACCTTGGCATTTCGGAAAGAACACTCTACCGCAAGATCAAACAGTATGAGATTGAAGAATAGCGCCGGGCTCTGTTTGCTGCTATTGCTTGGTGGTCTGTCAGGCTGTGGTGTCTATTCATTCACCGGTGCCAACATTTCACCTGACGTAAAAACGGCGTCCATCCAAACCTTCTACAACAACTCACCACTTGGGCCATCCAACATGAGCGTGTTGTTTACCGAAAAGCTGAAAGATTACTTCACCAAGAACACAAGCCTTACCCTCGTGCAGGACGAAGGAGATTTGCAGTTTGAAGGCACTATCGAAAATTACACATTAACGCCGGTTGCACCGCAAGCCAACAATACGTCCGGGCTGAGCTACTCTGCCTTGACCAGGATCACAATTTCAGTGAAAGTTTCCTACACGAACACCAAAGACGAAACCTTCAACTACCAAAGTAGAAACTTCTCTTTCTACAGGGATTTTGACCAGAATAGCACCAACCTCTCATCCGAAGAGCAGTCATTCGTTGAAGAGATATTTGACCAGATCGTTCTCGATATATTTAATAGTTCTGTGGCTAATTGGTAATTTTTCATAACTTTCAATTGCCATAAACCTATTTACTGTGAACAAAAAAGAGGTACTGCAAATCATTCGCAATCCTAAAGCCATCACGATCGGTCAATTGAAAGACATTGAGGAGATGGCTGCAGACTACCCCTATTTTCAGGGAGCCCACACCCTCGTTGCGATTGGTAACAAGAGCCAATCATCTCCCAACACTCAAAAAAGCGTTGTAAAAGCTGCGCTCTACGCAACCGACAGGATGTACCTGAAAGAGCTTCTTGCAGGCAACATCAGCCAACCGGAGACCGCCGTTGTAGAGTCTCCCCCGGTCGAGGCTTCGCAGGAGGAGGCACCTGCCGAAGTAGTTGAAGAGCCTGCCGCAGAAGCACAGCAGGCTCCTCCAGAGGCAGCGCCAACAGCAACACAAAAAGAGGAAGTTGAGGAACCGCCTTTCGAGCCAGACCCTGCACCATCCGACACCGACTACAGTTCACATGAGCACCTAAGCGACTCCGAACACGATGATCTTCTGAAGCAAGTGTTTGCCAACCTCGAAGCATTAAAAAAGACCAAGTCGCACTACCTTGAAGTGGAAAGAAAGCTTGAAGATGCAGAGTTTGAAGAGGCCCAGGCCAAAGCAGTAAAAAAAGCAACCAGCAATCAGGCGAAACCTAAACCCAATCAAAAAAAAACGGTTAAAACTTCCGCCAGGGACGCTTCGGCTGCCAAAAAAAAAATAGCTAAAACTGCCACATCAGGGCAGGCAAAGCAAAAACCAACGGGAGCTGCTAAGACTAAGGCAGCTGGCTCATCAAATTCAAAAACAGCAACGGCCGATGCGGTTGCTAATCCAATAAAAAAAAACGATCAGGCAAGCATCATTGACGCTTTCATAAAGACCAACCCATCGATCAAGCCACAAACACAGGAAAGCCAGAAGGTAGATGCGAAAGACCTCTCGGAGCCTTCACAGAAGCTGAAAGACGAGTTGGTAACGGAAAACCTGGCGCTCATTCTCATGAAGCAAGGGAAAAATGAAAGAGCCGTTGAGGTTTATGAGAAATTAATTTTGAAAATTCCTGAGAAAAAGGCGTACTTTGCGGCTCGTATTGCAGATTTACAAAAATAACCCTTCATGTTAGCAGTAATAATAGGTTTAACAATACTCGCAGCACTATTGCTTGTATTAGTAGTATTGGCACAAAATTCAAAAGGTGGTGGTCTTTCCAGTCAGTTTGGCGGAGCAGGCGCCAGCCAGGTAATGGGTGTGAAGAAGACTGGTGACATTCTTGAAAAAGCAACATGGGGACTGGCTATAGCTATTATGGTTTTGAGCCTATCTACCAACTTTTTCCTTGACACAACGGCCAGAGATTCTGGAGTAAATAGTCCAAACATTAACAGGGCACAGGAGAAAACGATCATACCTGGTATGCCAACGGATGGTGGCGCTGAGGAAGAGGCTCTTCCTTTGAACCTGGACACTGACACTACCCAGCAGTAAAAAAAACAAAAAAAAATAGAAGCCCAGTCGACTTGCGTTGGCTGGGCTTTCTTTTTTAAGAGATGCTGATATTTCGCACAAGTAGTCTTTTGGCTATCGGAAGTAGTGTTTCCGGCAGCGGGAAGAATTGTTTGCTGACGATGGCGTAAGTGGCCGGATTGGGCAAGTTGGCAAACTTCTTCACCAGCTTGAGCTTGATGTGTTCGAAGGTATTTGAAAGAGTTCTTTCTTCTCTCTTCAGGAAATGAGTATTGATTCCCCTAAACTTTTCATTCGACTGTTCAAAGAAAGTGAGCTGATACTGGTATATATTCACGTCGCTGCTCACATCCTGGCTTAAAAACAAATAGCCTTCGTTGGTGTAAATCGGCGTAACACCCACTGGCACAAACTCCAGGTTGTTCTCCACAAACTCATAAATTTCCTTCCCAACCTCCAGCGCATTTTGAAACTTTGGCATTGCAAACTCCACAATGCTCTCTATTTCAAGCATCAGATCGTCGTCCTCCACCAGCTTTTGATAGGTAAGCTTCAGCTTGCTAAAATCAGCTTTGGAGATGGATTTAGGGAAGTTCTCATACAGTAATGACTTGTTGCTCTTTATGGTCATTAGGTTTTGATAGTGAAAAACCATGTCTGACATAAATGGATAGAGCTTTTTGTCATCGAAATGTGCCTTTACGTTTTTGAGATACGCCAAAAGCACGTACTTCTTGTACTCAAAATCAATCAATCCATCGGTTAACCAATCCACTTTCAATTGTTCCATATTCGTTGATTTTTTTATCACACATCAAAATATAAAAAGCTTGAAGCAACGAGTCAAGTAGTTGCAGAAATGAAACCAACTTTTCCGCCTCGTGGCTGACATAGCCAACCGGGATTATGTCATGCAATGAAAATTTGTCAGGCATACTGTCATCTTTTCAAACCAACACTGACAGTTGACGGCCAAAATGGTGCAAATTGGCATGACTTGGCAGGCAAATCGTGAGTGGCACAAGATGTGCAAGCGGTGGTACATAGAATTTAAATAACCACTAAAATTCAAAACCAATATGTCAAAAGTAAATTTCAAACCATTAGCAGACAGAGTGCTGGTGGAGCCAGCACCTGCAGAAGAAAAAACAGCTTCTGGTATCATCATTCCCGACACTGCTAAAGAAAAGCCACAAAAAGGTCAGATCGTGGCTATTGGCACTGGCAAGAAAGATGAGCCTATCAACGTGAAAGTTGGTGATCAGGTACTATATGGCAAATACTCTGGCACTGAGATCGCCATCGATGGCAAAGACTACCTTATCATGAGAGAGTCTGACATTTTTGGCATTATCTAATTAGACAACAAAAAATTATCTGTAAAGAGTAAAAACACAGAAAACTATGGCAAAGGAAATTTTCTTTAATACCGACGCAAGAAACAAACTGAAGAAGGGCGTTGACACACTTGCAAATGCAGTGAAGGTAACGCTTGGACCTAAAGGTCGGAACGTCATTCTTGACAAGAAATTTGGTGCTCCTACTGTAACGAAAGACGGTGTGTCAGTAGCCAAAGAAATCGAATTGAAAGACCCTATCGAAAACATGGGTGCTCAGTTGGTGAAGGAAGTGGCTTCCAAAACTGCTGACGCTGCTGGTGACGGTACTACAACTGCGACTGTTCTTACACAGGCGATATTCACAGTAGGTATCAAAAACGTAGCAGCTGGTGCTAACCCAATGGATCTTAAGCGTGGCATCGACAAAGCAGTATCTGCGGTTGTTGCCCACCTTAGAGGCCAGTCAAAAACTATCAACAACTCTAGCGAAATCGCTCAGGTTGCCGGTATCTCTGCCAACGGAGATGCTGAGATCGGTAAAATGATTGCCGATGCAATGGACAAAGTAGGCAAAGACGGTGTGATCACTGTTGAAGAAGCAAAAGGAACGGAAACTGAAGTAAGAACTGTGGAAGGTATGCAGTTTGACCGTGGTTACCTTTCTCCATACTTCGTGACTAACACGGAGAAAATGGAAGCCGACCTTGAGAACCCTTACATCCTGATCTACGATAAGAAGATCAGCAGCATGAAGGAATTGCTTCCAGTACTTGAAGCAACTGCTCAAACAGGCAAGCCTCTTGTGATCATCTCTGAAGATGTAGACGGCGAAGCATTGGCTACGCTTGTAGTAAACAAAATCCGTGGTGCACTGAAAGTGGCTGCTGTAAAAGCTCCTGGCTTCGGTGACCGTAGAAAAGCTATGTTGGAAGACATCGCTATCCTGACTGGTGGCACCGTAATCTCTGAAGAAAGAGGCTACAAACTTGAAAACGCTACACTTGACTCACTTGGAAGAGCAGAAAAAATCAACATTGACAAAGACAATACTACTATTGTTAATGGTGCTGGTACTGCTGCCGACATCAAAGGTCGTGTGAACCAGATCAAGGCGCAGATTGAAGCTACTACTTCTGACTACGACAAAGAGAAACTTCAGGAAAGACTTGCTAAGCTTTCTGGTGGTGTAGCTATCCTTTACATTGGTGCTGCCACTGAAGTGGAAATGAAAGAGAAGAAAGACAGAGTAGATGACGCTCTTCACGCTACAAGAGCCGCCGTTCAGGAAGGTGTAGTAGCTGGTGGTGGTGTTGCGCTTATCCGTGCCATCGAATCTCTTGATAAACTAAAAACTGACAACGAAGACCAGGCGATTGGTGTGAACATCATTCGTGTAGCTTTGGAGTCTCCTTTGAGAACCATCGTTGAAAACGCTGGTGGCGAAGGTTCAGTGATCGTTCAGAAAATCAGAGAAGGCAAAAATGACTTCGGTTACAATGCTGCCACTGACACGTTCGAAAACATGTTCAAGGCTGGCGTAATTGACCCAACCAAGGTAACTCGCCTTGCCCTTGAAAATGCTGCTTCTATCGCTGCTCTTCTGCTTACTACCGAAGCTGTAGTAGCTGAAAACCCAGAAGATGAGAAGGGTATGCCTCCAATGCCAGGTGGCGGAGGAATGGGCGGAATGATGTAATCATTCATCAACCTTCATATATTTGCAAAGGCGCTGAATTTCAGCGCCTTTCTTTTTTTCCGCTGGTCAAAACGTCAACGGCATAGGTTTTCACAACTTATCTGGTATAATTTGTGTCATTTTTCAACGTTACCTAACGTCAACCTACTTTTTTACCATGAGATACCTGCTGCTTTTTAGCCTTTTTTGCGTTACAAGTATCGCCTTTGCTCAATCGAACACTATTTCAGGCTATGTAAGAGACCGTGAAACAGGCGAAAGCCTAATCGGTGCCAATGTGTTTGATAAAAGCACCTTGAAGGGCACCACTACCAATCATTTCGGCTATTACACATTACCCCTCTCCTACTCAGAAGTTCACCTGGTTTTTTCATACGTCGGCTATTTGCCCATCGACACACTCATCAATCTCAATGGCAATGTGGAGCTCTCCATCCGGCTGATCCCACAAAGCATGCTTGATGAGATAGTGGTGACTGCCGAAGAAGACCTCGTCGACATGCCGCAAATGAGTAGAATCGGCATACCCGTAGACCAGATCAAATCGCTTCCCGCCCTGGCTGGCGAGGTCGACATTTTTAAAGCATTGCAGCTCATGCCCGGCATTCAGTCCGGTTCCGAAGGCAGCAGTGGCCTGTATGTGCGGGGTGGCGGACCTGACCAAAACCTCATCCTCCTCGACGGAGTGCCGGTTTACAACGCCTCCCACCTCTTCGGTTTCTTCTCCGTTTTTAATGCGGATGCTATCAATAATGTAGAGGTGATAAAAGGTGGGTTTCCTGCCAGATATGGTGGCAGGCTTTCCTCGGTGATTGACATTTCAATGAAAGAGGGCAACAACAGGGAATTGAAAGGCACCGGGTCTATTGGTCTTATTTCGTCAAAGCTTACGCTGGAAGGCCCGCTGAAAAAAGAAAAGTCCTCGTTCATCATTTCGGCCCGAAGAACTTATATCGACATTCTGGCAAGGCCACTCATCAAAGCAACAACAGATGGAGGGGAAACTGCCGGCTACTTTTTTTACGACCTCAACGCCAAGGTCAATTACACCTTCTCTGACCGGGACAGGATTTACCTCAGTACCTACACGGGTGACGACAAAGCATATGCAAAGAGTAAGGACTTCTATGTGTCGGATAACACAAGGTATGACTACAAAGATGAGTTTGGTCTCAAGTGGGGCAATATCACTTCGGCCTTCAGATGGAACCATGTTTTCAGTCCCAAGATATTCAGTAATGTGACGGCCACCTACAGCAAGTACCAGTTCGACATCTTCCAGGAATACTATAACAAAACAACCACCCCCACCGAAACTACCGAAGACAGCGGTGCTACCCGGTATTTTTCGGGCATCCAAGACCTGGCCCTTAAAACAGACTTTGAGTTCACCCCTCATATCGACCATCAGTTGAGAGCAGGGGCCAGTGGCATCCATCACACCTTCAACCCAGGTATTCTGGCCTATACTGCTTCGAACGATGCAGACACCACACTGGGCTCCAGCAAAACCAGAGGGCTTGAGCTGGCCACCTATTTTGAAGATGACTGGACTATCTCCAAAGCGATCAGGGTCAATGCGGGAGTTCATTTTTCGGCCTTCAATGTCAATAATATTTGGTACCAAAAAGCGCAACCCCGGATCAACGCCCGTTATTTGTTCAACAACGGCCTGGCCATTAAAGCTTCTTATGCCACCATGGCGCAGTTCATTCACCTGCTCACCAACAGCAGCATAGGGCTGCCCACAGATCTGTGGGTGCCTGCCACCAAAAACATCAAGCCTCAATACTCCTCCCAGGTGGCTATAGGCGTTGCCAAAAACATCACCAAAACCTATGAGGTGAGCATTGAGGCATACTACAAGGACATGACCAACCTGATCGAGTACAGCGAAGGTGCCAGCTACCTGGACCCTCAGAAAGACTGGCAAGACAAAGTATCGACAGGCAATGGAGTGAGTTATGGTACAGAATTGCTTATCCAGAAAAAGACCGGAAGGTTTTCCGGGTGGATAGGTTATACGCTTTCAAGAACGGAAAGAACCTTCCCAGACTTGAATTTTGGAAAAACCTACCCCTACAAATACGACCGGCGCCACGACGTGAGCCTCGTTGGTATTTATAAACTTCGGGACGACTTTGAGTTCAGTGCTACCTGGGTGTATGGCACCGGCAATGCTGTGAGTTTACCTGAAGAAAGGTATGCAGGTCAGGGGCAATCGTATAACGCCGGGCCTGGTAGGCCAACCTATTATTTCTACGATGAGCTACTGTATTACCCATCACGGAATAACTATAGAATGAGGGCTTACCACCGCCTCGATGTGAGTGTAAGTAAGACAAAGAAAAAAAAGTGGGGGCAGCAAACCTGGTCTTTTGGTGCATACAATGCCTACAGCCGTGCCAACCCTTTCTTTATGGACATTGGCTACGATAGAAGTGGCAACAAAAAGTTTAAGCAATACAGTTTGTTCCCGATTATCCCATCTGTTCGTTACAACTTTGAATTCTAAACTATGAGATATTTATTCGTCCTACTCGCAGTTTGTGCAATATCGTGTGAAGTTGTGGTTGATGTGGATATTCCTATTAAACCCGCTTCCATCACAGTTCATAGCACTATCAACCCCGACAGCACTTTTCAGGTGCAACTTACTGCTAGCCAAAATATCCTGAGCAACAATCAGTTTTCGGCAATACCGGAAGCAACTGTCAATATCTATGAGGGTGAGATTCTTGTGGAAACCCTCGTGCAGAATAGCGAAGGTGGCTACAAGGGCACATTAAGACCTTTAAAGGGGCACACATATACCATTGAAGCATCGAAAACCAACTACAAAACTGTAACTGCCACTGACGTCGTTCCCAGCCAAAATGTGAATCTCAACAAAGTAACATTCGCCAAAAACGCTAATGACGAGTATAACCAGCAGCAATACAGCATGACGATTGAATTCGACGATCCAAAAGGCGAAAATTATTATGAAATCGGCTTGTACGGACCGGAGTTGCGTTATGAACGGGACGAAGATACCGGAGAGTATGTTGTTGTTGATACTGTGATGATTCAATACCCTATTGATAGCGAAGATGGAATCTTCACGGTTGAGCAATATTACTCGGATCGATTCTGGACTTTTTCCGATGATGTTGTAGACGGCAAAACAGTTAAAATCAATTTCAACACCTATATCTACCCGTTTTGGAATGAGACAGTTGATGAAGTGGAAGTTTTGGTTGCCGTGCGGGAGATATCCTATTCTATGTTCAAGTACAAGCAAACGGCCAATCTTCAACGATCATTGGACGGAGACCCCTTCGCCGAGCCAGTGCCTGTCTACAACAACGTTAAGAATGGCTACGGGGTGTTTGGCGCCTATCAACAGACAACAAGCACAGTTACAGTTCGCAAAGAAGAGTAGTCCGACCCGAAACGGCACTTATTCAGTATCCAGTCAGGGGGCAAACCTCCTGCTTGCTGCAATACCTGATTTAGAACTAGTCTTACTTGCTCACCTTCGCTATTCTGGCTACCTTTCTACCTGAATTCTTCTTATGAGAGCCAAGCTAATCACCCTCATTGCAATAGCATTTACCTGCTTTCAGGCAGAGGCTGCCAACGACCCAGAAAAGGACACCACCGAAATACTAACTGAAATAGAAATTCAGATGCTGAAAGCAGATTCGCTGAAGCAGATGAATCAGTTTGAGCTGGCGCTGGAGTATTGGGAATTTGTGTTGACCGACTTCACCAGCAGCCATATAAATCGGCTGAGAGCGCTTAACGAGAGTGCAGACTTGTATAGGGAACTTGACTTAAAAACTAAAAGCAAAGACCGGTTAACGGAGGCCAGGGCGCAACTTCCCTCCAACACAGAACATAAAAACCTCAGAAGTGAAAACTTGCTCTTTTGGGGAAGGTATTACAGTGACTCCAACCAAAAAGACTCTGCGCTGCAAAGCTTTAGGAATGCTGCATTTTTAGCAGAAGAGATAAATGACAACAAGCTCAAATTCCTCAGCTGGGTTGAGCTTGGCAATTTTTACAGAAACACCGTCAACAACGACTTAGCGGCTGTCTATTACTACAACAAAGCCGTCTCCCTATCGGAAGAAGGTAAAGTTAACATGCCAATCATTGAAGCTCGTACGAGCTTTGCAATGGCGGAGACTGCCAATGAATTGAATGAAAAAGAAAAGGCCATTGATTACAGTCAGGAAGCCCTTCATCTAATGGACTCGTTGGAAGCGTCTGTACATTATGATTTTATTGCCAATCTGAATTTCCTGATGGCGACCCTCTATATTGGGTTGAACGAACCTGAAGATGCCATCAAGCACCTAACCCGGGCTATTGATCTCCGTAAAACCTATAGCCCCGAAGATCAAACTTACAATAAGACCTACTACTACCCCACTCTGTCGATGGCCTATGAGGCTACACACTCGTTCGATTCGGCAATTTTGATAGAAGAACGCTTAAGCTCGCTAACGTCATCAGACGACATCAATACCAGACTGGAAACGCAATACAGGCTTGCCGCTCTTTACCTCAAGCAAGGAGACCTATTACAGGCTAACAAGCTTAGCTCTGCGTACCTCAAATATCATATAGCAAATTCTGCGCCTTCAAGTCCGGAAGTTTTCAAAGCACTTATAGCCAGGGCCGACTACTTTTTCGCCGCCAATTTGCCCGATTCGGCTTTCCACTTTTACACCCGAAGTTTGAAAACAATTGATGGAGGTCTTACCATTGACAATTTGGCTGAAAAAGTAAGCGAAGCACAAATACCAGCACATTTACTACCACGAATTATGGCTGCTATGGAAAAAATTGCCATTGCCATCGTGAGTGAGGAGTATGTTTCGACAGAAAGACTGACCAATGGCTTGAGCATGCTGGAAGCGACACTGGAATATACGAGATACAACTCACCCTACGGCCTCCCTGATGAGCAGGTAGTTCTGGACAGAATAGCTAGCTTTCATCTCTTGACTGAATATGCACTTGGTGCGTCGTATCAGCTCTACGAGCGAACCAGAGAGAAATTATACTGGACAAAAGCGTTGCAGCTCATAGAAAATGACAAGCTCATACGCATTCGAAAAGAAGCTGCGGAGGCTATGTTCCTCAACAAAGCAGGACTTCCCGATTCACTGGAGTCAACTTTCGCCGATCTCAACCAAGAAATATTGGATCGTATTGACGAACTGGAGCTCGCCATCAACGACGTTGAAAGAGTAACCAGAGAGGATTTATTGATTGAAAGCTTTGGCAAAATGGTGAGTTGGAGGGCAAAAGCGCAAAATTATATGAAGAACAGTAGCACAGAGTATTCACTGTTCGATGATGTTACCTTCATGGACTTCCACAACCATTCTAACATTCACCTAATCGAATATTTTTATGGAGTTCGTCACGTGTATGGACTCAGCGTAAGTGACTCATCCAGCATGTTCATTGAAAATGAAGTAAATCCTGAGTTTGAAGCCAAAATACAACGATTCCTGTCGCATTTTTGGATCACACCATCCGAATTTTCCCAGGATGAAATGGTTGACTTTATTGAAAGCTCGAACATTCTGTATAATGAGATCGTAGCACCATTGCTTCCAAACCTACCAAGCGAAAAAACGATTGTTTTGGCTCCTGACGGGCTCATTAAATTGATCCCCTTCGAGACGCTGCTAGTAGAAGTACCTTCCAATCCAACAGGCTATAACACTTTGCCCTATCTCGTCAAATATACCTCGATCTCGTATATTACTTCGGCTGAAATGCTTCTCGATCACCCTCCGGTATTGCCAAAACACAATTCCCAATTGACCTCATTTGCATTGAAAAGCAGGTACAACACCAGCGACACAACCTCCAGCTACATCATGCAGGAAATCAAAAACTCCAGGCTCTATTTTGAGGGCTTGACGTTTCGGGGTGAGCAGGCAACAAAAGATGCCTTCATCAGAATAGCTCCCCGATTTGAAATTCTCTATCTGTTGATTCACGGTGATGCGATTGACTATCCCAAGCTAATATTCAACCCGGGAAAAACCACTAATATCGAACGAAACCTTTATAGCCACGAGATTTATAATCTTGACCTATCAGGCAATGTCATTGTATTAACTTCGACAGAGACAGGCATGGGGCTGATACCGCACGGAGAGGCGGTTATTAGTATGGTGAGAGCTTTCCTGTCTGCCGGCAGTGGCACGGTGGTTTTAGGCCTCTGGGAAGCCCACGACGAGCACAGCAAAAATATTATAGGCAGCTTTTTCAAAAAGCTGTCTCTGGGAAACAACACACTTCAAGCGCTGAGGGATGCCAAACTTGAGTACTTGTCTACCGCTGACAAGCTGTCGGCCCACCCTCACAACTGGGCAGAACTTATTTCGTATGGAGAACCCGTGCAGGTAACCACAGAGAAGGACAACGCATACCTTATGTGGGTGCTTCTTTTTTTCTTTATCCTCCCAATTCTCGTCACTATCTCATCTGTAAGAGAGAAATACATCGACAAAATAGAAGCTGAAGACAATGCCCGGCAACAGGTTCACCACTAGTGAACTTCCTTCATCCATTTCTTCAGCCAGGGACTCAGCACCACCACCAGCAGCGCAAAGCCAAATGACACGTAGGCGATCTTTTCGAAGCCGTTGAGGTACACATCAAGCGTGTCCCAACCGCCTACCTGATCGGCCGACTGGCTCGATTCAATGGCAAGATACTCTCCAACAATCCCGCCGATCTGAAACGCAAAAGCGGATGACATGAACCAAACACCCATCATAAACGACTTGATTTTGAGAGGTGAAAGGCTGGTTATTTTTGAAAGACCAACAGGCGACATGAAGAGTTCTCCTGTAGAAATGAACAGGTACATGACTACAAGAAAAATAAAGGGAACGAACCCATTGTCATCCGCAAAACTCTTGCTCAAGCTGATAATGAAAAAACCGACGCCCAGCTGGGCAAGCCCCATAGCAAATTTATAGGGCGTTCTTGGGTTCTTTCCTTTTTTCGAAAGCCACATCCACACAACCGGCATCACCATTGAAAACACAACTATAAAGAATGGATTCAGTGAGTTGGTGCCGGCTGCATCCATCCACACCAGGTTCACATTTCTGGCGGCAAACAATGTAATAATGCTGCCCGATAATTCATGAAAACCCCAAAAGAAAGACATAAACATGGTGAGGAAAACAGCCACGACCAGCTTCTGCCATTCCTCCTTTGGAAGCTTAATACTTACCCAAACCAGGTACCCGATGATCACAATCAACAGAAGATAAAAGAAGAGTCTTACTATTGATCCTTCAAAAATGTTCCCAATGGTGTAAATAGTGTAGTCGGAGATCATTAGTGTGATCACAGGAACGGCAGCAAATGACAAAAGAGGCACCCAAACACCGACCTTCAACCCTGCCCACTTTTTTTCTAGTTTTTCTGGTAGCAAGGGATATCCCTTATCACCGAACACTCCGCTTCGGGAGCCATAGACAAATGTAACAAGCCCTAACACCATCCCCACGCCTGCCGCACCAAAACCGTAGTGCCAGCCATAGGCGCTTGCAAGCCACGCACACAGCAGCGGCGCTGTGAAGGCGCCGATATTGATCCCCATGTAGAAGATGGTAAAACCGCCGTCCTGTCTGGGATCATTTTTTTCATAAAGCGTGCCTACAAAAGTTGAGATGTTTGACTTGAAATATCCCGTGCCGATGATGATTAAAGCAAGGCCAGCAAAAAAAGTTACCTGATTGTCGATGGCCAAAACGAAATGGCCGATTGACATCATGATCCCGCCAAGAATAATCGACTTTCTGTTACCTAAAAGAGCATCTGACACCCTACCGCCAAGCACGGTACTTGCATAGACCAGACTTCCGTAGGAAGCATAAATAATAATCGAACGGGTATCTCTGTCTGCAAACGCTTCGAACAACTTATTGACCATGTAGAGCGTCAGCAACGCCCGCATGCCATAAAAGCTAAAACGCTCCCATAGCTCAGCAAAAAACAGATAAAATAACCCTTTAGGATGGCCAAACATTTGTGGCGTTGCGGTACTCGCAGAATCATTATTTGACATATGCTTCTTCTTTTTCTCGAGGTAAAAAACCTAAATTGCAATCGTTTTCGGTGGGTAAAATTAACGCAAGTAATGAAAATATTGCCTACATACAAAACCTGCAAATAATCTGTTGCCGAGCTGACAATCGTCAACATTTTTGACTGAAGAGATAGTTACATTGAATACAACATATAACCCAAAAATTCCTTATGCAAGATGTAATCTCAAAAGCCCCTGAAGTTTTTACATGGGAGCCACATTCCGGGTCGCCGATGGAAAAACTCCAACGCACGGCTAAAGAACTAAAATGGAACCTCAGCCCGGCCGAGTTGATTGAGGAAGCACTGTCGAATCAGGAAGGTCACCTCACCAGTACTGGAGCGTTTATGTGCGACACAGGCCAGTTTACAGGTAGGTCTCCGAAGGATAGGTTTATTGTGAAAGACGAAAAAACGGAGAAGACGGTCTGGTGGGGAGATATCAACATCCCTATCTCAGAAGCCCATTTCGAGAAGCTATATTATAAGATGGTCACCTTTCTGGAAGGAAAGAAGGTTTACATAAGGGACGCTTACGCAGGAGCCGACAAAGACTACCAACTAAATCTGCGAATCGTGAATACCCTTGCTTGGCAAAATCTATTCTGCCACAACATGTTCCTTCGCCCAACAAAGGATGAACTCAAAAACTTTGCTCCCAATTTCACCATCATTTGTATCCCGGAATTCAAAGCCGACCCCAAAACTGATGGTGTCAGGCAGGAAAACTTTGCCATCCTCAACATGAGCAAAAAAGTGATTCTGATAGGCGGCACAGCGTACGCCGGGGAAATGAAAAAAGGTGTTTTCTCAGTTTTGAATTACCTGCTGCCACACGACCACCACGTGCTGTCGATGCACTGTAGCGCCAATATTGGCAAAGAAGGAGACACAGCTATCTTTTTCGGCCTGTCCGGCACAGGCAAAACCACCCTCTCAGCTGATCCTGAAAGGATGTTGATTGGCGATGACGAGCATGGCTGGACAGACAAGACAGTTTTCAATTTTGAAGGCGGATGCTACGCTAAAGTCATTAATTTAACCCGGGACGAAGAGCCCGAGATATGGGATGCCATATCGTTTGGTGCCATTGTAGAGAACACCAGGTTCTTTCCCGGCACGCACGAAGTTGACTACATGGACAAAACGGTCACGCAGAACACCCGAACAGCCTATCCTATTAGTCACATAAAAAGTGCTGTTTCTCCTTCTATTGGAGGCATTCCGAAGAATATATTTTTCTTAACAGCTGATGCTTTTGGTGTGTTACCTCCTATTTCCAGGCTTACCAAAGGACAGGCTATGTATCATTTCATCTCAGGGTATACGGCAAAGGTTGCTGGTACTGAGACGGGCGTCACCGAACCACAAATGGTATTCTCGGCATGTTTTGGTGCTCCGTTCATGCCCTTGCACCCTACAGCCTATGCAGAAATGCTTGGAGAAAAAATGGATAAGCACCAGGTCAATATTTGGTTGATAAATACAGGTTGGACAGGCGGCCCCTTCGGCGTTGGCGAACGCATGAAGCTCAAATACACAAGAGCGATGATCTCGGCGGCACTTGAAGGCAACCTCGACCAAGTGGCTTACAAGCCCCATAGTATATTTGGCACCCTCATTCCTCTGGAATGCGCCGGAGTACCCTACCAGGTGCTTAGTCCAAGGCAGACATGGAATGATGATGAAAGGTATTATAAAAAGGCCAATGAGCTGGCAAGAGCCTTTGTCGATAATTTCAAAAAGTATGAGAGCTTTGCCAACAGGGAAATCCTCGAAGGGGCTCCTAAACCCAACGATAGTTAACACCAAAAAATGTAATTTGAAGCCCTTTTGAAATCAAAAGGGCTTTTTTTATGCAACTCAAAGAAATTCTTTCAAAACATCAATCCAGCTTTCATGAGGTAATGAAAGGCGTACACGACACCTCCAACCTGAAAAAGGTAGACATGTCCAGGTACAACAAGGAGTTGATGGCTGTCGATGTCAACAACACAGCGGTGTTCACCGAATGGATGGAAGAACAGCTCGATGGAAAAATCGGTTGGGGTGGATATATGGAGCACAGGGAAATATACCGGAGAAGTAAACACTTCGACGGGCAAGGTGAGCCAAGAAGCCTTCACCTGGGCATTGACCTTTGGGCACCTGCTGGCACCGCTCTTTATTGCCCGCTGGATGGCTTCGTTGAGAGCTTTGCTGACAATATCGGCTTCGCCAATTACGGACCCACGATCATTTTGAAACACCTGCTGGATGGCCAAGTCTTCTACACACTCTATGGCCATTTGAGCCGGTCGTCATTAATCAGCTTATCTATCGGTGAACAAATCCAGCGAGGATCAAAATTTGCTACACTGGGCGACAACGAAGAAAATGGCAACTGGCCGCCACACCTCCACTTTCAACTGATCACCGACCTGATGGGAAAGGTTGGAGACTACCCGGGGGTCGCCGCCTTGTCTGACAGAAGTCTCTTCGAAAAGGTTTGTCCTGACCCCAACCTTGTGCTAAACTGCCAATGAAAGCAGGGCTGGCTTATCATCCAACACTTCCCTTAGCAGAAGATAATTAATCTCATATTCTGGCATCAGATGGTACCCGTCTCCACAAACATACTCATCCAGACGACTCAACACCGCAGCCGGTATCTCAAGAAGAAAAGTTCTAAGTTCAACCAGGTTTTGGTAAGACAGCACATATTTACACACCCGGGCGTTGACGTGAAAAATGTCTTTCCCGATGATTGTAAGAATATCATTAACTGAAGCAATTGATGTGTTGTTGATATCAAACTCTACCGACGCCGGGAAGTCTCCTTGCAGGGAGCCCACGTAGGCAAAGACTACTTCGTCTACTACCCCCGCTATCGTGTCTGTCATCTTTCTTTCATGAGCCCCTGTTACCCGGAGGTCGTCTACCAAAATCAATTTCTTCTTTCTGAAAAGATGATCATCAATGGTAAGGACATTCCTGTCCATGAGTAAGAACCTGTCTGCCGCCGACATCGATCCGTAATCATTAGGGAATACGGTTTCTCTTCCGACCTTTACTTTTTGAAGGAAGGGAAAGTAGGCTTGAAGCGCTTCATACACCAATTGAGCAATGGCCTCTGCGGCGGTCGGTGCTACTTTGTAAGCCGAGGCACACACAATCACTTGTTCATTTTGCCAATGTCCGTAGTCTAGTAGAAGTTGCGCTGCGATTTGGCTTGCATAGGCCTGGGCACTCTCGTGGCAGCCGTATTTGAATAGGCTATATTGTCGGGTATCGAACAAAAATCCCTCCTGATCATAGAACGTATCAGATCTGTATGAAAGTTGATAGAGTGAAAAACTGTTCACGGTCATTTCAGCGAACGATGATTGTTAAATTTTCCGTGAAGTACCGGAAAATTTCGATCAGCCAACAGCCCTCAATATGAAATAAATTTTACGGATTAATAAACCACCAGGGCGCCTGCTATAGTACCTGTCATCATGCAAGCCAGCGTGGCCGCAAGAAGTGCTCTCATTCCTAGTTTGGACAAGTTACCCTGCTGGTTGGGAGCCATTCCACCTATGCCCCCCACCTGGATAGCAATACTTGAAAAGTTAGAAAAACCACAGAGTGCATACGTAGAAATGACAATTGCTTTTGGGGAGAGCAAACCAGCGGTTTTCATCTCCGACAAACCCAGGTAGGCAACGAATTCGTTGATGACTGTTTTTTGTCCAAGTAAGCTTCCCACTGCAAGCGTTTCGTTCCAGTCTACTCCCATTACAAAGGCAAAAATTCTAAAGACCTGCCCAAGTATATACTCCAGCGAAAATCCCGTGAAGCGACCGTCTGTGCTCGAAGAGATCATAGCATTCAGCCCGGTAATATCGCCCACAACGTTTGTTAAAAAATAATTGATGGCCGCAATCACAGCAATGAACGCAAGCAGCATCCCACCGACATTTAAAGCAAGCTTCAGTCCCTCAGAAGCTCCATTCGACAGTGCATCAATCAGGTTAACGCCCAGAGACTCCTGGTTGACCTTCAGCTTTCTGTCGATTTTCTCAGGCTCAACCTCGGGTATTATGATTTTGGAAATAACAATGGCAGCGGGGGCGTTCATAATAGAAGCACTAAGCAAATACGCTGCAAACTTGGTTTGCATCACCGGGTCATTCCCGCCAAGAAAGGCCACGTAGCCAGCCAACACCCCACCAGCTATCGTAGCCATGCCTCCAGTCATCAAGCACATTAGCTCCGACTTGGTCATTTTTGGTACAAATGGGCGCACAAGCAACGGAGCTTCGGTTTGGCCCAGGAAGATGTTTCCGGCAGCTGAAAGCGCCTCAGAGCCAGATAGTCTCATCGTTCTCGACATGACCCAGGCAATCCCAAATACAATCTTTTGCAAGATACCCAGGTAGTAAAGACCAGCAGAAACCGTGGAAAAGAAGATAATCGTGGGTAGTACTTTAAAGGCGAATATCACACCAAATGTGTCGCCGGCCAGGTCGCCAAACAGAAAGCGGGCACCATCGTCTGAGAAGCTTAAGAAGGTGACAAAGGCACTGCTGACACCGTTGAACAGGTGAGCTACCCAGGCCACTTTGGTGATTAACAGGCCAAACACTATCTGAAGGGAGATGCCAATCCCTACGAGCTTCCAGTCGATAGCTTTTCGATTGTTTGAAAAAAGGAAAGCAAATGCCGCAATAAGCAGAATTCCGATCAGGCCTCTCAGATAGTCCATTCAGTAGTTGTTATGGCAAACCTGCCAAAAATAAAAAAGTCACCCATTTATTGGGTGACCGCTATTCCAATATTTTGAGTAATAATCAATTTCTCTTATTCATCTCATCCCTGATCTTTGCAGCCTTTTCATAGTCCTCTTTGCCAAGCATTTCTGTCAGCAACTCCTGAAGTTTGTCCATAGAAAAGTCTTTCAGCTTGTCCATGAACCCTTTAGGGTTAGCCTTGGAAGCGGATGCCTTAGCCTTTGGTGCCTCATCAGTTTCCTCTTCATCTTCCTCACCCAGCACTATGCCAGCCTCAGCCAGTATCGCTTCATAGGTGAAAATCTCGACACCAAAACGTAGTCCGATAGCAATGGCATCCGACGGCCTGGCATCTATTTCCACTTCTCTGAAGCCATCTGAGCAAACTATTTTCCCAAAGAAAACGCCTTCCTTGAGGTCAGAAATGATTATTTCTTTGATGGTGAAATTGAAATTGTGCGCAAAAGACTTGAACAAGTCATGCGTCATTGGCCTATTGGGTACTATTTTCTCAATTTCTATGGCAATTGCCTGAGCCTCAAACATGCCAATGATAATGGGCAACCTTCTGTTTCCACCAACCTCACCTAAAACAAGCGCAAAAGAGCCAGATTGCGACTGGCTTGAAGAAAGACCTAAAATTTCCAGCTTTAATTTATCCACAAAAAATCAGTTGTTTAACGCTTTAATAGCTTCAGTTAGTTTTGGAACTACCTCAAATGCATCGGCAGCTATACCATAATCAGCCGCTTTGAAGAAGGGAGCCTCGGAATCTTTATTGATCACCACAATATACTTTGACGAATTAACTCCTGCAAGATGTTGAATAGCGCCTGAAATGCCTATAGCAATATACAAAGATGGACTTACTTTCACACCCGTTTGTCCAACGTGCTCATGGTGAGGTCTCCAGTCCATATCAGACACCGGTTTACTGCATCCCGTAGCTGCTCCAAGTGCATCAGCCAGCTCCTCTACCATACCCCAGTTTTCAGGCCCCTTTAAGCCTCTTCCGCCCGACACTACTATGTCGGCCTCCGGCAGAAGCACCTTGCCTTTGGCCTTTTCCTGCGAAGTAATCTTTGCCTTGAAGTCGGTATCACTAAGAGAAGGGGCGAATTTTTCTACTGCGGCTGCACTACCATCAGTTTTTAGCGGAACTGCATTCTTCTTTATGGCAATGATCTTTTTGCTGCCCTTTAGCTCAACATTAGCAAAGGCCTTGCCTGTATAGATGCTGCGTTTTACCTTATTGCCCTGAGGAAGTGTCACGACGTTGGAAACCAGGCCTGCCCCTATCTTTACCGATAATCTGGCGGCTACGGCATCACCAAGCGACGACTTAGCTAACACAACAGTATCGGCCCCAGCTTTGCCCACAGCCTCGGCCAGCACACTTGCATAGGCCTGAATTACGCCCTCGTTCAATTTGGCATCGTCGGCGTGAAGCACTTTGGTGCCGCCGCTTTTTCCAATTTTCTCCAGCTCGCCGCCTTCCACCTGGCCCAACACCACAGCAACGACATCGCTGCCCATAGCCGCAGCATAACTCACAGCCTCAAGTGAGGATTTCTTTATCTTTTTATCGGCAGTTTCTACAAAAACTAATATTGCCATATCTAATTTCTTTTCGGGTTAATAAACAATTAAATCACTTTTGCTTCTTCTTTCAAAAGCCTGACAAGCTCTCCTACATTGTCCTTGTCTATCATCTTCACCTGGCCTTTTGCAGGCGGCAGCTCGTAGTTTTCAGTCACTGTGAGACCGTCAATCGCTGACGGCTCAACTACTTTTAGTGGTTTGGTTCGGGCCGACATGATTCCTCTCATATTTGGTATCTTCCATTCGGCAATAGGCTCCTGGCAACCTGCTACCAGAGGCAACTCTGCCTCAAGCAATTCCTTTCCGCCTTCTATTTCACGTGTCATTTTTACCTTGCTACCCTCCACATCCAGCTTCATTACTGGCGATATCGAAGGAATGCCAAGCAGTTCGCCTACCATCCCGTGCACCATGCCCCCGTTAAAGTCAATAGATTCTCTTCCCATCAGGATCAGGTCAAAGCTCTCAGCTTTAGCAACTTCAGCAATTTGGGCCGCAACAAAAAATGAATCCGACGGAGCCACGTTCACCCTGATGGCGTCGTCTGCACCAATTGCCAGTGCTTTGCGAAGCGTGGGCTCTGTCTCAACTGTGCCTACGTTTAAAACGGTAATAGTTCCACCGGTTTGTTCTTTTAGCTCAACTGCCCTTGCTAGAGCATAGTCATCGTAAGGGCCAATTATATATTGAACTCCGTTGCTATCAAACTTGGTGTTACCATCTGTGAAAGCGATTTTTGAAGTGGTGTCGGGTACGTGGGTAATGCAGACTAATATCTTCATATCTGGTTTTATTATTCAGGCTTCGGCCAGTGCCTCGCAGGCGCTTTGAAATTTACGAGCGGTCTACCATTTTCTGGCGCAAAATGAGAGGCTTGCCAATTCCTTAAATGAGTTGATGTTGCTTAATTGTATAAACACTAATTTCGTCGTGAAGTTAACCAATTGGGGTAAAAATAAAAACGAGTGAACATGGGTAACGAAAGGATAGAAAAGCTGTTAATTTTCCTTAAAGAAACACCACAAGACCCTTTTTTGTTATATGCGCTCGCCACAGAATATAGAACTGATTCTCCCGTGAAAGCCAAAGAATATTTTGATCAGTTATTGGAGGCACACCCCGACTATTTAGCTACCTATTATCAGGCGGCCCACTTGTTTTGGGAAATGGGGCTTACGGAACAGGCCACAGCAACTTTCGAAAATGGCATCAACCTGGCCAAAACTCAAAAGGCAACCAAAGCACTGGCAGAGTTGCAAAATGCTTACATGAACTTTCAAATCGAAGAAGGTTTGTAAATCAGAACGTAACAACCAGCTTTCCGAATTGCTTCCTTTGCTTCATTTTGTCAAAGGCAGTCACCACCTCGGAAAACGGGCGAACAGAGTCAATTACAGGAAGCATTTGAGTTCGGTTCACATAATCAATCATTTGTTCGAACTCCTGATCATTGCCCATGGTGGAGCCTTGAATAGTTAGCTGATTCCAGAAGATCCTGAACACATCAAGTGTTTTGGGGATTCCTGAACTGGCACCATAAATAACTACCCGGCCTCCATGCTTTAATACTCTGAGATATTGGTTAATCATTTGTCCACCAGTGCTGTCCACAATCAGATCAAATCCACCGGAAGATTTCAGCGCTGTTTGCGCCCACTTTTCGTTGTTGTAATCAAAGCCCTCCACCGCACCAAGGGCTACTGCCTGCGTAATTTTGCTTTTGCTGCCGGAAGTAACATATACATTGGCACCTGCCAATTTCGCAAACATCAACGCATAAACAGCCACTCCACCACCCGCACCAGACACCAGCACATTTTGCCCTCTTTTTAGCTTACCACGGGTAAAAAGCGCCCGATAAGCGGTTAGCCCACACAAAGGCAGCGCCGACGCTTGTTCTGGAGTTAAATGCGTTGGCTTTTCAAACAACCGATCAACGGGCACCACCACATATTCCGACAGTGTGCCATTGTCCGGCATACCAAGAATCCGATACTGAGCAGATTGCACCTCTGGATTGCTTCCCCAGTTGATATTGGGGTTAATAATCACAGACTTGCCCTTCCAGGTTTCGTCAGTATCAGGGCCGAGCTGCTCAACCACCCCACAACCATCGGAGCCCAGCACCACGTCAAATTTGATATTGGGGTATTTTCCCTCCCTGCACCACTGATCCCGATGATTCAGGGCAGCTGCCTGCATCTTTATCAATACCTCGCCTTTTCCGGGTGTGGGCTCAGGCATATCAACCAATTTAACATGGTCGGCGGTTTCGTTGACTAGTTTAAGTGCCTTCATACAGCCAATATCTAAAATGGGGGTGAATTATCCTCAAATGTATGATCATTTTCGGAATCTCCATCAGGAGAATTCGCTCTGCTTTGCAAGGTAATGGTGCTTGAAGGATCAGGCGGTAACGGGCGGAAATTACCAGAAGGTGGTAAACCAAATCCGCTATTGTCTTCGAGGTCAGCAAACTTGGTAAATTTGCCAATAAACTTGAGCTGCACAGTATCCAGCGATCCATTTCTGTGCTTGGCTATGATTACCTCACCCACATTTTGGGTAGGCATGCCATTTTCATCTTGCGTAATACCATAATATTCGGGGCGATAGAGGAAAATTACCATATCAGCATCTTGCTCGATCGAACCAGATTCACGCAAGTCAGAAAGCATTGGGCGCTTGTCCCCTCCCCTGGTTTCCACGGCCCGGCTAAGCTGCGACAGTGCGATAACCGGCACGTTCAATTCCTTAGCAATGCCTTTCAAGGCCCTTGAAATAGACGCAATCTCCTGTTCACGATTGCCGGAACCCCCTTTAGAGGTGTCTCCCTTCATGAGTTGAAGGTAATCGATGATAATCATCTGAATATCATGCTTGGCCTTCAGTCGTCTCGCCTTGGCACGCAACTCCATGATACTCAACGCAGGCGTGTCATCTATAAAAATTGGTGCCTTGCCCAGTCCGTCCGTTTTGTGGATCAGCTGTGCCCATTCAAATTCCTCAAGAGAACCCTTTTTGATCTTTTCACTGGGAAGCTCGGCTTCAGCAGAAATGAGACGATTGACCAGCTGAATCGACGACATTTCAAGAGAAAATATCGCCACCGGTTTTTGAAAGTCGACAGCAGCATTCCGCATGGCTGAGACTACAAATGCAGTTTTTCCCATACCCGGCCTGGCTGCCAGAATAACGAGGTCCGAAGGTTGCCAGCCTGATGTCATCCTGTCGAGTGCCGTGAAGCCGCTAGGTACACCGGTGAGTCCGTCCTTATGGTGTTTCTTGGCTTCCAGCTCCAGAATGGCCCTGTGCATCAGGTTATCCATCCCTTCAAAGTTCTTCCGGATATGCGATTCTGATATCTCAAAAAGGTGCTGCTCTGTTTTATCCAGAAGCTCAAACACGTCCACCGTTTCGTCGTAGGCATCCCGCTGCACCTCAGAGGAAATTTGTATCAGGTCTCGCTTGATACTTTGCTCAGTAATGATCCTGGCGTGAGTCTCAATATTGGCTGCCGAATTGACCTTGGTTGTAAGCTCTGTGACGTAGTAAGCCCCGCCAGCCATTTCAAGTTTCCCATTTTTCCGAAGCTGGGAGGTAACCGTGAGCAGGTCGACTGGCTGAGAGTCGTTGAAGAGCATCAGAATGGCTCTGTATATCTCCTGATTGCCTTCTTTGTAAAAGCTCTCCGGCTTGAGTATGTCTACAACATTGGTGAGTGCGTCCCTTTCAAGCATCAAAGCTCCCAAGACGGCCTCTTCCAAATCTATAGCTTGCGGTGGTAGTTTGCCGAGTTGCGCCGACAATTCATTGACTGAAACTCTTCTTTTTCCGACCGGTTGCGACCGGGAAATTGGTAAACTATCCATTCAACTATTTTGGTTTTTCTCAGGTGAAAATTAAGGTTGACAAACCTATAAATTAACCCGCTTTAATCGAACCTGAACGAGCTCAAGTTATCCCTATCTTAATAACAAGTTATTAACACTCACGAGGGTCATATCATTGTCCGTACATTCAATTTAATTAAGGAAGTCCTTTTTGGGCAAAGTAATATTTGCTGACAGCCCTAATTATTCTATTTTTGGTTTTGTTAAAATTGATACATGAGCGCTGAACTTCACAGGATACATTTTATTTCAATTGGTGGTGCTGTCATGCACAACCTCGCTATAGAACTTAAAGAGAGAGGACTTGCAATAAGCGGTTCGGACGATGAAATTTACAACCCTTCAAGAGCTAATTTAGAAAAACATGGTTTGCTCCCCGCTACATTTGGATGGGATGCCGGCAGAATAACAAAAGAGCTGGATGCCGTGGTAGTGGGCATGCATGCCAAAAAAGACAACCCGGAGCTGGCCAGGGCCCAGGAGCTGGGAATCAAAATCTACTCATACCCTGATTTCATACTGGAGCAAAGCCGGGCAAAACAACGAATAGTAGTAGCCGGCAGTCACGGAAAAACCACCGTTACAGCGATGATCATGCACGTGCTTCAGCACGCCAAAAAGCCTTTCGATTACGTGGTGGGTGCTCATGTACCAGGTTTTGAACGCACCATCAGGCTAAGTAACGCACCCATCATCATTATAGAAGGGGACGAATACCTCGCCAGCCCGCTTGATCCGACGCCAAAGTTCTTAAGATACGATCATCACATCGGCATCATTACAGGTTTGGCATGGGACCACATGAACGTGTTCCCCACCTTCGACGACTATGTAAAGCAGTTTGATAAATTTGCCGACGCTACTCCAAAAGCCGGCACACTTATATATAATGAAATGGATGACCTGGCAGTGGTTATTGCAGGCAAGGAACGTACGGATGTAAAACGAGTGGCCTATGGCACGCATCCTCATTCTGTCGTCAATGGCAAAACGGTGGTTAACTACGGAGGCAAGGAGCTGGAACTCAAAATATTTGGTGACCACAACATGAGCAACATGCAGGCTGCTTTGTCTTTAGTCAAACTGCTAAGCATTCCGAAAGACACCTTTTATGAAGCGATGGTCACGTTCACCGGCGCCGAAAAAAGGCTTAATAAAGTTGCTGAGAGCAATTCTACGACGGTTTTTTACGACTTCGCACATGCTCCATCCAAAGTGGATGCTACCGTTAAAGCGGTAAAAAAGATATACCCCAACCGGAAACTGGTGGCTGCCGTTGAGTTGCATACGTTCAGCAGTCTCAACAAAGATTTTATCCCCACCTATAAAAACACCCTTAACGCAGCCGACAAAGCTGTGGTGTTCATCAATCCTCACGTCCTTGAAGCCAGGGGTATTTCCGAAATTGATGAGACTTTTCTGCGCAAATCATTCAACAGAAATGACCTCACGTTCGTTACTAACATCAATAAACTGAAGACGCTCTTCGAAGAGTCGAAAGGCGCTGATACAAATTTTCTTTTTATGAGTTCAGGCAATTTTGAAGGAACCGATATGAAAGCCTTCGCCAATGAACTTACTCAACCCTAGTAAATGACACTCAAACTTAAGAACCCCCTGGCGTTTTTTGACCTGGAAACAACCGGGATCAATATTTCGAACGACAGGATTGTAGAAATTTCCATTGTGAAGCTACTTCCCTCCGGGGAAAGAGTTACGAAAACACAGAGGATCAATCCACAAATGCCAATCCCGCTTGAAAGCAGCCTTATCCATGGCATTTATGATGATGACGTAAAAGACGCCCCAACATTTAAGGAAGTGGCCAAGTCGTACGCTGCCTTTCTGGAAGGATGCGACCTGGCCGGCTTCAATATTTTACAGTTCGACGTGCCATTGCTTGTGGAAGAGTTCCTGAGAGTGGACGTTGACTTCGATCCAAGTAAAAAGAAGCTCGTGGATGCTCAGAAAATTTTTCACCTGATGGAAAAGAGGACACTGGCAGCAGCTTATAAGTTCTACTGCGGAAAGGAACTATTGGACGCACACAGCGCTGAAGCCGACACCATGGCCACTCTGGAAGTACTTTTGGCTCAGGTAGAAAGGTACGAAGGGCAGGAAGTAGTCAGCACTCGTGGGGAGCATCTGGGAAAAGTAGCCAACGACGTGGCTGCCCTACACGAAATCACGGCGAGCAACATGGTCGACCTGGCAGGCAGAATTGTCAGGAACGATGCAGGCATTGAGGTATTCAATTTTGGAAAGCACAAAGGCCGTGCAGTTGAAGACATTTTCAGTCAGGAGCCCTCCTACTACGACTGGATGATGCGGGGAGATTTCCCAATGGACACGAAGAAAAGGCTGACCGAAATAAAACTTCGGGGATTCAACAAAAAGTAGTTTCGGTTAGTTATTTCCTAACGAAGAGAGTAATAATTGCTATTTTGATAATAATAGAGCTAAAAATTGAGTTTTAGAAAGCTTTACTCTTTTGGCGTTGCCTTTCTTTGTATATTAGTGATCTACAAAATAAGCAGCCTCTAAGTATGCCAAAAACCATCATTGTTTCTAACCGTCTTCCGGTCAAAATAAAAATTGAAAAGAACGAATTTAAGACAAGACCAAGCGAAGGAGGCCTGGCAACTGGCCTGGGCTCTATCTACAAGAAGGGAAACAATATTTGGCTGGGGTGGCCTGGGCAACCGATAAAGAAAGAATCAGACAAGACGAAAATCACAGCCCAGCTCAAGAAAGACAACATGGCACCCGTGTTTCTCACTCAAACGGAGATTGAGGAGTTTTATGAGGGGTTTAGTAATGAAACGCTCTGGCCCAACTTTCACTATTTCAATCAGTTCGCTGTCTATAACACCGGTCTGTGGAAAGCCTACCAAAAGGTCAATAGAAAGTTTGCCAAAGAAATAGCCAAAATTGCTTCACCCGATGACACCATCTGGATTCACGACTATCAGCTACTGCTGGTGCCTCAGATGGTTCGTGAAATGTTCCCACGCATCAGTATCGGCTTTTTTCTACATATACCCTTCCCGTCTTTCGAATCGTTCAGGCTCCTGCCCTGGCGCCGTGAGTTGCTGCTTGGCATGCTGGGCTCCGATTTCCTCGGTTTTCATACCTATGACGATATGCGGCACTTCCTGTCGTCGGTAAACAGGTTGGCAGGTTTTGGCAATTCAAATGGCAAAATGACGGTCAATAACCGAATAGTAATGGCCGATGCATTGCCAATGGGTATTGACTACGACAAATACGCCAGCGAAGCCTCCCACCCCGACACACTCACGAAAGAGGTGAAGTTCAGAGCCTCGCTGGGAGATGTAAAACTTGTGCTTTCCATTGATAGACTTGATTATTCAAAGGGAATCCCTCAACGACTTCGGGCCTTCGAAATGTTTCTGGAACGATATCCCGAATGGCGAGACAAAGTATCTGTTGTCATGATAGTGGTACCTTCCAGAGATCAGGTGGAAATGTATAAGCAACTGAAAGAGGAAATTGACCTATTGGTTGGCCGAATCAACGGAAAATTCAGCAGACTTGCCTGGACACCCATTCACTACTTCTACAGGTCATTTGAACTTTCATCTTTATCGGCTTTCTACAGAATGGCCCATGTTGCTTTGGTAACGCCTATGAGAGACGGCATGAACCTGGTGTGCAAAGAATTCATCGCCAGCAAACTCGACAAAAAAGGCGTCCTTATCCTTAGCGAAATGGCGGGCGCATCAAAAGAGCTCTCCGATTCTATCCTCATCAATCCTAACGATATGGAGGAACAGGTAGAAGCGATCCATCAGGCGTTAACGATGCCTGAAGGCGAGCAAATTACCCGGATGACCAGCATGCAGGAGTCGCTCAAGCGGTACAATATTCACCATTGGGTCAATCTGTTTTTCGACCGGCTTGGGCTGGTAAAAGCTGAGCAAAAAAGTCTCGAAACGAAACTTGTTGACAAGGAAACTTCGCAAAAGCTGTTCAAAGACTACAAAAAGGCCTCCACCAGGCTTATCTTCCTCGATTACGACGGCACATTGACTGGTTTTTCTGGCAACCCTCAGCATGCGATTCCTGACGCCGAACTTCACAGTATTATCAAGTCGCTAACGGCGAACAAAAAGAACAGGGTGGTCATCATCAGTGGCCGTGACAGGCAAACACTGGAAGGCTGGTTGGGCCGATACCCCGTCGACTTCATTACAGAGCATGGTGCGTGGCTGAGAGAAATCGGCTCTGAATGGGAAACTATTGCTGCCATGGACGCTTCCTGGAAAAGAAACATCATGGAAGTGATGGAAGGGTACGTTAACAGGACGCCGGGCTCATTTGTTGAAGAAAAGGAATTCTCTCTGGTTTGGCACTACAGAAAGGTAGAAACCGGGCTTGGGGAGCTCAGAACACGTGAGCTGACCAGCCACCTGAAATACATCACTGCCAATATGCCGCTGAATGTGCTGGAAGGCAACAAAGTGGTGGAAGTGAAAAATGCTGAAATTAACAAAGGCCGGGCTGCCACACTTTGGCTGGAAAAGTTTCCAAGTGACTTCGTGCTAGCAGTTGGCGATGACTGGACCGACGAGGACACCTTCAAGAGCATGCCCGACAAGGCATACTCCATAAAAGTAGGCAGCACCTATTCTGCAGCCAAATTTAATATCCCGTCCGTTGAAGACGTACGCAAGCTATTAAAACAACTAGCGGATATTGTTTAAAGGAAACTAGGGCTATCCAGCTTTCTCGCAATTCTGTTAGCGGCATTCAGGAGTCCCACATGGCTATAAGCCTGTGGGAAATTGCCCCACATGCTCCCATCACTTTCTGCCACATCTTCGCTCAGCAGTCCCACATGGTTGGCATAAGCAATTGTGTTTTCAAAAGTCTTGATCGCTTCATCCAGACGGCCTACGCAAGCCAAGGCCTCTACGTACCAGAAGGCGCAAATAAGGAAAGTGGTTTCTGGGCTACCGAAGTCGTCCACGTGCTTATACCTGTAAAACAAGCCACCTTTCCCCTTCAATTCGGCCTCCAGGGCTATCAGGTGGTCGTTGGCCCGCTTGGTGTCTCCTTGAAAATAATTCATCATGATGAGCTGCAAGGTACTGGCATCCATCCTTTCGACACCAATGGCCTGGGCATATCCTTTCTTTGACGGCACATAGCACTCTTCTATTTTTTTGGCTGACCTTTCCATCAGCTTCTGAGCCTTCACTCCCATTATCTGATCGCCGTTGTGCTTAGCTATCTTGACTGCAGCAGCGCTCCCTGCCCAGTGAAACAGATAGGTGTAGCAGTGTTTCTGCGCCAGATTACGGAACTCCCACAGGCCCGCATCCGGCTCGTCCATGGTGTTTTCGATCATCTCGAGTGCCTGATATACAAGTTTCAACGAATCGGAACGTTCTTTTCCAATAAACCGACGATCGGTGTACAGCGGCAACAAAGAAACCAGTACCTGACCGTAAACATCATTCTGAATATGTGTGTAGGCGTCATTGCCTATCCTAACCGGCCCATTGCCCATGTAACCTTTGAGTGGCAGGATCTCTTCAATCAAATTAGAGCTCTCACTAATACCATAAAGGGGCTGAAGTCGGCCTTTGTGTGTAGCGCTTGTATTAAGAATATACTGGAAGTATTTTTCCAACTCCTCAAAGTGACCAATACTATTAAAAGCAGTGAGGGTATAGTAGGTATCCCGCATCCAGCAGAATCTGTAGTCCCAGTTTCGGCCAGTACCGGGAGCTTCAGGCAAACTGGTTGTAGTGGCAGCCAAAATGGCGCCCGTATCTTCGTATTGATGTATCTTCAAAGCGAGCATTGACCTGATCACCTGAGACTGGTAAAAATCATAGATCGACGTGCTCTTTACCCAATTTCTCCAATAGTTAATCGTACGGCTCAAAAAAGCTTCTACAGTTGCTACCAAAGGGGCTTCAAGTGGGGGACCAAAAGTAAATACAAGGTATTTGGTTTCATTCAGCACAAACGCCTCATCCTCCATTACATAGGTAAGTGGGATATTTGTTGTCAATCTCACATTGCCGTCGAGGCCCAAAAACCTGATATGATTGCTTCCCTGGCTTTGTTCTGGCACTATTTTTCCGTAGTCACCTCTGGGCTCACACTCCACCTTTATCCTTGGATTTCCCTGAATCGGTTCAATTTTTCTTACCATCATCAACGGCTTGTAATACCTGTCGTTCTGGTAGAATCTGGGCGCAAAATCAGTTACAAGAAATTTACCGTCAGCGGCTTCCACCTCAGTACAAAGCACATTGGTGTTCTCAATATAGTACTGATTAAAAGTTGCATTTGGTTCACATGGGATCACAGAAAACTCCCCTCCCTTTTCCTCGTCAATCAGACTTCCAAAAATGAAGCTGGAGTCAAATCTTGGCCAACACATCCAAACTATATTAGTGTTTTTGTGGATGTGAGCTGTGAAAGCGCAGTTTCCAATCACTCCAAAATCATACGTATGTCTGTTCATTTCAGTTAACGGTCTTTTAAACGAATTCTTAAAAAGGGGCTTTTTGACTAAAGATACAAGCCTTGATTGCAAAGAGCAGGCGAATGACCTAATTTCACTTTTATCGAAAGTAAAATAATGGTCGAACTGGTCAATATTACTAAACTCTACCACAAAAAACCTGTAGTAAACGATGTTTCTCTTTTAGTTCCGAAGGGGCAGACACTGGTGCTACTCGGCAAGAGTGGTTCCGGCAAAACCACTCTCCTGAAAATGATTAACCGATTGATTGAACCCGATGAAGGAAATGTTCTCATCGACGGAGAAAACATTGCCAACCGGTCAGTGGAGGAACTCCGCAGGAACATTGGTTACGTGATCCAGGCTATTGGCTTGTTTCCGCACTGGACTGTGGCCCAAAACATAGCGACCGTGCCGGCTTTGATTGGCTGGCCGAAAGACAAAACCTCGTCAAGGGTATCGGAGCTACTGGAGCAAATGGGACTACCGCCACGGTTCGCCTCGAGGTACCCGCATGAGTTGAGCGGTGGGCAGCAGCAACGAATCGGTGTAGCCAGGGCTCTCGCCGCCAACCCATCGTTGCTTCTTATGGACGAGCCTTTCGGGGCGCTAGACCCAATCATAAGAAAGGAGATACAGTCCGACTTTCAACACCTTAGCATCTTCAAAGAAATGACGAAGATCGTGGTCACTCACGACGTCAAAGAAGCTTTCTATCTGGGTGATGAGGTAGCACTCATTGACGAGGGGAAAATCATTAAAAAAGCCACACCCAGAAACTTTCTATTCAATTCAACGAGCAACCTGGTTAAGGGCTTCATCGGGGAAGATGCATGGTCGCTCAAACTTTCACAAGTGGCACTTTCAGAAGTCATTTCCTTTCTGGCATTTGCGAAGGACTCCGCAGAAGAGGTATTGATTTGTCATACAGATGAAAAGCCATTCAGCCGGATATTTTCTATGGTAAATTCTGACCAACAACAAGTAAAAATAATCGACGACAGCGGGCTTGTAGGGCATGCATTTGTGGGCGACTTAAAAGCTTCATTTCTCAAATTCGAAAGCCAACTGGTAGCAGACTGATGATCGAGTTTCTAAAAGATAATATTGGCGAAATAGGTGAGCAAGCAATGGAGCACTTGTGGCTTTCGGGGATCTCCATTTTTCTATCCTGTGTAGCCGGAATAAGTCTTGGATTGGGTCTCACCAGGAATCAGAAATTGGCGGGCTTTTTCATTGGTGTCACCGGAGTCATGCAAACCATCCCAAGCCTTGCCATGCTTGGCTTTTTCATTCCCTTCCTTGGCATTGGAAAGCTGCCTGCCATTGTAGCGCTGTTTTTATACGCATTGCTACCCATAGTGAGGAACACTTACACGGGCATTCAGAATATTGATGCAAATATCAGAGAGGCCGCCGTTGCGATGGGCATGACACGCTATCAATTGCTGATGAAAGTAGAGTTTCCCCTGGCGCTGCCGGTGATTTTTGCAGGAATCCGGACAGCCACGGTAATCAATGTTGGTGTAGCTACCTTGTGCGCACTTATTGGTGCCGGGGGACTTGGAGAGTTTATTTTTAGGGGGATCACTCTCAACTCTACTTCTATGATCCTCGCTGGAGCCATTCCGGCATCGCTATTGGCCATTTCTCTGGACTATGCACTATCGCTTGTGCAGAAAAATGTAAGAAAGAGGTTGTGGCCATTTATTGCGGGAATGGCTATTGTGGTAAGCATCTACCCCGTCTGGGCCAGCCTGAGTCAAACCAACAATAAAGTAGGCCTGGTCGCTGGCTTCAACTCGGAATTTATGAACAGGGCTGATGGCTGGCCTGGGCTAAGCGAAGCTTATGACCTGCAACTACCAGCAGTAGAGCTGGAAATAACACTGATGTACGAAGCGCTGAAGAACCAGGAAGCCGACGTTATTGCTGGCTTCACCACTGATGGCAGAATTCAGTCCTTCAACCTCCGGGTACTGGAGGACGACCTGCATTATTTTCCGCCCTACTATGCCGCACCCATTGTCAAGCTGGCAACGCTCAAAGAGTATCCACTGCTGGAAGCTTCTCTTGAAAAGCTGGAGGGCAAGATACCAAAGGAGTTGATTGCGTACCTTAACCTGAAGGTCGATCAGCATGAATTCACCATCGAGCAGGCTGCCGATAGCCTGCTTTCAGCAGTAACGAGGGGAGTTTTTGTTAACAATCGTTCTGCGTCCGGCAAAGAAAGGCTGGTTATTGGCTCCAAAGCTTTCACGGAAAGCTACATCCTGGCAGCTTTTCTTTCGAGGTATATCGAAGCTACTACCTCCTACCGAACCGATCTAAAGCTAGGCTTCGGAGGCACCAAGCTACTTTTCGATGCCTTCATTAGCGGCGACATCAAGCTTTATCCCGAATACACAGGCACAGCTTTGCTGGTTTTCGTTCAGCCCGACAAAACTGTTATTGACTCCTTGCTTCAATCACCGGAAAAGATTCATACTTTTACCAATAGAGAATTAAAAGAAGACTTTGGTGTTGTAATGCTGCCTTCGTTTGGGTTCAACAATACAACGGCCCTGATGATGAGAGAGGAGTTGGCAAATCAGCTTGGCATTGTCTCTATCAGCGACTTGAAAAATTACATCAATCGTTTTGATCAGTAGGGCAATAAGTCATATTTTAACAACCTGATACCTTAAAAAATGCGGAAGACAGTTCCGAGCTAATCGACCAAAAGTGGCTGCTAGAGATCAACAGAATAAACACCTAAAACATGGCCTTGAAATTGCAGGAGGGCTAGTGATCTATTTTATCCTGATAGCTCTGCTGGTGGAATTCGAAAATGACAGCAATCAGGCCTCGATAACAAACTTTTCGAATGCCATCTGGTTCTCAATAGTGACACTAACTACCGTTGGTTACGGAGACATCTATCCAATAACTATTTATGGAAGAGTTATTGGCTATATATTCCTCTTTATAAGCCTGGGTATTTATGGTCTTTTAATTGGTCAATTCACAACACTTATGACAACTATTAAAGAAAATAGCAAATTGGGCTATGGCGGCACTTCCTTCGAAGATCATGCTATTATCATTGGATGGAACGATTTTGGAAAAGCAGTCGCAGATCAGCTCGTTGGGGTAGGGAAAAAAGTAGCTATCATAACTGACAAAGCCACTGACATCGATATTATTAAGGAGAAGTACCGGAGCGCCAGACAAAACATCTACACGCTTTATGCTGACTATCAAAACCTCGATATGTTGTCGAAAGCGAATATTGAAGACTCTTCAATCGTGTTCATTAACTTTGAAAATGACACAGAGAAACTGGTCTATGTACTGAATTTGAAAAAGCTGTACTCCAGCTTACGTTTTGTTGTGACACTCGACAATGCTAACCTGCGCAACACATTCCTAACGGCAGGAGTAACAAACACCATCTCCAAAAACGAAATAGCCTCCAAGCTACTTGCCAGCTACATGTTTGAGCCAGATGTGGCTGAATACAGCGAAGACATCATGTCGATTGCTGAAACTGACGGAGACTACGATATCAAGCAATTGATTGTAACCGAAAAGAATCCATACCTCAACAAACCCTATCAGGCAGTGTTTTTTGACATCAAAAAGCGATTCAATGTAATCCTGATCGGCTTGAGCAAACTGGAGGCTGGTGGCAAGCGGAAGCTCCTTAAAAACCCAACTGATGAGCAGAAAATAGAAATGGGAGATTATATGATTATGATCCTCAACAAGAAGTCATATCAAGCCCTCCGCAATGTCTTCCAGATTGACGAAGGCTATGTTAAAAAACTATGATCCTATGAAGGCATTCAAAATCGCACGACTATCGCTGGCTTTGGCTTCACTTGTCCTCTTAGGATGTGAAAACAGAGATGCTAATCCAGAGACCAGCATCTCCATGGGGGAAATTCGTGAGGAGGGAGAATATCACTTCACTGTGATCATGGTCGACAACTGCGAATATCTGATGCTGATGATGGACAGAAATCACCCGCATGAAGGGTTTGGCTTTATGGCACACAAAGGGAATTGTAGAAACCCGATTCATATCTACAACCCCGATGTTCCCTATGTACCTACCGTTTACGACTCATCTGTCGTCGTCGGCAGACCACTTAAAATCGATAAGTAGTTTTCCCTTTAAAGCGCCGCAATGTGCTCTTTTACCTCCTCCAGAGAACTGGCAACTTCAGGAGGCAATCCACCTGAATGAACCGAGTCTTTAGCAAACTTGATGGCATCGATAAGCTCATCTTTGTCGCTAAACACTTCGTCAAGAATCTCCAGACTCCCCAGCAATGAAGCAAGAATGACGAACGCCGGAGTTGGCTTCACTCCTTTCAATACAATTGACTTTAACGAATCTCTGATTTCCTTCTCGTAGGCATAATTCGCATTGTCCATACGCTCAGAAATAGGTATCCATAGCAAGCGGGTTGCTTCCCTCTTCAAAATACCTCTGCCAATCAGTAAATCGATACACATTTCATAGAGAGATCTCATTTGAGGTGCAAGGCTCACAACTGTGTCCTTTACTGATTTGCCCCCTTGGCCGACGCCGCTCAGTATGTGGTCGAGTATTTTGTTGCCTGAGGAAGTCGTGTCTTTGATGGTGATTTTACCTCCCTCAAAACCAATTTTACGCAGCAAGTGCAGTTCAAAAATCCCTGCGGCTACCAAAGCGTCTATGATGCCTTTTTCGGCATCTGCCAACAACCTGCCCTCATTGTCATCAAGGGCGATTAACAATAGTCCTTCTGCTAAACTTAATCTCATTTTATAATTAATGTTACTATGCTAAAAACACTACAAAGTAAATGAAAATCACTATGACTTTATAAGTTTTCCAATGGTTAAACCTTGTACAAGTATGGAGAACACAACCACACAATAGGTACAAGAAAGTATAAGATCCTTTTCAGCGATAGAATCGGGAAGAGAAAGAGCCATTGCTACTGACAATCCGCCCCTTAACCCTCCCCATGTGAGGATAGCTACGGTGTTCTTTTCAAAGTGTCGGAAACGTTTCATAATGCCTATCGGCAAGGCCACGCCGATAAACCTGGCAGCCAGTACAATCGAAATTGACATTAGTCCGAGTGCAAAATAATCGACCACAAAACTTTGACTGATAACTATCATTTCGAAGCCGACCAAAATGAACAGAATGGCGTTCAATGATTCATCGAGCAAGTGCCAGAATTTATACACGTATTCTCCCGTGGCACTGGCAAACTCATCTCCCCTGCCCTCGTTGCCCACAAATAGTCCCATGATTACCATTGCCAGTGGGCCAGAGACATGTAGCATTTCTGAAAGCCTGGCGCAAACCAGCACCATAGAAAGGGTTACCAACACCTCAAGCTCCACATGATCATTGTCGATGAAGTCGAGTAGCTTAAGTCCCATATAGCCAAAAACAGCTCCAATACCCAATCCGCCAATTACTTCTCTGGCAAATAGTCCCGCCACCTCAAGTGCATCAAACGAATCGGCTCCTCCTCTTTCGTCAATTCCCATGATGGTGAGAAACACAACAACGCCAATGCCGTCATTGAACAGCGATTCTCCTGCTATCTTAATTTCCAGGTTTTTGGAAAGATTGGCTTTTTTGACCAGGGCTAGGACTGCAATAGGATCTGTAGGCGATATCAGTGCACCAAAAAGGTAACAGTGCACCAGCGTGATTTCAAATCCTACAAAGGTGAAGGCGTAATACATCAGCGTGCCTACAATAAAGGTAGACACAAGCACACCAATGGTCGCCAAAATCAAAATGGGCCACTTTTCCTGCAAAAGCATTCGCAGGTTAATCGACATGGCGCCAGCAAAGAGCAGAAAGCTCAGCATGACATTCAGGAGCACTTCTTTGAAGTCGAAATCCTCCATGATTTGGATAGCCAGGTCACTTACTGAAGGGAAAATCAAGCCAAGCAGTAATATCACGACAGACATCACAAGCGCAATAGCCATCAAACCGATGGTATGCGGTAGTTTAAGGTAGGTGATATTTACTAGAGTGAAGGCAGCTGACAGGAAAATCAGCAACGAAATAAGGTCTAATATATCCATACTCCTGTTTTAGTCGATAGGTCTAAGCAATTAAAAATTAATACCATCTAGAAAAGATTCTTTTTAAACACGGCCTTTTATTATTTGAACCCATTCGTTTTCCTTTCGAAAGGAGTTCCATGTAACAAAGCGCCACTTTTTGCTGGTGAATAAAAAGCTGCAGGAATATTGGTGGTAATCGCCGGGCAAATATATAGAATTAACCTCTATCTATTAAAATTAATGTAAAAAAATAGGTGCTTTACCCTATCCAGGGCTTTTGTCATGCGCAATCTGTTTGAGCAAAGGTAAGCACCTACGGAACCTACCTGACCAAGAATAAGGCATAAAAAGCTAATATGTCAATTTAGCTACTTCCGAAATTGGCATAGCATTGGCAGCACTAGTGACTTCACTTTCGGTAAAGGCCCCATCAAAGTCCACGGTGAACAGCGACTGATTGAAGGGAATCTGAAGAGTGTAACCTCCTACAGCTTGTGTTGCATCTTTTCTTTGCAAAAGTGCCTTGTACCCGCTCACCTTAACCACCTTCTGGCTACCATCCGAACTATTCATAATCATAGGCATAGCCAAAAGACTGTTAATACCGGCCAGCATGGGCGAGTTGTCCATCAAGTCAATGGCGACCGACTTGGTGGTGTCACCATAATCACGGTGAACAAACAATCCCCCAAAAGACGAAGAGTTGCCGGAGACATTATCGTTTGCCTCAACAAACGAAAAACCAGCAATACTTTTGGGCAGTATTTCCAGAATCTCCTTTCCAATCTCCTTATCCACCTCAGCCAGCGACTGCTGCAGGGCAAACCGAGCTTCTTCCAAATTGCCCGCCTTGTACTCATTCTTTGCTGTAGCCGTTGATGCGCTAAAATCATTTTGCGCACTAGCCTTCAGGCCAGCCACTGCTATAATCAATGCAAGTATATATATCTTCTTCATCTTAAATCTTAGTTAATCTTATCGCCCAACTGTTTTTGAATGCCTGCCAAATCAAAGGCGTCCGATACTTTTAGCGCAGCTGATTCGTTAGCAAAATTTACCATTTTCATGATCGCTATGCTTGTCTGCCCGAGAGGCACCGACAGTTTGTAACCATCGTATTCGGAAAACTCCAACACACCCTTAAAACCCTGCACCGTCACTGATTTGATGTTCTCCTGACCAGAGGTATAAGCCGGATTGGTCAGGTACATATTGGCCGACATGAGTAAGGAAGAATTATTGGCAACAGTTATATCTATGGCTTTGTCGTCGTTGTAGTATTCCCTGAAAATGGTTAACCCGACAAAAGCCATTCCGGTACTTGTGACCTTATCGCTCTCCTTGACAAAGCCTATGCCAGCCACTTTTTCAGGAAGAGACTCCATTACCTTGTTGCCCATTTCCATTTCTATCCCCACAATGGCCTGTTGTAGTGCATACCTGGCTTCGCCATATTTCTTAGCAGAAAATGAAGACTCGGCTGTTGCAATGCTCTTTCCTACATCGGGCGGGGTTGTGATAAGGCCTCCGGACGTGTTATTCATAGGTCGCCCAGATCGTTCATCACCTTCAGAAACACTGGGTGTAGACGGTGCGTCATTGTCACCAAAAATGGCGTTGGAAGCTTTGTTCTTGGCTGCCGATTTCACTTTGTTCAATATGGCTTGCGCCTCTGTTTGGTAGTTTAAAAAGCAGAGCAGCGCCAGCGCAACGGCTCCTTTCACTTGAAGTTTCAGCATACTCGTTTGTATTAAAAAAAGAATCGACAGCAAGATAATACGTTGAATCCATTTCAACGTTTCCTTACTGCCGATATAATTTTGAACGAAGCGGCTATTTTTGTGCTTTCAGCAAATCTCTGATCTCAGTCAATAGCTTCTCCTCATTGCTAGGTGCAGGTGGAACTGCTGGAGCCGGAGCTTCTTCTTTCTTCTTTTCCATCCGCTTGTAGGCCTTAATGACCATGAAAATGGAGAAGGCGATGATGATGAAATCAATCACAGTCTGGGTAAAAGCACCATAATTAATTGTTACAGCTGCTTTTTCACCAACCGCCTCCTGAATAACGACGTTTAGATCCCGGAAGTTGACATTACCAAGCAGCACCCCTATTGGCGGCATTAGTATGTCATTTACAAGTGATGACACAATTTTTCCAAAAGCCCCGCCAATGATGACTGCGGTAGCCAGATCGATAACATTGCCTTTCATGGCAAAGTCCTTGAATTCTTTTAAAATTCCCATGTTTACGATTTATGTTGGTAGTAAAATGTAATTAAATGCCCTAAGGCTTTCTGTTTTCCAGCAGGCTGAGAATGACGATAATAGCAAAAAAGATTACCCCAACAGACAAAAACAAGCTCACCTCATTGTTAAATAAAAAATTGTAAAGCGCTGCGCCGGTCGCACCTCCAGCCAATGGCCCCAGCACTGGCACCCAGGCATATCCCCAATTAGATCCGCCCTTTCCGTTGATAGGCAATACCGCATGTGCTATTCTCGGCCCCAGGTCTCGGGCTGGATTGATGGCAAATCCTGTGGTTCCTCCGTGCGACAAACCAATTGCAGTGATTAACCCTCCTACTACCAATGGGTTCAACCCTTCGGTAAACTGATTAGCACCTATAAACAACAGAGCAAAGATCAGGATAAAAGTGCCCATAAATTCCGAAAGTATATTAGCGCTTGTGCTCTTTATAGCCGGGCCAGTAGAAAACACGCCCAACTTGGCAGCGGCATCGTCCGTTGCCTTCCAGTGGGGTAAAAAATGAAGATAAGCTAAACAGGCTCCACAAAAAGCACCAGCCATTTGAGCAAGCATATACCCTGCTATCATGTCGGCAGGAAACTCACCTGCTGCATACAAGCCAAGCGTAACAGCGGGATTTAAATGAGCTCCGCTAATGCCGCCTACAGCATAAATACCGAGCGTTACCCCAAGCCCCCAGCCAATACAGATGGTGAGCCAACCTGCATTTTGTGCATAACTTCCTTTAAGTGTTGTTGCGGCGTTCACTCCGTTGCCAAAATACAGCAAGACCATTGTGCCAATAAATTCTCCTAGGTATGGGTTCATGTGTTGTCTTTTTGCGAAAATATACGAAGATGATTTGGAACCGCCATTCGCTCGGCTAATTTTACGCCCAGCGCTATCTAACCACGCAAATACATGAAGCCAGCCGCCTTATTGTTCGACATGGACGGAGTAATAGTAGATAATCATCAATTTCACCTGAAAGCGTGGATGGAGTTTTCAAAGCGACATGGCTTCCACCTTGACGAAGCCGAGTATAAAAAACACATCAACGGAAGAACAATTTCGGCTACTATGACCCACTTTTTCCCTGATGAAAAAAACCCAGATGTCATCCAGTCCCTTGGTGCCGAAAAAGAGGAGATTTACAGACAACTGTATGCTCCACATCAAAAACCAACTCCCGGCTTGGTAAATTTCTTGCGCCTGGCCATGGATGCCGGGATTGCTGTGGGCGTTGGTAGTTCAGCACCTCCTGAGAATATTGCCTTCACTTTGGATGGCCTTGACCTTCGGAAGTACTTCGCCGCAATTGTAAATGGCAGTGAAGTGAGTGTGGGCAAACCTGCGCCTGAGGTGTACTTGAAGCTGGCAGAAAAGCTCGGTGCAAAAGCTGAAGATTCCATCGTACTGGAAGATGCTCTCTCGGGGATTGAGGCTGGAAAGAACGCAGGAGCAAAAGTGATTGGGCTGGCTACAACCCACCCAGCACATGAAATCAGCCATTCAGACCTTGTGATAAACGATTTCAACGGACTCACCGTTGATAAACTAACGTCTCTTTTTGACTAATTATGAAGAAAGTCTCCATTTTGGCTCTTGTGATGTTAAGTTTCAGTGCTGTCGCACAGCAGGACAACACAATGAAAATTGCCAAGCTGAAATATCACGGGGGCGGCGACTGGTACGCCAACAAGACTGCACTACCAAACCTGGCCAAATTTTGCAATGAAACCCTGGGCACGGCCCTTGCACCTTCCGAAGACGCTGTTGACGTAGGCAGTCCTGAGATTTTCTTGTATCCCTATGTGTACATGACTGGGCATGGCAACGTGCTCTTTTCCGATCCGGAAGCAACCAACCTCAGGGAATACCTTGTTTCAGGTGGCTTTTTGCATATCGACGACAATTATGGTCTCGATCAGTTTGTTCGCCTCGAAATGAAGAAGGTGTTTCCAGAACTAGAATTTATTGAGCTTCCTTTTTCACACCCCATTTACCACCAGAAATACCAGTTTGCTGACGGTCTGCCCAAGATTCATGAACACGACGGCAAAGCACCCATGGGTTATGGACTTATTTATGAAGGAAGACTTGTTTGCTTTTATTCTTACGAATGCGACCTGGGAAATGGCTGGGAGGATCAGTCGATCTACAACGACCCGGAGACTGTGCGGCTAAAAGCCCTGCAAATGGGTGCCAACATTATCGCCTACTGTTTCACGAGTTTCTGATCAATATTTTCTGTTGAGAATTTCGCCAAGGATGATGGCCTTCTTGGCACCATGCTGATCGGAAAGCATATCTACAATTTCGTCCCGAAAAGCTGAATTGTCCTCTTCTTTGATCTCAAATTCTTTGAACCTGCTTTTGGCTCTTTCAAGCTGCGCTGAAAGCTCGTCGTCTTTGCTGTGATCGATATGGATTGATTCCTGATAAATTCTTTTTGTTTCTTCATCAGAAAAAAGCCTGGTGTGGCTACCCTCTTTCACAGTCACAATTTCCTTGTCCTCCCACTCATCGTGCACGTCTTCATAGTTTTTTCCGTCTGAGGGAAATTCGAAAGATCGGCTGGGCTCAGGCGCTGGTTGCTGGGGTGGCTTTTGAGCAGTTTTACCTCCGCTGGTCAGCTCCTTCAGCAGGTCTTCGAAGCTCATTGGTGGCGTGGATGTCGGCTCCGGCTGGCTTTCATAGTCATCATCACTTTGAGACCTTCTTTCCTGAACCTCAGGCGCTTTTGGCTTCTTCTTCAGGTTTCTGACCACAAAATAAATAATGGCCATAACAATGTAAATGATGACGTCTCTATCCATATACCTCAAATATAAGTCATTGAATGTTATTTTTGCTGTCTGCCCCAAAAAAGAGGACAAGTATCAGCGTAATGTTGATAACTAGCCCCCTTTGAGCCCCATTTTGTTGATAACATTTAAAGGTTAATGAATATTTTTGCCGCATGCAGTTGACGAAACTTGAGATTCGGGGGTTTAAGAGCTTTGGGGATAAAGTGGTGATCAACTTCGATGAAGGCATCACCGGCATCGTTGGTCCAAATGGCTGCGGCAAGTCCAATGTGGTTGATTCCATTCGCTGGGTGCTTGGAGAGCAGAGATCACGCATGCTACGTTCCGACAAAATGGAGAATGTGATCTTTAACGGAACAAAAAAAAGAAAGCCTACCAACCTTGCCGAGGTTTCTCTCACCTTCAACAACACTAAAAACCTCCTTCCTACCGAATATTCTCAGGTCACCATCACCCGCCGCTACTACAGGTCGGGTGAAAGCGAATATGAATTGAATGGCGTCACTTGCCGACTGAAAGACATTTCCAATCTTTTCCTTGATACCGGGATAGCGTCAAACAGCTATGCCATTATCGAGCTTAAGATGGTCGACGACATCCTCAATGACAAGGACAATTCGAGGCGTGGTCTTTTTGAAGAAGCAGCTGGTATTTCGAAATTTAAAGTAAGAAAGAAGGAAACGCTGCGGAAGCTCAGCGACACCGATGCTGATCTTGCCAGGGTGGAAGATCTTCTGTTTGAAATAGAAAAAAACCTGAAAAGCCTTGAAAAACAGGCCCGTCAGGCGCAGCAGTACTATAAAATTAAAGAGGAGTACAAAGAGGCCAGTATTGCCCTCGCCAGAAAAACAGTTGAAAAACATCAGCAATCATTTCGGGATGGAAAGAGCAAAATAGAGACTGAAAACGACCTGAAGCTAAGTCTGAACCGTCAGCTTGCGGAGAAAGAAGCGGCTATTGAGAAGTCTAAAGCCGATTTGATAGCCAAAGAAAAGCAGCTCAGCTCAAGACAAAAAGCGCTGAATGAACATGTAGGTAAGATAAGGTCGTACGAAAGCGAGAAGAAAATCAAGAACGAAAGGCTTCGCTTCCTGAATGACAAAAATGAAAACCTCAGAGAGCAAATTGAGCAGGACAGGAAAAGCAACGAGCGGGCATCCTTTTCTATTGAAAGTCTTACCAAGGAAAAGCAGGTAGCCGATAAGATCCTATCGGAAGTAGCGGCGAAGCTCGACCGGCTCAAAGGTGAGTATGACCACCAGAAAACAGAAACAGCGGCCCTTCAGGAGGAAGTTAACATCCTCAACCGCAACTTCCGGCAGAGCAGGGAAGAGGTGTATCAGCTTACCAAAGACCTGGAGATCAAACAAATTCAGCTATCCACGCTCAAGCAGGAACTGGACAAAGCAGCTTCCGACACGACGGAGCAATCGGCCAACCTGGAAGAGTTTGAAATTAAGTTGCAGGAAGTAGGTGAACTGAGGGCCGAAAGACAAAAAGAAATCGACAAGCTTAAGTCGGAAGAAGAAGCTGTTCAAAGTAGAATTGAGAGTATAAGCAAAACGCTGGAAGTCATCAAAGAAGAAGGCACCCAGGTGAGCCGTAAGCTTGATGCCCGGCAAAATGAGTATGCGCTCACCAAATCGCTGGTCGAAAACCTGGAAGGCTTCCCTGAAGCTATCAAATTCCTGAAAAAGAACTCTTCCTGGGGAAAAGATGCTCCCCTCCTCTCTGACGTTATCACCTGCCCTGAAGAATACAGGGTGACAATCGAGAATTTTCTCGAGCCTTACATGAACTACTATATAGTAGAGAGTGAGGCTAATGCCTATCAGGCGATCAACTTGCTGAGCGACGCTGCCAAGGGAAAAGCTCACTTCTTTATTCTGGAAAAGTTCGACAAATTCAAGCCAACCAGCACCAAAATCATTCAGAACGCTATTCCGGCCACTGAGGTGGTGGAGTTTGACGGCAAATACAAGAAGCTTGTCAGCTTCATTCTTGACAACGTTTACATCTCTACCAACCACCACACCGACCTGCCAGATGTAGATGATGCTATCTTCATAACAAAAAATGGAAAGGTTACCCGTCGTCACTATTCCATATCTGGTGGGGCAGTGGGACTCTTTGAAGGAAAAAGGATTGGTCGTGCCAAGAACCTTGAAAAACTCGCTGTTGAAATAAAAGCGCTCAACAAAAAGCTGGATGAAATTCAGCAGAGTATCGAAAGCAATCAAGCCGACCTGAATGCGCTGAAAGCTTCCAGCAAGAAGGAGAGAATTGAAGCGCTGCTTCCCGACCTGAATCAGATCAACGAGGAGTATGTTTCCATAAGAACCAAGCAGGAGCAATTTTCGAAAATGCTCACCTCCAACACCACTAAGAGGGAAGACATTATCGACAGGATTGAGGTGCTTACCGAAGAATTGCGCACCCTGCAACCAAAAGCAGAGCGTGAACAAGACTTGCAAAAAAGCGACGAAGAGAACCTGGCTTCAAAGAACAGTGAACTACAGGTTTTTCAAGAAATCTTAAGTCAAAAGTCGGCAGCATTCAACCAGGAAAACATTTCATACCACCAGCAGGAGAACAAGGTAGCGAGCATCGCTCAGGAAATCAGCTTCAAGGAAAACACCTACGAAAGCTCCAAAGAAAGGATTGAGCGCAACCAAAGTGAGCTGAAGCAAACCGAGGAAGAAATTAAAGCTCTCGTGGAAAAAGCGGAGATGAATGACGACGAGTTGGTGGCCATGTACTCCGAAAGGGAAGCGATAGAAGTAGGTGTTAATGAAGCAGAAAAGGAATACTACAGCAGTCGTGGGCTGATAGATGAGCTGGAGAAAGAGAGCAGGGAGATTCAACGTCGCAGGGAAAGTACCGACCTGATGCTGATGGAATTCCAAAACCAGCTAAATGAAACTAAACTACAACTGAGCGCTGTAAAAGAGCGTCTTTCCGTCGAATTCAATATTGACCTCGACGATTTGCTGAAGGAGCAAGCTCCGGTAGAAGGAGAAGAAGTGAAAGAGAATCCGTTTGCCGACATTTCGGACGAAGAGCTTCGGGAGAAAGTTTCCAGGTTCAAAACGAGAATTGACAATATTGGCCCCATCAACCCCATGGCCATGGAGGCTTTCGAGGAAATCAAAGAGCGCTACGACTTTATCATCAAAGAAAAAGATGACCTGATCAAAGCCAAGGAGTCGCTGATCAGTACTATAGGCGAAATCGACGCTGTGGCCAGGGAAACCTTTCTCGATGCTTTCGAGAAGATCAGGGACAACTTTATCAAAGTATTCCGATCTCTCTTCACAGAAGAAGATGACTGCGAGCTGAAGCTACTCAACCCCGACGACCCGTTGGAAAGCCCGATTGAGATCATGGCCAAGCCAAAAGGCAAGCGGCCATTGACCATCAACCAGCTTTCAGGCGGTGAAAAGACGTTGACGGCTATTTCCCTCCTTTTCTCTATATACCTGCTGAAGCCAGCTCCCTTCTGTATTTTTGATGAAGTGGATGCCCCTCTCGATGACGCCAATATTGACAAGTTCAATAACATCATCAGAACGTTCAGTAAGGAATCTCAATTCATCATAGTGACACACAACAAGCGCACGATGTCAAGCACCGACATCATCTACGGTATCACCATGATAGAGCAAGGTGTGTCAAGAGTGGTACCTGTGGATTTGAGAGAATTGGCCTGATCTAGTTGCGGTAGATCAGGAAGCCCGTATAGCCAACAAATGCCACCAGAAACATCACAGCTTCTACTCTGTCAAGTTTGTTGCGGTTAAAGGTGAACATGAAAAGCAGCAGCGCAATGGATCCGAAGAAAATCACGAAGAAATCCATATTCAACGTTGCATTATAGGGAATTTCCCGGATGCCTCCGTTGATTCCCAAAATGAGCAGGATGTTAAAAATGTTGGATCCCACCACATTACCAATGGCAATGTCTGTATTTCGCCTGTAGGCGGCGACGGCCGACGTGGCCAGTTCAGGAAGTGAAGTGCCTGCTGCCAAAATGGTCAACCCTATCAGCTTTTCGCTCAGCCCGAAGCTTGCTGCAATGGCTACAGCATGATCCGTCACAAGTTTACCTCCTCCTACCAAAAGCGTAATCCCTACTGTGACAAACAAAACCGATTTTAGCAAGGTCATCGTTTGTATTTCTTCTTCTGGCTGCGTTTCGTTTTTTGCCTGCCTGACAATGTAAGCCATAAAAAGACCGAAAAAGACCAGAAGCACCAATGCATCTATCCGGCCGAGTGAGTTGTGATCAGCACCAAAGAACATGGCGTCGTTGACCAGAAAGAAAAGAAGCAGTGCAGAAAACAAAGAGTAAGGAATTTCGTATTTCACAGTCGTCCGCTGTACACTCAATGGGTAAATAACGCCGGCAACTCCAAGGATGAATAACAGATTGAATATGCTACTCCCTATGATGTTGCCGAACATGGCATCGTTCAGTCCGCTGGACGAGGCAAAGAGGTTAACAGTGAGTTCTGGGGCAGACGTCCCGAAGGCAACTACTGTAAGTCCAATCATCAAATTGGAGACGTTGATTCTTTTAGCGAGGGATGAAGCACCACTAACCATCCAGTCAGCCCCTTTTATGAGGATAGCGAATCCTACCAATAGCAGGATAAAGTGAAGAGTCATAAGGTCGATTAATTAGGTTAAAAGCTAAGAAATGTAAGAAGAAAAACGACTAGATTATCTTCGAATAGATTAATTTTTTTACTGAATAATTCAATTTTTTAATAATTGGAGATTTTACACTCCCAACAAGGAATAATTTTCGAATATCGCATCGTCAATACACATGAATGACTAGAGTCCTAACGCTTTACAAAAATGCCTTCGGTGGGCTCTCAAGAGCAGCCTGGATTCTGGCGCTTGTGATGCTGATCAACCGCAGCGGATCAATGGTGGTACCCTTTCTTAGTGTGTACCTCACAGCCTCTTTGGGCTTTGATTTAGAGCAGGCTGGCATCCTGTTAAGCCTCTTCGGGGTTGGCTCTATTACCGGTGCATTTGTCGGAGGATGGCTCACCGATAAAATCGGTCATTTTTGGGTGCAATTTTTCAGCCTCTCAGGCGGCGGCAGTTTGTTCTTTTTTGTTGCCAACCTCACAGAGTTTTTCCCTTTGTGCGTTGGCATATTCACCATCAGCGCTGTGTCGGAAATGCTGCGACCAGCCAACTCGTCGTCAGTGGCTCACTACGCCAAGCCAGAAAATGTAACACGGGCTTTTAGTCTCAATAGAATGGCGATCAATTTGGGTTATTCTTTTGGCCCGGCGGTTGGGGGTATTTTGGCCACCTTTTCTTACAACCTTCTTTTCATTGTTGACGGGATCACGTGCATATCGGCTGGCATTCTTTTCTTCTTCTATTTCAAAAACAAAAAAGGGCATGAACAGAAAGAGGACGAAACAAAAGCTACTTCTTCCCCTCTCAATGCATTAAAGGATTGGCGATTTGTGTTTTTCGTTCTGTTAGTGCTCTCTTTTGCTACAGTATTCTTTCAATTGTTCATGACCCTTCCTCTGTATTATAAAGAGGTCTACCAGTTGCCTGAGTCACAAATTGGATTGCTGATCGGGCTCAATGGCTTCATCGTATTCCTGCTGGAGATGATTATCGTGTACAGCGTGGGTGAGAGATTCAGCATCAGGAGACTGGTGATGATAGGAAGCCTGCTCAACGGACTAGCCTTCATTATTCTCAACCTGTTACACAGCGAGCCCATCCTTTACCTGGCAGTGTTGATCATTAGTGTCGCCGAGATTATGGCAATGCCGTTTATGGCCACCTACACGGTACAAAGGTCGGGGCCAAAAAACCGGGGAATTTATATGGGCATGTACTCTTTTGCCTATTCAGCGGCATTTGTACTGGCACCTGCGTTAGGCACAAATATTGTCAGAGCATTCGACTTCACCACGCTGTGGTGGGTTTGCGGGGTTCTTTCAATTGGAACATCCGTCGGTTTTTTTCTATTGCTGGCACCGCAAAAAAAGAAAGCCTAGTCTTCTTTTTTGGCAGGCTTGGCATTCCACTCCTTCAAAAAGATGGCATAGGCATTGAGTGAAGGTACCTCTTCCAATATAATTTTCACAATTCCGACGAGCGGAATGAAAAGTATCATTCCAGATACGCCCCATACCAGGGCCCCAACAATAAACGATAAGAAAACAGCAAAAGCGTTTATTTCGGTTGATGAGCCAACCACCCACGGCCTGATTACATTTTCCTGTATCATGTTAGCCAGCCAAAGCAGCCCGACAAGGAGTAACGGCGTGAGTAGTGAGTCTTTGGTTACTAGTGCGTAGCCCACCACAATGATCATTGCAATTAGGTTGCCTACGTAAGGAATAAGGTTAAGAATGGCCACCAAAATGGCGAAGAACAGCGCATACTCAAGCCCGAGCGACAGAAAGATAATGATGTCCATGGCTGCTGTAATAGCTGTAAATAAGCTAATACCTACAATGTAACTGCGAAGCACTTTCTGGATTTTGCCAAAGACCTTCCTGATTGTCTCCTGATTTGATTCGCTATATTTTTTTTCGATGAACCGGGAGGGAAGATCCCGGTACAGGAGAATGAAATAGATATAGATGGGCATTAGAAAAAGGTCAAAGAAAGACTGCCCAACTGATGAAATATTACCAAACAGCCATTTCACGACTTCCTCGAGTTGACTGCCTATCATGCTCTTTAGCTCCTCGGTATCATCTGCAATGCCCAGGTCTTCAACAATAAACTGCTGAACCCTGGTGATGCTGGAAGAAAACCGTGTGGAAATGGAGGGGAGATCCTTGCTTATGGACACTACTTGCGCTGAAAGCGTTGCCAGAATTCCTATTATGACTGCGGTGAGCAAAAGTACGGCGATGATAATTGCCAGGCCCCTCCTCATTCGCTTACTTTCCATCCATTCGACAAAAGGCATCATGAAAATGGCAAAAAAAGATGCCCAAGCCAGTGGCACCAGTAATCCACGGGTAATCATTAGCACCCAGATAATTACGACTATCAGTGCTATTGTATAGAACTGGCGTTGAATTCCACTGATTTCTTTTTTAGCTGAAGGAGCCATTTAGTTTGCCTTTATTTTACCTATGAAAATATCACTCAAAGGTCTTTAAATTTAACGATCCAGCCACATTTTAAAAGCATTTACTTTTTCCCTGGCAACAACAACATCTGTGTCGTCGCAGTTGTGCAGCACCAGCCTCAATCGGCTGTTGGACCAGGCAATAATGTCTTTGATAGACTTGAACGACACGATATACTTCCTGTTTATCCTAAAAAACACTAACGGATCGATCAGCGCTTCGGCCTGATCAAGGGTAAAGTCAATGATAAACCTTTTACCTTCCCGGTTCTGGGCAAAAGTGGCTTTCTCCTGGCTAACAAAATGGTCAATGTCAGCTACTTCAACAGATTTTAGATGATCGCCCACCTTAATGATAAATCTCTCCTTATAGCTTTTAGATAACCCTGCCAAAAGGTTTTCCAGCTTATCAAGCGGCAAACCTGACGGGCCGCCAGACGGCCTAGTCAAGCTGTTAAACTTCCTGAGAGCCGCTTTCAATTCATCATCGTCAATGGGCTTCAGCAAATAATCAACGCTATTCACTTTGAAGGCTTTGATGGCGTATTCATCGTAGGCGGTAGTAAAAATGATTGGAGTCCTCACCTCTACCCTCTCAAATATTTCAAAGCTAAGTCCATCGGCCAGCTGAATGTCGAGAAACAACAAGTCGGGCGCTGACTGGTTGGTCAGCCATTCCACCGCTCTCTTTACTGAATCGACCTGGGCGATAATTTCTACATCAGGCACAATCTTTCTGACCATTTGGGCCAGTCTGTCGGCCGACAATTTTTCATCTTCAACTATCAGAACCTTCATCAAACTTTATCGAGGGTTAAAAGCGGCAGGGTTACTTCAAACTTACCGTTCTCCTGTGTGACAATTACTTTCTTGCCACTCAGAAACTCATACCTGTCCTTGATATTATCAAGTCCTGTTCCCGAAGAAGGCTCTCTGGTGTGCTTTATCTGAAGGGTATTGGAAACCCGCAAGGTTTCCTCTTCAACGGAAATAGCAATTGTCAGCGGATGTTCTTGTGAAATTTCGTTGTGCTTGATGGCGTTTTCTACCAGCATTTGAACTGACAATGGAGGCACCACTTTATGCATATATGCATCAGGAACACTTATGTCATATTTGAGGTTGTCACCAAACCGAATCTGCTGTAGAAAAAGGTAGTCTTTTACAAACCTTAGTTCTGTAGAAAGATCTATCAGCTCCTGCTTTCTTGACTCCAGCACAAATCTATACACTTCCGACAGCTTCTTAATGAACTTCACAGCAGTGTCTGGATCTTGATGAACAAGCGACGTAAGCACATTCAATGAGTTGAACAGAAAGTGCGGATTGACCTGGCTTTTGAGCGCTTCATATTGGGAAGCCAACTGTTCTGACTTTAGTTTTTCAAGATTGATAGCTGTTTGCCTCCAGCTAAGGAAAAACTCCCGGCCAAACAAAAATGTCATGATCAACATGGTGCAGAACACAGGAAAGATCAGGTTATATAAGAACCCTGAGGACAATAACGTGTCAATGTCTCTCCCCAAATAAACAACGTAAAACAGGTAGTAGATAAGCGAAGCTGCTGTAAGGGTGTAAACTACCATCACAATGAGGCCAATCACCAACCGCTTCCCGGGAGCCTCAAGCCAGCTTATACGTGTCTGAATAAACTCCGAAAGATATTGATTCCCCTTCCAGAAAAACAGCCAAAAAGACGCATTGAGGCTAAAAATGGCGATTGTGCGTGTGTTGAACTCACTGAAGCACGAATTACAGGAAAGATATCCGCCAATTAAGCCGCCCGCTAAAATTAGCAGGGCAATTTCTTTTAACTCCCGTTGAACGGTCTTTCTGGTGATTTGCATCTCTGTTTTTTGAAGAAAACCAAACGAAGCTTAAAGTGCAACAGGCTCCATTAAATTACAAGTATTTGATAGGCCTTTACTTTAGTTGCCTTCTCCGGAGGCAGCCTTCTGGCAATTCTTTAGCATTTGCTCCGCCGCCCCTTGTCCCCAGGTGGGCGAAAAATCCCCATTATCCTTTTGCCGACCATAGTTCTCCACTGCTTTGGCAAGGGTTTGACACGAGGCCTCATTACTTTGCCCGAAGAAGTTCTCAGTGCCGTCCTGCATTTGCGCCATGAAGAGCCTGGCTCTCGGGTTTTGCGGATCCATTTGGATGGCCTTGCCGAAAGTCTGGAAAACTCTTGTTGACAAAGTCTGACCACGGGTTGCCGGATCGAAGGCGATACTTAGCATGTCAGCATAGCCCTGCATAGTGATCAGCTCCACATTGTCTGGCGAGACTTCCAACCCGGTTTCAACAAACTTTCTCGCCCGGTTCATTTTCTCATCCTGCAGGGTTAAAGTTTCCTCTTTTGTTGCCATCCATGCATAGGCAAGCGCAGCATAGTAATGTGGCTGCCATTTGTCTTTTTCCACGTTGGCAATTCGCTCCAACTTGTTGGCTGCATTCTGCCAGGCCTCTTTGCCGCCTTCAGCAGAGAACAATTGTTCCAGGGCTCCCTTCATTCCTTTTTCATAGGAGTTTTGTGCATTGGTTTGGCCAACTGAAAACAATGCCAAAAGGGAAACTACTGCGGTTATTTTAAGTGTCTTCATGATAATTAGCGGTTAAGTTTGATTTCAATAGAAGTATCGTTTTTAAAGCTGATTTTGCTTTGCTCAAAGCTGGGAGGGCCAAATTTGCCCATGACATTATTGCTGAAGCCATAAGGCTCGGTTGGTATCACCAGAAAAGTGTCGAGTTCGCCATTTTCATTTTCATCATGGATCACGCTGACGGCATATTCTCCGTACGGAAGGTTCTCAAAAACAAGCTCCTGGCCTTCGGCTGTCACTTTAGCTGAAACACCTTTTATTGGCTCTTTCAGGAAATTGTCCTCCTTATCAAAAAGGCCTACCATTACCTGGCCTTTCAGATCTCCCAGGTTGGTAACTTTCACAACCAACCTTCCCTGGTTGTCGCCGGCCTGGCTTTCAATGCCAACCAGCAATAAAATCATCATCAGTACATTTTTCATTGTTATGATATTTAAGTTGAATTATAAGTTTTCGAGTTGATTTTTCGACTTGTCCTTTGACAGTGTAATGAAAACTCCAAGGAACAAGAAACGTTTAGCAGGCTGACCAATAGCTCTTGCCTCAAAGGCACCGTCGCTGTTTGGATTGTCTGCAAACTGATAACCGAAGATGTTGTCCCGACCTAGCAGGTTGGTAGCTGAAGCATAAAAGATAACCTGCGGACGAAACAGATAAGCCATGTTAAAGCTGAAGTCCTGATAGCTCGGTAGCTGACTATTCATAAAACCATCTTTGTTGGGATTGTTGTAGAAGCGGCCACTGCCGTAAGAGTAAGTAAACCCTATCTGCGACTTGATGGCATCGACAAAGTGCTTGTAGACGAAAGAAAAATTATGCTTTGAAGCGAAGCCAGGCACGGCAGCACTGTTGTAAGTCAGGTAGTCCCTTTCAGTATCCAGAAATGAATAAGATATCCAGTAGTCAATATTGCGAAACGTCTTTGCATCTCGGAAGAAAATATCCAACCCATTGGCATCGCCATAGCCCTGGTTGTTGAAATAGGTTGGATTATAAGGCTCCGCCCCGTTGTACTTTACCAGTTTGTCGTAGGCCTTCATGTAGCCCTCTACCCTGAAAGTCCTGTTGTCTTTTTGAATTTGATAGTTGAGAATATAGTGAGAAGCTATTTCTGATGTCAAATCAGTAGTGACACGAAAGCGTTCGTTGTCTGGCGTTTGGTAAAATCTGCCATAGGCCAGCGACACCTGACTGAATTCAGTGGTTTTATAAGCCAGCGAAGCTCTCGGTGCCAGATTCCATTTACCAATAAGTGATGAATACTCTAACCTTGCTCCGGTTCTGAATACAAACTTATTGGACAGGTAAACGTCAGCCTCAGCAAAAGTAGCCGGTAACGTCTCTGTCTTTTCGTTGACCAGACTTTGGCCCTCAGCTGCGGTGATATTATCAGTAAAGTCTCTGACAATCACTTCCTGCCCAAGTTTAAGCGTCACCTTCTCGTTGCTATCGTTGGTGAAGACTGACTTTACATGCCATGCGTGCTCACCTGTGTCAACACGGTCGTTGTCGAAGTCAATACTGTCCTCAGAAATGGTTTGGCTGATACCGCCGCTATAGTACCACCCACCTCCCAGTTGGTTCTTATAAGTAGCATTCAAGTAGCTGTATCCATTCTTTATAGCAATTCTATTGCTTCCGCCGGGGTTGTTGATATCTGGTTGACGCAGGGCAAAAGAAGCATTAGCAAACGAACCATATAATTTGAAAATTCCGCTCTTTCCACTTTTTTGCCTGACCATAAAAGAACCACCCAGCGACTCAGAAGGCTTTTCCCAGTCGTATGCCTGACTGATCAGCGACTGGTATGGCTTCAGGTTAGTATAAGCAAGCTCTCCAAAAACGGAACCTCTCTCCCATCTTTCAGTGTGGCTCACACTTCCACCTACACTCATCAAAGAAATGTTTGACTCGGTTTGTTCGGGGAGGTCAAAGGTGTTGAGCACCAGCGCCGACGACATCGCCTGACCATATTCAGCGCTGTAGCCGCCCGTGCTAAAGAACGTGCCTTTGAACAGGAAGGGCGAAAACCTTGATCGGCCAGGCATATTAGGTCCGCTGGTATTATAGAAACTGTTCATTAGCATGCCGTCAACAAAAGTCCTGGTTTCTGTGCTGGCCCCTCCCCGCACGAAAAGCCTTCCGGACTCTCCTACCTTTTGAGTCCCTGGCAGTGTGTTGAGCGCCCCTGGAATGTCGGCAGTGGCCCCCGCCGTCATGGCAATATCGAGTGGCTTGAGCACTACCGATTTTTTCTCATCGCTTGCCTCGAAAGTGCCTGCTGTAATGGTGACGCCGTCAAGCTTGTTGATTTCCTCCTGGAGCTGGATGGTCAGCTGAATTGGGTTGCCTTCCAGCTTCACCTCCGTCACATGCTTCTTGTAGCCGATAAAAGTTGCCACCACCTGGTGGTCTCCGGCCTCCTCAGTTTCAAAAGAAAACGCCCCTTCCATATCTGTGGTGGCACCATCATAAGTACCTTCAACATATATATTGACGCCGGGAATCGGCTCACCCGATTTTTCGGTGATCACCCCCTTGATGACTGTTTGCGCTATAAGTGGTGTTGAAAAAAGTAGCGCCAGAACATAAAAAACGATTTTGAGTAGCTGTATCATTGAATCACTTGTTTGTCGTTGAATGATTCAAAGGTGCTATGCTCCCGACCGCTTTAATAATAGAAGTGACTGAACTGTAGAAGAAGCCGGATGAAATGACGCAGGGTTTGGATGGATGTTTTTATCTTTAATCGACCTTGAATTGAAAAGCATGAAAACCATACTCTTTTTCTTCGTAATTACGATGGCAGCCACAGCCAGCCAGGCTCAGCGCTCAACTGACCCTGTTGATGTAGTGAGCCGTCAGTTGGACGCCTACAATGCCAGAGATATTGACAAGTTTCTTGAAACATACAGCGACACGGTCAAGATTTACAACTATCCTGACAAACTACTTATGGATGGAATTGAAAACCTTAGAAAAGGATACGAGGGTTTCTTTCAAACTGCCGTTGACCTCCACTGCGATATTGTCAACCGAACTGTTTTAGGAAATACGGTTATTGACCACGAAAGTGTGGTCTTTGACAAGAACAAACCCAGGCTTGAAGCAATTGCCATTTACAAAGTAAGTAACGGCAAGATCTTCGAAGTGCGCTTTATCAACGCCAGTACTGAACCTTAGGGAGCACCAGCTGTCGGGTGTTTACCTGGTACCAACAAATGAACTGATGCCAGCAAATGAACTAATACTTCTGTTATTTAGCCTGGGTGCTTTTCAGGGAGTTTTACTTTCCGTATTACTCAAAGTAAAATACCGTCGTTCTCAGTCAGGCTACCTCTCGCTGATTTCTCTGTTCTTTGCGTTGCTGCTTGCCTTTTATGTGGCCTATTGGGCCAAACTGGGTACGCCCACCTACCTCTGGTGGGTTCAATACCTCACTTTTCTCATCGCTCCGCTTTTCTATTTTCTCATTAGAGGCATCTCCATTCAACAGGCAACGAAATGGCCGACAATCCTACATCTTCTCCCCTTCCTTGTGGCGGTCTTCGTTCTATACATGCCGATAAGCCCCATGTTTCTTTTCCTCTTGCAGCCGCTTCACCTGGTTATATATGTGGTTCTTTCCTTCCCATTCGCAAGAGGCAGGCGAGACAATGTTCGACACTGGCTATTTATACCATTGCTGGCTTATGCCCTACTGTTTGTGCTCTACTCCATTATGGTTGCCACAAAAACACTGACGTTGGAATTTGACTACCTGATTGCCGTCGCTTCATGCTTTTTTATTTATGCGCTGTTGATCAAATCCTATCTCCAGCCCCAATTCATCAGCCAACTCTCTACAGAAGAAAAGTTGAGCACCTACATTTCGGAAACAGTACTTTCTCAAATTGAGCGCCATTTCAAAGACTGCAAGCCCTACCTTAATGGTGAATACAGGCTCAACGACCTTTCGAATGATTTATCCTTAAAGCCCTATCAGCTTAGCGAAATCATCAACCAGAAATACGATGGATTTAACAAGCTACTAAATGACTACCGGATAAGAGAATCCATCTACCTTCTGAACAACACGAATGAAAAGGTTATTGACATAGCCCACCTAAGCGGTTTCAACAACAAGGTATCTTTTTATAAGTCATTCAAAAGAGCAACCGGGAAAACGCCGGTGGAATGGAGAAACTCTCAAAAAAGGCCGGTTAACATTTCTATAGATTAACCACTTCCATTCGTATCTGTGATAGATTGATCGGAAATCAAAAACTATCAATCTATGAAAGGGATATTATTCACCGTCTTACTGTGCTTCGGCTTTGCGGCACATTGCCAGGAGCTTCAACTTAGCAAAATTGACACAACCCAATACTTCGACTTTTGGGTGGGTAAATGGAAAGCAACCTACGACGAGGGAAATGGTGTGCAGCAATATGGCATCAACACTATTGACAAAATTCTCGACGGCACCGTCGTTCGAGAGACTTTTGAGCTCGATGAGGGCCAAAATAAAGGATTTAAAGGCACGAGTATTTCCGTTTACCAGCCACAGCTCAAGAGGTGGAAACAAGCCTGGGCGGATAACCAGGGCGGTTACTTCGATTTCGAAGGAGAATTTATCGGAGACAAACGAATCTTCAAGACCCAGATATTTGAGCGGGGCGAGAAGCGAATCCAGCAGCGCATGGTGTTTTACAACATCAAACACGACTCGTTTACATGGGACTGGGAGCTCTCATCGGACGGAGGAAAAACCTGGGCGCTGAGCTGGCGGATTTTGTATGAGAGGATTGACTAATCGTTATCCTTCATAAACATTCAAATCCAAATACTCATTCCTGAACTTTCCTTGCGGATCATACTTTTTGACTAGCTCCAAAAACGATTGGTATTTTGGGTATCTCTCATGCAAAGTTTCGGGAGCTACGGCGAACAGCTTGCCCCAATGTGGCCTCACTCCAAATGGAGACAGTTCTGCTTCAATCATTGGCAGTAGCTTGCTTACCTCCGGCCAGTTTTGCTTCCAGGTAAAGTGGATAGCCAAACTTGGCTGCCTGTAGGCTGTGCTCATCCACAGCTCATCGGCTGCAATGGTGCGAATTTCAGTGATCATCAATTGAGGAAAGATCAGGTCACGTTTTTTCTCCAGCGCCAAAATAGCGTCAACGGCGTTTTCCATGGGGACAAAGAACTCTGACTGCAGCTCCTCTCCACTGCTAGGCGTAAAGCCCATTTTAAAGTGTGGCAGACGGTCGTACCAGGGGCCAGGCTCACCCATTTGTTCGGTGCAATTCTCTGCTGAAAGGCGGGTAATCGGATGCAGGTTTTTGGTGGCAGCAGTTGCTCCGTAGAATTCGACGCAGGCATCTGTTATTTCCTCATCCATCCGCCGTTTGATCCACACCTGACTCACCACCTGATTCTGCCAGTCAGTAAATAAGCTGACGCTGTAGCCGGCAGACATGATGGCTTCAAAGTCCTTTTCCAAAGACACCAGCGGCAAATCCTGAAACACGTCTTGCCTCACATCGAAGGTCTTCTCGATAGCGAGCGTCACTTTCGTAACAATGCCCAATGCGCCAAGACCGACGACAGCTCCATAGAAATCCGGATCCCCTTCTTTCAATTTCACCAGTTGCCCGTTACCATCTACCAGCTCCAGTCCCTTCACAGCGCTTGCCAGGTTTCCGTTCCCCACACCCGACCCGTGAGTGGCCGTGGCAGCAGCGCCAGCGACAGAAATATGAGGCAGTGAAGCAAGGTTGTGTAAAGCGAAGCCCTTCCGATGAAGTTCCGGAGCAAATTCCCCATACCTGGCGCCCGACTCTACCGTGACGGTCATCGCCTCCTCATCAATCCCCAAAACCTTGTTGAAGTGCTTAGTAGATATCTGATTTTCGGGGCTGTCGGCTATATTGTTAAAGCAGTGCTTAGAACCCAACGCCTTCTGACTGGAAAGCTTTCTGACAAGCCCCTGAAGCTCCTCGGTGGTTTTGGGTTCCAGAAGGTTCTTCGCTTTGTACTGGTAATTACCCGCCCAGTTCTTTCGCACTTCCGTCGGTTTATCTTCGCAGGAAACCAGCGGCACCATCATTGATCCGGCTACAAATGCGCCCGTTGTTTTCAAAAACTCCTTTCTCTTCATAGGATGTCAGGTATAGGTTGGCAAGAAGTTAGCAATTTTCCTGGTGAATGCCCTACCTGCATACCTCAATTTCCTAGAGCATCTCCTCCAGTGCACCCACCAGCATGTTCACATGGTTTTTGGTACAGCTTTCTCCCATAATACCTATTCTCCAGATTTTACCGGCAAACACACCCAGTCCTCCACCGACTTCAATATTGTAGTCATTTAATAAACGAGTTCTGAGTGCCGCTTCGTCGACACCCTCAGGTAAGTAGACGGCATTCAAATTGGGCAAACGATGCTGTTCATCTACTACAAACCGAAAACCCAGTGCTTCCAGCTTCATCTTCAAATAGTTGTGCACTACTTCGTGCCTGGCCCAACGCTCTTCCAATCCCTCCTCCAACACAATATTCAATGCCTCATGCAGGGCAAAAATAGCAGACACGGGACCGGTGTGGTGGTAAGCCCGCTTCGCCCCTGCCCAATAATTCTTCACCATTGTGAGGTCAAGAAACCAGCTTTGCACCTTAGTTTTGCGGTTGTCAAGTGCCTTTACAGCAGCCTCCGAAAAGCTGACTGGCGACAGGCCCGGAGGGGCACTGAGGCACTTTTGCGATCCTGAGTAAATGGCGTCAATACCCCACTCATCGACCTTCAACGGTGCGCCTGTATAAGACGTAACTGCGTCAACAACAAGAAGCGACCCTGCATTATGCACCAGGTCACTTATCTCCTGTAAAGGCTGCATGGCACCTGTAGAGGTTTCGGCATGCACAATGGCTACCAGCTTTGGCTTTGGGCAGACATCCAGCACTTTCTTGATCTGACTCACTTCGGTCACCTTGCCCCAGTCGGTGTCTATCCTGTGCACCTTTGCCCCGCAGCGCTCGGCTATATCGACCATACGGCCACCAAAAACACCATTGACGCAAATGATGCACTCATCACCTGGCTCCAGCAGGTTGACCAGGCAGGTTTCCATGCCAGCCGAACCTGGTGCTGACACAACGAAGGTGAGATTATTCTTGGTCAACAATGTTTGCTGCACCATGCTTTTCACCTCGTCCATCATCCTGACAAACTCAGGGTCAAGATGGCCAATTAGTGGTGAAGACATCGCCTTCAGCACTCTCGGGTGCGCATCTGACGGGCCAGGGCCCATTAGTACTCTATGAGGGGGATTAAATGGGTAGGTCATAATTGTTCTGGTTTCTTCTCTTATCAAAGATATATTTTTCAGTTACTTACGTCATCTAAAAGTTTCATAACCGATTCGTAATTTTTTCCTACGGCCTCAGACAGTGCTATTTCACAAGTCTTAGAGGTAGAATAATATCCGTCGTACGTCACTTGCTTTACTTCAGTCGACTCTTTCTTTGTCGCCGCCTTCGTCAAGTCAGGGTAGTAAAACCCACGATCGCCAGCCATGCCACAGCAACCCGCAAACTCCGGCACCTTCACCTCTCTAGCACAGGCTTTACCAATTCGTTTCAACTGATCGAGAGAGCCCATTTTTTGAACAGAGCAAACCGGATGAAACGCAATTTTGTCTTTCTGTGCAGAAATGGTCAAATGCGGCAACACAACCTCGGCAGCAAAGTCAATAACATCATGAATGATCAGCTTGTCAAACCGAACCTTGTTAACGTCCGTAAGATAAGACCTGCTGGACTTTACGGTTTGGGTGCAGCTCGTTACGTCCATCACCACCGCAATTTCGCCTTCCTGCGAGCTTTGCCAAAGTCGTTCAATAGCCTGGTTGGCAGTGAACTTGTAGGCCTCTGCAAAGCCTTTGGACGAGAAGACTTGCCCGCAACATGTCCCTTTCAACTGGTCGGGCAATACAATATTGATATTGGCTTTTTTGCACACAGACAAAAAAGCCCTCACTCCGTCGCCATCCATCATCCTCGAAATGCAACTTGAGAAGTAAACCACAGACTGGCCCTCGCTACGTGCACTGCGCCCCGCCACAAAAAGCTCCTTTATAGCCGATTTTTGAAAATGATTGGACCAGAGCGGCATACCTGGAATGATCCGTTTCATTCCCGAAGTCAGCTTTGGCATAAACTGCTGACCGAGCAACTTGTTTAGTAGAAACCCTTTCCAAAGTGCCAGCCTGGTACCGCTTTCAAGCCATTTGAAGTTTCTGGCAACACCAAGAGCTACTTTATTCTCAAATGAAGAATGGTTTTCCCTTCTCAATCGCTTAATGAGGTCACCTGTATTGATATCGACCGGGCAGTTTGTAGCGCACATCCCGTCGACCGCACAGGTTTCTATGCCATCAAATGCATAGTCTTTCAACAGCGCATCTTTCGTAGCATGATCCCCGGCCATTTCTGCCCGCTTGATGGCCCTTCTAATGCCAATTCGCCTCCGGGGAGTTAAAGTATAGTCACGACTGGGACAGCTATTTTCACAGAATCCGCACTCAATGCACTTGTCGACCTCTTCTTCCACTATGGGCATCACTTTGAGGTTGTGCACGTGACATTTCTTGTCTTCGGTTATCACAATACCGGGGTTGAGCAGGTTATGCGGATCAATCAGCTGCTTTAGCCGCTTCATTACCTGGTAGGCTTCAGGCCCCCATTCGGTCTCCACAAAAGCAGACACAGCCCTCCCTGAACTATGTTCTCCTTTCAACGAGCCGTCGTACTTATTGAGCACCAGGTCAAAAAGGTCATCATTGAACTTCTCATACAAAGCGATGGCTTCAGGAGTAGCATAGCTTTGCGACACCACAAAGTGGAGGTTGCCATCTTTCGCATGACCGAAGATGATCCCATTCTCATACTTATGTTTTACAAACAGCCGCTGCACATCAACTACCGCCTCCCCCAAGCGTTCCACTGGAAAAGTAAAATCTTCCATCAATGCTGATGTGCCTTTCGCTCGCATGCCAGCCACTGAGGGATACATTCCCTTTCTGATTTTCCAGTAAAGTGCCTGCTCAGACGGGTTTTGCGTAAAGCTTGGCTCAAACAGCATCGGAAGCTTCGCCAAAGTCGGCTTCGCTAATTCGTATTTAGTGTCCAGCCGCTCCTGTGTGCTTTCCTGGTACTCGCACAAAATGGCCGATGCCTGCTCAGGCAATGTTTTAATAAAATCAGGAACACCTGGCATGTCTTCCACCGACCTGAGCGATGCCCTGTCCATAAACTCCAAAGCCTCGGCTCCTGTGTCCCTTAGCGCCGCAATTGTGTTGCAAGCCTCGGCAGGACTGTCAAAATAGAGCATGCCCGTCATTTTGAAGGGAAAATCAGGGATTGTGTTCAAGACAGCCTCCGCAATGAATGCCAGCGTCCCCTCCCCCCCGATGATCACATGTGCCAATATATCGAGCGGATGCTCGTAGTCGAGAAAGGCATTCATGCAATAGCCGACGGTGTTCTTCTGCTTGTATTTTTTCCGAATCCGGGCAACCAAAATATCATTTTGCTCCACCTCGTGCTTCAGTGCGAGCAAGCCATTCCCTATTTCTTCGCAGTCCTTCAAAAATCGATCGTAGTCTTCCCTCATTTCGGTGGAAAAAACCTTTCCATTGGGGAGCACAAAGGTGATGTGTTTCAGCGTGTGATAAGAATTGTTCACTACGCCGCAGCACATGCCGCTGGAGTTGTTGGACAGGATGCCACCCATCATGGCGGCATTGATCGACGCTGGATCTGGCCCTATCTTTCTACCAAACTTCTTCAGGTGAATATTTACATGGGCACCGATGGCTCCTGGCTCCACCCTAACGGTTTCTCCATTATTTTCCGGTGTCACCTTTCGCCAATAGTTACTCAGGTCGGCCAATATGCCATCAGAAACAGCTTGCCCCGACAAACTGGTGCCTCCCGCCCGGAATGTAATTGGAAGGTTCAGCTCCTGAGAAACGGCGAAAAGCTTTTGAATTTCCTCAACTGTGATGGGCTGCACCACAGCTTTGGGAACCAGGTAAAAATGACTGGCGTCGTTTGCATAGGCGTAGCGGTCAATCAGGCGTGTTTTCACACGTGGCCGGGGTATTATTTTTAAAAGGGCGTCTTCAAGCATATCTCAAAATCTTGAGCACGAGTTCACGTGCTCATTAACGCTCCATATTAACTGATTTCAGGCAAAAAATCTCAGCTAAACTGATAATCGGTCGACAATGATATGTGCGGTGGATACATTGAAATTTTTCACACTAATTTATTATGCATGCATACTATTTTTCCTTACATTTGAAATAGTATGCATGCATACTATTTATCCGAATTACAAAACTTTAAAATTCTTCATTAGCCATGGAAACTACAGTTGCCAAAGATGCCATCAAGGGAGGTGAATTTCTGATCAGAGAAACTGAAGCCGACGAGATATTTATTCCTGAGGAGTTTTCGGAAGAGCAAAAAATGATGGCGGAAGCCACCAGAGATTTTATTGAGAAGGAAATCAAGCCGAACGTAGACAGGATGGACAGCCTTGAGGAAGGCTTTATGCCAGGAGTGCTCGAAAAAGCAGGTGAGCTGGGTTTATTGGGCATATCCATTCCTGAGCAATATGGCGGCCTTGGCATGAGCTTCAACACAAGTATGCTAATTGCAGATATTGTCAGCTCGGCCGGTTCATTTTCTACCGCATATGGTGCACATACTGGGATTGCAACACTCCCCATCTTGTACTATGGCAATGAAGATCAAAAAAATAAGTATATCCCAAAGCTCGCCAGCGGGGAATGGAAAGGAGCCTACTGCCTCACTGAGCCAGATGCGGGCTCCGATGCAAATTCTGGTAAAACAAAAGCCGTTCTTTCATCCGATGGCAAGCACTACCTGATCACCGGGCAGAAAATGTGGATTTCTAATGGTGGGTTCGCCGACTTTTTTATTGTATTTGCCAAAATTGATGATGACAAGAACCTTACCGCATTTCTTGTAGAGCGTACGTTCGGTGGCATCACTATGAATGAAGAAGAAAAGAAACTTGGCATCAAAGGATCGTCCACCCGCCAAATCTTCTTCAACGACTGTCCGGTCCCTGTCGAAAACATGCTTTCTGATAGAGAGAATGGATTCAAGATAGCCGTGAACATCCTCAATATTGGGCGAATCAAGCTAGCCGCCGGCGTTATTGGCGGCTGCAAAGACGTGGCCACCATGAGTACACAATACGCCAACGACCGCAAGCAGTTCGGTGTTTCCATTTCTTCCTTTGGCGCTATTCAGCATAAGCTGGCCGAGATGGCAGTTAAAACCTATGCGACAGAATCGGCCTGCTACAGAGCTGGGCAGAATATCGACGACAAAATCACCGATTTGATAGCTAACGGCATGCCCGAAAATGAGGCCAAGCTGAAAGGTGTAGAGCAGTTTGCTATCGAGTGCGCCATTCTTAAAGTGCATGGCTCTGAAGTATTGGATTTTGTGGTTGACGAGGGTGTTCAGGTGTATGGCGGCATGGGTTTCTCTGAAGAAGCACCAATGGCCAGGGCCTACAGAGATGCCCGAATTACCCGGATTTACGAAGGCACCAACGAAATCAACAGAATGCTTCTCGTAGGGATGGTATTGAAACGAGCCATGAAAGGCGAGCTTGATATACTGCAACCGGCTATGGCGGTGGCCAAGGAGCTGACTTCAGTCCCCTCTTTTGCATCACCAGACCTTACCAAGCCATTTGCAGAAGAAAAGGAAGTATTGAAGAACCTAAAAAAGGCCATACTAATGGTAGCTGGTAAGGCCGCTCAGACTTTTGGGCCTAAGCTGAATGACGAGCAGGAAATACTGATGTGCATCGCAGACATGATGATTGAGGTGTATGTGGCTGAGTCGACGTTGCTGAGAACTGAGAAGTTGGTATCAAAAACCGGAGAAAGTGCCAACGCTCTTCAGGCAAAACTTGCCCGTGTATATTTGGCTGAGGCAGTGGAAAAGGTAAATCGTGCGGGAAAAGAGGCAATTGCCGGTTTTGTGAAAGGCGACGAACAGAAAGTAATGCTCATGGGGCTGAAGCGATTCACCAAAATGGGCCCTGTTAACACCATTCTGTTGAGACGTGAGATAGCCAATGTAATGATCGAGAAATCAGGATATCCCTTAGCATAGTAAGGTAGGTGGTTCCCAGTTTAAAAATCCGCCCCAACAAGGCGGATTTTTTTTGCGTTATAGTCAAAAAGCAACAGGCTTTTGTGAGCTTTTTTGTGAATTAGAAATCAAAACAGTGCTTTGATTGTTTACATTAAAAACACCCCTCAAAGATTCAGTTTTAATAATAATACGACTAATTTTGTTCAAACAGGACTAAGTGTATGGATGCATCCTTTCGAAAGCTCACTACCAAGGAAAAAGCACTAAAAATAAATCTTGACGAGAAAATCTATGGCACCTTTGCTGAAATAGGTGCCGGTCAGGAAACCGCAGCTCATTTTTTCAAAGCAGGGGGAGCTTCGGGCAGTATTGCCAAAACCATGTCTGCCTATGACATGACCTTCAGTGATGCCATCTACGGTCCTTGCGACAGGTACGTATGCCAGCCTCGCCTGCATCAAATGCTTGATAAAGAGTATAACCTGCTTACAAAACGGTTAAGCTACAGGGCCAAGCGAACTACCTTCTTTGCTTTTGCTAATACCGTTGAAACGCTCAATTTTAAGAGAACCAATAAGGGGCATGGCTGGATAGGCATCCGGTTTCAGCTCCACCCCAATACACAGCCCAACGACTGTATCATCCACCTTGTGCTAAACGACACTGATGCGTTGTGGCAGCAGCAAGCATTGGGTATAGTTGGCGTTAACTTGCTTTACGCCTGCTATCACTACATGGATCCAGAAGAATTTATCATTTCTCTGATCGACAACCTGAGTGAGGGTCGAATAGAAATTGACATGTTCCGCCTGGAAGGCCCCGACTTCCACCATGTGGACAATCGCCTGATGAGCCTGAAGCTTGTTAAAAACGGATTGACACAAATGGCCATGTTTGGTGCCAACAGAGATGTGCTGCAGCCGTCGGAAGCACTGTACAAAAAGAACGTTCTCGTTCTTCGTGGAAGGTTCAGACCAGTGACGCTGGTCAATGTTGATATGATGATTGCTGGTTTGAGACAGTTCAAAAAAGAAGCCGACGTTGACCCAAAGAAGCTTATAGTGCTTTCGGAACTTACTCTCAACGACTTAACCAAGGATGGTAAGATCGATGAAAATGATTTCCTCGACAGGGTTGATATCCTTTGTTCGCTTGGGCAGAACGTGATTATTTCAAATTATCAGGAGTACTACAAACTGGCTACCTATTTTGCTCAGTATACAAGAGGCAAGAAAATCGGCATCATCCTTGGCTTCAACAACTTGCTCAGGATTTTTGACGAAAAGTACTACTCAGACCTCAATGGTGGAATTCTACAGGCTTTCGGTGAGCTATTTGGCATTAATATCAAGCTATTCGTTTACCCCTACATCAAAGATTTTGAATCCAAGGAATTGATGACTTGTGCCAATTTTAAACCAGCCGGGCACCTCAGACACCTTTACGATTACCTTCTGGAAAACAAAAAAATAGAAGACTTATCGAAAGTAAATGAGAAAAATTTGAGCATCATTTCGGACAAAGTCCTGACGATGATACAAAATGGAGAAGATGGTTGGGAGCAATTTGTTCCCCACAAGGTGGCTGCTGCTATCAAGAAAAATCTCCTTTTTGACTACCCTTCACCAGTTGCTATGGAAGAAGATGACTAACGTTTTTATTGCTTTGTTTGGAGTTCAGGAGCCTGTGGTTGTCAATAGTTTCGAGAAAGTTAGCTTTGAGCGAAACTCTCTTTAAGAAAAATGAATAACTTTAATGTTGAGTCATTTTTTCAAATCTCTTTCACCTTTTGCTAGGTGACATATGCTGATTTAAACGCTTTGTAGAGTCAACCTAACCTATTGTAGACAAAGTAGTATTTTAGACTTCTACCTAAACCAATATGTGATGCAATTCAGATTAAGTAGCGCACTGTTTTTTGTAATATCCCTGTACCTGTCTGTCTCTTCAACCCTCTCAGCGCAAAGCTGGGAATCGCTTCTTGACAGTAGTGACTATTATTATGATACTGATCAGAAAAGGGCCCTTATGTATCTGCAAGATGCCTATAGCGCACTCAGTGCGGAAAATGCAGGTAAGCCCAATGGTCAGGAGGCAGTATTACTCAATAACCTGGGAATGCTGTATTGGGATGTCGACGACCTGGGAAACAGCAAGAAGTACCTTCTGAAATCAGTAGAGACCTGGCGCAATATTGGACAAACCAGCAACGAAGACTATGCAAACGCCCTTACCAACGCAGCCAATGTTAGTAAGATATTGGGGGATTTCGGGGCAGCAGAGCGCTTTTATAAAGAGTTGCAAGAGGTAATCGGCAAAACTAAAGGAGATCGCAGTACCGACTATATTAAATCGATGCAGGAGCTGGGAAGTTTCTACGAACATATTGGCGAGTTGGAAATGGCCGCTGTGAATTTTGAGCGTGCACATACGCTTATCGAAGGCCATCATTCGACAGTAATGGTTCTAATGGCAAACTCCTATAGCGACTTGGGAAGAATTTACATTAAGCTTGGGCAACCAGACAAGGCGTTTTCGTTTATTCAGCACAGCGACGAGCTGTATGAAGCTAACTCACTCACACACAAGCTGGAATACCTTGAAAACCTGGAACACCTGGGCATAGTGTATGAGTATCTGGGAAAATACGGCGAGTCCGAAAGAGTGCTTCTGAAAACCCTCGACTTAAAAAGGAAAAGAGAAGGGATTGACCAGGGTCTTATTTTGGAAACCTTAAATGATTTGGGAATTCTCTATATCGACCTGGGGAACTATGAAAAAGCGGGCGTGCACCTACAAGAGGCTTTTGTTCTCAGTAAAAAAATATTTGGTCCCCGACATCCCAACTATGCCACGGCTGCCAATAACCTTGCAAGTTATTACAACGACAGAGGCGACTTAGACAAGGCTTTCGAGCTCTTCAAGGAGTCCGCTGATATATATAAAGCCAACTATGGAGAATACTACCCTAAGTACGCTACTTCACTTAACAACATGGCTGGAATTCGCCGCACACAAAAAAAATATGATGAGGCGAAAAAATACTATGAAGACGCCCTAAGGATAGACAAAGTAGTTTTGGGGGAGAGCCATCCCGACTATGCTACCTTGATCAACAATATGGCCGTTCTCTACTCGAACACAGGCGATCATCAAAGAGCTGAGGCACTTTATCTTCAGGCACTAAACCTAAGAAAAGTGAGCTTGGGCGAAAACCACCCTTCCTATGCCAGATCCCTGGAGAATCTTGGTCTTTATTATATCACACATGATCAACCCAAAAAATCAGGAGAGTTCTTCAAGGAGGCTATCAAAATACAGGTGGGTCAGGTAGGAAAGATATTTCCTGCCCTTAGCGAAATTGAAAGGGAAGTTTTTTACAACACGGTTCGGGAGGACGTAGAGCGTTTCAATACAATAGCCCTCAAGCTCATGAAAGAAACCCCGGCGATACTGGGAGACCTATACGACAACCAACTGGCAACAAAGGCGATTATATTCTATGCCTCAGACAAAGTGAGAAAGAATGTGCTCGCCAGCGGTGACGAACAGCTAATACAGGACTATATTCTCTGGAAGACGCTCAAAGCCCGTCTGGCAAAGTTTTACCAGGTAGGTACAGCCAAACTGAAGGAAATGAATATCAACATCGATGAGCTTGAGGTCAATATTAATAACCTGGAAAAAAAACTTGCCTACGAATCCTCCTATTTTAAATCCGGGGAAGATAAGGTTTATAGCTGGGTCGACATCAGAAGAAACCTTAAAGAAGGCGAGGCGGCCGTGGAAATTGTCAGATTCCGGGAATTCAAAAGCCTCTATGGTGATGACGACAACCTCATCTACGGTTTCTCGGATCATATACAGTATGCGGCCCTTATTATAAAGCCCGACTCATACACGAATCCAGAGTTGGTATTGCTCGATAATGGTAATCAACTCGAAAAACAGTACTACTCGGCCTTTTTTAACTCTTTGAAATTTGGCGTGACAGACAACGAGACGTATGTGCAATTTTGGGCCAAAATACAGGAACACTTGGGTGGCATAAAAAAAATCTATTTCTCTCCTGACGGGGTCTACAATAAGTTTAACCCTGAAACATTATATATTCCTGATCAAAAGAAGTACCTGACCGACTTACTTGACGTAAATTTTGTCACCAGTACAAAAGACGTTGTAGAATTTAGCAGAACCGAAAAAAACAACGAAAGAACGGCCATTCTCGTCGGCAACCCTGACTACGGCCATATACCCAGCGAACTGGCAACGAATGCCAAAACAGCCTTTATCAACATGTTTCAGCCCCTGCCAGGCACGATGGTTGAAATACACACTATTGACGACATGTTGCGGGATGCGGGATGGAATTCAAAAATAAGCACTGATAAATTGGCCAGGGAAGAAAAACTAAAGAGTTTGGTAAGCCCTAAAATTTTGCACATATCTACTCATGGGTATTTCCTTGAAAACCCTCCGTTCATTTCCCAGAATGTTAACACAACCGCCAACAACCCGCTATTCAAGTCGGGGCTTGTGCTGGCAGATGCCAACAATTTCTTTGTAGACTATGTAACAGGAAAGGATGCAGACCTGGAATCGGAAGATGGTATTTTAACCGCATACGAGGCAATGAACCTCACGTTGGACAATACTGACCTTGTCGTATTATCCGCTTGTGAAACTGGCTTGGGAGAAGTGATGAATGGCGAGGGCGTTTATGGTCTTCAGAGGGCTTTTAAGGTAGCCGGGGCCAGGAACCTGATCCTAAGTTTAAACAAGGTAGACGATCAGGTCACAAAAGACCTGATGATTTCCTTTTACAAGTACTACCTGAGTTCTGGAAACATTCGAGACTCATTCCGAAAGGCACAACTGAACGTTAGGGAGAAATATGAAAGCCCCTATTTCTGGGGATCATTTATCCTGATTGGGAAAGGGTAATTCCAGATTCAAAATTGATGCTCGGGTATTAAAGGCAGCCTACTAGCCTGAAATAGCCACCCGTATTTTACTGGCTCAAAAGGGCTACCCGAAAACAAATTGAGCGGCGTACAAGCAAATCCAAAACCCCGAAAAAGTCTCCATCAGACTTTTTCGGGGTTTTATCTGTTAGACTCCTAGGCTACCTTTATTGATCAGGAAATTACCGCCGTTCAAAAGGAGCCATTCAGAGCCTCAGCAATATGTCGTCAGACCCCTGCACTCAAGCTAAAGCAAAACATCAAACCGGCTGAAGCCATACCTTTAATAAGAAACGTAAATATCAATTACGTCTCCCGGGTTCAATTGATATCCGTTCAGGTTGTTCAATTCAAGCAACAGCTCTTCAGGAAGGTTGAACTTCTCGGCTATGGAGATGATAGACTCTCCCTTTTTCACTTTGTACTGTTTGTAATTCACAGCATGGTCATTTAACTCAACCAAGAGACTTAGGCTCGGTTTGATGCTGTTTTTGCCTTCTATTCTAATAGGTGTATATGGCTTAACTACCCTCGATTGCAAGCCATTCATAGCTTGTATCCTATCTGCCGGCAGGTTGAATGCCCTGGCGATAGCATCAATAGTAGCCCCGGGACGGGCAACATAAATCTTAGCCAGTTCAGTTTGCAAAGGTTTTGTAGAGTATACCTCAAGTTCCACCCGTCTGTTAAAAGCACGTCCATACGCCGTGAGATTACTGGCAACAGGGTCACCTTCTCCGTTGTAGTAAACGGTCAAGGCCGTCTCATCCACTCCATGACTGACAAGGTATTTATAAACAGCATCGCCTCGCAAATCCGACAGTCTGTGATTATAGTCATGCTCGCCCTGGCTGTCAGCATGCGCATGAATTTCGATCTCAATTTCAGGATTCATCCTGTATAGTTCGATCAACTTATTCAACGTCACAATTCCCTCATCCCGAATATTGGTGGCATCAGAGTCGAAATAAATGCCTTCATAATTCAGCACTATGTATCCATCTTTGTACCCACGCACTTGCAAGTCTTTAATGAAAAAGTTGTCCGGCTTTATCGCAGAAACAGTCTGGTTGTTTGAGAGAATCTTATAGGCTTTGTTGCCGTCTAAGTAGTCAAATACAAACTCGCCATTTTGGTTCGTATAACCCACCTTGATTGTTTCGCCGGAGCTATTTGCCAATACAACCGGGTAGTTAGCAAGAGCTTTACCGGTTCTAATATCTACCAAACGCCCCTGAATCTTGATATTCTTAAACTCTTCTGTTTGGTATTGATCGACACTCGCCATGACCATACCTGATTCAACATACTTGTTTTCTAGATCAATCTGATCGCCAAAAATGTAGTTCGATCTTGCCCTGACATCGATCAGAGTCCCAACCAAGCTCTTCTCCTCTGCACTCAAGCCATTGTTAACCCCCCTGTCTTTTGTCAACAAGTCCATCTGGTTTCTACCCTGAGAATAGCTAAAAGCCTCAGTTAAAATCAAGTGGTTGAAAGTCTTTCTGATTTCAGGGTTGTAATTTTTGTATTTGATAAAATCATCCTTAATCGCACCCATTTCAGCCGTAGAGAGCTGATCTTCTGTCATAAACTTTGCCATTCTTCTGGCCATCCGCCTTTCCTCTGAGTCAAACTCAGCGAACCTTTGTTTGTCCTCTTCAAACATCTCCGGTTGGCCCGCATAGTCGTTGTTGATCAGTGAAACAGCTACAATCCTGTCAATTGCCTGCCTTTTACTCGGAGGCAGGCTCTCATAAAGCGCTCTTTGATCAGAGCTCATGCTTGTAGCCGCCCGACTTGAAGCCACCTTCGATAGTGTGTTTCCAGACTCGGGCTCACCCGTCCCCTCTCGTCGGTCGATGATGAGTTGACCACCCTGGTTTGAAGCAAGGTTAGTGCCGGTGGTCGAAGCTGGAGAGTTTTGCGTAGCAACATTTGCACTGCTGTTATTGGAGTTGCCCTGAGCCAGTGCCTGGTTTTCACTTGATTTAGAGGAACCAGCCGCACTACCAAACGAAGATGCAACCATTGGCCTATTGGACTGACTTGCGATAAGTTGCGAGGGCTCAGATGCATTTTCATCGAGTGCCAACAGAGGTCTGCTGGCTAGTTTATCGTAGCTGTCGACGCCGGACACCATTCTTGCAAACCTCAACTTCTCCTCCTCGCTAAGGGAACTATAAGCATTTCTATTGGCACCAGTTAATAAATTACCAACCTCTCCTACAATGACATTTCCGTTTGTTTTGGTATTCAAACTGGTAAGCAACAGCGTCTGTTTTGCTGTAGCATGATTAAAAATATACTCATCTGAGAAAGACAAATTCCGAAGTCTTCTCACAAGAATTTTGTCAATAAGCGCTTTTTGTCCGGCCGGTTTCTTATTGTAAAATTCCAGGTCTGCCGGAGTAATGTTCTTATCGAAGTCCGAAGGCTTCGCAGCCAAAAACGCAGTCACCAGCCTGTCAATAGACTGCTGCTCTTCAGTAGGCAAATTCTGGTAAAATACTTTATCATCTTCACTCAAAGAGAAATCGCTCTCAAGTGCCAGATTCTTTAGTTGATTTACTATGGAAGCCTCGGCCCTCTCCATAGACTGCTCGTCCTGCTTTTTTAGAAAAACATTTGTATTGACGCCCAGCGAGAGATTTTCAATTGACTTTTTCTGAAGCAGGTAACTGCGTGCCAACGTTTTTACCTGAGTTTGGTCGGTGGCAGGCAAAGACTGGAAATACTCATCTTGAACCTCCTTGTTTCGGTACTCAGTTACCTTCAGTGTGATGTATTGATCTATTTTCTCTTTCGCATCTTTCGAAAGCTGCTCATAGTACGCCTTTTCTTCACTACTTAGCGATACATTCAGACCTAAGCCATCTTCCTCCAGGTAAGACGACACCATCCTGTTGATTGAATACTTATCTCCGGTAGACAGCTGCTGGTAATAAAACTCATCTTCAGTTCTAACCGCCCTAAGGTCTCTTTCCGACATTTTCCTTACTCTGGAGTTGACAATCCTCTCAATCTTCTCTTTGTCTGACTCAGATAAGTTATCATAAAATGCCTGTTGCTCGGCGGTAAGCATCGCTTGCGTATTGAACATACGTGCAGCAAGAAAATGAGAGATCACTTCCTCCACCTTCTCTATGTCATTGGTGTCGAAATTGTAGTCATCCGAGAAAACGGAGCTACGGCCTGCCACCACGTCTTCCTCAAGAATTTCAGCTATAATTTCCTGGTCGGTCTCAATATGGAAGGTGTAAATATCTTGTCCTCCCACTCCACCGTCTCTGCCCGATGTAAGATAACCACTTTGCTGTCCCAATATAAAAAACCAGTCATCCCGATTTGAGTTATATGGAAAGCCCATATTATAAATCTCCGAATTCTCGAAGTTGTTGCCATTGGTCATGAATATATCAAACCCTCCAAAACCTCTATGTCCATTGGAGGAGAAGAAAAGAACGCCCTCCTTCTGATCAAAAAAGGGGGTGGCTTCGTCCATACTAGTGTTGATAGCAGATCCAAGATTGATAGCAGGCCCCCAATTATCATTGCCAGCATCTACACTGTACCAAATATCTGTCTGACCAAACCCACCAGGTCGGTCGGAAACAAAAAATAGCGTATCATTCCCCGGTGACAATGATGGATGCCTTGAGGTAGTGTTTTTTGCATTTATATTGGCATTCAGAGGCTTTGGTTCACTCCATTTGCCATCGATAAGCTCCGATTTAGATATCTGAGAAGGTGTTGACGAACCAGCTGGCGGATTGTAGGTAAAGTAGACTTTCGTATTGTCTTTGTTAAAAATACCGGACCCCTCCCCATTTTTAGTGTTCAGGTTGGAAAACTTGTCTTTATTTCCAATTTCTGTCCACGCATCTCCGGAATGCTCAAACCGAAAAAGGTCAGCCGTTGACTGCCCCATTCTCGCATCAAACACGGATCCTGTTGATGATTTTCTTGACGAGGACATCATAAGAGAAGAATCCCCTTTAAATATAAAAGGAGCATAATCGTCGTATTGCGTGTTGACCGGAGTAGGCAGCACTTTGAATTCGGCATGCCGAACCGGGTTGGCTAACTCATTAAGCGCCAGAAGACAGCCTTCCTTTTCAACAAGCGCCTGTAGCCTGAGTGCCTTAAATGCCGCCATTCTATCAGGGTTGGTATTATACCACTTAAGGTATTCCTGAAAATTCTCCATCGCCTCCTGATACTTGCCGTTGAGCTTTTGCATCAAGGCGAAATAATACCGGCTTGTCGGATAGTTGGCTTCCGAAAGATTAATCATCTTCTCGTATTGAAGCTCAGCCTCCTGATACTTAAAAGTGTTTCTATAACACTCAGCTAACTGAAAGGTCGCCAGCTGGTTGTTCGGTTCTTCCGCAAGTGCCTGGAGGTAATACTGTGCTGCCTCAGCATAATGTCCGTTCCTGAATTGATCATCTGCGTATTCATTTAGTTGAACAGCTCCCTGACCAAAGGCATTAGCTACTAAAACTAAACAGGTTACAAATGCTAAAGATAATTTCCTCATGACTAAAATAATGGATTGGACGAGCTACCACCCTTTTTGTCCTTACCTAAAGTGTAAGTTAATGAAATTTCAAATGAAGGCACAAGTGAATCATTTGGTTCCGTAAAAAGGTATACTTTATTGAGATCGTAACTAAAAGCCATCTGTAGGTTATTATTTTGAAAGCCGGCTGTGAAAATGAAAGAATCCCTCAATCGATACCAAGCTCCAAAGGTAAGGTAGAGGTTATTTGCTTTAAGGGAGCGGTTATCGCTAAAGCTGTAGCTAACATAGCTTCCCATATTAAACTGATAGCGATTATCAGTGGAATAGTAAAAAATTCCATTGGGAGACCACCTCAACTTATGGGAAATGCTAAATTCCATGCCTCCATGATAAGCCATGAAAATTGGCTTACGAGCTACCTCACCTCCCATAAAAGAGGTATTTGGGCGATTTAAGTTCTTGAAAGAGAACCCTGAGAAAGCGCTATACTTGTAAAGCCTGTATGTTCGGGCGGGGTTAAAGTAGTAGGTCAACCCTGCATTGAACACCGGGTAATGCACGATATCATTGAACTGTGCAGACGGATCTGCCGCATTCGGGTCAAAACCAGAAATCAGGTATGGTGTATACTGCGATCCCCACTGTAGATTACCGAAATTAATGCTTTCGTTAAAGTACCCCCCCTGGAGCCCGAAGATCACGTAATCCGGACTAAAGTCGCCCAACCTAAGGTTGTAGGCAGTGGAAACCATAAAACCATTGTTCTTGAAAAAATTATCCCCAATGCTCTCACTGAAAGCTGTCACTCCAATGCCCCCAAACTGTCGTGCATTAAACCCACTTGAAACGAAGGGATAGAGTATCGAAAACTGCGAAAGTTCGTTGGAAATTCCAGAAGTCTGAAATTGTCTTTTGTGATTAAGAGACACCTGCAAATCTGGCGGAATTCCTGCAAACGACGGGTTTAAAAACAAAGATGATGTATAGTACTGCGAAAATTGGCTGTTCTGTCCAGAAACGCTAAAAGTGAAGCAAGCCAGCATAAGAAAGCATATATATTTCAGCATACTCGTCATCTTATCAGCATTACCTGCCCGGTTTTTGACACTTTTCTTCCATTAAAAAACTCAAACTTTGCGGAGTAAAAGTAATACCCACCTGACGCCGGTTTCCCGCTCTTAAGCAAGCCATTCCACCCGTTGGTTTGCGCATCCGACAAATCGTTGGTCTCATACAAAACATCGCCAAAGCGATCATAGATTTTGAAGGAAAACCCATCGGGAATCACCTTCTCACTGTAGAACTTTAAGACCTGATCTTCCTCATTAACTGACAAAGGAGAGAAAGCGGTTGGGATATAGGACACACCGTCGGCAGGTACCTTAGGAGAAAGAGCGACAGCCAGGTATCTTTTTGTGAAACTTTTTTCTCCAGTAAGCAGACCTGAGGAAAACAAGTCGGGATCTTCGACAGAGTCATCTGTTGTGAACAAGTTTGTAAATGGCTCGTCAAGTGACTCCGCCTCCGCCAGCGCCGGCGTGGCGCTATCAAAGGCAATGTCATTTCGGTTCTGACTGCTCTCCAGGTCAGCGCCCACGTAGTCGACCGTCACCCTGCTGCTATCAAATCTACCAAGCACAGTTTCAATATCCCAGTAGTAGTCCTCGGCAACGCCTACCAAAAGCCGATCAGGAAAAGGTGCTTGAGAAAAAGCGCCAACTTCCACACCTATGAGCGGGTTTTGACCAAAAACGTTCTCCAGGTAGACAGGTAAATAGAGTTCGTCATTTCCCACTGGAAAGAACTTATACCCAAGCCCCCGGTGATAAAGTTTTCCCTCCGAGTAAGAGTTGTCGCTGCCGCCCAGCACCTCTGCCCCGTCTTCAATGATCAAATAGCTACCAGGGTTAGCGTCCACATAACCATTAACAAAGTTGATCATTCCGACCACACGCACAGTGTCTCCAGTAAATAGCGTTTTGCCGGTTGAGTTCACCACAATACTGTGCACATCGGTGGGCGTACTTGAGAATGTTTGGTCAGAAGTACCGTCCAGTTCAATCTCGCCATCAATACCGTTATAGATTCCTGTGTTGTTCCAATCGCCAGAAACTCTGATGAGGCCCACATTTTCCAGATTGCCCGTATTGTTGATGAGGCCGTTGGAGTCCAATATTGGGGGAGTCGACGCATTGTTGCTAATATTCAACCTGCTTTCGTTGTTGACAGTGCCATCCACAACCAACAAGCCTTCATCGTAAACCTGGCCTTTGTTGGTTAAGTCACCGCCAATCATTACCGTTGCCGAGCTTCCTACTTTCAACTGCACACCCGATGGGGCATAAAGCCCCTGAGCTGCCACTGAAGCAGCGGCAAGTAAACTGAGCGATATGGTAGCAAGTACCTTATTCATTGGTTTTGGTCGCTGACTTAATACCCATTTGCTCTTTAATAAGGTCGATGTCACTCTTCATGGAAGAGTTTTCCATTTGCAATTGAGCCATGAGCTTCATCTGCATTTCGGAAAGCTTCATTTGTTTATCAAGCGCTGCTTTCATCTCTTCTTTGGTCGTTTTCTCATTACTCAGGTCGGCCATCAGTTTTTCGATCAGTTTTTGCTGTTCTTTGATGGCTTCGATGAGGACGGGGATGAGTTCGGTGTAGTTCACAGACTTATACCCTCTGCTATCCTCCTTTACCATATGAGGAAAGAGTTTCTCTATTTCCTGAGCGATGACGCCAAAGTGAACTTCGGTATCTGCGTCGGCTTTGTAGTTGTAAGAAAGGCCCTCAGAAGCCAGGATTTTATCCAGCGGGCTGTCAAGGGGTTTGATATTTTCTTTGAGGCGGATGTCGGAGGAGGAAAACGCCCCCGCTGCGCTTATAGTAAATGAATTGGTCAGACCATCACCGGTATAGGTATCTTCAGCCCCCGCAAGGGCCGTAATTGTTAATCCATTGAAAGTCGGTGAATCACCCGTTCCAAGGCCCAAATTCGTCCTGGCTGTTGCAGCATCACTTGCCCCCGTGCCGCCATCGACTATGGCAAGATCTGTAATCCCGGTAATAGAGCCGCCGCTTATCGATACACTATTGGCGTCCTGTGACGACATGGAGCCCAATCCAATATTGCTGATGATTGTCGCATTGTCTGCAGAACCAAGCAATGTCTGTACATCTCCAGAGGGACTGATGCCAGCATAGGTAGATAAGTCCGTATCAAAGGCCTGAACATCGGTTCCAATAACTAATCCCAAGTTTGTCCTGGCGGTCGGTGCATCGCTGGCACCGGTTCCGCCATCGGCTAAGGCAAGATCTGTAATCCCGGTAATGGAGCCGCCACTTATCGATACACTATTGGCATCCTGAGAAGCAATCGTGCCTACATTGACATCCAGTAATACCGTACCACTCGCATCCGGAAAACTGATCGTACGATCCGCCGTCGGGTCTACCAAACTGATCGTCGTCTCATTCGCATCATCTGTCGCTCCCTCTAGTATAAGAGGACTGCCGCCCTGGATCTCACCATTCAATAATATGTCCCCGGTAGCATCGGCACTCAGATTGATAATACCACTGTTTAATGTAGTTACAGGGGCATCTACTGTCAGATTACCTCCGTTGATATTGGTCGCCGCAGTAATATCTACTGCATCACCTGCTGCATCACCTATATTGATCGCAGCACCCGTTACATTCGTCGTCGCACTGTTGAAATCTGACTGGGGTGAACTTACTGTCAGGTTACCGCCTGTGATTGTCGTCGCTCCTGTGATGTCAACTAAGTCCCCTGCTGCATTACCTATGTTAATATCATCGTTGTTGATATTGGTAGCAGTAGCGCCATCGGCTATCGTTACATCGCCTCCATTCAAATTTGTAATACCCGTGATATCAACTACATCATCTGATTCATCACCTATGTTGATATTCTGAGACTGAACATTGAAGTCCTGCGCCTCTACTGCATTCACTATCTGACCTGCCCCGTCTGTACTCAAGGCTATATCATTGGCCAGCGTTGCCCCTCCTGACAATACAACCGTACCACTCGCATCTGGAAAATTAATCGTGCGGGCAGAAGTTGGATTAGTAATTGCAAAGCTTGTATAAACGTCATTATTAGCCGACCCTTCAAAATTAAGTGGTGTCGCTCCCAGTATTTCCCCTGTCACAGTCACACCATCTGTGGCTGCATTTCCCAGTGTGACATTGCCATTTAGTGTCGTGTTTCCATCAATATCTGCACCCTGAGTTACGTTCAAGCCCCCGATGACATCAGTCAGCACGCCGTTGGCTCCGATATTCACTCCACCGGCACCTTGCAGCGTCAATGCCCCTGCGGAAGTAGATAAATTCGACGCACCGGTTGCGTCCAGGCTAAAAGTTGAGCCATCCATCGTCAGACTTCCGTTCAAATCAGTGGCATTAGCTACCTGAAGGCCGAGGGTGTTATTTAACTGAACTTGATTAGCACCAGCTACAACGAAGTTACCAGAGGTCACATCTATGTCATCACCCTGAACGGCGTTGTCTTGAATTGTTGTCGCACCAGCACCATTCAGATTAATGTCACCAGTCAATGGTAGCGAAGCAGCTGAAGTTCCGTTACCTATAATTAAGCTACCGGCATTATTTACACTCAGTTGAGTAGATATACCAGAAGAATTACCAATAAAAATACTCCCATAAGCGAGGTTATTAGTAGCAAATTCACCAATGGGTTTTGTGGTAATACTTCCTCCCGAGCTAGTAATAAGTACTTGATTAGATCCTGGTGCGAACCAAACGGGAAAATTCGAAGAGTTGTTAATTAACAATGAATTTTCAAACCCTGCCGTGCCTGACAACTTATCAAAGGTAATCGTCCTGCTGGCTATCTTAGGGTTAGTTATTCCGAGATCCTTCACTTGCAACATATCGGTGAACAATTCGATCGTCACATCATCAGGATTGGCATCAATCTTCTCTCCATTACCCACCAGGCCATTCCCAGCCAAATCCCCAATCACCGTTGAAAGGTTAACATAACCAGGCTCTCCGGTAGTTTGGTCTGCAACTATCAATTGAGTGTTACCGGGTGTGCCGTTTTGCAGCTTGGCGACTGTCACCTGATTATCTCCAATGTCTATTGTTTGGATGGTGCCATCCGCAATGTCGTCAGTTTGTACTTCGCCATCCAGTATTTTACCAGTAGTAATAGCATTGTCAGCTATTTCAGCAGTCCCAACAGCATTATCAGCCATCTCAGCGTTGGTAATTGCATTGTCCGCCATCTGAGCATTTGTCACAGCATTGTCGGCAAGTTGGGTAGTAGTAATGCCAGCATCCTTTACTTCCAAACTAGTGCCATTATATCCAATAGTACTATTATCGTACTGCACGTCCAGTTTACCCGAACTTTCTGCGAGTGCCTCCCCTGCTATTCCTGAAAGGTCTACACTAACAACATCCAAAGCAATCGCAATGCCATTACCCGCATTTATATCCAGGGCTCCTGATGCATTTTGAACAAGTCCATCACCTGCCACATCATCATTTAGCTTGGTCGCAGTTACATTATCGTCCAAAATTTTAGCAGTAGTGACGTTTCCATTGAGAATTTTAGCTGTGGTAACAGCATCGTCATCAATCTTAGCGGTGGTCACCGCATCATCAGCTAGCTGATCCTCGGCGATCCCTGCATCAGGCACATAAAGCTCATCACTACCGTTGAGCCCTACCGTTGTCCCATCGTATAGCACATCAAGCACCCCGGAATTTTCTGTGAGCGCTTCACCTGCTATACCAGAAAGATCCACCTGAACAGCGTCCAAAACTATTTCTATACCGTTGCCAGGGTTGATATCAAGCGCCCCTGAAACATTCTGTAGTAACCCGTTACCGGCGACATCTTCATTTATTTTATCCTTGTCGACTGCGTCATTGTCAAGTTTTGCTGTTGTCACATTGCCATCAGCAATCTTACCGGTAGTCACATTGTCATCGGCAATGTCAGCAGTTTGCACGTGACCGTCTCTTATTTTGTCTGTAGTAACTGAGTTGTCAACCAACTTTATTTCAGTAATGATATTATCACCAAGGTCGCCTGTTTGAATCGTGCCATCAAGTATTTTACCTGTCGACACTGAACCGGCAGCCAACTTATCCTCCGTAACTGCCAAATCTTTTATTCTTGACGTGGTAATACCATCGACCTTAACTTCCAGATTATTTGCATTCAATCCAATACTCACATCGTCGTACTGAACATCAAGCTCACCCGTGCCCGTATTTTCAGCAAGTGCCTCGCCAGCAATGTCACCCAGATCAACTTCTATGTCATCTGCGTTTACTTTGATTCCGTTGCCTTGCCCAATGTCTAATGCACCACTCCCATTCTGAACCAAACCTTGCCCGGCAACAAGCGCATCCAATTTTGCTGGGGTAACTGCGTCATCAGCAAGTTTGCTGGTCACTATCGCACTATTGGCGATCTTGGCGGTCGTGACATTTACATCAGCAATATCCAATGTCTGCACCTGGCCGTCTGCAATTTTGCCAGTGGTGATGGCATTATCATTAATCTTGGGGGTGGTTACGCCCAAATTCACTATGTCAACTGCCTGAATGGTGCCATCAGCTATTTTGTCGGAGGTGACAGCACTGGCACCTAATTTCGGGTTGGCCACAGCACCATCCGCAAGCTCTGGGGTATTCACCGCACCGGCGAGAATTTCGGCACTACCAACTGCATCTGTCGCTATTTCTGTAGCAGTCACCTTGTCTGGCTGTATTTTGGAGTCAATTCGGTCTGTACCAGAGTTGTATGTCATTGAAAGATCCCCCACCACTGTCGTTCCCTCAAAACCCGATGATGTACCAATCAAAAATTCGTCATCGTTGGGCACAATCGCCAGCTGTAACTTTTTATCAGGATCGAATGAGAGTCCACTCCCTACTTTCACCCTTAGCGTTCCATCGGTAAATTGTTCAAGGCCATCACCTGCTACATCAGCATTAATTTTATCTTTAGTTACTGCGTCGTTGGCTATGTCCGCCGTGGTAATGGTAAGATCCAAAATCTCATCGGTACTAACGGCTCCGGTCGCTATGTCGGCTGCACTCACGCTGCCATCAGCAATTTTATCGGAAGTAACAGCATCAGTGGCAAGCTTTGCATTACTAATTCCCCCACTCGCTACCTGCACAATATCCGAGGCAATTTCCAGCGACGTACCGTCTACTTTAATATCTACTGCCCCAGTTCCTGTGTTTGCACCCAGGCCCTGGCCAGCCAACTGAGCAATGTCCGCTTCCAGATCATCGCCATTGATGGTTAATCCGTTACCTGCATTTACATCCAGGGCACCAGTGGTACCATTGGGGCTTAGGCCCGCTCCAGCCACATCAGCATTGATTTTGGTAGCGGTTACACCGTCGTCAACAATTTTTACTGTTGTAACATTCTGATCAGCTATATCGGCGGTCTGTACCGCTCCATCCAAAATTTCATTACTTGTGACGGCACCCGTAGCAATTTCGTTGGCCGTTACGGCATCTGCCGCCAGCTGCAAATCAGCACCTGTAGCTGTGTAGGTAAGAGTGGCATCACCGATAACGGGTTGGGCCGAGGCTGTACCCGTGTCGTTACCTATAAAAACATTGCTTGTAGCTAATGTAGAGCTCGCAAAATTGCTTAGCGGTATCCAGGTTGGGGCGCCTGCTGCATCCGTCCCCAATACAGAGGAGACCGTCCCTTCGGCATCAATCTTATTAATAGTAATAGTATTGTCAGCCAGGTCAATATTAATAATGCTCCCATCAACTATATTGTCTGACACAATAGATATGGCCACATTAGCCACGCTCGTGATAATGCCACGGTCGTTCACCGTCACTTGCGACACGGTTGTCTCATTGCCAAATGTGCCTGCCGTAGCTCCGCTTACCGCCAATTTATCAGAGGTAACAGCACCATTTTCAATTTTATCAGTCGTTACAGCACCGGGCGCTATCTTCTCACCTATAACGCTGAAAGGCGCAAGCTTGTCAAAAGTTACAATGGAAGGCTTCAAGACAGGGTTGGGAAATGTTCCAGTCAAATCTCCTCCAGCCACAGCCCCTTCAAACACACCTAATCCTTTGCGCCAGGCTCCATTGGCCCAGTAGTAGAAACTGTTTTCATCACCGTCGTACACAATCAGTCCATTGTTTGTCGTTCCGCTAGCAAGTATCGGAATCATAGACTGCCTCTGACTGGTGGAAACTTGCGGAACAAGGAATCCCTGGTTACTATTTGGGGAAACCAGATGCAAAACAGCGTTACTGTTGGGAGTAAGAGTGTTAACACCCACTGAGAACTCCTGAGCCCTGGCACCAAAAAAAGGAATAAGGCAAACTATTATTGCCAGTTTGATTTTTGCCAAATTTATCTTCATGACCGGCTAAGGTTAGAAATGGTCCAATTCATATTTTGATCAGATGAAAAAAACACTGATTTATAATTACACTATTTTTGTCAAAAAGTCATAACTATTGACGATACAAATAGCAAAGAACCTGAGCTATTACAAAAAGTTTCGTCGAAGATAAGAGGTGTTTGAACTAAAAGATTGTTGAACGACTAGCTAAACACCACTGACCTCAGATCAAGTTATGATCCTAATAATCCAGGAATAGCTGATGAAAATTCGGGGTTACCTAAAGAAAAACTAAAGTTGGCTATTATTCTATTTTATAGTTTTTGTGGGATTGGTCAACATCAAATTATTCATACAACTTAACCTATAAAATCTCTCAGTAGCGGTGCAACAACCTGTAAAAATACAATTGAGGCATAAACATAGGAATTATATAATTAATACCAATAATATTCATATCAATTTAATTTGGCTGATAATAAATACTTATTTATAAGTAGTCACGTCATTTCCAGTTCGAACGAAATGCAACGCCAGCATTTTTCAAATATAAAAATCGTCCAAGTAGCCTGTTTGTCAATCTCTTTCGAATTAATACACGTGTAAGTGTGGACTACAACCAGTACCTCGTCTCTATTCACTCAGCTAGTTCACCACACCGGAAAAAATTGAATTTTGCCACTTTCAGATGTAAATAATCAGCTTTGGTTACTCACTTTCGCTAAATAATCTCTCCATAAAAACAAATACACTTAAGCTGAAGACAAAAGGAATTACATTGACTTCGCAAAATACCCCATCCCCGATAAATGACTTAGGATGCTAACCTTACATGGGATGAAACTGAACATCCACCAGTCTCTCCACAAAGAGGCGCTCATCCGGGTTAACTAGCTGATATCCAATCATGGATTGTATCTGTTAAATCACTTACACACATCGCATGATTAACCGTAGAAATAATTCTCAGACTGTCGAACGAAGATTTTTCATCGCATTTGATAGATTGCGTGTTGGAAACAAACTTAACCTAACTACCAAATGGCTTCTAGAGGGAATTTCAATAGTAAGATCGGTTTCATTGCGGCAGCAGCTGGTTCGGCTGTTGGTTTGGGCAACATCTGGAAATTCCCATTTGAAGTGGCTGACGGTGGAGGAGCAGCCTTTGTGTTGATGTACCTCGGCTTTTGCTTCATTCTATGTTTTCCGGTGATGGTGACTGAAATTGCCATCGGCCGAAAAACCCAAAAAGACCCAGTTGGAGCATTTGGGGCGCTCGGATTTCCAAAATGGAAGTTTCTTGGGAAAATGGGGGTGCTAGCCGGTGTGCTTATCCTTTCTTTCTATAACGTGGTGGCCGGTTGGGCGTTTGGCTACTTTCTCGAAATGTTAATGGGCAACTTTGCCATCGGAGGGCAGTTTGGAGATTACATCAAAGATGTGGTTAAAATTGGAGCCTACGGTGCCGTGTTCATGTTCTCTACAGCTTTTATCGTTTCAAAAGGTGTGTCTGGTGGCATCGAAAAGGCTTCCAAAATTCTGATGCCTACCCTCCTCATTCTTATTATTTCCCTGGTAGCATACGCCATGACCCTACCACACGCCATGGAGGGGGTTAAGTTTTACCTCGTACCCGACTTTTCCGAAATCAATTTTGAAGTAGTATACAGTGCACTTGGTCAGGCCTTCTTTTCTCTTTCTTTAGGTATGGGAGCACTCATTACCTACGGCAGCTACGTGTCCAAAGAAGAGAACATCATCTCTTCCGCAGCCCTGATCACCCTCACAGATATTTCCGTGGCATTTTTGGCAGGTTTGATGATGTTTCCATTCGTTGCCTACATGAGTGAGGGAAACTTGCACGAGGTCACCGGTGGTCCGGGCCTTATTTTTGCCACACTTCCTGGCGTTTTTGAGTCATTTGGCCCAATTCTCGGCATTGTGGTCGGAGCCTCTTTCTTCCTTTTGCTTTCTTTTGCAGCTCTCACCAGCACCGTATCGCTTCTAGAGGTACCCGTGGCCTATGCAGTAGATGAACTCAAAATAGATAGAAAAAAGGCTGTTTGGCTTATAGCTGCCATCATTTTTATCGTAGGTATCCCATCGCTGATGGCCAATGGCTATTCTTCTTTCTTCTCTTCTTTTATTACTTATATGGGTAACGACAATCCCACCGATTTCATGACGCTGGTGTCGGACATTGCTAATGACAGCCTGCTGCCACTGGGCGGCTGCCTGATTTCGTTTTTCGGTGCCTATGTATGGAAAAAACACAATCTCAATGAAGAAATTGCCCAGGGTTATCCTAACTATCACGGCTCCTTCGTTGAAAAATTCATCAACATCATGGTAAGCTACTTCTGCCCGATTGTGTTGGGTATTATCTTCGTCTTGACTGTTTTGGACAGGTTCTTTGGAATAGCATTGGTTTAGCAAACAGCATCACCAATCACTTCTTAACAAACGACTCCTTAAAACCGTCGAGAATGATGTAATAGTTGCCGGGTTTCAAAAGGCGAAGAGGGATTTCTTTGGCGTTCCCTGTAAGGATTACCTCTTCCTTTTCATTTAAGATTTCAAAAGCAGTTGCCCTCGATAGCGTCATTTTGTCTGACACCACCTTTGGCGTGAAGGTGATGGGCACCTTGTAGTAAACAAACTCAACCTCATCAGAATACAGATAGTTGTTAGCACTCGCCCTGTACTTCACCCGGAATTTATTCGAGCCTTCAGTCAATTCGGGAAAGTATGAATAATCACTGGACGCAAACTGCCCCTGTGAAGGAATTTCGTTTATTTCTATCCAGTCTTCCCCTCCCAGTCTTTCTATAATATAAGATGCTCTTTCTCTCTCTCCTCTGGTGTTCCACTTGATTTCCTCTTCAATGAAAACAATGCTATTAAACCGAAAGGAGCTATGCCAGAAAATGGCCTGCGGGTTCACAATCTTCGGAGAACAAATGGTATCGTGCAGCACTCTTATCGAAACCGGCGTGTATAAGTCGAGTCCTTTGAAGTCAATCTCAAGCGCTGAAAGTTTCAGATTGAGATTCAATGTTCGTCCATTGAGCAATACCTCCCTTACACAAAACTTCTCTACACCCTCAGAGAGTGGGTTTTGAATAAATAAAGATTTGCCCTGGTAAACCCCGGTGATGGCGATCTCCTGCCCCCTTGCAAAAAAGGATAGGAAAATTAGCCCGAAAAAAATCCACAAGCACTTCCAGGTAGTCGATAACATAAATTGTACTTGCACGGAAACAGAATTCTTTAAAAGCAAGAAAGCACAATTTACGAAATTGTTACCACTACATGGCAATTATTCGAATCGAAGAGATTCGATGGGATCAAGCTTCGAGGCTTTGTAGGCTGGAAGGTAGCCGCTGAGTATCCCCACAAACATACCAATAAGTAAGCCTACCATCATCCAAAACCAGGGAATGACGAAACCATTAGCTTCCAGTAATTTAGCAATGAGGTTGCCTACCAGAATACCCAATATAATACCACCTATACCACCCATTTGCGTGATAACTATGGCCTCTATGAGAAACTGCTGCCTGATTTTGGTTGGCGAGGCACCAAGTGCTTTTCGCACGCCTATCTCCCGGGTTCGTTCCGTTACTGAAACCAGCATGATATTCATAAGCCCAATGGAAGCCCCCAAAAGTGTAATGAACCCGATTCCAAAGCCACCTATTCGGAGGTATCCGGTAATCTCTTCAAGGCTCTCTGCCAACGACTGGTTTCTGGCGACATCAAATGAATCGGGCTCACCTAAAGGGTCTCTGCGAATAGATCGCATGAGACCTGTGGCCTGGCCCATCGCATATTCCATTTGGGTAGGGTCGTTGATGGCAACTGTGATAGTATATTGAAGGTTTCGTCGTGGATCCACCCTTCTTGCTGTTTCCAACGGCACCAAAAAATACCGATCCAGCCCACTATCGCCGCCAATATTACCTTGTTTTTCAAGCACTCCAATCACTCTGAACCTGATCCCATAGGCGGTAATGAATTGATTGACGGGATTTTCGTTCTTTTCGAACAAATTACTATACACCTCGTCGCCAATAATGACGACGTTAGCCCCGTTTTGGGCTTCAATTTGAGAAAAATTACGCCCCTGCGACAACTCGCCACCTTCAACGACCAGAATATTGGCATCTCCTCCCACAATTCGCATGTTTGGGTTGGTTACCTTCGACCCTCTGCTCAACTCGGCTACTCCGGTTACCCAGGTAGTGAGAGAGGGGGTGCCATAAGAGTTGTAGAGATCAAGGAACCTTCGGGCCTCACGGTAGTTGATGGCCGGGTATCGTTTCTCTTCCACTCCGCTCGACCGGCGATTATCGTATCGCTTGGTTCTGACATCAAAGGTGTTAGCTCCTAAATCAGATAAGCTATTGTTGATAGACGCCTGGATGCCTTCTATGGCTGTTAGGATACCCACCAGAGATGTAATGCCTATCGCAATGATCATCGCTGTAAGAACTGACCTCAGGGTGTTCGTTTGCACAGCCTTGATACCTTCCCGGATGTTTTCTAAGATGATCATAAGAAATTTAAATTCTTCGCAAATCTAATAAATGTACTGTCAAAACAGTTTCCTAACGCCTTCTATAACTAATGGTGTATCTCTATTAAATGTATTTTGCCGCACGTAAAGCGCACTTCAAAACCCCATTATGAGAAATCATTGACCTCAGAACCGACTACATTTGCCATTCATACCAAGCCCTGTTGTGCGGTCGTCTGCACTTGCATAGCTTTACATTTTGAGAAGCTATCAACATGCAGTTAATGAGTAGGGTTTTATTACTTTTTATTACACTCTTTACGTTTTTTATTCAAGCCAAAGCACAGTTATTGCCCCTGAGCACCGCATCTGACTCCGCTAAACACTATTATTACCTTGGGTGGAAGCAGATCATGGACTATGCCGACTACACAAAAGCTGAGCAGTCTTACCGGAAATCCATAGCATTCGACCCTGAATTTATCTTGGGCCAGAGCCTTGTTGGCAGGATATCACCCGACATTAAGGAGCGCTACGAAATACTTGAAAAGATAAATACAAAAAAACATCTTGCTACAGAAGACGAGCAGCTAGTGGCAGATGTGTCGGTGATGTTGATAGAATTCCTGAACGCCAGGGAAGAAATGGACAGCGCAAAAACGGCAGAAAAGATTGCTATTGCTTTACAGACCGGCTTGAAAAACTTCGGCTTGATTGGCCAAAAATACCCTGAAGAGGTATACTTTATCTCCGAATATTTCGAGATCGTAAACTACTTATACGGGCCAAAAAAAGCACTCGACACTCTCAAGAGCTATAATTCATCGCTTAAGAAACCTGCCCCTTTCCTCATTGGCTACGAGTCAACGCTGGAAGCAGCCCTTGGCAACTATGATAACGCACTCGAACTTGCCTTCAAGCTCAAGAAATGCTTCAAAGACAAGAAAGTACCAAAGCCCTATGTTGTTCTTGGCGATATTTACCTTCAAAAAGGCGACCTGGAAAGTGCTTACAAATATATCAACAAGGCGTTGGAACTTGATCCCGCCAACCGGGCAGTGCAGAGGCTAAAAAAGAGAGCAGAAGTGCTGCAGAAAAATAATTTCTAACGCTATCATGCTTAAAAGAGAATTAACTTTGCCTGAAAACTGTTCCCAGCTTTATTGAAAGTGACCAAATTGCTCAACTTTCCGCCAGGAGGAAACGACTCATTGAATTTAACGTTAGTTCTGTTAGATTTAATGGACAAAGTTGAACTTCAGGAGCAAGAAAGTGGCTCCGATCAGCCGGGTTCAATTTAAAAATTTTGAGTAGATGAAACGCATCATATTTCTCCTGTGTATCTTTCTGTTTATTGGTAGCAAGGCATTCTCGTCTTCTATCCTTATTCCCATGGACAACAGCCAAACGAACCACCTGAAGTCGTACGGTGTGGCCTATTGGGTGCTTTCAAAGGATATTGAGATAGACTGGCTGCTCAATTACCGGGGCGGTAGTTTTATGTTCAAATATTACCAGGCTTTTGAAAATGAGCTGATTATCCGGGGAGTAAGTTATGAGGTAATTTCTGATGCCGAAGCCGGGCAGATACTTGAAGTGATTGCAAGCCCCTCCTCCAATATGGACGCCATGCGGCTGGAAAAATACCCAAAAATTGCCGTTTACTCACCAAAAAGTAAGCTCCCCTGGGACGACGCCGTGACCATGGTACTCTCCTACGCCGAGATTCCCTACGATGTCATTTTTGATGAGGAAATCCTGTACAACGAGCTACCCAAGTATGACTGGCTGCATTTGCATCACGAAGATTTTACAGGCCAGTATGGGAAGTTTTACCGGGCCTATGGCAACTACCCCTGGTACATAGAGCAGCAAAGGGACTATGAAGAAATGGCCAGAAAGCACGGCTTCATGAAGGTATCGCAAATGAAACTGGGCGTGGCGAAAAAAATCAGAGACTTTGTGGGTAGCGGCGGCTTCCTTTTTGCCATGTGCTCGGCTACCGACTCCTACGACATTGCCCTGGCCGCCGAGGGTATCGACATTTGCGAAAGCATGTACGACGGCGACCCGGCAGATCCACGAGCTCAGCAAAAACTCGACTTCAGCAAAACATTTGCATTCGGCGATTTCTTATTGGAACGCCGGCCACTTGAATACGAATACTCAAACATCGACATGCAGCCCAACGAGCGGGGAGTCATTGAAAGAAACGATTACTTCAATTTGTTTGAGTTCAGCGCCAAGTGGGATCCTATTCCCACTATGCTCACCCAAAACCACGAAAGGATCATCAAAGGTTTTATGGGACAAACAACTGCATTTAGAAATGCCACTGTGAAGCCCGATGTGGTTGTGATGGGAGAAAATAAAAGCATCGGTGAAGTGCGATACCTTCATGGCATATTTGGCAAGGGCTTCTACACTTTCTACGGTGGCCACGACCCTGAAGATTACCAACACCTTGTGGGCGACCCCCCTACCGATCTCAATCTACACCCCAATTCCCCTGGCTACCGGCTGATTCTCAACAACATACTTTTTCCTGCTGCAAAAAAGAAAAAACAGAAAACCTGAGTTTTTAAACTCCCTGGTTTAAAAAATTTCGATTATTAATTTGGCCTTGACTAGTTTCACCTTCATTTTTATTGATAGAACCTGATCACCGCCAAACCTCATTCTTAGTTGATAGAACTTTTCTCCTATGAGCTTTCCCACTCTGATTTGTGGATGATACTTTCGGTGTCAGTGCTCATCGGCATGTCCAAAACAGGCGTTCATGGAGCAGGCATGATAGCGGTGCCGCTGCTGGCTGCTGTGTTTGGTGGCAAGCAGTCGAGCGGTTTCCTCCTACCTATTTTGTGCCTTGCTGATATTTTTGGAGTGGTTTACTACCACCGGCATGCTGCGTGGGATCACCTGTGGAAGCTCTTTCCCTGGGCAGCAGCAGGAACCTTGCTCGGCACCTGGGTGGGTAACTACATCGACGACGAGGCCTTCAAGCTCATCATGGCCATCATTATTTTTGTTTCAGTCGGCTTAATGATTTGGCTGGAGAAGAGGAAAAAAAATGAAGAAAAGGTACCTGCTTACTTTTGGTTTGCGGCACTCATGGGGGTCGCAGGTGGATTTACCTCCATGGTTGGCAACCTCGCAGGGTCTGTTATGGCCCTTTACCTGCTCTCCGTGCATTTGCCTAAAAATTCATTCATCGGTACGGCAGCCTGGTTCTTTATGGTTCTCAATTGGTTCAAGCTACCTTTTCACATCTTCAGCTGGCACACCATCACCGTAGACTCATTCCTTTTTGACCTTGTCACCTTACCGGCGATTGGTCTTGGCGCCCTCATCGGAGTGGCCATCATTAAGAAAATTCCTGAGAAGCAGTATCGGTGGTTTATAATAGCAATGACAGTTGTGGCAGCTTTTGGAATGCTGTTATAGAAACGGCTTATCATGGATGCAAACAATTTTTAAGAGTGGCAGTTAAAAGGTGGGAATTCCATTGCAAAAACAATTTTCTGCACGTTATTACCTTCCTGACAACAACCAGGTTAGTAATCAGAGTTTTTTATGGGCAAGCCTACACTCAAATTCTGGCAAATCATCAACATGAATTTTGGCTTTTTCGGGCTCCAGTACAGCTTCGGACTACAGCAAGCCAACATGAGCCCCATTTACTCATACTTGTGGGCTGAAGAAAGTGAGCTCCCCCTCCTGTGGCTGGCAGGCCCTATGACCGGGCTCATCGTTCAGCCCATCATCGGAGCCATAAGCGACAAAACCATCACTAAATGGGGCCGCCGGACTCCGTATTTTCTCATAGGCGCTATATTCTGTAGTCTTAGTCTGCTCGTGATGCCGTACAGCAGCACCGTATGGATGGCAGCGAGCGTGCTTTGGATCCTAGATGCGGCTAACAATGTCACTCAGGAGCCCTACCGGGCGTTTGTTAGCGACAAACTGCCGAAGGAGCAGCATTCCCTTGGCTTTTTAACCCAAAGTGCCTTCACAGGTCTTGGACAAACCCTCTCGTACCTCACCCCCACCCTACTTATTTTTTTCGGTGTCAGCGAACTTGCAAAAAATGAAAGCGGTATCCCTGTCACAACAATCATCGCTTTCATGATTGGCGCTGTGGTGTCCATAGGCTCTATCCTGTGGACGTTGAAAACCACGAAAGAAATCCCTATTTCGGAGGAAGAAAAGGCCCACATCAGAAGCCAACCCAAGGGCATAGGCTCGACCATTGCTGAAATTGCGACGGCTTTCAAAGAAATGCCTCTCACGATGAAGCAGATGCTGCCCATGATGCTGTTTAGCTGGTATGCGATGTTCATTTACTGGCAGTACATAGCCAAGTCGCTATCAAAATCGCTTTTTGGCACAACTGATGTGCTTGACCCTGGCTTCAGAAAAGCTGACCTGCTGGTGGGGCAAATTGGGGCGTTTTACAATTTCATTGCCTTTTTTGCGGCTTTCGGGTTAGCTATGCTGGCACAAAAATATGGCCCAAAGTGGATTCACGGCGCATGTGTGTTTCTGGCCGGTGCTGGCTTGCTCGTGATTCCGGAGCTAAACACTCCTGGCATGGTCTTCATTCCTATCATTGGTATGGGGCTATCCTGGGCAAGCATGATGGGAAACCCCTATGTCATGCTTGCAGGCAGTATTCCGCCGGAAAGAACGGGCGTATATATGGGCATTTTCAACATGTTTATCGTCATTCCTATGTTGCTCGAAACGTTCACAATACCAATGTACTACTCATCGTGGCTTGGCAATAGTCCGGTAAATGCTATCAGGCTGGCTGGCACGCTGTTAATACTTGCAGCTATTTCGGTTGCTTTTATCAAACTAAAAAGACCAGACCAAAGCGATTTACACACAGGAAAGTGAAGAACGCTCATAGCTTAGTGCACGGCTTTATGATTTCGTAAGTGACTGGATAGCATGGTATTCGAAACACTTTACAACTGCATTTTTCCAGCCATCCCAGACGTCTATGAAATCTGATCAATTATTGGTACTTTGAAAGTATTCAGTAAATCAACTCTTACATTATGGCCCAGTTTAATCTAAAAGTTAATGGAAAAGAACACCAGGTTGATGTAGATGCGGACACCCCACTGCTTTGGGTGCTACGTGACAACCTCGATTTGGTAGGCACCAAATTTGGCTGTGGAATAGCCATGTGTGGTGCATGCACGGTTCACGTTGATGGTGATGCTATCCGCTCTTGCTCGATGCCAATTTCAACGCTGGGAGACAAGTCTGTGGTGACCATCGAAGGCTTATCTGCCGATGCCTCTCACCCGCTTCAGAACGCCTGGAGAGAGCACGACGTACCCCAGTGTGGTTATTGTCAGGCAGGTCAGATCATGAATGCCGCAGCCCTGCTGTCGAAAAATGCCTCTCCAACGGACGAGGAAATAGAAAGCGCCATGAATGGCAACATTTGCCGTTGTGCTACTTACAACCGTATCAAGGCAGCCATCAAGACGGCTTCCGCAAGCGTTTAAGTCTATTCCAAAAATCCGAAATCATGACTTTAATAAAAACATCATACAACAGAAGATCCTTTCTGAAAGTGTCAGCGGCTGGTAGTGGTGGCTTAGTGATAGGCTTCAACTGGCTGGTATCGTGCAGTCCCAGCGCTGAAACTGCGATAAAAGGAGCGCCTAAAGAGTGGTTCAATGTAAATGCTTATCTCAAGATAGGCGAGAACGGCCTCGTTACCATCATGTCGCCAAACCCGGAAGTAGGCCAAAACATCAAAACTTCAATGCCGATGATAGTGGCTGAAGAGCTGGATGTGGCCTGGAAAGACGTCGTTGTTGAGCAAGCCCCGCTCGACACCGAGAAGTTTGTGAGACAAGTGGCTGGCGGCAGTCAGTCGCTGAGAAGTTCATGGAAAGGGCTGAGAATGGCGGGAGCTACGGCCAGAAAGATGCTGATGGAAGCGGCGGCCAAACAGTGGCAAGTAGATGCCTCAACCCTGACTACTTCTGAGGGAGTCATCAAAAACGCAAAAGGTGAAACACTCACCTATGGACAAATAGCCTCCGCTGCTGCATCCGTAACCGTGCCTGAAGAGGTGGAGTTGAAAGACCCATCTGCCTTCAAAATCATTGGCACCGACACCAAAAACGTTGACATAGAAAAAATCATTACCGGCAAGCCACAGTATGGCATGGATCTGAAGAAAGAAGGAATGAAAGTGGCGGTTGTACTTCGCCCACCTTCCTTCGGTGCCAAACTAAAGTCGTTCGATGACAGCGAAACCAGAAAAGTGTCTGGGGTGTCCGATGTTATCCAATTTGGCAACAAAGTGGCCGTACTTGGCAATACAACCTGGGCAGCTATGAAAGGCAAGAAAGCACTGAAAGCTGAGTGGGAACAAGAAACACCTGCCGAGAGCACGGAATATCATGACAAGCAAATGATGGCCTTGCTGGGCACAAAAAATGGAGAGCCCAGAAGAAACGATGGCGATGTGGACGCCGCCTTCAAAACCGCAGACAAAGTAATTGAGAAAACTTTCGAAGGCCCTTTTCTGCCGCACAATCCCATGGAGCCCATGAATTTCTACGGACATGTGACGGCAGCCAAGGTTGATCTCATTGGCCCTATACAAACACCCGAGAGAACAAGACGCCAGGTGTCTGAGCTACTAGGACGGCCCGAAACGGAAATCTTCATCGACATGACCCGTATGGGCGGCGGTTTCGGTCGCAGGCTTTATGGTGATTTTGTGCTGGAAGTAGCCGAAATTTCAAAACTATCGAACACGCCCATCAAGCTGGTGTACACAAGAGAAGACGACATGACAGCGGGCATTTATCGCCCGGCTTCCAAATACAAATTCAAAGCCGGCGTAAAAGACGGCAAGCTGGTGGCATACCATTTAGTTGGCACCGGCATCAACGGTAACGGCTGGACTCGTGAAAACTGGTTTCCAGCTGGATCCATTCCTAACTACAGGGTGGAGTCGTATGGACAGGACAGCAACATTACCACAGGCGCCTGGCGTGCACCCATCACCAACTTCCTGGCTTATGCCGAACAAAGCTTTATCGACGAAGTGGCTGAGGAAATGGGAGTTGATGCTGTGCAATTGAGGCTTGATTTACTCGAAAAAGCTAAGAGTGACCCTGTGGGTACGGTAGACTATGAGCCAGAGAAAATGATTGGCGCCATAAAACTTGCTGCCGAAAAGGCCAACTGGTCGGCTACTGAAGATGGAGTGAGCAAGGGCTTTAGCGCTTATTACTCACACAACTCCTATGTGGCGATGGTGGCGGAGGTTGTCAACAAAAAAGGCCAGCCGAGCACCAGAAAAGTAACCTGCGCTGTTGATTGCGGGATAGTGATCAACCCAATAGCCGCCAAAAATCAGATTGAAGGTGGCATCATCGACGGCATCGGGCACGCTATGTATGGCGACATGACCTTTGTGAATGGTGCGCCACAGGCAAGCAACTTCAACAACTACAGACTGATCAGAATGGGAGAAGCGCCTCCGGTTATTGAATGTCACTTTGTGAAAAACACGAATGACCCCACAGGTCTCGGCGAACCATCGTTGCCACCGGCAGGAGGTGCGCTGGCCAATGCTATGTACAAAGCTACCGGACAGCGTTTCTATAAGCAGCCATTTATGCAACAGCAGATAAAACTTGGGTAGTTTCAATTCTGCATTAACAAAAAAGGTTTAGGGGAGACTCCTAAACCTTTTTTTGTTTTATATATTCCTGGATCGTCAATGCATCCTGTCTCCTCTCACAGCAAGCGATTTCATTATTGCGGCCTCAGCTTCTAAGAACTCGTTCCATCTAACTTTCACATAATCCTTTGGCATGTATTCTTCCGCCAGCTCAATGAAATTATGATAGTGGCCAGCTTCTGAAACCATCAATTCATAATAGAACTTTTTCAACTCTTCATCCGCAATATGCTTATGCAGCAGTTTGAACCTCTCGCAGCTTCGGGCTTCAATCAGCGCATTCAGCAGCAGCTTTTCCACGAGCTGCTGGTTGCGGGATCCTCCCTTTCTCACTACCTCATTAAGCCTGGCCACATACTCGTCCTTCCGTTGCCTCCCTAACCCAAAGCCCCTCTTTTTAAGTTGTTCTACTACCCTTTCAAAGTGGCTCCATTCCTCCGCCACTACTGGTACCAACATTTCCAACAGCTTTTCTCTTTCCGGGTAGAGCATAATGAGCGAAATGCACGAAGAAGCTGCCTTTTGTTCGCAATAAGCGTGGTCAACAAGAATGTCCTCAATCTGCATACTGGCGATATCTGTCCAGCGGGGATCGGTGGGCAGCTCCAGGCCAAGCGTCGTTTTATTTTTTGCTTCCATTGAGGCTATTATTTAGTCAAAGAAATACCACGTGACCCCAATGTCAAATACCCGGCGCTGCCCGGGGTAATACGGCGAAATGAAATAGCCATCGGCGCTGCCGGGTTGGTTTGCGTGCGTCATCTTGGCAAAGTATCGTGCATTGCCCACTTTGAAGTTCAGGAATACATCTGCTGTCAAATACGAATCGATGGCAAAGCTATTCTGGATGTAAAACTGCTGAATGACGGGATTGTAAGCATGGCCATAGTAAGTCGACTTCCAGTTCAGGTCAACGCCAAGTTGCACAGGCAGATAATCATTAAACCACACCCCCTCATAGTACAATCTTGTATTGATATGCCACTCAGGCATCCTCCAAATTTCTGAGTCAGTACCAGTAACAGCAGTGTAAATCACTTGGGGGTTCAGGTGAAAGCTTTTGCCAATGGTAAGTTCCACCGCAGCACTTGGATTCACCAGCAGCTGTCCGGCAGCTGATTGGGATTGATGTGGAAGAGAGTCTGTACCAAAGTAAACATAGTTGGCCACCCTGGTCAGATTAAGCCCAGGCTTGAGTGTGACAGGGCCAAACTTAACATTCAACTCACCCCCCAATCTATCAGCTCTTTGTGGTTCGAAGTCATTGACCCAGCTATAGTGGTTTCCAAAATAATAGAGTTGCTGGTAGCCTGGCTTGTACCTCATGCTTCGCAACCACAAATTGAGAAATGGCAAAGTGGTTCTCCCTTCAATATCAAAAAGCCCACCCTGTAGGTACTCTACCTTTGCGTCCGTATCCCAGATATCGAACAGCCTTACATTGATTTTTGCCCCTCCATAGCTCTCCGACTGGCGGCCAACAGGAGACGAGAAACGATCATTGTAAGTCACATACCTCTGCTTCAGGTAAAAATTATAGCTCAAACCGCCTATTTTTCCCAGCACTCCAGCTTCGTTAAGCAATGCCCTCATCTGAATCAGGTCTGCCGTGCTATCGCTGGTGATCAGAATGTTTGGATAAGCCGAAGTGTTATTTGTAGGTGTCGGATCCTCAAAACTATTGTCGTGTCTTCCTTTGTCGAGCAGATAGTAAACCTGAAGCTCATCAGTGATTTTGTACTTCTGAAAAAGGTGGAAGTTGATCTTATAATCATAGGCTTTCACTCCTGTCAGCTTTATGGGAGAATCAAGGTATTGAAAAAGCTCAGCAGTTGTAGCATCTTCGCTCACATCGATCCCGCCCGTTTCAAGCACCTGATGTTTGATCCTGTCAACGTTAAAGAGCAGTTGATACCTCTCGTTTTTTGACTTATAGCTAGTGTACAAATCCCAGGTGGTGCTATTCACATTCCGGTCACCTCGACTGGAAGAAGCTCCAATCTGCTTATCCGATGTAAGCAATTTAAAATCTACCCCTAAATTCCACTGTGGATTGATGTTTCTTGAGTAGCCTACGTCCACTACACTTCTTCCCGAGCCGCCTACAATGGCTTTTATCTTGATCCAGGGTGATTTTGTATCAAAGTATTTTATCTGAGAAGAGGGAATAAAGTAGGGGTCGTAAGCATTGATACCCAACGTGGCGCCTATGGTTGATGGGAACAGGTAGTACAAAGATCTGGTGGCCGTACCATTATTGCCCAGGTCGACCAGAGTGTGGTTTGAAACGTCAACTGCATCAAAATTCTCCAGCCCGTAGAGCAGCGTGTCTAGCACATGCAGGGAGTCGGACAGCTCTTTAACATCAGCCTCCGTGAACCAGAAAGTTGTTTTGGTAGAGTAAACATTTTTCGTGGAATCGTCCAGCACCTGTGCATGCGAAACACCCATAACCAGCCCCGTGGCGAAACATCCAATTGCCGCAATTTTTAGTATGATCTTCAAACCGACTTGCCCAGGTTTTTAGTTACCTTCTCAGCTATTACCGCCTCAAAGTTTTCTTTTTCTTTTGAAAAGGAAAACTCTATCGGGATATAAAAAAATGGCGCACTGTCCAAATACTGCTGAAACTTCGGATTGCTCATTTTCACATAATCCTTTTCTGTGGTAAGAATAACGCAATTGCCGCTGTTTTGATATTCGTCAACGATCTTTTCCATTTCCTGATCATTGTAGGCAAAGTGATCAGCTCTTTCCCAATGCTTTAACACCTCAATTCCCTCAATTTTCAAATAATCCAATAATGGTACCGGGTTGGCAATACCTGTGATCAAAAATACTCTCTTATTCCGCTCACCTTCCTTCCCAAACGAAACAGGCCGTCCATATTGTATGGAACAAAAAAAGACAGGCGTGCCTACCTGTGCGTATGTTTGAATCTTTGCTCTCATTTCGTCCTTCTTCCCTTGAGACATTTTCTCAGGCGATTTTGTCACTACGATAATATCAGCTCTTCTGGCCCACCTTCGCCCTTCTCTTAAAGACCCAGATGGCATTATAAAGTCTCGATAAAAAGGGTTTTGGAATGAAGTGAGAAGCATTGAAGTAGATGGTCGCACAGCCCGGTGCTGGAAACCATCGTCCATGAGAATCACATCCAGTTTTGGGTATTTCTCCCTTATACTTTTGATGGCCGTCACCCTTTTCTCACCCACAGCAACAACTACTTTCCCTGCCCATCTTTTGAAAAACAGAAGTGGCTCATCGCCAACTGACTCAGCAGTAGACTGCTCTCCTACCACAAAAAAACCTTTAGTCTCTCTGCCATATCCCCGGCTGACCACCGCCACATTCTTATCCATCGACAACAAGTAAGCTATGAGATAATTGATAGTTGGTGTCTTACCCGTGCCCCCCACTGAGAGGTTGCCAACACAAATCACAGGAACACTGAAAACAGTGCTTCTTAACACTCCCAGGTCATACAAAGCATTTCTGATATTCGTAATGCATAGCCAGACAAAGGAAAATGGTGCCGCAAGAAGAACCCTAAGTAGTTGCATTAGTCAATTGTATTGTGGGCCTAAAGATAGTATACTTGCGATAAGGAGAAGCGAATGAGCAAAGAAGAAATAACGATCAAAGAAATTACTTCATACCTGGAGACTCTGGCTCCAAGGGCGTATCAGGAGAGCTACGACAACGCTGGTTTGATAGTTGGAAACTCTTCTAATCGGGTCACGGGAGTGCTCATCTCCCTGGATGCCACAGAAGAAATTGTTGACGAAGCCATCGCCACAGGGTGTAATCTCATTGTCGCCCATCATCCGATTGTCTTCAAGGGACTTAAGACACTCACCGGAAGCAACTACGTGGAGCGAACAGTGATCAAGGCTATCCAACACGACGTTGCCATTTACGCCATCCACACAAATCTTGATAACGTACTAGATGGTGTCAACGCTGAAATCGCCAACATCATAGGACTAGAGAATCTCAGGATACTGGCACCCAAATCAGGGATTCTTTCAAAAATTGTTACGTTTTGCCCAAAAGACAATACCGAAGAAGTTTTGGCAGCTTTGCACGAAGCAGGCGCCGGACAAATCGGGAACTATGACCACTGTAGTTTCCGGGTAGCCGGAACAGGCAGCTTTCAACCAAATGATAAGGCGGTTCCCCACATTGGCACCGCTCACCAGCTTGAGCTAGTACATGAAGATCGCCTGGAGTTAATCTTCCCATCGCATTTGAGTCCGGTGATCATAAGCACACTCCAAACGGCACATCCCTATGAAGAGGTAGCTTATTATCTCTCTTCGCTGCAAAACCAAAACCAGGAAGTTGGATCGGGAATGATTGGCACTCTGCCGGAACCTACGGAGCCGGAAGATTTTCTGGGTCACCTTAAGCAAAAATTTGATCTTCAGGTGATAAAATACACGCCGGTCGACAAGAAGATACGTACAGTAGCAGTTTGCGGTGGGGCTGGAAGCTTCTTATTGGAAAGTGCCAAAAAACAATCAGCCGACGCATTTGTGACGTCCGATTTCAAATATCACGAGTATTTCGACGCCGAAGGCAAGGTACTGGTGGCTGATATTGGACACTATGAAAGTGAGGTCTCTACAAAAAACCTGCTTCATAGGAAATTAAAACAAAAATTCACTAATATTGCACTCCGTTTGTCTAAAGCAAACACAAACCCCGTCAGATATTACTTATAGAACTGAATGGAAAGCACCGTAGCACAAAAATTAGAATCGCTCAGCAACCTCCAAGAAATTGATTCCAACCTCGACGAAATAAAAAAAATCAGGGGAGCACTTCCAGAAGAAGTGATGGACCTTGAGGATGAAATTGCCGGTTATGAGACCAGAGTTCAGAAGTTCAACCAGGATCTGGAAGAACTTGAAGGCTCTATTTCAGATAACAAAACCGCAATTAAGGACGCAGAAAAACTCATCAAAAAGTACGGTGAGCAGCAAATGAATGTCCGCAACAATCGTGAGTACGACGCAATCACCAAGGAGATTGAATTACAGCAGCTTGAAATACAAATTCTTGAAAAAAGGATCAAAGAGGCTTACGTAAAGATCGATACCAAAAAAGAAGAAATTCAAGGAACGAAGGACGTTCTTAGCGAACGCAGCAAAGACCTTGAAAGCAAGAAAAAGGAGCTTGACGTCATCGTGAAAGAAAGCGAAGACGACGAAAAAGCCCTCAGCAAAAAGCGTGAAGCAGCGGCAGCTAAAATTGAAGAGCGATTGTTGAAGTCTTACGACAAGACAAGGGCTAACGCCGTAAATGGCTTAGCTGTTGTTCCTGTACGCAGAGGTGCTTGTGGCGGGTGTTTCAATATTGTTCCTCCTCAAAGACAAGCTGACATCAGAGAGAAGAAAAAACTCATCGTATGTGAACACTGCGGTCGTATATTAGCAGGAGTTGATGACGAGATTGAAGAAGAAGACACAAAAGGTAAAACAACAAAACGGACGAGAAAGTAATTTCTTGGCATTCGTTTGTACCCCATATAAACAGGTGAGCCTCAAGGCTCGCCTGTTTTTGTTTGCGCTCCTGCCATTTTTTCACACCTCTGCCATGCAAACAGACCTTGGATGGCAACCCTCCGTGGTAGCAACCCACGAACTAATTCTACAATACAGGCTCTCTGAGGCCAAGCCCCTTCTGGCAACTCTCCCCAGCTCAGCAGAAAAAGCCTACCTCCTTAACCTCAGCGACTTTCTTCAGATGATCTACACTGAGGACGACAGCTTCTACGAAAACTACCTCAGCAATCTCCATGAGAGAAGAACATGGATTGAGGAACTATCGGACGGTGATGCAGGAAAAGCCTTCTATTTGGCAGACATGAAATTGCAGGAAGCGCTATTTAAAATCAAATTTGGGGACTACCTGTCGGGACTTTACAGTTTGATGCAGGCCCACAACCAAATAGATGAGCTTCAAAACCGTGATGACAAAATCCTCCCGTTCTTAAAGTCATCTGGTGTCATCAACATCCTCATTGGTCTCACGCCCGAAAAGTACGAATGGGCCATCCGGTTGATTGGTCTTCAGAGCGATATCGCCAGGGGAATTGAACAACTCACTAGGCTTTCATCCAGTAACAGCCCGTTGGCTGACGAGGCCCTCATCATCCTTGGATACTTCTATGCCTACCCGCTTCATGAACCAGTCAAAGCAAGTGCCCTGTTTTCGCAAATCCTGGAAAAGCAACCCAATAGCACGCTTTCCCGATTTATGCTGGCCACTTCTCTCAACAAGGCGCACAAGGGCGAGCAGGCGTTGACCACCTTATCTAAAATCTCCGCAGATCAACAAAAAAAACTCGCTCCAGTATATTACCTTTTTGGCGACCTGTATCTTGAAAAAATGGATATGGCAAAAGCCCGGGAGTACTACGCCATGTTCATCCAATCGTGTAATGGCGAGAGCTTCAAGAAAGATGCAATGAGCAAAATAGCCGCCTCCTATTACCTGGAAAACGACACACCCAGTGCAAATAGCTGGAGCGAAAAGGCTGCGAAAATGCAGCGAAGCACCACTGAACCAGACAGAAATGCGGATGTATTTCTAACAGAAATGAACCAATATCCGATCCCGCTGCTAAAGGCCAGACTTTTAACTGACGGAGGTTATTGGAAAGAAGCTCAGGGGCAACTGTCCGTTGCAAAACCATCGGAACTTGATGGAAAGTGGCTATGTGAATACTATTATCGCTTGGCGAGGCTCTATCATTTGCAAGGAGAAAATTTTGAAGCTATCCCTCATTACCAACAGGCCTTGAAGCTCTCCGAACGGCAGCCGTGGTACATGGGTGCTAATGCTGCTTTACAGCTTGGGCTTATTATGAAGAATGCTGGGAAAGCCAAAGAAGCAAAATGGTATTTTGAAAAAGCAATGGCATTCGATAACCATCCTTACAAAGCCAGCATCGATTCGAGCGCTGAAAGGGAGCTAGCCCGGCTGACTTCAGATTAATTCAACACCTTCGAGGTGGCTGACATCGTTGGATGTGACCATCGAAAGCTGCCCCCCGGTGTAGTTGAAAACGTACAAACCAAGGTTTGAATGGCCAAAGCTCTCCATTAGCTGAAGCGGATAACCGAGCATCCAGCAAACGAGAATTCGAATAGCTCGTCCGTGCATACATATCAGCACTTTTTCTTCATCTGATTTGCTTAGAATATAATTCATAGCCATCTTCTGCCTTTCCATGACCTCAATCGGCGACTCTCCCCCATCTATCCGCTGATCAAGCTCACCTCGTTGCCATGCCTCAAGTGTGGTCAGGTAATGACTGTGGATGTCTGGTTCAAAAGCAAGTCCCTCTTTATTCCCCCAGCTAATCTCATCCAGTCCTTCAAGTTTCTCGTGGGGTATACCCTGATTAATAAATGATTCCACTGACTGATAGGTACGAATCAACGAAGACACGTATACCTTATTGAACTTTTCATCTTTGTAATGATTGAAAAACGCCCTGGCTTGCTCCTGTCCTGTTTGGTTCAGCGGGGCATTCACTCCTCGCCCCTGTACCTTCTTTTCCCTGTTAAACTGGGTTTCCCCATGCCTAACGATGTATAACTGCTTCACGCTCTAGTTGTCAAATGAGCCACAAAACTACGAGTAAAGAATAAATATGTCCTCCTATAAACATTTTAATTCAACAGGCTGTTTTGCGGGTAATTCATTCAGTGCTAAATTTCGACACCATTCATAAACGACCACTTTTTTGAAGGAGAAGAGCAGTACGGAAACAGAGATCAGAGAGCTTCACATCAAGGAGATCATTTCGGGAGCCATTAATGGAAAGAAATCGTTCGCTTTTTGGAAAAAACAAGGCCAGTCCCAACTCCTGGGTATCGTTGACCTGGGCGAACAACCATCAACCGACAAAGGAGATTTAGAAGAAGCAAGCCCTGGCTTTGTTGTAAGCCCCTTTCTGAACGAGGGGAGAAAAAAAAATATCAAAATCAATGCAGACCTAGTACTTATCCCCACCGACAATAATTCCTGTTTCCAGGCAAACCCGGCTGTTGGTGTAATTAATGAGTACACAGACTCATTTATCAAGGATTCATCTCAACCGCTAGGCCCAGCATCACTCGAATCGTACTTCCCAACCACGGGCAACACCGCCAATAGTGAAAAAGCCCAGTTTATAGACATTGTAAACAAAGCAAAGGAAAACATAAAAGCGGAAGTATTTCATAAAGTGGTTCCTTCTCGATTTTCCGAGGTTTACTACCCTACAGGCTGGGACTTTATATCCGCCTTTGAAAGGCTTCACCAGCTATACCCCAACGCCTTCGTCTATATTTTCGGCATTCCCGGTGTTGGCATATGGATGGGAGCGACTCCGGAGCTTTTGCTCAGCATAGTAGATGGCAGGTGGTTCAAGAGTGTGGCTTTAGCCGGCACTCAAAAAATTCCCGAGTCAGGCGATCTTTCCCAGGTAGCCTGGACCCAAAAGGAAATTGAAGAACAAGCCTTGGTTTGCCGATACATTATCAACTGCTTTAAAAAAATACGATTAAGGGAGTATGAAGAAAAGGGCCCCAAGTCTGTGAAGGCAGGTAATCTGGCCCACCTGAAAACAGAGTTCTACGTGGATATGGCGGCCGTCAATTTCCCGCAGTTAGGTAGCGTGATGCTGGATTTACTCCACCCCACCTCGGCAGTTTGTGGCATGCCACTGGAGCCATCGTTGCAATTCCTTAAGGAGTTTGAAGGCTTCGACAGGGAATTTTACACGGGCTATCTGGGTCCCGTAAATATGCAAGGCAGCACCCAGCTTTATGTTAACTTGCGATCCATGAAACTACTTTCAGATAGGGCCAGGTTATTTGCGGGAGCTGGAGTTACCGAAGATTCGATAGCAGAGAAAGAATTTGAAGAAACCGAACTGAAACTCCAAACGCTGATGTGCCTGTTCTAGCCAGCAAAAATGGTAATCAAAGCAATCAACGATATAGCCAGTATTTGTTACCTGAAAGGACTACGCAATGTGGTACTTTCGCCGGGATCTCGTTGTGCACCACTTACACTGGCCTTCAATAGGCACGGTGACTTCAACATCTACACAATTCCCGATGAAAGGGCAGCAGCCTTTATTGCATTGGGCATGGCTGAGCGGACAGAAACTCCGACAATACTTATTTGCACATCAGGTACTGCCGTTCTCAATTATGCCCCGGCAGTCACTGAGGCTTACTACCGAAACGTCCCCATGCTGGTATTAACAGCCGACCGGCCACCAGAATGGCTTGAACAATGGGATGGCCAAACAATCAATCAGAAGGCAATATTTGAGCCTCATATAAAAAAGTCTTTCAGCTTTCCCGACAGTTTCGAACATAAGGATGCCTTATGGTTCTCACATCGGTTGGTGAACGAGGCCATCAACTGTTCCAGGTCGCTCGGGAATGGCCCGGTGCATATTAATGTACCTTTGAGGGAGCCTTTCTACCCGGAAAAAGGTGAAAAACTGGTCTTTGATAAGGCGATTAAGCTCATCGACGAACCGGCGTTTGAAAGCTCTCCAGGCAAAAACACACTTTTGCGGCTCTCAGAAGAACTGAGTCAGTATGCGAAAATTGTTATTGTCGTTGGGCAGCACAAGCCCGACAAGTCGCTTATCGACGCTCTTTCGATTATATCGCTTAAGCTCAATATTCCTGTCGTGGCCGACATCATTGCCAACCTGCATGGCTTTGCGGGTACTATCAGGCATTCGGATGCCTTTTTACCAAAAGCCCCTGCTAGTTTAAAGCCTGACCTTCTGATCACTTTAGGGCAGTCGGTGATCAGCAAGAACCTCAAACTGTTTCTCAGGCAGCACCGGGCCAGCTCCCACTGGCATATTGCCCAGGCTGGCGACATTCCAGATCCGATGCAATCATTGACAAGAATTGTCAGAATGAGTCCGCCTAACTTCTTCAAATATCTTGTTGATTCGGACATTGCGCCAAAATCTCCTGAGTTCATAGAAAGCTGGCGAAGCTTTGACGAGAAAGTAAAGGAGAATTTCAACAGCATTTTTGCTAACCAACCTTTCAACGAATTTCAAGCGGTATATAGGTTCATCAAAAGCATTTCGGGAGAAGCTAAATTGCACCTTGCCAATAGCATGGCCGTGAGATATGCCAATTTTGTAGGCCTCAGCTCACAGCAAAACAACATTTCGGTGCATGCAAACAGAGGGACCAGCGGCATAGACGGCAGCTCCAGCACGGCTGTTGGCATTACCCTTACCTCTGCCGTCCCCAATTATCTAATTACCGGGGATGTGTCTTTCTTCTACGATATCAATGCCTTTTGGCACAATTACCTGCCGACCAATTTCAAGATCTTGTTGCTTAACAACCATGGGGGCGGAATTTTCCGGCTTATCCCCGGCCCGGCCCAGCAGCCAGAGCTTGAAGAACTTTTTGAAACGCAACAATCGAGAACTGCCGTAAGAATGGCAGAGGAATTTGGTTTTAGCTACTTCAAAAGCGTCGGCGAGCAAGATTTCAATAGCCAGCTGATCTCATTTATGGAAGATGAAAATCGGGCTATCTTTGAAGTAGAAACAGACAAGACAAATAATCAGTTGTTCTTTAATCATTTCAAATCTCATATAAACACCTGATATGGCATCAAAATTTGAATGGCAAACAATAAAGGAGTACGAAGACATTCGCTTCGAATTCCTGGAAGGAATAGCCAAAATAACCATCAATCGCCCAGAGGTGCGCAACGCATTCAGACCTCAGACTGTCAATGAAATGTCGGAGGCGATGGACTACTGCCGGGAAGACCCGGACGTTTACGTGGTTGTGCTAACCGGAGAAGGCGACAAGGCATTTTGTAGCGGTGGCGATCAAAATGTCAAAGGCATTGGCGGATATGTGGGCAAGGATGGGGTCCCCCGACTGAATGTGCTTGACCTGCAAAAGAAAATACGGTCACTGCCCAAGCCTGTGGTAGCTATGGTCAATGGCTTCGCCATTGGTGGTGGCCATGTGCTTCACGTGGTGTGCGACTTGACGATTGCTTCAGAAAACGCCATTTTCGGGCAAACAGGCCCCAAAGTGGGAAGTTTCGATGCTGGCTTTGGTTCGAGCTACCTGGCTCGCCATGTAGGGCAAAAGAAGGCCCGTGAAATCTGGTTTCTTTGTCAGCAATACAGCGCCAAAGAAGCTGAAGACATGGGCATGGTCAACAAAGTTGTGCCGCTGGATCAGCTGGAGGAGACTACAGTGGAATGGTGCAGGATCATGATGCAGCGCAGTCCTATGGCTTTGAGAATGATCAAAATGGGTCTCAACGCTGAACTGGATGGGCAGGCTGGTATTCAGGAACTGGCAGGCAATGCAACTTTGCTCTATTATTTTACTGAGGAAGCCCAGGAAGGAAAAAATGCCTTTCTCGAAAAGAGAGCACCTGACTTCAAGAAATTTCCAAAATTTCCCTAAACGAAAAAAGGGTGCGAACGCACCCTTTTTTATTCTCAACTGAACAAAGCCTATCTACAGGCTTTTCCGTCTATTTCATATTTGCTTTTAGAACCAGTCACTTCAAAAGAAAACGTCTGGCTGATTACTTCCATCACCTCGTTGATTGGTTTACCATCAAAAGTAGCAGTCAATCGGCAATCACCAATATCCTTATTTGCCAGCCTGATATCAGCTTTGTAAACTTCGTTGAGCGTACTCACTACCTCCTTCATGCTTGTCTGCTTAAACACCATCTTATTGGTCTTCCATGCCAGGTAGTTTTGGTTCATGTTCTTCGACTTCGACACGCCCTGACCTTCCCTTCTAACCACACCTGTTTCGCCCGGAAACAGTTCGACCTTTACCGGCCTCTCGGCTACATTAGGCTGTGGTTTCTTAGTCAGGCTCACTACGCCCGTTTCAACAATCACCTCCGAATACTTCGCTTCTCTTTCGGTTTTCACCTGAAAAGATGTACCTACAACAGTTACCAGCGCCTCTACAGTTTCCACTTTGAAAGCATGGTCAGGATCAGGCGTTATGTCAAAAAATGCTTTCCCATTGAATACCACTCTTCTTTCATCTGCAAATTGAGTGGGGTAACTAAGCAATGACATCTCGCTCATAGCAACCACAGACCCATCAGACAGCTTAACATCCTTAGACTCACCAGCATCGGTTTCTACTACCACCCATCCGTCAACGGTTATTTCGTCACTGGTGTTAGCACCGCTACCCACAAAAAGAAAGTATCCTATACCCAGCAGCACAACAATAGATGCTGCTACAGCCCATATCTTCCCGGAGAAGCCGCTAGCTGGCTCTCTTACCTGAGCAAAATTCTTTTGGGTGGAAATTCTCCCCATAACGGAGCCCCTTGCCTTCTCAACATCAAAGGACTTTACATCGGTAGCAGACCATGCTTCTGAGAACGAAAGAAACTCCTCTTGATTTTCGTTTCTCCATTCTTCAACTTGCTGCTGCTCTTCTAAACTGGCATTACCTGAGAGGTATTTAGCCAACAATTCTATCATTTTCGACCTATTAGAAATATCTAGTCTTGTAACACTATCTGCTTACCCGACCCTTATTCAATAATACAACAAAGGTGCAAAGATACACAGAAAACTTATTTGCGAGGTCGGGTTTCGGGCTCATATTCAATCGGCAGACTTTCCGCCAACCTTTCCCATGACCAGTACCCCAAAGTTGTAACGGCCAATGGGTCGTAAATAAATCCTCGTCTATCTACCGACACCGTTGGAATGTTCAACTGCAAGTAGGACACCTGCCTGCTCCCTCCTGACTCTCCAGCCATCCTGTAATTAAGTCCTGCCGGTGAGGCCAGGTTATTACTAAGAAGCTTCTGCTTTTCCTCAAGGTACGACATTGGCTCTGTTTCCCGAAGGTACATTACCTGGAGGTAGTCCTTGAACGACAACTTTTTCTCATATGAATGTGATCCATTTTTCAGTATGCTATTGATAGTAACCTCGTAAAATGGCACAGGACCGGAAGTCGGCAAATCGTATACTTTATAAACAAGAAACCCTTCTTTTCGCAACCTGTTAGCCGTTAGGGATCGGATAAAGTGTTCTAGCGAACCACGGTAGGCTCGCAAACGGTTCTTGTTCCACCGCTTTAGCTCTCCCTCGTCGGAAGGGGTCAGCTCTTCAAACCTGGATTTTCCTACATACCTCGTCGTTCCTCCCCGTTGCTCAAACAACTCCAGCACATAGTAAATCCTATAACCCAGGGCCCAGTTCTCTATGATCAATGGCTCACTGGCGTAGCCTATGAGCAGGTCGTCGTTTCCGTAGTATTGAAAGTCCAGCACATGGTCGTTTGTTATCACACAGCGGGAAGCATTAGGTGTAGAGCCTAGAAAGGCTGTTTGAAAAGCTCGCAAGTGCCTCTCCCAGCTTTTGTCTCTGGTGGAGATAACCTCAATACTTTCAAGTTGACCCAGCTTCGAAATCAAAGCTATCCGCAGCGCAATGTCGGTAGTGTCCTGAATGTTGATTTTCTTTACTCCCAGTTGATAGGCCACATGTGAAAAAGTGACCTCATAGGTACCCAAAGGCAGATGGTCAATACTAAAAAAGCCATTCTGATCAGTGCCGTCTCCCAACATTGACTTTGCAACAAAAACATTCACCCCTTCAATAGGAACGCCGGTGGCGTCGTCGGTTACCGTACCAAAAAGCATCACATGCTCCTTAAACTTGGCCTCCTCAACAGTCACCTGAGGCTTGAATATAATGACCTGATCGCCGATGAGCTTATATTCCAGGCCAGTGCCGGTAAGAAGCTTGCTCAGCACATACTTGACTGACTTATTGGACTCAGCTAATGTGAATTTCTGTTTGATGGGTACGATATCAGCGTTGTAAGAGAAAAAAATACCAGAAACCTCCGACACCCTGATAATTGCAGAGTCCAGATTTACCTCCCAAACCTGAACGTCAATTACCCTGTCCAACACAGACTTCTGACTTTGCGCACTCACAGTACAGCAATAGCCTAACAGCAGTATTGAAAACAAAAAATGAAATCTATGCGATTTCATATGTGCATGCGGTTCATTAGCAGTGGATCAAGCTATGTATCAATAGCTTCCTAAGTTCTGAAATTTGGCGGGCTAATTCAAAAAAACAACTGTCAATTGTCTTTCAAAAAATCTTTCAGCTTTTCACGCAGCAGTCTAAGTGCCTTACCCATCTGCACTTCAACGGTCTTCACGGAAATACCAATATGGTCAGCTATTTCCTGGTATTTCAGCCCGTCAAACCTGCTCATTCTAAAAATTCGCTGACATTGTGGGGGCAGCGAGCTTATTGCCACCTCAATTTTCTGTTCCAAATCCGGCTCTTCGTGAATCCCATAGGCGTAGGTTGATTCTTTTTCGAGGTAGTTGACAACATATTGCTTGTAGGCATCCCTTACCTTCAAATGCTTCAGGTGATTAAGGCAAGTGTTGTGTACTGACCTGAACAAGTAAGATTTAACTGATGAGTCGGGCGCCAGTGACTCACACTTCTCCCAAAACTTAACAAATACATCCTGCACAATTTCCTCTGCCGACTCCGGGTCATTCAGGTATTTGTTAGCATAGCTGCAAAGAATCGAGTAGAACGAGTTGAAAACAATCTCAAATGCCCCTTCTTCCTTATTGCGTAATCGCTCAACCAGTAAAAAATCAGACTCTGCCAAGTTCTAGTATTGTTATCAACTTATATTTGATGGAAAATCAAAAATATAAATTCAGTCCAACAAATCTATTATTTGCGCTCATTTGATCATTAACATTAAATACTGTCCACTGATTGACCTACAATAGCACCATCTGGTTAAACGACAAAAATATTGATTTGACGTCAGCTAACAACCTGAGTACATTCGACAACTACGAACAGGGAATTCTCCTATTCATCAAACAATGGCTGTCAGGCGCAAATAGTTTCACCCTCCACACATCTGGATCCACTGGCATTCCAAAAGAAATTCAAGTGACCAGAAACCAGATGATTGCCAGCGCTAAGGCAACTATAAATTTTCTGAAGATTGCACCGGGAACACCGGTCACGGTTTGCATAGATGCCCGATATATTGGAGGAAAAATGCAACTGGTGCGAGCTCTTATCCATGACCTGCCCTTGCAGATCATTAGCCCAACAATACTATTAATGAATCACCTTGAGGCGCTGCCTTCTTTGGGTTTAATGTCGTTGGTTCCCCTTCAATTGTACAGTTCACTCGACAACAGTCCAGAAATGCTGGACAAAGCCAGTGCCATCCTCATTGGGGGAGCGCCTGTTCAGCTAAGCTATCTACCCAAATTAAAATCGATTGCTCCGCCAGTGTACCATACTTATGGCATGACAGAGACTATCTCGCACGTAGCTTTGAGGAAACTAAATCATGAAGACGCCCCAGATGAGTTTACACTGCTGCCCGGCATTGAAATATCAACCGACGAGCGTGAATGCCTTGTAGTTAACGGGGAGGTGACGGGCAACCAACCCGTGACCACCAACGACATTGTGGAGCTAACAAGCGCTACCACCTTCATTTGGAAAGGCCGCTACGACAACGTCGTGAATTCAGGGGGCGTTAAAATATTCCCTGAAGAAGTGGACAAACTCATCGCCCCCGAACTCGAAACCATGTTTCCTGGTGCACAGTTCTTCACTTCCGGAATGCCAGACGAAAAATTGGGACAAAGGTTGATTCTCTGTGTTGAATCAGCTCAAAGCATAGAAGTCAGTGGCTTAATTGAAAGCCTAAGGGCTGCCCTCCCGCCCTATCATGCCCCAAAGCACATTTACTTTTTGGAGCACTTTATAAAAACTTCGTCGGGCAAAGTCGATAAATTGAAAACAGTTGAATCAGTTTTATCTTAAATTTGTCCTTTGAAGCGCAACTACATGACCAACACGATCTCCATTGACTATTTCACACAGAACATTCCTGCTCCATATTCTTTTCATATTCATGCAGAGCTAGCACCCTCCGACAGTGTAGCTATTTCTTTTAGCCTCACATATACAGACAGAGAAGCGCTTGAGGAAGATGAAATACTAAACGAAGGATTCACCGGAGATGATGACATCAACTGGTCGGGCTCACTTCCTGGTGTGTGGAACGAGTCGTTGGAAGACCTAATCAAAAAAACTACCTGGAGTGGCAAGGCTGACAAGTTGAGCCGGTGCAAAATAAAAGTGACCCTTGCGGGAGATGAGGCAAAATACCCCGCCAACACAGGCAGCTGGGAGTATTGGCTTCAGGAGTTGCAGCAAGCCTGTATTGAAACTGCTAAGGTTGAAAAGCCACTTGAGATGGACTTTGTGAAGGGCGAAAGAAAGCTTTCATTGAAAGGTTCGTTTGAAAAAAGAGAAGCCTTCATTGAAGAGCGGCTTGGTGGATTGGTTGTCAATAAAAAAATCCCCTGGGAAAAGCTTGGAAAGGTTTTAAAGCAAATTTACATCGCCGAATACTATCCAGAGGACGTGCAACCAAACTATAATACCAAGGGAGATACCTTCCTGAATATTGGGGGTGGTCAATGGTTTAACCTGTCAAAGACCAACCTCCATATCAGCAAAAAGAAAGAATGGCTCAGCAAGCTGGAAGCCTCATTTGAAGACCTTATTAGCGGTCCTTCAGCTTAACAACCTCTTGTTGTAACTCCAATACTATTTGGGTAAGCTTTTCCAGGCTCAGCTCTGATGACTTTCCGTCATCAGGAAACTTGAAGCTAATAAAAGCCTTCGCCTCCCAAATCTCCAGCACATCACTTCCCTGAATTTCATAAGGTGTGTAAACGGCATTGTCGGACACCAGGTATAGCTTGCCGTTGTCCTTCAGGTAATTAAATACCCTTTTGTATACAACGCCCTCTTTGCTAGTTACAAGCACATAGGTTTTCCCATTCTTTATGTGATCCGAACTCTCCAGGTATTGCCCTATGATAATCGTGCCGCTTTCAAGGGGCAACATTGAATCACCGCTAATCTCAAATGCCCTGTAAGTGGCATTTTTTGGCAACACAGGCAACTGAAAGCGTGGTAGCTCCTCGATATATTCCGGATCAGCAAAACCATTCAGATAGCCGGCAGAGGCTTTTTGTGGCACTAATTCTATGTTCTCATTGTCATCTTTGTCGACAGTAATGGACAACACCTTGAACTGGGGTGAGTTTCCACCAGTCCCAATTGGCGATGCCACCTCTCCTTTGCTCAGGTTTTTACTGATAAAATCATCTGCAGTGATTTGAAAAAGCTCAGCCATTTTAAGCAGTGTTTCAAGCGGCGGTGAGGCCCTTCCCTCCTCGTACGCTCCTACCACAGACCGCTTGATTCCTACTTTCTCAGCAAATTGTTCTTGTGTCAGCCCTTTCTGCTTTCTCAAAAAACGTATGTTCTCGTTTATATTAACCATGTCAATAGCGTTATCAGGCGTCAAAAATAATAAAGTTAAGGTCGTCAGCATCCTTTTTGCCGATGCTGTACAAATTAATGTGGTGAAATGAATCACTGGTGTTCATCCGATCCAGTCGCATACGGATTCTCTCGATCACTTTTTTAAGTGTTTCGTCAGCATTCACCAGCACATAGCCATACAGTTGTTTGCGATCAGCAATACTGGCATAAAATTTTACCTGGCATCTTCCCGAGTGAAGCTTCTTCGAAGTGATCTTTATCTTATATTGGTCATCGAAATGGCTCGAATCATAAGAAGAGACACTACTCATACTAACATTATTGTCGCTTAAAGCCCTTAACTCCATAATATTTAGCTTTTATGACAATAAATTTAGTAAAAAGTATTTTTACGTGAAAGGGATATTAAAAAAATTTAAATAATGATAATTTCAGGGAATTCTATGAACCACTTAAACTACACTACACATGTCTGAAACAGATAACAAGAACAGGCTATTTTATGGCAGTTGCTTTGCGCTGATCACCACTGCCTTCACCTTTTCGATTCGGGCGGGAATTTTACCCCAGCTGGGCCAGGAATTCAACCTGACTGCCGAACAACTCGGCTTCATCAATTCAATGTGGTTTTTGGGCTTTCCCATCTCCATGATCATTGGTGGGCTGGTTTACTACTCAGTAGGCCCTAAAGTTATCATGCAGGTGGCCCTCTTGTCACATGCCATAGGTATTCTGCTCACCATCTATGCAGGTGGTTACTGGACCCTGATCATCTCGACACTTTTCATTGGCTTTGGTAACGGCTGTACTGAAGCAGCGTGTAACCCGATGATTGCTGACTCTTATTCGGGTACAACCATGAATAAAATGCTTAACAGGTTCCATATGTGGTTCCCTGGGGGTATTGTTATTGGTAGCCTTATTTCAAAGTTCATGACCGACGCCGGCATGACCTGGCAGTCTCAAATTTGGGTGCTTATCATCCCTACCCTTGTGTATGCCTATTTGTTCTGGGGACAAACATTCCCTAAACCTAAGATAGAAGGTCAGTCTTCATTGGCTGAAAACTTCAAGGCGATGATCTCACCAGTTTACATTTTCCTCTTTGTATTCATGGCCTTTACAGCCATTTCAGAATTTGGCCCTCAGCAGTGGGTAAACATTGTACTCAATAGCAGTGGTGTTAGCGGAATGGTACTATTGGCGTTAACAACAGGTGTAATGGCAGTAGGCCGATTCTTCGCTGGCCCGGTTGTAAAAGCTCTCGGCCAAACCGGTGTTTTACTCGGAGGAGCTATTTTTACTTTCATTGGAATCTATCTATTCAGTACCGTTACCGGCCCTATGGCCTACGCTGCAGCCGTTATATTTGCCATTGGCGTTTGCTACTTCTGGCCAGTTATGGTTGGAGCCGTTGCGCAAAGAGCTCCCCTTAGTGGTGCTCTCGGTATGTCTATCGTCGGTGGTGTAGGTATGTTTTCTACTTCTATCTGGCAGCCAATTATTGGCGGATGGATTGACGATGCCAGAGCTGAAGCGCTGTCGCAGGGACTTACCGGAGATGCACTGGAATTAGCTGCAGGACAAGAGACGTTGACTACCATGTTATTCTTCCCAGGCATCCTGATAGTGGCATTCACCATCTTCTTCTTCTGGCAGAAAGGCAAGAAGCCTGCCGTTGAGGCCGCACACTAACAAAGTCAAAACCGAATTTACAAAAGCCACTTCCAACGAGGTGGCTTTTTTTTGTTATCACGCTGAATTGTAACTTCATCTATCCAAAAAACTTAGCGCCATGGAGCCTCTCAATATCATGCACGAATATGTGCTGCCAAAGCAATTCAGGTTCTTTGGTATCCTTGCTTTAATATTTGCCATCATGTTCTTCACTCAGCACATCAACCTGTTCGGCTTTCTGGTTTCTTCCGCTTCGATCTTTTTAGGCGCACTTATGCTTACTGCCAGATATGGACTGTCTCTTAACATATCTCAAAAGCAATACAAAGAATTTGTGTCTTTGCTTTGGTTTCAAAGAGGCACCTGGAAAGACTATGCTGGCATCGAGAAGATTTTCATCAACAAAATAGTGGAGTCAGAAAGGATGGTGAGCCGAAGCGGAGCAAAATTTGATTTCCAATCGCAGAGCTGCCAGGCGTACATCAAGTTTGACGATGGTCAAAAGATAGAGCTGGACAAAGATGGGTCGAAGGAAAGACTACTCGTTCGACTGAGAACATACAACGAGCACCTTCAAACCACCATTCAAGACAATACCATATGAAGGCTAAGTCGGCTTCCTATCACACGTTAAGGCTGGTGCCAGGCGAAATGCTCAAAGAAACACTAGCGGAATGGGCTCAGACACATGCCATTGATGCTGCCGCAATCATTACCTGTGTTGGAAGCCTTAAAAAAGCAGCGATACGGTATGCCAATAGCAATGCAGCCACAATTACCGAAGGCAAATACGAAATAGTATCGCTGACGGGCACGCTCTCCCGGCATGGCATTCATTTGCACATCTCCTTGTCGGATAGTGATGGGAAAACCACCGGCGGCCACCTGATGGACGGGTGCGAGATTTTTACAACCGCCGAAATCGTTCTGGCAGTGTTTGAAGGAGTCGTTTTTAAGCGACTCCCCGATGCTACCACCGGCTACCTTGAACTTAACGTAGAAAAGAAAACCTGATCTAAAAAAGGCTGGCATTCTCAATCATGTCCCTCGTTACCCGGTAAAACTCTTTGTGGATGTTGAAGATCGGTTCATTTTCTCCGGGCTGCACCGCTTCATAGCTGCCATCTTCCTGCATCACATATTTGTTGTAGTTATCCTTCTGGTTGAATTTCAAAATATTGATTGCCTGCTTCTTAAGGAACGGATCGTTTATCAGAAAGAGTGATTCCAACCGGCGATCAAAACTCCTTACCATGATGTCGGCGCTTCCGGCGTACACTTTTGGCTCCCCATTGTTATGGAAGTAGAAGATACGTGAATGCTCCAGGTACTCACCCACAATCGAGCCTACTGTGATATTCTCGCTTAGCCCGGCTCTGCCAGGGCGAAGACAACAAATACCTCTCACTGTAAGCTTAATCTGAACACCAGCCTGCGAAGCCTGGTAAAGCGCATTGATGACATCGATGTCTTGCAACGAATTGATTTTGATGACTATGCCACTGGGTAACCCTGAGGTGGCATTCTTCGCCTCATTGAGAATGAGCTCAATCAATGAGTTTCTCATTTCCCTGGGTGCTGTGATCAGGTTCTCGTATTTCTCAGGATAAGAATGCCCTGTGATGGCGTTAAAGAACTCCGACACATCGCTGGCGTACACCTCGTTGGTGCTTAGGATACCTACGTCAGTATATAGTCTTGCAGTGGCTTCATTGTAGTTGCCGCTGGCGAGGTGAACATAGCGGGTAACCTTCTCGCCCTCCTTGCGCACGATCAGCATCAGCTTTGTATGGGTCTTGAGTAACCCAACGCCGTAGATGACAAAGCACCCAGCCTTTTGCAGCCGCTTGGCCTCCCGCATGTTGTTCTCTTCGTCAAATCGGGCCTTCACCTCAAAAAGCACCGACACGTGCTTGCCATTTTCTGCCGCATTCAGTAGCGCTTCAATAATCCGGCTATTCTTTGCTAGCCGGTAAATGGTAAGCTTGATTGACAAAACATGGGGATCCTCTGCTGCCTTTTCAAGCAGGTTCATCAGCGGCTCAAACGAGTTGTATGGGTGATGAAGCATGATATCCCTGCGCTTCAGTATCTTAAAGATGTTTTCGTCAGCATCCTGACTAATACTGACCGGCTGAACCGGAGCAGGAATAGGCGTGCAAAGATGGGAGAACTCTGAATGCTTAACAATCTGCCAGAGGCCTGTGTAATCCATCAAACCAGGTTTGTGCACGGTGATGACGTTTTCTTCGTCCAGTTCCCACCTCAGCTTGAGCTGCTTTATGAGCCACTTATCGTACTTATCCTCCACCTCAATCCTAACGACCCTTCCTGTTTTCCTTGTTTTCAGCTTACTCTTTAGCTCGTCGATAAAGTTGGCCTCCAGGTCTTCCGACTCTTCCAAAGTAAAATCACCATTCCTCGTAACCCGGAACAAAGTCTCAGAAATTATTTCGACGTTCTTGAAAAATGAGTCGATATATGTTCTAACAATGTCTTCTATCGGCACGAAATAAAAAGTGTCGTTTCGCTCGATCTCATAAAACCTGGGTAGGTTGGTGGGGATCTGAATGAAAGACATCTTTCTTTTCTCTTCATGCTCTTCCCTGCTTCTGGTCACCACGCCGAAAATAAGTACGTTGTTGACCAGGATAGGAAACGTGTGAAAGGAGTCAAATACCATTGGAGTGAGCATGGGGTGTACCACTTTTTGAAAGTAGTTTCTCACTCTTTCCTGCTCCTTTTTCTGTAGGCTTTCTACCTGGGTAATCTTTATCCCATTCTTTGGGAGCTCTGGTAAAAGGTGCTCAACAAAATAGTCGGTCTGCTCTTTGGTAAATATCTTGAACTCGCTCAGAAGCCTGCGTTTGAACGGAATTGCCTTTAGCCCAGAGAGGTCCACCCTTTCCTTGCCATAGTCAAGGTAGTTATAGAGCGACCCCATTCTGATCATGAAAAATTCATCAGCATTGGAAGCCGTAATGGCAAGAAACTTCAGTCTGTCGAGCAAGGGTCTGCCTTCCTTTTTGGCCTGATCAAGCACCCGATGATTAAACTTCAGCCAGCTCAAATCCCGGCTAATGTATTGACTATTGTCTATTTGCGTTGAATAGCGGTCTTTAAGGATCAGGTCGCTCATGTAAGTATATATTTGTAAACAAAAAAGGGTTCGACAATGTCGAACCCTAAATTAGCTTTTCCGATTCGATTATTTAAACATCTACCTTAGCATACTTGGCATTCTTTTCAATGAATTCACGCCTTGGAGCCACTTCATCGCCCATAAGCATACTGAAAAGGTGATCGGCCTCCGCAGCCGACTCTATGGTCACCTGTTTCAAGCTCCTGAACTCAGGATTCATCGTAGTAGACCATAGCTGCTCAGGGTTCATTTCACCGAGACCTTTGTAACGCTGCAAGCCAATAGAATCTTCTTTGCCATCACCTGCCATTTCCTTGGCTGTTCTTATCCTGTCGTCTTCCGACCAGGCATAACGCTCTTCCTTGCCCTTTTTCAAAAGGTACAAAGGCGGTAGTGCGATGTAGAGGTAGCCCTTTTCAATCAAGGCTCTCATGTAACGGAAGAAGAATGTCAGGATCAGCGTGCGTATATGACTTCCGTCAATGTCCGCATCCGTCATAATGATCACCTTGTGATAGCGAAGCTTCTCCATGTTGAGGCCTTTCTCATCGTCCTCAGTGCCAAAGCTCACGCCAAGCGCTGTGATCATATTTTTGATCTCCTCGTTGTCGTATATCCTATGCTCTTGTGCTTTTTCAACGTTTAGAATCTTACCTCTTAAAGGCAAAATGGCCTGAAATTTCCTGTCTCTGCCTTGCTTGGCCGAACCACCGGCAGAGTCACCTTCCACTAGATACAATTCACATGCTGCGGGATCTTTGTCCGAGCAGTCGGCCAGCTTGCCAGGAAGGCCTGTTCCTGACAAGACATTCTTGCGCTGCACCATTTCACGGGCCTTGCGAGCTGCGTGACGTGCCTGAGCAGCAAGAATCACCTTAGAAACGATCATTTTCGCTTCCTTCGGATGCTCTTCGAGGTAATATTGAAGCATCTCCGAAACAGTGGTATCAACAGCGCCCATTACGTCGGAGTTGCCAAGTTTAGTCTTGGTTTGTCCTTCAAACTGAGGCTCAGCCACTTTCACCGAAATAACGGCCGTAAGTCCTTCTCTGAAGTCATCACCGGCAATTTCCATCTTCACCTTGTCAAGAAGCCCTGACTTGTCGGCATAAGCCTTCAATGTACGTGTCAGCGCCCTTCTGAAGCCGGCCACATGGGTACCTCCTTCAATGGTATTGATGTTGTTCACGTACGACACCACATTCTCAGAATAAGAGGTATTATAGTTCATTGCCACCTGAACAGGGATATCTCCCTTTTCTCCATCGATATAGATGGGTGCTGGAATGAGCTTCTCCCGGGTGGAATCAAGGTATTCAACAAATTCGGCAAGCCCTCCTTCCGAATGAAAATCGTCAGTGGTGGGAAGACCATTGTCGTCGAGGTTCCGCTTGTCTGTCAACGTGATGTGTATACCGGCGTTGAGGTAAGACAGCTCCCTCAATCGGCTAGCCACTGTTTCGTAGTTATATTCCAGCGATGTGAAAATACTTCCGTCAGGCTTGAAATGTATCGTTGTGCCACGGTGATCGGTTTCACCAATTTCGCTTACCTTGGTTTGGGGTATACCCTTAGCGAACTCCTGCTGATAAATCTTACCATTTCTATGAACAGTGGCAATCAATTGCGTCGATAACGCATTCACACAAGAAACACCCACTCCGTGGAGACCTCCCGATACCTTGTAAGTGTCTTTGTCAAACTTACCGCCGGCATGGAGTACAGTCATTACTACCTCCAGGGCAGACTTCTGCTCTTTCTCCATGATATCGGTGGGAATACCCCTACCGTTGTCTTCGACAAGAATGGAATTATCAGTTTCAATTGTTACCTTGATAAGGTCACAATAGCCTGCCAGCGCTTCGTCAATGGAGTTGTCTACTACTTCCCAAACCATGTGGTGAAGGCCTCTGATGCCCACGTCACCTATATACATGGCTGGCCTCTTTCTTACGGCCTCTAGTCCTTCAAGGACCTGGATATTTTGTGCTGAATAATTGTTGCTTTTGCTACTTCCTTTTTCGTCACTCATCTTTCAGTTTTAAGCTCGTCAAAAATAGTATAATTATCACTCTTATACATGTTTAACAGTAGGAAATAATTAACTAAGTTCTTAGTTTTAAGGTATGAAAAGCAAATATGCAGCGTTATCGTTTTTAATCATTATTTTCCCTGTTTTTTTGTTGGCTCAACAGTCATCTGAAGTAAAAAGGGGCAACGAAATGAGGAGCAAGTTCTCCATTGAAATGGGGGAATTTAATTGGCGAAACGCTGTTGCTAACACTCGAAAAGACACCATTAAATTTCTCAACCTATCGCACTGTAGAACAGATAGTTTAGGCATCATCCTGAATAGCTATCCTCATATTACCAGTTTAAGTCTAAACAGCACGCTTTTTAATCCCGATGAGCTGGCTGGTACTAAGCTCGATTCTCTGAAAAGACTTGATTTGTCAGGCAATAGTCTGCGGGAAATACCGGCTTTTATTTTCCGGTTAAAGCAACTAGAGTCTCTTGACCTGAGAAGCAACTATATCTCCAAGCTCCCTGGTAAATTGCGAAAGCTCAAACAACTGGAGGTAGTGGACCTCTCGCACAATCGGCTAGACAGCCTGGGATTGACGGCAGGATGGAATTGGCGAATCAGTAAGATCTATTTGAATCAAAACAATCTTACTGAAGTGCCGAAGCAGATAAACAGGCTTCGGAGAATTGAAGAACTGGTAATGATGAACAATGAATTAACGAGGCTCCCATCGAGAACCGGCCGCATCAGAACACTTAGGGCCCTGAAGCTGGAGAACAACTGCATTCAGACAGACGGACAGAACCTGCGCCCCCTCGGGCGCCTGCAGCTATTGAATTTGGACAACAACGACATCAACTACCTCACACCAAATCTGCTGGCACTGAAAGAACTCAACAACCTGCAGTTCAACAATAATGCTATTCTTGATATTCCTGATTGGATCGACGGATTTGAAAATCTGGAAGCTTTTTCAATGTACAAAAACCGGATCAGCCACTTGCCTGCAAGTTTCTACAACCTGAAAAAGCTCAAGGTGATCGACATTTATCACAATGAGCTTGAGGTGATTGATCCCGCTATCAACAATTTTAGTGAGTTGGAAATACTGTACACCTCTTACAACAAGCTCTATTCTGTCCCTGCCGAAATTGCAGACCTGGCTCATCTAAAAGCCCTGTACCTTCACCACAACCGGCTTAGCTACCTGCCGGAAGAATTTGGGAAACTGAATAATCTGGAAATATTCCACGTCAACAACAATTATCTCAGTGCGTTTCCTTTGTTTGTTCTGACTCTGAACAAACTAAGAGAGCTAAAGGTATCTAACAACGACATCAGGGTTTTTCCCAGGGAGGTAACAAAACTCGATAAGCTCAAGGTTTTCTTTTTTAACAATGAGCTCATAAGGGATTTCACAGGTAAAGAAGCGGACACGGTGGAATTCCTAAAAAACTACATGACGGCCAATGACATCCTTATTGATTATAAAGCAATGGCCAACTAGATGGTGCGCTTCAGCACTCGAACGGTAACCAGTAAAAAAGGATAGCTGAGTAACAGTCGGCGATCAGTCAATCATTACGTCGAATTGCTCGTCGTAGTCGCCAATGTCAAATTTCACTGAGTATTGACCTGGAGCGAGAGACGAAACATCAAAAAGGATTCCGTTCGATTCCTGCCTCATACTAAATTCAACGGGAGCGCCATTGTGATCAAGCACCGTTGTTGCGTATGCCAGATCGTACAAAGCGTCTTCCAGCCTTATTTCGAATGCTTTTTGTTCTTTGGCTTCGTGAACGGCAGGTTTGTGGTCAGCAAAATCAAACGCTACTTTTCGCACGTCAAACATCTCCGTGACACCCTCGCTGCTTGTCTGCGATAGACGATAATAAGTGGCAGCCGGCAGTGGGTTTTTATCCTCAAACTTGTATTGTGTTTCACTGGATTTTGTGCAAGCGGCCTTTACAATGCCTAAAACAGACCAGTTAAGAGCATCAGACGACTTCTCAATTGTGAAGTACTTGTTGTTGTTTTCGCTGGTTGTAACCCAGGAAAACTCCACCTGATCATTAGTGGCATTGGCTGTCCAGCCACGTAAGCTCAATTTGGAAGCCTCTGGAAATAAGGCATGTGCACCTTGGCTAACGTTATCACCCACAATGGCCTCTGTCTCATCGTCTGCAATTGGCCAATGATCCGGGCTAACTTCGAACATAATATCCAGCAATTCACCCTCAAAATCCAACCGCCAGTTGTCTTGAGACCCGCCATGATTGATGGCCTCCAGATTGAGAACCTCAGTCTCGTTATTAACTATTTTCGTTCCATCAGTAGTGGCTTTTCCTTCGGCACTTAGAAGTGCTACAGATAAAAAGGCGAGAACAATTAGCGTTGACTTCATGGCACTGTTATTTAGGTGAAATGAATGTAGGTATCAATAAGATGTGAAATGGAAAGTGTCGACTAACTCCCTGAAAAATTCGTTGAACATTATCATTTCGCAGACCAAATTTAAGAGGTCGTCCGCCATACCCGATGCGATCCAACGAGCGGCCTGCAACGGAAAGTGAGAGCAAACTTGCATACAGTTTAGACCTTCGATCGTCGGTAAGATACCTTTCTTCTAAACTTTCCCTTTTGACAATTACCATACAAGTAATGCTTTTATAAAAAAAGATAACTAACTGATATTCAGATATAACTACCCTATCAATCGATAATTACTTTGATATTCTGGACATAGCTCCCGACGGCCACTTTCACAAAATAGTATCCCGTTGACAACGAGGTTGCATCCACAACCACTTCTCCCCACTCCTGGCTTACGTTGGCCTCAACCGCCCTTCCATTCACATCAAACATCTGTATGGCATAGTCGGCCTCCAGCAATACGTCGGGTAGCTTGATTTTGAACAATCCGTTGCTTGGATTGGGGTATAGCAGCAAGTTCGTAGCAAAAAGGTCAAGCTTCACCGACACTATTTCGAACACTTCAGTAGTTCCATCATAGTCAGTTTGCGAAAGTCTGTAGTAGTTTGTCGAAGGCATTGGCTCTTCGTCCACCAGGTCGTAATACATTTTGCGGTCAGTAGTGCCTGCGCCTTCCACTATTTCAAAGATTTCCCAATTTTTGGCATCAGAAGACCTTTCGATGGTGAAGTAATGATTGTTCTTCTCAGCGGCAGTGGTCCACGTAAGTAAAACCTGATGGTCAACTTCCTTTCCGTTCCAGTTAAGCAGCTCAACCGGCAACACACCTGAAGAAGACTCCATAACACCATCAGCATCGGCCGTTGCACTCGAAGGAGTTGTACCTCCGGCAACGGCAGTTCCAGCACCTCCGTTGGTTCCATTGGCACCACCAGTACCCTGCGCATTGCTTGTAGAAAAATTGGTTGCCGGCACTGTTCCTGAGAAAATAATCACTCCTTTGCCGCCGCCACCGCCACCGCCGTGGGTATTACCGTCGTTGACAGAACTACCGTTTCCTCCTTTAGCTTCTGTGGTAACCGCACAGCTCAGGCTCCAGTTGTTTACCTGGAAGACGATCGATCCTCCGGCACCAGCACCAGCACCTCCGTCGTTTCCGGTAAGGCCTTTACTTGCCCCATTTGCCGTGATTGACAAGCCGCCACAGCCTCCATTGGTTTGAATGGTTGACGCCCTGATGATGATGATTCCTCCACCTGCTCCGCCCGTGAGCGACGCACCATTGTTTTGCTGACCACCGCCACCTCCGCCGCCAAGGAACACCCGTGAGGCATTGATGTAAGAGCTAAGGTCTAACCCTCCAAGGCCACCGGATGTGGGGGTGCACCCACCTGTAGAACCGTCCCAACCCGGGCCGCCGGCACCACCTGTGGTGTAGTTACCGCCACCACCACCGCCAGCATTGTGGAAGTTGCCACCGCCGCCGCCATTGGCCACTTTGCCTCTGGCAGCACGATAGTTAGTAGATGTTACTTTATAAATGCTCTCGCCCTTTCTGGCGTAGCTATTCGAGTTAGTAATATAAGTAGCTGCATCACAGCCTGTTCCGTCGCCTGTGGGGTTTGGAAGCCCACCAGTGAAACCCTGAGCATTCACAGAAATGTTATTGGCAAGCGTCAGAGTATTATTAACATCAATGGCGAAAACACCACCTACGTTTCCATCCCATGGAAGAGCGGTAAGGTTAGCAGTTGTGGTGTAGTTGGTATATTCGGGGAATGAGATGATCTGTACTGAAGAATTAGCACCTGTGTTGTAAGTGTTGGCTAGCGACGATGTCAGAGTGATTGAAGAAGGTGTTCCGGGAGTGCCGGTAACCAGCACATTATCGAACCCGCCGAAGTCGTTGGTGGCATTGTTCATTATGTACACAAATAGCTGCAAGGTTGAGCCTGACACGCCAGAGGCTGTAGCGCTTACTGCGCCAAAATTACCAGACCTGTTCCCGTTTGTCAGGATTTGCTCAGCCGAGCCATTTACAGAATAATATGCTCTTACATAATCACTTCCATTATCGTATCCAGCCTGAGCGAGAAGCATTGAAATGCTTACACTTGTGTATCTGGAAATATCCAACACTTCTGAACTCCACTTAACAGGGTTAGAGACGTTGTTTCCAACTATAAGTCTTGAGTAGCCTGCTCCAGAGCCGTCGTAAACATTGGCTGACCTTCCGCTACCAGCAGGAACACCACAAGGTGTCGCTCCACTGCAGCCCAAAGACCAGGCCGTTATGCCGTTGTCGGTTGTAGTGCCAAAAGCCTGATCCTCGAAGGTTTCTGACCATATCGTTTGCGAGGCACCAGCAGTTTCCGTGACACTTTGTATGGTAGCTTCTTCGTAAAGCCCGGCGCTACCTATTGTTGATATGTTTCCAAAGTTTGCATTGTTACCAGTATTAGAGCCGATAACATTGTCCTGCATTTGCATAACAAGAACCTTCTCACCTGCTTCGAAAGTGGCGAAAGTCTCATTTACGTTTGATAGTGAAAGGTTGGCACCAGAAACGTTGGTGACTTTAGCATAGGCATTGATTACTGACTGACCCTGTGCTGCTGTAGATACTCCTGATAAAATGGCAAAATAAACTAATACATTCTTCATAGCCTTACTCTTAGAAATTCTTAAATCTTCCTAAAAGTACGGCAGCGAATTATGCAGGTGTTGAAGACTCGACTAAGCCCGAGGCGGTTTCGCCCAACTATGCGTATCCTTAGATGAACCGAAATCCCGGAAATCCGAAATCAGCCTTTTTCAGTATTGATTGGTGGAAAGCATAACGAGTGTACATCCTTCAACTACCTCTACTCCTTCACTACGAAGCAGCTCCTCAAGCTCAGGGTTCTCACTGCCTGGGTTGAACACTACTCTCTTTGGGTGCAGTTGGGTAATATAGTCGTAAAGGCTCTTCTGATGCTGAGGGCCGACGTACATTGTAATTGTGTCTACCTCATCTACCATTGGCGAGGATGTTACGTCTAAAATTTTATGGCCAAAGACCTCTCCCTTTTTGATGCCTACGGGAACAATTTCGTGGCCTGCCTTCAAAAGTCTGTTAGCTGCGATATAGGCATACCGCTCAGGATTGGTGGTAGCGCCTAGTATTACTGTCTTTTTACTCATTTAGTTAACAAAAAAACCGGGGCCATTTTTGGGGCCAACTAAGAACCCAATATTCACCCCAATAATTATTGGAAATGAAATATTGCTCTGATTTAAATCAGAAAACACATTATTTCGTTCAGCCGTTTCCTGATAATTCTTTCTCAGGAGTCTATAGCCGATACCTGCTCCAATATAGGCGTCCACGGTAAAACCGCTGCCCCCGGGGTCACTCAGCCACCGGTTGCCAATAAATAGTCCGTATTCAATTTTCTGCTCCTGTGTGCCTATTGTAATGCGGCGGTTGTTCACTCCCGTCGAATCGATGATATGGGCCCGGTGGTCAATAGAGGTAAATGCCACCTCCTGGCCAAAGTAGAACATCCCAAACAGGTTATCGCTATCGTAGAACTTTTGGCGCAGCTTAATTCTGCTTCCTTGCAGAAAGAGCTTATTGTCCCGCACCGAGGAGAATCCTTTGAAAAATGGTTGCTTCAGATAAATAAACTGAAATTCGTAGCCCAGCCGCTCCTGTGAATAGTGTTCGACGGACACTGGCAAGCCACCAAGCAGGGGTGCCAGTGGGTTTGTGGCAAATATCCACCCTTTGTATTCGCCGACTCTTGGCGTAAAATACCGGGAGTTTCGGTTCTTAAATTTATACTCTGGCTTGTTATAAGGCACCCTGTCTGGCACCAGGTTTTCGGTTTCCGAAAGTCTAAACACCGGTTTGTCATCCTCGTAAATAGGTCGGTAAAGACCTGCCAGGCTGCCATCCTCATGGTAAAGCTTCCACTCGCCCACTCTATCACCATTTCGAACTTCTCCCTCCATTTTCAGGGTGCCATTTTCATAATAGCCCCGAAAAACACCTACACCGTCGGTGAAAAAGCATTCCCCCTCCAGTACCCCGCTTTCAAAATAATAGTACCACTGTCCAACTTTCACGTCATCCTTCAGGTCGCCTTTCACTTTAATTTTACCGCTTTCAAAGTACTCTGTATATGTACCAAAGCCGTCCTGGTAAAGAACACTCCCCTTCGTCTGCCCATCTCTTTCAAACAGCTTCCACGAGCCATCTTTCTTGCCGTCTGCCAGATTGCCTTCGGCACTGACTGTGCCGTCCTCGTGGTAATACTTCCAGTTGCCTTCCTTCGTCCCGGCTTCAAACGCCCCCTCCGCTGAAACCTCACCATTGGTGTGGAAATACTTCCAACCTCCTATCCGTTCACCCTCCCTGAACATGCCTTCAGCCTGCTTGCTTCCGTCTTCAAAATAGTACACCCACTTGCCTTCGCTTTTACCACCTTTGTTCAAGCCCTGTGCCTTTAGCTGCCCCGACGGGTAAAACTCTTTATAGATACCCGTCCCGTTTTCATAGAACGCCTGAGCTTTCAGTGTTCCATCTTCGTAGAAGTAGTTCCAAATTCCCTGACGTTCTCCATTTTTGAACGCCCCCTCACTCTTTATGTCTCCATGCTCAAAGTAAAACGTCCAGTTGCCTCCCCGCACTTCGCCATAGAGGCTCCCCTGCATGCTCTTTTTGCCACTTTCGTAGAAGTACTCCCATTTCCCGAAGGGGATTCCATTTTCAAGGTATCCCTTCATTTTTATCCCACCGCTCTCATAATAGTACTCCCACAGCCCTGAGGCTGTGCCCCGGCTGTAGTTGCCCATCATTTGCTTGTTGCCAGTCACGTAGTAGGATTCGTAAAGCCCTTGCAGCTCTCTGGGGTTGGCATAGGAAACGTGGTATTTTTCTTTCAGGTACTTTTTTTCCTGGTCATAGTAAACAGACTTCTCCTCCTGCGCCGTCAACGACTGAACGACACATAAAAGGCCAAAGACCAGTAAAAACACCTGTTTGAAGAAAGTCGCTATCATTTAGTTATTGACTTGGCGCTGCAACTACATCAGTGGACTTCCCCCATCGATGCAATTCGGTTTCACTCCAAAGACCAGGGAAGAATGTAACCATTTGAAAGCGTGGTGGCAAGTATTTTTGCCAGTTGGTGCCACCTGTGGCAGCAATTACGTCAGGTTCTCTTTGCAGGTATCTAGTGGCGGACTTAAAGTGCGAAAGCGGCCATTTTACGTTGGCCTCCTGATCTAATGCCCTCATTAGTTCAATAAGTTCCTCTTCCCCGTGCTTTTCGTACCGCTGCCGATATATATCCCAAATCGTCCGATGTTTTATCTCTTCGCCAAATTGAATAAACTCACGGTGGTACTTGTCCTCAAACTGCCTCAGTGTCAGCGTCTTTTTGGAGGTGGCAAGCTCGGTGGCCCCCCGTTTCCAATACAGATTGTCGATCAGAAATTCCACTGAAGGTTCTCCGTGCGCACTTTCACGGTACGACTTATCTGTCAGGTTGATCAATGGTGTTGACCCGATTTCTATCAGTCGGTATTGGGCAGACTGAAAGCCGCTGGCAGGCAGCAGGGCCATTCTGAACTTCAGAAACTGCGAAGGCTCCATGCCGTCGATCATTACTTCAAAGGAATCCACCAGGTGTTTCCAGTAGCGAAGAATTCTTTTAACCCTCACCTTAAAAAGGTTGATGTCGTCAGCGTCGTCGAACGACAGCTGTTTCATTTCGTTTCTTATCAGCTGAAAATAGAGCTCCGTGATTTGGTGATAAAGGATAAATATCTTTTCGTCAGGAAAACCGGTTCTCGGCGTTTGCAGACTCAGCAGGGTATCGAGGTGAATATAGTCCCAGTAAGTAAGGTAATCAGCATGCAAAAGACCATCGAGATAGGATGACAAATCTTGCCCCATCGCCTCATACTTCTCCTCCAATTTTCTAATCTGAGACACGATCTTCTGATCTTTTTCCGAATTGCTCATCAAACAAAGGAATTAATTGTTTTAGTTGTAAATTTGAACGTTTAAAGGGATTTAACCAAAAAATAGCATGTCCGTAAATACATTAACCCCAGGCACCCAAGCCATTAAAAATCAAAAACAAGATCTATTCGAATCTCCCGACTTTTATGAAATAGATGACCTGCTAACTGAGGAGCATCTACTGATCAGGAGTTCAGTGAGGGATTTTGTTAAGAAAGAAATCACTCCCTATATCGAACATTGGGCCGAAAATAACCATTTTCCTTATGAGATCGTTCGGAAATTCGGAGAAGTTGGCGCCTTTGGCCCCACCATTCCTGCTGAGTATGGCGGAGGTGGGCTGGATTATATTTCGTATGGGCTGATCATGCAGGAGATAGAAAGAGGTGACTCGGGCATGCGCTCTACTGCCTCTGTGCAAGGCTCCCTGGTGATGTATCCCATTTACAGTTATGGCAATGAGGAGCAAAAAATGAAGTATTTGCCCAAACTGGCGAGTGGAGAAATGCTCGGTTGTTTTGGTCTGACGGAACCTGATTTCGGCTCGAATCCGTCAGGCATGAAAACTAACTTCAAAGACATGGGCGACCACTACCTCCTCAACGGAGCCAAAATGTGGATCTCAAATGCCCCTAAAGCCGACATCGCTGTGGTGTGGGCCAAAAACGAAGCAGGTCGTATCCATGGTTTGGTGGTAGAGCGGGGCATGGAAGGCTTTTCCACGCCAGAAACTCACGGCAAATGGTCGCTGAGGGCCAGCTGCACCGGTGAGCTGGTGTTTGATAACGTAAAAGTACCCAAGGAAAACTTACTGCCCGGCAAAAGCGGTTTGGGCGCTCCCATGAAGTGCCTCGACAGCGCACGCTATGGCATTGCCTGGGGTGCGATTGGCGCAGCAATGGACTGCTACGATGCAGCCCGCCGGTACTCATTGGAGCGTATTCAGTTCGACAAACCCATCGGAAGCTTCCAGCTTATTCAGAAAAAACTGGCTGAAATGCTTACGGAAATCACAAAAGCACAACTGGTTAACTGGAAGCTCGGCAAAATGATGAACGAAGGCAAAGCCACCACACCACAGATTTCGATGGCCAAGAGAAACAGCGTGGCAACGGCGCTGGACATTGCCAGAGAAGCCCGGCAAATCCATGGCGGCATGGGCATTACCGGCGAGTACCCTATGATGCGCCACATGATGAACCTGGAGTCGGTGTTGACTTATGAGGGTACGCACGACATTCACCTGTTGATCCTGGGAAATCATATCACAGGTATTGCTGCCTTCAAGTAACAGTCAGCCTGAGTGACTTTACAAAAGGAGGTTCCTGGTGATGGAACCTCCTTTTTTATTCCCGGGCACCGCTTGCTATGCTACTAAAATCATCATCAAACCGCTGTGCACAAACCAAAGTAACTACCCGATCAAGTTCTGTCTTTCGAGGTAAAACAGGGGGATTTTTAGCAGAAATGAACTGCGTATTTCCTTCTTGATCAAATTTTCATTAACCTTTGCGCTCGCTTAGATAAACATTCAATTAACAGACGCTTTATGAAGATTTCGATAATAGGTGGTGGCAACCTGGGCATGGCGATTGCCGAAGGGATAATTAAAAAAAACTACGCCAAAGCAGAAGACATTACTGTAACCCGTCGAAACGTCCAGTTGCTGGATCAGTTGGCTGAGAAGGGCGTGAACATCAGCGCCGACAATGTGCAAGCCACCGAGTCGGCTGACATGGTGATTCTTGCCATCAAGCCCAAGCAAACCAAAGAGGTGTTGCAGCAAATAAAGTTTGCCGTAGAAAAGAAGGGACCTATCGTTGTGTCGGTAGTTACCGGTGTCCTTATCCAGGACATGAAGGCTATCTTAGGAGCGCAGGCGTTGGTTTACAGGGCCATGCCCAATACCGCCATCGCCATTTGTGAGTCGATGACCTGCCTGGCCGGAGACGAAAGCAACAAAGACGCCTCGGAGGCAGTTCTGAAGCTTTTTTCGCAGCTTGGCTCTGCTATCTACATTCAGGAAGAGCTAATGAATGCATCTACTATTCTTGGGGCTTGCGGCATTGCCTATGCGCTCAGGTTCATCAGGGCGGCGTCGCAGGGTGGTATCGAAATTGGTTTTAGTGCCAAAGTAGCACAGCTAATCGCCACACAAACAGTAAAAGGAGCGGCGAGCCTATTGCTTGAAGGCGGGCGACACCCTGAATATGAGATTGACAAAGTAACTACCCCGCAGGGATGTACTATTGCTGGCTTGAATGAAATGGAACATCAGGGCTTCAGTTCGGCGCTGATCAAAGGAATCATAACGTCGTACAACAAAATTTAAAGCCTGAGTGCCCACATGCCGAACGGATGTGGGCCATTCTCCCTTATCTCATCAATACCCCAACGGCCTCGAAGGATAATTCCTGAACGGGCTCAATGATAGCGGCGATTTCTTCGGCTGTCTTTCCGGCATCTTTGGCATAGTGTTGCAGTTCTTCAACAGGCGTCAGCGATTTCAATGCCACTCCTTCTATTACTACCTCCCTGCCTTTGGCGTCTTTTGGCACAAAGAAGCCATAGTCTTTGAATGTTACCCTCATGGTTTCGTTGTTGCCAAGATCCAGCTTCATCCAACATCCTTTTGCCTGGCACACCTCAACAATAGTCCCTCTCACTTTGGTGTAGGCTGAATCGCCAGCCATCGCTGTAAGTTCGGCTACCGGTGCGGCCTGATCGTCGGATATAGTGGCACCAAAGCTTTCGTAGACCGCCTCTTCAGCAACAACAGCTTGCTCATTTTTCACTTCCTTTTGCTGGCAGGCAGTCAGCAGCAATGCTGAAATACCTATATAGAATAGTTTACGCATGATTGTCTATTTTCGCATGAAGATACGAAACACCAGGCCAGGTTATCAACAAAATTGTTGTCGGATTGTGGAAAACTTCTGATTAACAATCGTTTATGAAAGGTGAAGAATTGTTAATATTGAAATAGAAACCTACTTCCCCTAAGTTCAATGAAAATTGGAAAGACCTGGAGCAAAGTCCTTTTAATCGTTGAGGTAACATTGTTTTTCTCCCTCCTGGTGGTTATCGTCATCAACAAATTTTTCATCTCTATTTTTTGAGGTACGCATAACATTTCGTTCATCACATTTTTTCTAAAAACGCCGCTTCTTTTTTGCAAATTGTGTAAATGAAGGGTTGGACAAACTACCACAGCCATACGCACTACTGCGACGGCATAGGCACAGCAGAAGAGTATATCAGCCGGGCGGTTGGGCTTGGCATGATTTCTTATGGCATTTCATCGCACGCACCCACGCCATTTACCTGGCCGTGGACGATGAAAAAGGAGGCCATGTCCGACTATTTCACTGAGATACAAGACTGCAAAGCGAAATACCTTGGGATTATTGATGTATACAGCAGTCTTGAGGTTGACTTTATACCTGGAGTTGTATCGGTAAACAGCGACTGGATCATAGACGCCGACCTGGACTACAGCATAGGCTCGGTGCATTTTGTGGACTCGTTTGCCGATGGCACCCCCTGGGAAATAGACGGAGCATCACAGGTTTTTGACGAGGGACTGCAATCCATTTTTGGTGGTGATGCCAGGGCTGCTGTTCAAAGATATTTCGCCCTTACCAGACAAATGATTGCAGAAGCCCCTCCTACCATCGTTGGGCACCTCGATAAAATCAAAATGCAGAATGCCAACGGGCTGCTTTTCAGCGAAAACGACAGGTGGTATCAAAAGGAGATTGTTGAAACGCTGGAGGCAGTGAAAGAAAAAGGCCTGATGCTGGAAATCAACACCCGGGGTTTGTATAAAAAGAAAACTACAACGAGCTACCCCTCTCCTTGGGTTTTTCGCTACCTGAAGGACATGTCGATTCCCATCATGATGAACTCCGACAGCCATCACACACAAGAAATGACAGGATTTTTCAGCGAAACAGCCGAGCAGTTGATCAGTGCCGGCCTTACGCAAGTGATGGTACTTCTCAACAATGACTGGCAGGAAGGTCGCCTTACTGTCGACGGGATTGAGGTGTGATCAGTTGAGAATGTGCGCCTTTTGCATTAGATTGATGTGACGCTAGTTTGTTTTTTTAATAGCTATGCTGAACGCCCGAAGAGCAAATGGTTTGATGGGCATTTTGCATAACAACAACACACACATGAGCGAACCCATGGATGCCCTCAGCTGGCAAAAGAAGATTTACCTTGACGGTATGGCTGGTATTTTACCGAAGGTACCTGTCGACTTCGCTAAACTTCAGAAGAAGGCCAAAAAGAACATGAGCAAAGAGGCCTGGGCCTATATTGCCGGTGGCGCAGGTCGGGAGACTACGATGGCTGAAAACCTCTCAGGGTTCGAAAAATGGAAGATCGTTCCTCGTATGCTCAACGATGTATCACAAAGAGACACTTCTACTACCCTCTTTGGCCAAAAGCTTCCGCTACCTCTGCTACTCTCTCCAGTCGGCGTGCTTGAAATGGTGCATAAAAAGGCCGACCTGGCGGTGGGAAAGGCCGCCGCAAAAGCGGGCATTCCTTTTATTTTCTCCAATCAGGCATCGGTGCCTATGGAAAAAGTAGCGGCGACCATGGGAGGTAACCCAAGGTGGTTTCAGCTCTACTGGAGCAAATCGAATGAGCTGGTAGAAAGTCTGGTGAAACGAGCTGAGAATTGTGGCTGCACCGGAATTGTCGTCACGCTCGACACATCGATGCTGGGCTGGAGAACCAGAGATCTTGACCTGGCCTTTCTCCCCTTCCTGAAAGGAAAGGGCATCGCTCAATACACCAGCGACCCTGTGTTTATGCGACTGCTGAGAGAAAAGGCTATTGGTGAGGAAACGCCAGTGGAGCGAAAAATAAGGCCTACCACCTTTCTTTCACTGATACAACTGCTCAACAACTACCCGGGCAGTTTCTTTAAAAACGCCTTTTCGGGTGAGCCCCTGGCAGCGATCAGACAGTTTATTAACATCTATTCGAGGCCCTCGCTGACCTGGAAGGATCTTGAATTTCTCAGGAAAAGAACCAAACTACCCATCCTGCTGAAGGGCATTCTTCATCCTGACGATGCCAAAATGGCTATGGAGCATGGCATGGACGGCATTATCTTATCCAACCACGGAGGCCGCCAGGTTGACGGCTCCGTCAGCACCATTGAGATGCTGCCAGAGGTAAAAAAAGCGGTTGGCAAAGATTTCCCGATTCTGCTGGACTCCGGTGTGCGTTCCGGGGCAGACATGATGAAGGCGCTGGCGCTGGGCGCTTCAGCCGTGTGCATTGCCAGGAGCTATGCGTTCGGACTGGCCATTGCAGGCGAGCAAGGAGTGTACGACGTAATACGAAACATGGCGGCAGATTTTGAGCTCAATATGGGATTGTCTGGGTGCAAGAATATTGAGGAAGTGAAAGCGCTGAAGCTGAGAGGATAGCGCTTTTCACGTATCAAAACCCCAGCAGCAAATCTGAAAGAACAAATAGCAAGCGCCAAAAGGCAAATAAATCTCAAATTCGAATAAGAGAAATTCGAAACTTGGAGTTCTGCCTGATGTGCCTCCCCCAGGGCTGTCCCCTGACAGCCCAAACGCATCGCAAAAGACTTTCGTCAAGGTCTGTCGGGGGACAAACCAGGGGTTGGAGGTTGGTTTTTGACATTTCAACAGATGTCTGGCAACACCTCCCATCTCTTTCAGGCTTCCAGTGGAAATTCAAACGTGAAAATGGCTCCTTTACCCGGAGCTGTGTCAACGCTGAACTGCCCTCCGAACTTCTTCACCCGGTTTTCGATATTCTGCAAGCCAATGCCTCCTTTTCTTCGAGCTTCTTTGTAGTCAAACCCGATGCCGTCGTCCTCAGCAGTAAGAATTACGCTGTTCTCTGTTTTGTTCAGCTGCACGATGAATTCGCTGGCCTGCGCATGTTTGAGCACATTGGCCAGCATTTCCTGGGTGATACGGTAGATACCTGTTTCCATTTCTACCGGCAGCCGTTCTTCCAGGTTAAAGTGCATCACTTTCATGGCCACACTGTCCGACTGATTAATCCTCGCTGCCAGGTCATCCATGGAGCTAACCAGCCCGTAGCGGGATACCTGACCGGTAGAGAGATTGTGAGAAATGCGCCTCACTTCGGTGACGGCTTCCTCCAGCATTTGGCTGGTTCTGACTGTCTCGTTTTCAGTGCTTTTTTGTTCTACGTCTTTTTTGACAGTGCTGCCAATGAAATTGAGTTTGATCGCCGACAGCATACTGCCCAGCCTGTCGTGAAGCTCCTCGGCAATGCGCATGCGCTCCTTTTCCTGCCCTTCTATCAGGGCATTGAGCGAGCTTACCTCCTGCTCTTTCAAAAGGGCATCTATGCGAACATTGCGCTCTGTTAACGCCTGCATACTTCTGAGGTGGCTGGCCTTTTGCCGCTGCGCAAAGAAGGCAGAGACTGCAATGGCCAGCGCCACTGCCAACACAATCCCCACCCGATAGGCGTTCTTTTCTGAGGTGGCCAGCAACACCTCCTGCTCCTGCGCCTTCTTTTCTGATGTAAGCTTCGCTATTTCCTTTTCCTTGAGCTCGGTTTCGTATTTGATGGTGAGTTCTCTTACTGTCTTTTGCTTTTCCGAGCTATACAAGGAGTCGGAGTAGTACTTTTCCCACGAGCGATTACTATATGCTTCCTTATATTGACCCAATCCGTGGTAAGTATTTGAAAGCAATTTGTATGAGTCTATTATATAAGAAATAGCATTAATTTCAGTTGCTACCGATCGCATTATCTCAGCATAGTTTAGGGCAGCCTGATAATTTTTTCTATCATATTCAAGTCGGGACAATAAACTTAGATTGTGGCATCTATTAAGCTTGTCCTCGAACTCCTCAAATCCTTTTTCTGCTTTAAAAAAATAATATTCAGCTTTCTCAATATTTTTCATTCTCAGAAAAACCTGGCCAGTTGTAGACCAAAGACGAGGAAACATGTAGACGTCTCCGATTGATTTGTAACACTCAAATGACTTAGTGTAGAACAGAAGTGAACTATCATATTGCAGTTTGACCAAAAAAAGGTTGCCAAAGTTGTAGTACATATCAGCCAAGCGGCTAGTGTCATTTGTATGTTCGAATATTGAAAGTGCCTTATGATAGTATTCCTCACACTTTTCAAATTCTTTGGTTTCGTAGTAATAATTTCCAATCCCGTAGAGAGCTAAAGCTTGATCAGTTTCGGACCCATATGTATTTCGAATATCTAATGACCTAAGGTAGTACTCCATGGCTAGTTCTCTGTTACCCAGATATCTATGGATACTTCCGAGAAATAATAAATTTCTACTGACACCAAGCGAGTCACCCTCCGCCTTATATAGTTGAATGGACTTTTGACCATATTCTATAGCCTTTGGATAATCTGCCTTTTGGTTATAGGCAGTACTCATTTGCTTATACAAGTGAGCAAGGCTATTGGTGCGACTGTTCTTAAGAAGTACTTCTTCGAAAGGGGCACCAAGAAGAATTGCTGAATCGGGATAATTCTTTGAAAGGCTAGAAATAACTTTAAGAAGACTATCTATATCGACATCAGATTGCCAAGCTTCGCAATGCAGACGTCCGAAAAAAAACAAAATTAGTAACAACCTTCTCCTCAAAGCCATAGAACCAGTTCTAGCATAAGGAAACGAAAAAAATCAATGTTTCACAACCCAATATAGGAGAGAAAAATCAAATTTGAATCCAAAAAATATACATACCTCTATAAAAGACGAAAGTGACACTTTCCAATTCTAAAACTTAAGCTCTGAGCAATTTTCAAAAACTTCTTGAATGGCTTGCTAAGCGCCGAAGAAAAATTCAGTCAAGGTCTGTCAGGGGACCGGCCATGGGGTTGGGGCTTCTTTTTTGAGCTTTCTCCTTTTGTGCATTGGTGTTTATTTGAGATTTATCTTTTGCTATTTGGAGTTTCAACCCCTAGTTCTGCAAATCAAAATACCCATTCTCGTAAGCATAGCGAATAAGGCCAGCTGTGTTCTTCACTCCCAGCTTGTTGATGATATTACGGCGATGGGTGTCTACCGTGAAATGGCTTAGGAACAGCTTGTCGGCAATTTCCTGTGAGGTGAGCTCCTGGGCGATTAGCTTGATAATCTCAATTTCCCGGGTGGTGAGGAAGGTGTTTTCATCTTTCTCCTTCCTGAAGCTGTCGTAGAAAATGCCAGAAACTTCCTTGCTGAAAAATTTCTCTCCATTATTCACGGTTTTGATGCCCTCTACCAGCTCCTCTTTACCCGTGTTTTTCAGCACATAGCCATCCACACCCGACTCCAGCAGCTCACGGATAAAGCCAGGCTTGTCGTACATGGTCAGCACGAGGATGCGGATTTTCGGATACTTCTTTTTGATCTGTTCTGCCACCTGAAAGCCATTCATCTTTGGCATTTGCAAATCGAGCAATATTACATCGACTGGCTTTCTGGAAACAAACACCATGGTTTCCTCTCCATCGTTGGCCACCCCAACAATCTCCAGTCCCTCTACATCGTCCAGCAACGACTTGATGCCATCTACCATCAAATGATGGTCATCTGCTATCAACACCTTAATATCACTCATGCCTCTAATGGAAATTCAAATGTAAAAATGGTTCCTTTTCCCGGTGAGGAGTCCACGCTGAACTGCCCGCCAAATTTCTTTACCCTATTGTCAATATTATGGAGGCCGATGCCTCCCCGCTTTCTAGCTTCCTTGTAGTCAAATCCTTTGCCATCATCCTCGGCTGTCAGGATAACGCTATTGTCTGTCTTACTCAACTGAACGGTGAATTCTTTGGCGTTAGCATGCTTCAGCACGTTGGCCAGCATTTCCTGCACAATGCGGTAGATGCCAGTCTCCAGCTCAATGGGCAGGCGCTCGCCGAGGTTGAAGTGCAGCACTTTCATTTTGATGCTATCCGAGCGATTGACGGTGGCTGCCAGGTCTTCCATGGACCCAACCAGGCCATAGCGAGACACCTGCCCGGTGGAGAGGTTGTGCGACACCCGCCTTACCTCCGTAACGGCTTCATCGAGCAGGCCGCTGGTTTTGGCAGAGTAGTCCTCCACCTCGTCCTGGCTCAGGTCCCGCTTGCCTATCCAGCCGTTAAAGTTGAGTTTAATGGCCGAAAGCAGGCTCCCCAGCCTGTCGTGCAGTTCTTCGGCAATGCGGAGGCGTTCCTTCTCCTGCCCTTCCAGCAAAGCACTGAGTGTGTTGACCTCCTGTTCCTGGAGCAGTGAATTGATCTGCGTATTTCGCTCCGCCAGGGCCTTTTCGCTTCGCAGCTGCATGGCTTTTTGCCTTTGAGTGAAAAACGCCAGAATGGCCAGCGCCAGGGCAATCGCAAACACCACGGCAATCATGTAGGCATTCTTTTCCGTGGTGGCGAGAAGTATTTCTTTTTCCTGAAGCTCCTTTTCGGAGGAGAGTTTTTCTATTTCTTGTTCCTTGAGTTCGGTTTCGTATTTGATAGTGAGTTCCTTGACAGTGTTCTCTTTATCTATGCTATAAAGAGAATCTGAAAGTTTACGATAAAGTTGCAAGCTTTGATAAGCCTGTTCGTAATCTCCCAATTCCAAAAAAATATCATTTAAAATGCTTTGCGCCTCTTTACTATACGAGAGGGCTCCTATTTCATTAGCCAATTCATCGGCTTCTCTGACATATTTTAAAGCGCCTTGATAGTTCTTCAATTTAAGCTCGGTAGTCGACAACATGAGAAGATTGTAACAGAATCCGTACCTGTCAGTTACTTTCAGAGTACTATTATCAGCTCGCAGAAAATAGGCCTTCGCCTTTGAAAATTCTCCTTGTTTAAAGAAATTATATCCCAGAGCATACCATATACCAGGAAACTGAGACTCTTCTCCTAGTTCCTCATACATTCCTAGGGCTATCTCGTAAAACTCCAAAGATTTTTCATAGTCCTTCTTAAGCCCAGAAAGAACACCCATACTGTGATAAATATCAGAAAGTCTAGATATGTCTCCCAAATCCTCCATGATTTTAATGGCTTCCAGGTAATATCGCTCACATTTCTCATACTCTCCTATCTCCATAAAGTAGTTACCAAGCGAGTGTAGGCCGACAGAATACTGTTCAGGTGAACCATACAGCTTTCTTAGCTGCAACGACTGTAGAAGAAATTCTAGCGATTGCTTTCGATGCCCGAGGTGTTGATGTGCATAGGCCAATTCGTTGTAATTAAATGCAACCCTAAGTGAGTCACCCAATTCACGATATAGTTCTATGGATTTGTTTCCAAATTCGATAAGCCCCAAATAGTCAGATTTGGCCCGGCACACCAATGAGATACTTCGATACAATTGGGCAAGTCTGATTATATCATTATCGTTAGCCAGTAGCATTTCAAGTTTGGATGACAGCTTGAGCGCAGAATCTGGTGTTACATTAATCAGGCTATCAAAAATCAAAAAAAGGCTCTCCAACTCAGCCTTTTTGTCGATTTCTTGGCCGTTCGTATTATAGAAAAGAAAAGAGAAAAGTAGTATCGTTATAATTCGGCGGCTCATTTGCACTTACTTTTTATCTTTATCTGGATCCGGGGGCGGCGGGGGCGGCGGGGGCGGATCGCCTCCTCCCAAGGAACTACTAGACCGGAATTCAGCACTGTAAACAAACAAAACATTGATCGGCAGCTTTTTCATAATAATAAGGGTTAGTAAGTGAAAAATTCATCTACGCTTAAATATACCGGTTTACCGTCACCACGACATACCGACTTTTAGGTATTTTCAACAAACTTCGCCAGCAAACTATGGAAATGATGCACGCCTTTCTCTCGTGTTGGTGAGAACCGGCCTCCCGGGTAAAACCGGGACCGAATGCCCTTCTGCACTGCTTCCACTACAAACTCATCTTCCCGCTCTACCTTGTCGGTCATCACGTCCGCTCCCTGCTTGTAGCGCTCCTCATCCAATATATAGGTAAGGAAACTCACCCTGGTTCTGCCTATTGCGAGTGGCTTCACTATGTTGACAGACAGCCCCCATGGATAAAAGTTAAACATCATATTGGGGAAAACCCAGTAGTACCAGGCTGAAACTATCTTGCCTGCGTCGGGGTGGCCCTCGGGCAGCTCAAAGCAGTCGCTGCCGGGCTTACCATAGCCAATCTGTAGGTTACAGTGGTCGTAAACCACGGTCTTGTATGTGCCGTAGTCGAGCACAGCATTCAGGTCTTTGTGCACAAATGGGATGTGGAAGCCTTCGAGGTAGTTGTCGCAGTAGAGCGCCCAATGGCTATTGACCAGGTAGTCTCTACTGAATTCCGGCGCAAAGCGGAACTTCGTGTGGTCAAGAAACCCTATCCGCTCCTGCATCACATCAATCACCTGCTGAAAATCGAAAGCCGGAGCCAGCGAGGTGAAAAGGAAGCCAAACCACTTTCGCAACTCTAAGGCAGGCAGGTTATCACAGTCTCTGGGAAAGTTTTCCGCTTCACCAAACTCCGGCATGTGCTCAAATTTGCCATCGAGGGCAAACCTCCGACCATGGTACTGGCAAACAAGTTTTTTTGCCCTACCAGGGTTCATGCAAAGCAGCGCTCCCCTGTGGGTACATACGTTGCTCAGGCAGCGCACTTGCTCATCGCTGTCTTTTGTTAGCAATAACGGCTCGTCCAGGTAACCGTCGAGCAAAGTAAGCGGGTACACACTCTCCGAAAGGCTTACCTGACTCTCCTGCCCTATCCATTGCCACGACCGGGCAAAAACTTTCTCCCTGAGGCTTTCGAACACATCGCTGTCTCGGTAAAAGGAAGCGGGAAGCGTTGTAGCTCTTTTGATATTTGGGTCAATGTTCAATCGGCTCATGATAGGTTTCGATGGATAAACGACCAAGATAAGGATAACCCCAAATGAATGCATGAAACGCATTGAAATTCTGGCACCAGCCGAGCCGCCCGCCTCCCTTTCCATCATCATAGTCCAGCGTTTGAACCCTGGGCTAGGATGATCGAAAGGCAATGCCTACTGAGCTCAATCGTAAAAAAATGTCATCATTGTGCTACCTTAGTTCGAAACTTGCGTATCTCCCAATTGACATCGCTCTATGAGGACATCTTTTGCTAAAATATCATTTATCCTGGTGCTGGTCATTGTGCTGCCCATCAGTGTGCTGGTGATATTCGAAGTCCGCAGCCTCAATCAGAGCGTGGCCATGATGCAGGCCATCTACGACAAGCAAATCGACACCTTCCTGTTCTCCATCAATCAATATTCCGACGACGTGGTCAACAGCATGACCACCCGCATTGATGATGCGTGGGCAAGAAAAGGGGCTGGTAAGTTTCCAAAAGAGATTCTTGAAGGTTATCCTGGAGTGTCGGCTATCTTTTTCTTTCCACTGGAAAAAAACCAAAAGCTGGCCTTCTATGCTAAAGACGAAATCCCCCAACAACAACTCATAACCCTGCTTGAAAACCACATTCGGGAAGACTCAGCGCTGGTTAAAAAAATGACTGGCTACCGGTCGGCTGGCTTTCGGAAAATTGAACCGTACAAGGTGCTGGCTGTAGAGGGTGAGCGCTTCAACACCCTGCTGATGGTACTGGGCGAAAACCCCGATACTTACTCACTCTGTGTGATGATCATTCGCCCCTCCGACTTCATCGAAGAGCTGATTGCACCGAAAATGGAGCAGGTGGCGGGCGAGGAGTTTGTGCTGGCGGCATCCAACAAGGTGACCGGCGAGCTTATTTACACCACCGACTCACTAATGAACAACAAGGCACGGTCCAAAACCATCTGGTTGCTGCCTGAGTACGAACTGGAAATCTACATTCCCGGCAACTCCATTGAGATGGTGATGCAGGAACGATCCAACACCAACATGATCATGATAGGCATGGTGTCGCTGGTGCTGCTATTGGGTTTTGCGATGGTTTTCAGGAACATCAGAGCGGAAATGCAGCTGGCACAAACCAAGTCGGACTTTGTCAGCAATGTTTCCCACGAAATCAGAACACCTCTGTCGCTCATCAGCATGTTTGCCGAAACCCTGCTGCTGGGGCGGGTAACGACGGAGACAAGGAAGAAAGAGTACTACGAGATCATTGTAAAGGAAACCGGCAGGCTGACCAATATTGTGAATAAGATCCTGAATTTCTCTCAGATAGAGGCCAATAAAAAGACGTATCACCTGGAGTCGGTTTTGCTCAACGACATTGTGAGAGAGGTGCTGCACACCTATTCGTTTCATTTGGAAAACAAGGGATTTACCTACAAGGTCCACTTCACGGATGACTTACCCAGCATGATGGCGGACACGGAGTCGGTGATGGAAGCCATCATTAACCTGCTCGACAATGCCATCAAATACAGCCCTGACACCAAACACCTGGACATATCTACAGAAAGGATGGATCAATGGGTCGTGGTGGCCGTCAAAGACCAGGGTGTGGGCATTGAAGAAAAAAAGTTAAAACAAATCTTCGACAAGTTTTACCGGGTGACGCAGGGCGATATCTACAACACACAGGGAGCGGGGCTAGGGCTGTCGATAGTGAAACACATCATGGAAGCGCATGGCGGGCAAATTACCGTAGAAAGTGAGCCGGGAAAAGGCAGTACGTTTAAACTGATGTTTCCTATTTTAGTAAAGAAATAACAACACCATGGCCAAGATATTGATAGTAGAAGATGAGCTGCACATGCGAATGGGGTTAAAAGACAACCTCGAATTTGAAGGCTACGCTGTGGAGCTGGCTGAAGATGGCGAAAAAGGCTTGCAGAAGATTCAGCAGGCTTCGTACGACCTGATTGTGCTCGATGCGATGATGCCCAAAATGTCGGGGTTTGATGTATGCCGACAGACAAGGAAGCTTGGCATCAAAACGCCGATCATCTTCCTCACGGCCAAAGGAGAGGAAATCGACAAAGTAGTAGGGCTTGAGATAGGCGCCGACGATTATATGACGAAGCCGTTCAGTCTGAGGGAGCTCATTGCCAGGATAAAGGCCATACTCAGAAGAACCGATGGGCAGGGAGGCTCAGGAGCAACTGGAAATGTGGATACTATTGAGAAAGCCACCATTGGCAGGCTAACTATCGACTTTAAGCACTACCTGGCCCACGAGGAGAGCGAGCAGGTAAAGCTATCGCACAAAGAGTTTGATATCCTGAAGTTTCTTCTGGTCAACAAAAACGACATTGTAAGCCGCTATAAGCTACTGGAAGATGTGTGGGGTTACGAGGCACAGCCCACCACCCGGACCGTCGATAATTTCATACTGAAGCTCCGCCAGAAAGTAGAAAACAACCCTAACGAACCAAAGATTATCCTGACAGTGCACGGCATAGGGTATAAGATGATTATTGATTGAAGAGTAATTCAGTAAGTAGTAAAGGGTAAAAAGTAAGTAAGAGCGTTAGCTCCACTCTTATCGCAAGCGTCAGCTTGTGAGGCTAATTCTTCTGGCGTCCGCCAGGATCAGGATGAGGCTTCACCGCCATCCTTTAGGTATGTCGCCCTTTCAGGGCTAGAACGCACCATGCTTTAAGGTAGGCGTCGGGTCGGCAACGAGCCTCAGTAAGCGCCACAGCCGTCCCGACGACAGCTCCGGTCTTCTGTCTTCCGTCTCCGTTCCTCCGACTCTCCTCCCCCCCTTTTTACATCTCTCAACAACTTTATGACATTTCGTGACACCCCTTGACTGACCTATGACAAACCCGCCCCGGGTTGCCCGTATCTATGTATAACTAATTCAACAACAAGTCAATTAAATTCAGAAACTCATGAAAAGAACTATCATTTTAAGCGCAATGCTCGTAGCAGCTATGAGCACAGCCACATTGGCAGAAGGCAATGGTGACAAGTCATCCAAAGCCGCTCTTATTCCTTCACAAGTTGAGGGCAGGTACAACCTGATTTACGCCGACGCCACTCCCGGCATGGTCAAAGTAAAAATAATGGACGAAGAGGGGCATGTACTCCGAGTGGATCGCATAGACAACAAAAGGGGCTTTAAGCGCCCATACAATATGACAGATCTCGGCCCTGGCACCTACCAGGTAGTGGTGTCCGACAAAGATGGTGAATTTACTCTCATGGCCAGGGTGCAGGAGCTTGAAGAGATGGGCGTTAACCAGCTAGGTGGTAGTAAATACCAGTTGGTGTATAAAGACCCGAAGAGCAATGGTGCCACTATAGGCATATTTGACCAAACCGGTGAGCTGGTTCATAGCGAAAGTATCACTTTCAACAAGGGTTTCAGCAAAGTATTCGACCTTTCAGGCATCAGCTCCAAAGGCTTTACTTTCGAAGTCTCTTCCAGCAACAGCTCCAAGCGGGTATCGATGTAGCATTTTCTAAAAATTTAGTTTAATAGTTGTTTGGAGAAAGTCCCGCTAGTCTCAAGCGGGATTTTTTAAATGACAAAGTTTTACAACAATCCATTGAAAGCCAGGGTCAATTTCTTTGAAAAAAAGAAAAACGCATAGATATTGCTCGTCCTGGGTGAGAAAAATGAACATCTGGTATGTTCGTGAACCGTAAACAGATCACCTGATGCATAGCGCTAGATACATTTCTACTATTTGCCTTCTGCTATTTTCTGCTTCAGTTTTTTCACAAGGAAGAAACATGCAAAAAGTGGTGTCGCTGAGAGGTAGCTGGAAGTTTCATATTGGCGACAATATGGACTGGGCCAAGTCCAGGTACGATGATAGTCAATGGGAAACTATCTATGCGCCGTCAGAATGGGAGTCGGAAGGCTTTAACGGCTATGATGGCTACGCCTGGTATAGAAAGAAATTCGATGGCAGCGAAGTAGCCAAGTTCAACAATATTTACCTCAACCTAGGTTATATCGACGATGTAGATCAGGTATATGTCAATGGCCATCTTGTCGGCTTTTTCGGGAGCTTTCCCCCTCACTTCAGCACCGCCTATAATGCCAAACGGTGGTATTACATTCCATCAGAGTTTTTAAACCTCAAAGGAGACAACGTCATTTCGGTACGGATATTTGACACCATCCATAGTGGCGGCATCGTGGGTGGCGACATAGGCCTTTTTGCGTCCTGGAGTCCACTCGATCAGGGCATGATGCTGGAAGGAGTGTGGAAGTTTGCAGAAGGCTACGAGTCGCAATGGAAGCTGGCTAATTTCAATGATGAAAAGTGGGGTGTAATTATGGTACCTGGCTTCCTGCACACCAAAGGCAAAAAACACTGGGAAAGCACCTTCTACTACCGCAAGCACTTCAGAATGGATGCTAAGCTGAAGGGAAAGCCACTTGTGCTGCTGCTTGGTAAAATCGACGACTTCGATAAAGTATATTTGAATGGAAAGCTGGTTGGCGCAACAAATGACGGCAGGCCATTGGGGCAATCGCATTCATGGGAAACCTACCGGGACTACCCCATCCCACCAGAGTTTATCAACTGGGAAGGCGAGAACGTCATTTCGGTGGAGGTCACTGACATTGGAGGGAACGCTGGCATCTATCAAGGCCCGGTAGGCATCTTCCCGGCGGAGATCATTGATAAGTTTTTGAGATAGCTTAAGCATGAACAGCTAAATCGCACCGATCCCCATATCCATCCTCCTCGAGTCTTAAAACTTTTGCTTAATTTCATAACAACCAATGCTCGTTGCTATGAAATTAAAATACCTCTTCCTGCTCCTCGTCTTCTCATTCTCTGTTGCGAAAGCACAGCCGAAGGTTTCTGACCTTGATAAGTACATCGCCAAAGCACAAAAAGAATGGAACGTACCCGGCATTGCCGTGTCCATTGTGAAGGATGGAAAGGTCGTGCTTTCGAAAGGTTACGGAGTAAAGGAAGCCGGAGGTACCGAAGCGGTAGATAACGAAACACTTTTCGCCATTGCCTCCAATACCAAAGCATTTGTGGCAACGGCCATCGGGCAACTGGTTGCCGAAGGCAAGCTCAATTGGGATGATAAAGTGATTGACCACCTCCCCTACTTTGAATTGTACGACGACTACACCACCCGGCATGCTACAGTAGAAGACCTGCTTTGCCATCGACTTGGCCTCGGCACATTCAGCGGTGACCTGATGTGGTACAAGGCCAATTTATCCGCCGAAGATGTGGTCAAAAAGGTGAAATATGTCCCACAGGCCTATGAGTTCCGCAACGGATACGGCTACTCCAACCTCATGTTCATCGCAGCTGGCGAGGTCATCAGAAGCGCTTCGGGTCTACCATGGGATGAGTATGTAAGGAAGCAAATCATTGCACTATTGGGTATGAGCCGTACCGTAACATCCACCAATGATTTAGATGCCAAAGGCAACTACGCCTCCCCACATAAACCGGATGCCATGGGGAACAACGAACCTATTCCCTGGGTAAACTGGGACAATATGGGCGCAGCCGGTGGCATCATTTCCAGCGCCGACGACATGGCCAAATGGGTAATTATGAACTTAAATGGGGGCAAAATGAATCAGCAAACCATCATAGCCAAAGAGCAACAAAACAGGCTGTGGACTCCGCACAACAACTTCGTTGTTTCAGAGCAGGCCAGAGCAGCCACGCCGGGCAGGCACTTTTCGGGCTATGGCCTTGGCTACGGTGTGAGTGACTATTACGGTCGGCAATTGGTAACTCATAGCGGCGGCTACGACGGCATGTACTCTTACGTGATGATGGTGCCCGATGAAAACCTGGGTGTGGTGGTGCTCACCAACAGCATGAAAGGCATCGCTTCTCCACTGAGCTACTACATCATCAACCAATATATCAAAGAAGAAACAAAGGACTTCTCCGTTGAAGCCCTGGCCCGGAACGACAACAACAAAAGCCATTTTGATGACGTAGCCAAAAGAAGACAAGCCCGGGTGAGCGGCACCAAACCCAGCCTCTCACTTGAAAAATATGCAGGCACCTACTGGGCTGGTATGCACGGCAATGTGGTGGTGGTTAAGCAGGGTGATAAACTCTGGTTTTATATGGAGGACAACCCGGGTTTAACTGCCGACCTGGTGCACTGGCACTACGACACCTGGGAGATCAAATGGCGGGAGCCACAAGCCTGGTTTGACTTCGGGACACTCCAGTTCAAAATCGACAACAACATGAAAGTAACCGGCCTGCACTTTGACGTACCCAATGGCGATATCTTCTTTGACGAGGTAGACTTGGTAAACACTAAAAAAGGAAGCCAGTAAAATGTGCAGAAAGTGTAAAATACCGCCCACCAATCTCTTTTGGTTCTACTTGCTATTAGGCGTATGCCTCGCTTGATCCGCTGATGAACCACCGCCAAGAAAATTTGGTATCTTCCCCCCTGATGCTATACTGTAAGGGCGTAAGAACTATTCATATGCAACAGCGGCAGCTCGCCTTCGGGAATTAGCACCCTTGGCGATTACTAAAAACAAACCCACTATGAAGGACGACAAACTGGCAGTACTCATTGACGCAGACAATGTACCTTATGCGCACATCAAAGAAATGCTCGACGAAATAGCCAAATACGGCAACCCCACTATCAAGCGTATTTATGCCGACTGGACAAAACCCACGGTATCGGGTTGGAAAAATGTCTTGCTGGAGAATGCCATCACTCCCATCCAGCAATACAGCTATACCCAGGGCAAAAATTCGAGTGATAGTGCCCTGATCATCGATGCCATGGATTTGCTTTACTCTCAAAAAGTCAATGGGTTTTGCATCGTGTCCAGCGACAGCGACTTCACTAGGCTCGCCACACGTTTGCGGGAAGCCGGCATGTTCGTCATCGGGATTGGTGAGAAGAAAACGCCCCGGCCATTCATCACGGCTTGCGACAAATTCATTTACATAGAGATATTGAGAAAAGAGCAGGAAGCCGAATCACATGAAAAGCCCAATCAAAAGACTCAAGCAAAAGCTAAACCCTCTTCTGTAAGCAACATTGATAAAGAGTTGATAAAGGTGATCAAAGAAAGTGTTGACGAGATTTCTGACGATGATGGCTGGGCCTTCCTGGGGTCACTGGGAAGTTACTTAATCAAAAAGAAAACAGATTTTGATCCCAGAAATTATGGGTTTTCAAAGCTATCTCCCCTTATCAAAAGCACCAACGCCTTCATCATCGAAGCAAGAGAATCAGGCGAGAAAAACATCAGGCATATTTATTTAAAAAATAAATAACGAGTGCCTCTTAGGTGAAACACAGTAAGCGGAATTACAGTTACCTGGGTACTCTCACAAGCAAGGAGCATACGCTGCCAACAGATAGGCTATTTTGAAAGAGTTTAATGGGCTATTTTGAGGCTTGCTTTAAAAATAGTAATAAGCGGTATATGGTCAATAGCCGAATTCAATTGTCAAACGCAGCCATTGCCCCAAAACACGAACCCCTGCAACTCTGTCGAAAAACCTCAAAGAAACGGTTCAAATACAGTTTCTCTTCGGCTCTCCATTGAAGCCTCAATGAACTCCCGATGAAGCTTCAACGCCCATCGCTGAAGTTTTTGCTGCACTTGTCTGCCGAAACTGTTACCTTTCTATGTATTGATCGGTCAATTTTTCCTTCCTTTTTGGTCTCTTCTTTTTCCAGGAGAAACCACCAGGCTAAAAAGATTGAAAAAGGTCTGCAGCATGACTAACTACGAAAATGAATAAGATAGTTGCCAAATTATTTACCTGGGCCCTCTTTTGTTGCTTTGCCCTGTCGGGGTGCATGCAACAAGCCAGTGACCAGCCCTTCAATGTCCTTCTCATCTGCGTCGACGACCTGCGGCCGGAGCTAAAAAGCTTCGGTGCCTCCTATATTAGCTCGCCCCATATCGACGAGCTGGCCAGGTCGGGCGTATCGTTTCAAAGACATTATGTGAATGCCCCTAGCTGTGGCCCCTCCCGCTATACTTTGCTCACTGGAAAATATGGCCCAGCCGGCAACAATGCACTTTTCCTTCGGGCCGAAAAAATCAAACAAGCCAACGAGGCAGTGGATCCCAGTATGCCTGAATGGTTCAAAACCCACGGCTACACCACCGTGTCGGTGGGGAAAGTATCCCACCACCCGGGTGGCAGGGGCGGCAACGACTGGAACGATTCCACCGTCATTGAAATGCCTCGGGCCTGGAACCAGCACCTGATGCCCGTGGCGGAATGGGAGCACCCCCGTGGGGCCATGCATGGCCTCGCCCATGGAGAAATCCGAGTGAAGTCGGGCGACATGGATGTTTTTCAGTCGGCAGAAGGGGACGATGCCAGCTATCCGGACGCCGCCATTGCCAATGAGGCATTGAAGCAACTGAGGGCACTTTCGGCCGATAACCAAAAGCCCTTCTTTCTGGCCGTGGGCATCATCAAGCCCCACCTGCCCTTTGGTGCCCCAAAGGCCTATTACGATCAGTACGAAGGCGTTGCTTTACCACCCATTGTCCACCCTGAAAAACCAGAAGGACAAACCACCTGGCATGCTTCCGGTGAATTCAATCAGTACAACCTGTGGGGGAAAAACCCCAATGAGGACGCTGCCTTTGCGGAGGAAGTGCGTCGGCACTATGCGGCCTGCGTGAGTTATGCCGATGCGCAAGTGGGTAAAATAATGGATGAACTGAAACGCACTGGTGCCGACAAAAACACCATCGTTGTACTGTGGGGCGACCATGGCTGGCACCTGGGCGAGCATGCCATTTGGGGCAAGCACAGCTTGTTCGAGGAGTCGCTGCGCTCGCCTTTGATCGTCCACTATCCGGGCATGAAAAATACAAATACCTCCACCCAGGCCATAGTCGAAACCCTCGACATCTTCCCCACCTTGTGTGAATTAACGGGCATTAACACTCCTCCATTTGCGCAGGGAGTATCCCTGCAACCCCTGCTCGAAAACCCGGAGAGTGAAGGGCACGATGCAGTGGGTTATTTTAACAGCGCTTCTACCTTAAGAACCAAGACCCATCGGCTCACACTGCACAACGATGGTTTTGTGGAGCTCTATGATCACACACAAGATGAGGGTGAAACTAAAAATATAGCGCATGATCATCCAGCTTTGGTACAAGACTTAGTGAAAGTGCTGGAATCAAAACTGCCGAGGAATGACAACAGTTTACATTGATAAAAATATCGTTTTATGGCCTGAATAAATATTTTGATAACCTCTTCTCGCTTGCTTCGTTGAAAGGCAAAACCATTCTTTTATGAAAATAGAACACATCGCCCTGTGGACAACAAAGCTTGAGGCTCTGAAAGACTTTTACGCTACCTATTTTGGTGCGACGGCCGGAGAAAAATACCACAATCCCACCAAGCAATTCACTTCCTATTTCCTCAGTTTTGACTCAGGTGCCCGGCTCGAGATCATGGCGAGGCCGGAGGTGGAGCAACACCCCGGAGATGCCTACCGAAAAGGTTTGATACACTGGGCCATGAGTGTGGGGTCGAAGGAAAAGGTGGATCAACTCACTGAACAACTGAGAACCGACGGCTTCGAAATCATTGGCGAGCCCCGCACCACTGGCGATGGGTATTACGAAAGTGTGGTAGCCGACCCTGATGGCAATTTGGTAGAAATTACGACGTAAGATGGGCGTGAAGATGCTGCCCTAGTCATTACCAGGTGTGAAGTTACCTGGCCACAACTGGTTTTTCGTCGCCGTGACGGTTGAAAGTCATAGGCCGTAAAATCTTTCTGTTATTTCACATCCTGAATGCATCGCTAAAAGCAACCACTGGTCTTTAGACAAAAAACAGATCGAATGACCAAAACGCTCACAGTTATTACCCTCCTTTTTACCCTCCAACTATCGGCCCAGTCAAAAAAAGATTACCTGAAAGAAAATCGGTTTGACCTAATGACCAACGAGGTCAATTTCCCACAAAGCGACTTCAACATCATTGGCTTTGGTGCTTACCACGGAAGTGCAAAGACAGAAATAGCTGAATTAAGCCTTCTTGAATCACTGACGAGCACCGGAGCTATTAGCTACTACCTGCCTGAAACCGACTTCGCCATTGCGCACTATTTCAACAGCTACCTCACCTCCGGAGACACCGTTTTGCTCAAGGATTTGGTTAGTCATTACGGCGTGCGGGTGCCACAGGACAAAACGGTGGAAACTTACAACAAGTGGAAAGCACTTAAGCAACTCAACGACCAGTTGCCTGCCAAAGACAAGCTAACAGTAGTTGGCGTCGATTTGCTAGTGACCTACAAATACACCTGCAAGCTACTCCTCCACCTCATTGACCGGAAGGCTGTAGAAAGTCCGGCAGTGGATCAGATAGCAGACATGGTTGCGGCTGACACCACCGACTATTCTCCCTACTATGACAGCTACTCGAAAGGAGTTATGAGGGGGTTTGTTTCAGCTTACGAAGCAGACCAGGCTGGTTTTGCCAACAGCATCAGTGATCAATTCATATTTGACCACCTGATCAGCAACCTGAAGGTGACTTTTGAGGTCTTTTCATCGAAGCGGGAGGAAACGATCTACAACAACTATGTCGGACTAAGCACTTTGTATGATTTCGAAAACAAGCCGCAATTCCTCCGTTTTGGATTCTTTCACCTGGAGAAAGAAAGGGAAGACGGCAGTGCTTCCTTTTTCACCATGCTCATCGAAAACGGCATTTACCCAAGGGAAGAAGTCATTTCAGTAATCGGCTACCTTACCAAAAGCCGTGTGCTTTGGGATGTGGTGTATGACGATAACAACAAGTATAAAAGCCACACCACAGAAGGCGGCTTTGGTATTGGCGACTACAAAAAGGAATACTTTTTGGGCATCGATAACCTCAAAAAAACGAAAGTCTCGGACATTACCTTTTTCAGGCTCAACGACACCAACACTCCCTATGCCAACGGAGAGCCCGATTTGATAGAAGTGGTGATGAAGGACGAACCTTCCAATGGAGAAGCGGTAAAAGGAAAATCTACTACCGACTTTGTTGACTATGCTGTGCTGATCTCGCATTCAAAAGCCAGTAGGCCCATTGAGGAAATGAGGTGAATTGCAGCTCCCAATAGCTGATGAAGATCAGTTCTTTAGCTGACATCAGCACAACTCGTTTAGCCTGCTGAAGTGTACCTTGGATCAACCAACAGGCCCATGAAGGGCTTGAATTGAAGTTGTTTCCAAAACACACTCCTATGAGAACGATAATACTCATGGTCATTGTCGCAACGGCGATGGTGGCCTGCAACCAACCTGACAATTCCTCCACCTCTTCGTCAAAACCTTCCAGCGCAGTAGACCAGCGAGTCGACAGCCTGATGGCGCTAATGACCCTGGAAGAGAAAATAGGGCAAATGAACCAGTACAATGGCTTTTGGGACGTAACAGGCCCTGTGCCCGCAGATGGTGACGCCGCCATGAAATACGACAACCTCAGAAAAGGCCTCGTCGGATCTATGCTGAACGTGCGGGGCGTGGCTGAAGTGAGGAAAGTGCAGAAGATTGCGGTGGAAGAAACCCGGCTGGGCATTCCACTCATCATCGGCTTCGACATGATTCACGGCTACAAAACCATGAGCCCCATACCACTGGCTGAGGCTGCGAGCTGGGACTTAGCGGCCATCGAAAAAGCGGCCCATATTGGTGCCGTAGAGGCAGCGGCGGCTGGTATTAACTGGACTTTCGCACCGATGGTGGACGTCGGCAGAGATGCCCGTTGGGGTAGGGTGATGGAGGGCGCTGGTGAAGACCCCTACCTGGGGAGCAAAATAGCGGTGGCACGTGTCAATGGTTTCCAGGGCAATGACCTGGCCGATCCGCTCACGATAGCGGCGTGCGTTAAGCACTTTGCCGGCTACGGTTTTTCAGAAAGCGGCCGTGACTACAACACCGTTGATATTGGCACTTCCACACTTTACAACATGGTGCTGCCACCATTCAAAGCGGCTTCTGATGCGGGCGCACGCACCTTCATGAATGCGTTCAACGTGCTTAACGGCATTCCTGCCACAGGCAACAGCCTGCTCCAGCGTGACATCCTGAAAGGCAAATGGGGCTTCGACGGGTTCATCGTGTCGGACTGGGGCTCGATTGGCGAAATGATTGTTCACGGCTACGCCGCCAATGGCACTGAAGCAGCCAGGCTGGCTGTCACGGCCGGATCCGACATGGACATGGAGTCGTACCTGTATGTTAAAGAATTGAAAGGGTTGGTTGATGCCGGCAAAGTAGATGCGGCACGGATCAACGATGCGGCACGGAGGATATTGAAAGTGAAATTTGAATTGGGACTGTTCGACAATCCTTACCTGTATTGCGATGAGCAAAGAGAAAAAGACCTGACGGGCCACCCCGACCATGTGGCCGGCGTGCTCGACATGGCTAAAAAGTCCATCGTGATGCTCAAAAATGAAAGCAACCTGCTGCCCCTGAAAAAGACTGGTCAAAAAATCGCCGTGATTGGGGCACTGGCAACCGATAAAGACAGCCCTATTGGTAGCTGGAGAGGTGGTGCCGATGCCAACACCGCTGTGTCGGTGCTGGAAGGCCTGCAGCAATATGCCGGCAACCAGTACAACTACAGCAAAGGCGCAGACCTGGTGACCGAGCCAGCCACCTTTCTACTAGAGGTCAAAATCAACGAGACAGACAAAAGTGGATTTCCGGCCGCAGTGCAGGCAGCCAAAACTGCCGACGTGGTGATTATCGTACTAGGCGAAAATGGCTTTCAAACAGGTGAAGGCCGCAGCCGGACAGACATTACCCTGCCTGGCGTACAAACCGAGCTACTGGAAGCGGTTGTAAAAGCAAATAAGAACGTAGTGCTCGTTTCCATGAGCGGCCGCCCTCTCGACCTCAGCAGAGAATCGAAGTTAGTGCCCTCACTTGTACAGGCATGGCACCTGGGCAGCCAAAGCGGCAATGCCATCGCTCAGGTGCTTTATGGCGACTACAACCCCAGCGGAAAATTGCCCATGTCATTCCCCCGCAGCGTAGGACAGATGCCTATTTATTACAACCACAAAAGCACTGGCCGTCCCAACGACGCCGGTAATGGCATCGTATTCTGGTCGCATTATTCCGATGAAGCCAATGATCCGCTTTACCCATTCGGCCATGGTTTGAGCTACACCACCTTTGACTATGCCGATCTCACTGTGACTATGGAGGGAAAAGAGAAAGTAACGGCCAGTGTGAAAGTAACCAACAGTGGCGCTTTGGATGGCGAAGAAGTGGTGCAACTCTATCTCCACGACGTGGCTGCCAGTGTAACACGTCCGGTAAAAGAGTTGAAAGGTTTCGAGAAAATAATGCTCAAGGCTGGCGAAAGCCGTAGTATAAGTTTTACTCTTATGGCAGAAGAATTAGGCTTCTACGACAATGACGGGAACCTGATAGTGGAGCCTGGCGACTTCGAGGTAATGGTAGGCGGAAGCTCGGTAGGTGGGCTGTCTGCAAAGTTCACTGTGAAGTAGCCAACTCCCTCTCTCTATTACCCAGCCGGGATGCCTTCTTGTTCAGTAACAGGCATTCCGGCTTCTTTTTTGGTACTCAACATTTCTTTTAGCTGGTAGGTGCCAAACTATTTAAGGTAGCTGGAAGGACTAGCCAATAAATTATGCCTATCTTTCAGGGTATCATTTATTAAAAAGGCAGTCGGCTAATAGTTGCCACCGCTCAACCCCATCTATCAACTCAAATGCCTGTTCAACTACTTATTACCCTCGGTGTTATCGTTGTAGGCCTCTGGCTACTTCTGTACATTTTCCCGATCAGCTTGTGGATCACTGCACAGTTTTCGGGTGTCAGAGTTAATCTGATGACGCTTGTTTTCATGAGATTCCGGAAGGTGCCGCCGGGGCTTATCGTCAAGTCGATGATATTGGCTGCCAAGGCAGGCATTCCTGATATTTCGGTCGAAATGCTGGAAACACACTACCTGGCCAAAGGCAATCTGGTGGCTGTTATAAAAGCGCTTATCATGGCCGACAAAGCCAACCTCAAACTCGACTTTAAGCAAGCTACTGCCATCGACCTGGCCGGCAGAGACGTGCTGGATGCGGTAAAGGTATCTGTAACGCCCTATATGGTGCTAGTACCGGCCATCACTGCCGTTTCAATGGATGGTATCCAGCTGATTGCCGTGGCCCGTGTGACAGTTCGAAGCAACTTGCAGCAACTTGTGGGTGGCGCTGGCGAAGAAACCATTAAGGCAAGAGTAGCACAGGGAATTATCTCAAGAATTGGTATGGCCACCAGCTATAAGTTCATTCTTGAAAACCCCGAAAGCATATCCAGACAAGTACTGGAAAACGGTCTTGACGCTGGCACAGCCTTCCAAATCCTTTCCATCGACATTGCGGATATTGATATTGGACAAAACATTGGTTCCATGCTGCAAATCGACCAGGCTTCTGCCGACCTGAGCATTGCCAAAGCGAAAGCGGAAGAGCGCAGGGCCATGGCTGTTGCCAACGAGCAGGAAATGATAGCCCGCATACAGGAAGCCCGTGCAAAGGTGATTTTGGCAGAGGCTCAAATTCCGGCAGCCCTTTCAGGAGCGTTTAGAACAGGGAACCTGATCGCTGGAATAGACTTTAAGAAAGACGTCCCTGCAAAGAAGACCACGGCAGCTAAGAAATAGAACGTCAGTAATCGCTGTGGTCTTGAGAGACAGTGATGGGCCAAAAAAAGAGGTGCAACCCGCACCTCTTTCTAAAATCAATTATCTATTTAAAAAGCCTAATACTTCAAGCTCTTCAGATAAGCAATGCTTTGAGGCACCTGCAACATTGGATTGGGGCTCTCGTCTTCAATGAACATGTGCTTGATCCCGATCTTATTAGCTTCTTTGAGTATCCCTACAATATCTACCTCCCCCTGTCCAAGGATGGCGTCATTTTCAGGGCCTGTGCCGCCAGTCAGGTCTTTTGGTGTGCCTTTTTTCAGGTCCTTCACGTGGAGCAGCTTCCAGCGGTCGCCGTATTTCTTCAGCAGCTTCACTGGATCGCCCCCGCCAAAATGCGTCCACATAATGTCCATTTCGAAAGACACATACTCCGGATTGGTATTCTCAATGAGGTAGTTCATCAATGTGCCCTTCCCGTAAGGCTGAAATTCATAGCCATGCACGTGATAGCAGAAAGTAAGCCCATTCTCTTTCAACACCTTACCGGCCTTATTAAAATCCTCGACGGCCTTTTGGGCATTCTCAAGATTGAACTCCCCTCTTTTGTGAGGTATCCAGGCACACATCACAAACTCAGCCCCCAGTGCTTTGGCGTTGTCGGCTACTGCCTGTGGGTCTTTCACCAGCTGATCGTACCCAGTGCCAGTGCCCGGAATGCTAATACCCCTCGCTTCGCACAACTTTCGATACTGCTCGCCTGTCATGCCCTGGGGCGCACCGCCTTCCAGCTCAGTAAACCCAAGCGAAGCAATGGTGTCCAGCGTAGCCTCCACGCCTTTAGGGAAGCTCTTGCGAAACGTGTAAGCCTGCACGCCGAGCGGGGCTGTGTATAAAGGGTCGCCTTTCTTTTGCGCCTGGGCTTGCTGCGGCATTTGCCAGGCAACAAACAGAATAATGAATGCTATAAGGTGTTTTTTCATTTCAAGTGTGCTTTTAGTGTGTTGTAAGTTTTTTTCTAATTGAGATGTGGTGCCACCACCTGCCAGTGCGTACCAGCAATTGAGAATTTATGCGACCTACTCAATCCTTTGGCTCATCCAGCGTAAACAAGTATGGTGTGGGCACCACTACCAGCTTTGCTACAAATTCAGTTTGTTCAGTTCATCTACTGCATGATTGGCAGCTCTGGCCGTCAACATCATAAAGGTAAGCGTAGGGTTTTGCGTACCAGTGGAGGTCATGCAGGCGCCGTCTGTTACAAACACATTCTTGCATTCATGCAGCTGATTCCACTCATTCAGCAGCGAAGTTTTTGGGTCTCTTCCCATGCGCACGCCGCCCACTTCGTGAATATCCGACCCTGGAAGGGAATGGCTGTCATTCACCCTCACGTTGATAAATCCAGCTTTCTCAAACATCTCCTGCTGCTGCTCCAGATAGTCCAGAACCATCTTTTCGTCGTTTTCCTGCCATTCACAAGACACAATGAGCTGTGGAATGCCATATTTATCTTTCATGTCGGTGCTCAGGCGCACATGATTGCTTTCTACAGGCACGGTCTCGCCCATCATCCAGCTGCTGATGTTCCAGTTACCATATTCCCTATCAAGCAGGTTGTCACGTAGCTCATCGCCAATCATGCTGGTGTCGGAGCGCTGGCCTCTGCCACCACCAATGCCGATGGCATAACCACGAAGGAAGTCGGTTTCTTGTTTGAGCACGTTCCTGAACCTCGGGATGTAGGAGTGATCGGGATTCCGTCCGTCGGTACGCTTGTCCTGAAAACCTTCATACTCAGCATTGCCCTTGCCCCGGTAATTGTGCCAGGCAATGTGTGTGCCCATCAGCCCGTTGTCGTTGCCCAGCCCCGTCGGAAACCTCGACGATGTTGAGTTCAGCAGAATAGCATTGCTGTTTAATGTGGAAGCATTCACAAAGATGATACGGGCGTAAAATTCTATAATGTCCTTCGATTCAGCGTCGATCACACGCACACCTGTGGCCTTGGCTTTCGCCTCGTCATAAATAACCGAGTGCACCACGGCATTGGGCCTCATGGTCATGTTGCCTGTTTTCATGGCCCAGGGAATAGTGGAAGCATTGCTGCTGAAGTAGCCACCGTAAATGCAGCCCCTGTTACACATGGTTTGGTTTTGGCACTTGCCTCGACCCTGGTCTATGTGAATTTGCTGAGGATCGGTGAGATGAGCACATCGCCCCTGGATCATCACCCTGTCACTGTAGTTTTTCTTAATGCTTTCCTGAAAGTACTGCTCTATGCAGCTTTGCTCGAAAGCCGGCATTACCTCGCTATCGGGCAGCACGGCCAGGCCATCCCTATTGCCCGAAACACCTGCAAACTTCTCCACGTAGGTATACCATTCCTCCACGTCTTTGTACCTGATGGGCCAGTCCACCGCAAAGCCGTCCCTGGCCGGGCCTTCATAATCGTAATCACTCCAGCGCTGGGTTTGGCGGGCCCATAGCAGCGACTTACCACCGACATGATACCCCCTGAACCAACGGAAAGGCTTTTCCTGGATAAAAGGCTGTTCATCCTCCTTCAGCGCAAATGGCAGCGATGACTCTCTGAGGAAACGTGAATTGCCATAGCCGATTCGCTTCTCGATGGGTACACTATCACGAAATTCGAAGTCCCAGGGAGCTTTGGAAGCTGTGGGATAGTCTTTTATGTGTTTTACGTCACGGCCTCTTTCGAGCACCAGTGTCTTTAGTCCTTTTTCACATAGCTCTTTAGCAGCCCAGCCTCCACTGGCTCCTGAGCCAATCACAATGGCATCGTAGGTACGTTTATCTTTAGAATCTTGTAACATAGCAGTTTGTTAAATCACAAATCTCAAGCATCAAAATTCAATTAAGCACCAAAGGTCAAATTCGAAACGGATTGGTATTGGTGCTTTGCTTTTTGAGATTTATTTGTGTTTTGGTTTTTTGTCTTTTTGGAATTTTAGGATCAAACGCTGGCGCATCCATAGAAATGACCAGGCGCTACCTGATAGTCCCTGTAGTTGGTCATTACTACCTGAGTGGTGGTAAAGCCCCGAACTGTTTGGTCTTTCATAAAGTCGAAAAACGCTTTCTCTTCTTCCACTTCCGAATGAGCCCTTGCCATCAGCAGTTCAACCCGTTGCTGCTGTGTGCAGTCAGCGAACGATTCCCCATAGGTCTCTTCAGCTGACTTTTCGAGCGCTGCCATCTGAAGCCGTAGCTTGTCCTGCTCCTCTTTCTCATAGCATTTTTCGAGAAGCTTCATAAGGAATTTGTCGGTACCAGTCGAGAGCGCCCCTATGGGCTCGGTTGGGCCACCTGGTACTGAAGGAGGGGCACCGGCTGGGATGATGGTATCGGCAATTGAGCTAAAAAGCTCCTCTTCTTTGCGGGTGTAGAACCTCGGGTGGAGGGCGTCCTCCACAATGTGCCACTTCCATTCCACAAGAGAAAGGCCTGCAATGGCACCGCCAGCAGCAAGCAGACCCTTGAGGGTGCTTCGTCTGTTCATAAGTAGGTATCTTAAAGGGAAATATAAATAAACCATACAATTTCAAAAACCGCACAGAAGTGCTACTCAGGCGAGCAAGTTGTCTGCTCCCGGAAAAGACCTAACTCTTCCGGGAACAGCAACAGCATTTTTGAAAAACCATAAATCAACTAAGCTAATCTACCCAGATATCATCTCTTTGAAGAATTTTTGTCCGTCAAATATTCGAAAGGTTGATAGCGAACGACAGAAGGTATGTGTGTTGCGACGGCGCTCTTTATCTGCACTCCCCATGGTCATACGTGCGAAAGTACCGGTAGCCATTCAGGTAGGTCTTCGTTTCTTTGTATTCCAGCTCAAAGTCCGACACCTTTCCGTTGTCGTATTGAAGACGGAGCAGTGGCACGCCAGCACCGTTTGTCGCTACCGTCCAGTTTCCGGCATTGTTGCTATTGCCCGCACTGCTGGCATAGGCCCCACCAGTGTCGATAGACATGCTGCTGCTTTTGTAAAACGTAAAACGGTTGCCACATAGTAGAATCTCCTCGTGATCGCTGTAGCCACCGTAGGAGTCATACCCGGAGCTCGAGTAGGAGTTGAGATAGGTGAGTTTGGCTCCCTGGAGCGTTTGCCGCCACTCTTCAGTGACCGGAGGCTCTTTGGGCTGAGAAAACTGCAGACTTCCGGCAACTTCCTTTGCCAGTTGTCTGTAAAGAGAAGAATAGTTGGGCACGTCAGTAGCAGCTACCACCGTCACGCCCGTCCCAAACGGATTGACCACTGCCGCAATATAGGCTTTGGCCTGTGTTCCCTGGATATTGCCGGAAAACTCTGCTCCTATTCCTTCCGAACCCACTTTTTCAAAGTCTCCTGCTTTCTGTAGACTGATGCCTTCATCTACCAGGCCGGCTTCCGCTTGTGTCTTAAGGTTTTGAATTTGCGACTCCTGATGGGTCATCAGTATGATGAGGCCTGGCTGCGTATCCGAACCCATGAGAAAAACCTCCCCTGACTCTGCGCCTTTCCACCCGTCGGGAATAGTAAACCTGATGCCAAGCGTTGGATAGTCGACCACACCGGTTTGCTGGGCAAAAAGCCCGGAAGTACAAAATATAAAGCTGAACAGAACCGAGAGCAACTTTTGGCGTTCCATACTTCTAAAATAGCTCCCGAGATGCTAAAGTAAAAGTATTCTCACAACGAATCGTGAATGAATCAGTTAGCGCCTACTCCAATGCAGCGGGGAAAGTTGCTTTTCTTTCGACAACCTTTACTATTGCAAAAACTGCGAGATTACTCAACAGGCTCACCATCATGACCTGAAACAGATCTGTTTGATAGTGTTTGTGAATCAGAAAAATCATCGTGGCATAAAAGACAATGAGACCTACCAAAGACTCACCCAACTGAATTTTCTGGTTGCACAGCCAGCAAGGAATGCCAAAAGCCAGTGTCGGAACAACAATAAACCAGAAGAAAACGGCTGAGAAGAGGCTCCAGCCAAGCAAACTTGCAAATGGAACCAGAAAAGCAAAAAGCGCTATAGGCACCAGAATCATCCTCGCTGCCTTTGATCTGAACACGTTCCTCATCGATTTAGCAATTAGGTAGTTAGCTATATCAAGGTACGGCAAATGGCGGCTTTTTCAAAAACTCCGGAGAAAAGGGTCGGCGAGTAAAAGGCTATACTGGTTCACTACCTGGCAAACTTCTCTCTATTAAACTCTTCCGATCTATTTTTGGCAATAGAAAGGCTTGTCCATTTACCGGCTGCCTGCATCCTGGCCAGGTACACGATTTGCCCTATGTGATAAGGATAATGCGCCAGCTGCCTGTTAATAGCTTCCATCGCCGTATGTGCCTCGGCCCGGATGTATACAGTACGATTGAGGTCTTCCTCCTTCAATGCATCCAGCGCTGCGAAAAGGCAGGCCCAGCCCTCTTCCCACCTGGCCAGCATGTCAGCCTTCGTTGCTTTATCCTCTTCGAATTCCGCATCACGCTGCCGCCACTCCTTTTCCCCGTCTTCAGTTAAGAAGTTCGTCCAGCGGGAAAGCATGTTGCCCGACATATGCTTCACCGTAGTAGCAATGCTATTGCTTTCTTCATTGTACCGCCAGTGCAGTGCTTCGTCCGGCACTTGAGCCATGGCCTTGTCGCCCAGGCTTTTGTAGCGAAGGAATTCCTTTCTTACGGAAACTAAGTAGCTCATAATGAGTAAAGTTTAAGTGGCATTGGCCAGGCTAAGCCTTCCAAAAATAATGATAAAACCCCTCTTCCTTCTTAAACCCCGTGGCATCATACAGCCGCTGTGCCGACAGGTTGCTTTCCTGCGTTTCCAGTGTAAGTCCCTTGGCCCCCGTCTCTTTGGCGAAGGTTTGAGCAGCTTTCAATAGCCCTTCGCCTATGCCCATGCGTCGGAATTTGCTGTCTACATACAAATCGTTGAGCAGCCAAAGACGCTCCATCGTGACTGAGCTAAACAACGGATAAAGCTGTGTAAACCCTGCACCTATACCTTCCACATAGGCTATGAAAATAACGCTTTCTCCATTCAGTAATCGTTCTTCCAGGAATTGCCCCGCTGCTTCAAGGGCAGCCTCCTGTCCATACCACTGGCGGTAGCCATCAAAAAGTGGAGTGAGATGCTGAAGGTCGTTCAGTTTCGCTTTTCTTATTTCCATATCGGTGTGTTCTCTTTGTCTCAAAGTAGCAAATTAATCAACCTGAGATTCTTTTCCAGCCGAAGTGACGATTTGGTCTGCTGCCTTAAGTAGCCGCTGGCTTTGAAAGCGCTTTGTATGCCTTCACTTTGTAGCCTTTGTTCACCATAAAAATGCCAACAACTGTTATCACGAACGCCAAAGCAATGAGGGCATTCAGCTTTTCATCCAATATCCACCAGCCAAGCAGCACGGCGACCAAGGGATTGACATAAGCATAGATGGAAGCCAGGCCAACGGGAAGATGTTGTAACACATAGAGGTAACAGACAAAAGCGCCAAGCGACCCAAATACTGTCACATACAAAAGGGCTGACATTCCCTGCCAGTCGACGGTTGAAAACCGGGTGTAGTCGTCGAACACGAAGCTGAGCAGCCAAATGCCAATGCCGCCGAAAAACAATTGGAAACCAGCGTTCATCAGGGGGCTTTCTGGTTTGCCATACCGCCTGATAGTCACACTGCCATACGACCAGCCAATGATGGCCACAAAGGTTAGCAAGATGCCCATTCTATAGTCAGGGTTCACCAGGTCGGCCACATGCTCTCTAAAAACAAGCATCAGTCCTGCTACGCCAAATGCGAGGCCGGCATAAATCAGCGCATTGGGCTTTTCTTCCGCCTTGCTGGCCAGGTTGATCAGCACCACGCACACCGGCATCATGGCGCAAATAAGTGCCGCCAGGCCGCTGGGAATAAACATTTCGGCCCAGCCCACCAGGCCGTTGCCAATGGTGATCATCATCAATCCGATAAATGCGTGCTTCTTTAGGTAAGCAGCATTGATAGTGCCGCCCTTGCCCGACAACCAAACAAACAGCAGTAATCCGCCACCAGCAATGGTTTGCCTGATGGCTGAGAAAGCAAACGCTGGAAATTGTGACACACCCACCCGCATGGCCAGGTAGGTAGTACCCCATACGATGCAGATAAAGGCAAGGGCCAGGTATGCTTTGGTCTGTGTTTTCATTAGTGCGGCTACAGCCTGAAAAAATAAGAGAGCGATTTACGAATAATCGGCAAATAAAAGAGAGAATGCAGATAGGTAATTTCAAGAGCCAGTCGATAATCCGCTACTGCCTCCCTGACAACAAAAAGGCATGAAGTGCAGCTAAGTACCCCGGGATTACATCCCGTTCCTCAAGCTGGTGCAAAAAGCCTTTGCGGTGCAGTGTAGTACCACGGGATTTTATCCCGGGCAAAAGGCTGCTAAGAAAAAGTGATTTCCATCCAGTGTAGTACCCCGGGTTACATCCCTGCCCTCAGGTTACAAACCTGGTGAACGGCGCTACATAGCACAAGCCACTGGGGCGCAGCCTCAATGCACAGGCGCTCCCTTGCCATCCCTTAACACCGGCAGCCACACCTTGTCCCGCTCACTCTTGAAGGGCTCCTGCGAACCATTGCGATCCTGGTGCCCAGAGGTGGGCAGGATCATCACCTGCCTGGGTGTGGTGAGCTGATTGACGCCAGCCAAAATTCCCTCGGGTGGACAAGTTTCGTCAAGCAGACCGATGCCCACCAGCACCGGGCATTTGATATTCGTCACGAAGTTGGCCACATCATAGTAGCGGCTGGCTTCGTGCACTTTTGCCGCATCCTTGCCTTCGGTGCTGCCATACCACTGAGGCCATCCCCCTTTTCTTCCAACCTCCGGGCCCAGCATATCGAAGCCTGCAGGCACCAATGCAATGGCTGCGGTAACAGCAGGGTGGAACCCGGCTGTCATAAGGGTTTGCTGCCCGCCCTGGCTGTCGCCCATCACCACCAGCGTTTCGCCGTTCCAGTCGGGGCGCTCGGTGAGGTATTGAGCCGCCCGGTAGCATGACAAGTACATGCGGAGGAAGTAGCTCGTTTCACGGCTTTCATTGCCAATGGCAGGGTAATTTTTTAGTGGCCCATCCGACTGCTCTTTGTAAAATTCTTTGGGCTCGTCGATGGGCAGGTCATGGGCTTCTATATTCAATGTAAGCCATCCTTCCCTCGCCCGGTTCACTGCCCAACCTTTGTCGAGCGGATACACACCCGCCCACTGCACAATAAGCAGAGCCGGAAACTTCTCTCCCGACGACGGTTTGGCCAGCTGTCCCTGGATCTGGCTGCCGTTGATGTTGTACATCGAAATCTTCCAATAGTCGACATTCTCGATGCCACTCTCTCCTTTTTCAAGCACAGGGTTTGCAGGCACCTTTTTAAGTTCTTTCACCTTTTTCTTCCAGAAACTATCGAAGTCCTTTGGCTTTTCGGCAGACAGGGCAATTTGATCCGGGTTGGCTACAGCACCTCCTACGCTCCTGTTTCCCCAGCCGCCTTTGCCCCAGCTTACTTCCAACAGCATAGTGCCGGGGGCATCGAAGGTATAGCTTACCTGAGGAGTACCTTTGTCAAAGGAGACATCATCATGCTGGATATCGGTCAGACCTCCCTTTTTCAGCACATACCGAACAGAGTCACAATCCTCGGAGCAGGCAAGGTTCCAGGTAACGGTTTCACCAACCTTGTAAACACCGTCAGCCTTATCGGGTGTAACGACAACTTTTTGCGCCAGAGCGGCGCTGGCATACAAAAAGACAAAGCAAGTGAGGCCAATACGAAGCTTCTTGAAAAATGACATAGGACGTGTTTTTCTGTGAAGAAACGGTAAAAACAGAAAGTTTGCAACCTGACTTCTTTGAGACAAACCTTGCAGTTGCGGCTCACCAATGCTGGGCAAAATCGAAGAGCGCAAGAATCGGATTGCCGCATGCACCCGGCCCCGGTAGTTTTGAATCGTAAAAACGAACTAACTTTTTTATCCGATTTCGTATGCCCGTGATGAATTTAGCTGACAATGCCGAAAACCTACAGGCTACCCTGCTTTCGCAGGGATTTGTACACCTCGAAAGTGTGTTGACCCCCGAGCAGTGTGAGGCAATAATGGGATGGTACGCCGATCCAGCCTTGTTCCGAACCACCATCAACATGGCCCGCTACAGGTTTGGAGAAGGCGAGTACAAGTACTTTAGCTATCCGTTGCCTGACCAGCTGCAGTCCCTTCGACAGCAGCTCTACAAAATACTGGTGCCTGCGGCCAACCTGTGGAGCAAGGCGTTGCGGCTCAACCTGACCTTCCCTGACTCGCATGCCGACTTCCTTGCGCTTTGTCACGACAAAGGGCAGCGCCGCCCCACTCCCCTGCTGCTCACTTACGGCGATGGTGGGTACAACACGCTCCACCAGGATTTGTATGGCGATGTGTACTTCCCCTTTCAGCCAGTCTTTTTTCTCAAGCAGCCCGGCTGGGACTATAAGGGAGGTGAATTTATTTTGGTGGAACAAAGGCCCAGGGCGCAATCGAAGGCCGTGTCGCTTATGCCAAAGCAAGGTGACCTAGTCATATTTGCTACCAGCCAGCGACCGGTGATGGGCAGCAAAGGCTACTACAGGGTGCAGATGCGGCACGGGGTGAGCACGGTGCACTCCGGCCACCGCATGACGCTGGGCATTCCCTTGCACGACGCCAAATGATCAGGCATACCGACCTGGGAAGCACCCGCTTTGCCCGGAGCCGACGGCTCAACATCCTCATCCGGGAAGGCAACCTAACCCTGGGTGGCAACGCCCGACTGAAAATCTACGGACGCCTCAACTGCTCCTCCGGTAAGCGCATGAAACCGGAAAACAGGGTGTTCTTTGCGGATGAAACGGAAGCCATCCTTCACGGCTTCCGCCCCTGCGGGCATTGTATGTGGGAGGAGTATCGGAATTGGAAACGACAAAGGATAGCCACCCATTTGCGATAACCACTAGACCTGTTGATAGCCTTTCATACGGCGCTGGGAGTAGCTAAAGCGTTCACATTTACAGATCATTTGTATCTTTATAATTACTTATGAACCCCATTATCACAAAGGGAATAGACAAATTAGCCCTTCTTAGCAAACAGCACAGGGTAGAAAATCTCTATGTCTTCGGTTCGGTCACCACCAATCGCTTCACTTCCAGCAGCGACATTGACTTCCTGGTGGAGTTCCAGCCTATGGATTTCGGAGACTACACCGACAATTACTTCCAGTTTTGCGTTGCTCTTGAGGCCCTATTCGGCAGAAAAGTTGATCTCACCACTACCCGCTCGCTTTCCAATCCCTATTTCATAGAATCGGTCGACAAAACAAAAAAACTAGTGTATAGTGCAAATCGAGATAAAAAAGCTGTTGCTTGATATAGAACGAAACAAGAGATAAAACACTGAAGCATCGTTTAGAACACCACTTATCAACAAGCTATCACCATTGGTAAGAGCCAAAGTCCCGCACCAGTTTTCACTGCTCGGACTAGGTTGGCCTTTTTCGCATGTAGCACAACGTTTTGCGGTTTGCGAAGGCGGGGATTTTCAGCAATAAACTTCATTAGAGGTTAGCATTGTCTCCAAGGGTTGCCGCCAACGGTTTGCATATGGCTTGTGGCGGGTTCGAAGCACTTTCTTGTCCACTGTAACCAAAACTTGCTAGGAAACGAAAACCTTACTGACAGCGGTTCACCTGCCATAAGCTATATGCGTTGTTGTAGTGCGTTATTTTTCATAATTTTGCCAAGATTTTCTACTATAAAAGAATGTCAAAAAATGACTTTGACTCATAACGTAATGAAAGTCTTTTAGGATCTTATCTCTAGGGACTTCAAGGGCATCATTTAGAAAACCTATTATTATGTTAATGGTGTCTTCAAGAACAAGGGTTTCTGTAGCAAAAACCTTGATGGTATCCCAATTTAATTCTCTCCATTCCCAATCTGAAACGAAGAAAGCGTTGTAAAATTCAATTAGAAATGTCTTAAATATAGACAATTCTTGATGAGGAAATATTTCGATTGTGGGCGGTTGAGTAATTAATATATCAAACGTTGGACTTGATCGAAATACAATCCGAGATTCTGTCCAGTTTAATTTTGATAATTCTTTCTCATTTTTGAATAAATCATTATTAAGTAAGTTAACATCGTCAGAAAATTCTATTTCCATTGAACAAGATTTGGCATACATAAGTACCAATGCAGCAAGTCTTCGTCTCCATGCCTGGACTGTTGATTTGGCATTTGCGAGCTTATTTATGTTTTCAATTTTCAATATTCTTGAGACTACAGAAGGTTCTTTTTCTAATATTTCCAATACTGGAGAAACAAATTTCTCTTCGCCTTTTTCGAGTTTTACTATTTTTTCTATTAAATATTTCTCGAGTTCCTTATAACGAAGTGGACTATAATGAAAGGTGTAAAAGGTGTTAATATCAAAAATTCTTTGATTTTCATTGTTTTCTTCCCGAATCAGAATTACTGGGTTATTTGAAATGGCCAATTTTAATCCAAGTTCATACATGACATTAGGATTTGCTTGCCTTCCTGATAAATCACAAATCACATAATCCGCGGAATAGAGGTCTTTTATTATTTGCTTAGTAATATCAAAGGTATCATCAGAACGTCTCACCTTAAATTCGGTTACCCCAACTTTTATTTTCTCAATTGGAGATTTAATATTCGTTTCAAAAAATGAATTTAAATCACCTTGATTCCTTGTTGGAGTCTCAATGAATGGCATAATGACAAATATTGTTTTCTTCATTTTCGTGATTTTAATGCCCTACAACGAATGTATAAACCCCAGTCGGCCACGGGACTAGCGTTTATATTCCATATAGCGACAGGTGGGGTCTTGAGCAAACATGATAGATTTTTGCTCAATATTAAACATAAAGTTTTGGCAGTAAATATCCTATCCATCCAAAGGCCTTGTTTGCTGATCCACTCTTTTAGCAGTCATGTGTATATTAATTTGTATAGCCCCAGTGCCTTCCCGGCCAGCAGATAAGCCTCCCGCCGCAAGGGTGTTTCCCACCCAACTACTACGACCACGTGACAAGCCTTTATGCGAGCAGGTAACAAGCGCTTATCCGGGTAGGTGTTAAGCGCTTATGACATAGGTAGTCAAGGCGTTGTTTCATTCGTGATAAGCGCTTAAGATAGGTTTGATAACGGCTTAACAGGAGGCTGTGGTGCGCACCATTGATAGTGAGTGGTAGGCAGCATAGGTAGTGAGTGCTGGGCACCATAGAGGTGGCTGGTGGGCACCAAACTGAAGACGGAAGAGTTTGGTGGGAAAGAGGCGAAAAATGGGGTAAATGCCTCTATATGTATGCATATACGAAAATCAGGCCAGTTTTGGGGAACAGGGGCGTGGTTTTCTAACCTGTCAGGCAGGCAACCCCGGCAAAGCACAGACTACAAAAGTTTTGCCTGTTAACAGTAAAGCTGATCGACTGGCAGCCGCTCTGGGAAATTATGCATCGACTGAGGTATCAAACTTTTGTAGTCTCGCCCTCGTGGCTAACTCAGCCTGCTGCTAGTGGCTGTTCTTTCCTGGCAATAAAGTGAGCGAAGCCGATAAATATCACTACGAGATACCAGAGGGCAAAAACGCTGACGGTGTTTAAGGTGCCTGCTCCCATAAAAACCAAATAGCCCATGGCGACACCAGCAGTGAAAAATGCAGCGAGTTTCAGTATCTCTACGCCATCTGCCACCCAGGAATAGAGCAAAAAACGCAGTAGCAGCGCAACTGTGAAGGCCGACACAACAAATGATAAGCCACAGGAAAGGAAATACAACAAGAAGGTTTCCGTCTTCGATGCATGACCGAAAGTCAACCCGGTAACGACTGATAGCACAGCGGCAAGCAGCAAGAGCGCCCCTCCTGCTACAAGCGTTTTGTTGGTAAGAGACTTTACCCTAATAAAAAGACTGAGAATGATCGCCAGAAAAGCGATGGGGAAAATAAATCGGTTGAAGTCCGATGCCTCGCCTGGGCTTTCATACATGATGTGAAGAGCACTTTGGAAAAGAAGGAAGATCAGTGACGCCGATATTCCAGCAACTAAAATCAATATTGAATGCAGTCTGTAGTTGGGATTCATATCCTTTCGCCATTATTCCAGTTATCAATCTACCAAAAAGGCAAGTATAAAACAAGAAACAGGCTACGCCAGCGACCTCCAGATATAAAACACAATGTAGGCCTCCCATCCCGGGAATCGCCGGAAAAAGTCTTCCAGCTCTTCTCTTGTTGGCTTTCTATCGAGACCTTTCAGCTGCTTGTACCCATTGAGCAGTCCGGCATCGCCATAGGTGATGGCGTCGGGCCTGCGCAGGCACTTCATGGCTACGTAATTGGCTGTCCACTCGCCTACACCTTTCAGGTTCATCAGGCTTTTCAGCATTTCCGGCGTGCTCTCCATCAAAGAAAGTTTTTCAACGGAGATCTCTCCTGCCAAAAAGGCTTCGGCCACAATGTGCAGGTACCTGGCCTTCTGGGTAGAATACTGCATGCCCTTCAGGTCTTCGAAAGAAAGTTGAAGTACCTGGGCCGGGGTGGGAAAAACATGGTAGGTGTCTCCCTCGTAAGTTTCGCTCTCGCCAACGGCTTCTACGAGGGACCGCTTCAGCTTGTAAGCAAATGTGAGGTTAATCTGCTGGCCAATAATGCTCCAGCAGAGCACCTCAAAGAGATCGGGGATAGAGATCAAACGAAGGCCCCAGTACTTTTCAACAAGCTGATGGAGGTGAGGATCCCGGCTGGCGATGGTCTTCAATGGGCCTACATTTCTTCCAAAATCAAACCATTCGGTGATGTAGTTGACAATCTCAGGCTCGCTGGCCGCTCCTCTTAGCAAATCAACCCGAAGAGCTCCAACCGTTTCACTAATTCTCAAAAGAGAATGCCCATGACTTCCAATTCTCAAAAGCTTGGTCACCGATCCGCCCTGCACCTTGTGCAGGCAGTCGTCGAAGCCCCTGTCGAGAAACCACAGGCATTCTTTAAAACTAAAATTATCGGGTGTTGGGATAGAAAGGCTAAGCGGCATGCATCTCCTTTTCCTCCATGGTTCGCACCTTTTCCCAGGCAATCAGGCTCATCTTGCGGTCATTTCCCCAATGGTAACCACCAATGCCGCCGTCTCTGCGGATCACCCTATGGCAGGGGATGAGCACGGCCACGGGGTTGCTGCCAATGGCCGACCCCACCGCCCTGGAAGCTTTGGGATGGCCGATATAGTCGGCAATTTGCTGGTAAGTACTTAGCTGCCCTTCGGGAATACGGAGCAATGCCTCCCATACTTTGACCTGAAAAGGAGTTCCTTTCAGATTTAGCTGAATGGGTCGCTGGCTTGCCTCTCCCACTCCGAAAATTTGCTCAAAAGCCGCTTGGTTAGCATCGGCATTTTCCGTCAACACGGCCTCGGGCCACTCTGCTTGCAGCAATGCCCGCCCCTCTTCAATGGAGGCGACAAACTCCAGCTTGCAGATGCCCAGGTCGGTAGAAGCAACGATCACTCCACCGAAAGGAGAGTCGTGAAAGCTGTAGCTGATGTTCAGGTTGCTCCCTTTGGTTTTGTAGGCGCCGGGCGTCATGGCTTCTATGGTCACGAAGAGGTCGTGCAGCCGACTGGAGCCCGAAAAACCAGCTTCGTAGGCCACCTCACTCAACGACACATCACCGGTTTTCATCAGCTCCTTCGACAGGTTGAGGCTGAGAAACTGCTGAAACTTTTTGGGGCTTATGCCAGCCCAGCTGGTAAACATACGTTGAAAATGAAAGGGACTCAAATGCACAGCGTCTGCTACTGCTTCGAGCTTAGGTTGCTCTTTGAAATGCTCACTGATGAACTCAATGGCTTTGGCAATTCTTTGGTAATCGTTCATGGCTTCAAAATTTACTCAAAAAAACAGCAAAGCATTGACCATGAAAACCCGAAACTTGCGCATTTACGTATTGCCATTAGACTGTAATTTGTTGATGGCAAGATCGATTTCAATTTTTGTACCCCTTCCGTATTCACTTGTCAACTTAATATTGCCACCTAACTTGGTCACCATTTGCTTCACGATATAAAGGCCCAATCCTGAACCCTCTACTCTATCGGTAGCTCTTTGGAACATTTGGAACAAATTTGGTAAATATTCCGCTTTGATGCCGACCCCGTTGTCTTCAAAGGTTATTCTTAAATAATCTCCGCCCTCTAAAATAGATATTCTGAGGTAACTTTCATCAACCAGCTTGTTTTGAAATTTGACTGCGTTATTCAAAATATTGTTAAATATTTCCCCGAGCCTGATCCTGTCAATGATCATTACGGGGTTGTCGAGCGTGATCTGTTTTTCCACCTTCAGCCCCCTGTAAAGAGGGTCTACTCTCATATCATTCAAACAATCATCGAGTACTTCCTCTACATTGATTTTCTCCAATTCCAGGGCAGTTCTGTCATTCCTGGTAAACATGATCATTTGGTGAATAAATTTATCGAGCCGCTTGCCTCTGTCTTCGATCACATGCAGGTATTCCTTTATTTTTTCAATATCTTCCTCCGACATGGCTATGGCGGCGATACCCAGTATACTGGCAACAGGGGCACGGACATCATGGGAGGTATGGTACGTAAAGAGATCCAGTTCCCTGTTTTTCTTGTAAAGTGCTTCCACGGCCTTCACTAACTCAATATTCTTTATTTCCAACTCCGTCCTACTGGTATTTAGCGCTTGATTCAATACATTCAGGTCATCATTGATTTTCTGTTTTTCGTAGGACAAAGCCTGATTTTTCAAATCAATTTCCTCGATGACCTCCGCCTTCCTAAACAGGTAATAGGTGGTAAACGCTGACGAAAAAGAAGCCAGTAGAATAAAGGCGAAGCCAAGGTCAAACAGGTTGTAGAGTGTCCCCAAAAGGAGAAGGCCGCTGACCAGGGCAGGAACGGTAATTGTTACCAGCCATCTTCTTAAGATAACCCTCCCCCCAAGGTTGTCAGAAAACACCAGATGAAACCTGCTATGCTTGCTGCTTATGTGCGATAGCAGAAAGCTTGTGTAAATAAGTGCAAAGCAAATGGCTGTATGAATGGCCATTGTAGAAAAGAAAGGAACACTATACAATGACTCATAGTCCAGTATAAACCCAAGTAGTGCCGTAAAGCAGATAAAAAGCCCTGCCAACAAGATCAGTTCAGTAGCTCTGACGATAGCTCTGCTACTTTTGAGTTCAGACATGCCGATGGCCAGCGAGATTGCCATAAACAAAAGAGAGGTGGCGCCGGACATTTGCAGCATTGTGTCGGATATCTCAGGAAATAGCATACTCCCAGCCATTACTTCAATTAGGTGCATACCCGAAATAACAAAGACAAAGGGCATGCTAACGATAGACGTAATGCCTCCAAAGTGAATGGCCGCCACGCAAAGAAGGAAACACAAAGCAGTGATTGGTTTCATCGTTTCCAAGCCTGGCACCACACCCTTCAGGAATTCAATATCCGCCACCCAGCCCAGCAGCACCAGGCAGGTAAGCAGCACTACCAGCATGTAGGCACGTTTCAGAATATCCAAACTATCAGGACTTTACATATAAAAAAATCGGGTATAACCACTACAAGGCCGAAAAAGCTAAACACTCAATAATTACAATAGGAAAAATTACAATTTTTCTCAGAAACTTTCATATCTGTGAGGAAAAATAGATACCTAAAAAAACTTCAGCCGAAAATGGTAGCAACTGAAAAGTCAACTCCAGGAGCAAGGTGATGCCCTGCCTACGGAAAGTTAATTCTGATGTCTGCTATGAGCTAACTGGTTTGGGCCTGCCGGTTCTGATTTTGAAAAAATGGCAAAGACCTTGCAGAACAATTCCGAGGCAAGTGTAATCTAAACGCAAAAGCAATTCGAGCGAAGATTTCAATCCAGGCGTTTTACGTCCACCGTCACTACCATCTTCTGACCACCGTTGCTGTAAACAATGCCTTTAAGCGGCACCACGTCCGCAAAGTCACGCCCATAGGCCACCCTGATGTGCTGATCCTTCACCAGCAGGTTATTGGTGGCATCAAACTCTACCCAGCCAAGGCCGGGGAGGTAAATGGCGTTCCAGGCGTGAGAAGCGTCAGCGCCCACCAGCTTGGGCTTGCCTGGCGGTGGAATGGTTTCTATGTAGCCACTCACATATTTGGCTGCCAACCCCAATGAACGAACACATGCCAGCGAAAAATGCGCAAAATCCTGACAAACGCCCTTTTTGTGTTTGAATACGTCTTCCAATGGGGTGCTGATGTCGGTAAAGCCCGGAGTAAACTTAAAGTCTTTATTGATTCGCCTGTTGAGGTCAAGCATGGCATCCATGACAGGCCTGCCAGGAGTGAACGACTGCAGCGCATATTCCTTCACCCCAGGAATAAAGCTAACATAGGTTGATTCGAGATAAAACTGGCGGATGTCGTTCATGGCATCGGTGGTTTGCAACCAGCTCACCACTTCCTCCCAGGGCTGGGTTTGTTTTGGATCAAGGTTCGCCCAGTTGGGCATGGTTATTTCCACTTCACTTTTCGACTCCACCAGCAGCTTCTGATGGGTTTTTTGCACCGAAAAATAGATGAACTCATTATCAAAAAAGTCTTTTCGTGTCGCCAGGTAATTCGGCTCCGGAAAAATATTGTATTTGAAGGATTTCACCTGCTGAAAAGGAAGCCTGGCCGGCGTTTGAACCACAATATTGTGGCACAGCGCTGTGGGTGTTTGGTAGTCGTACTTGGTAATATGGGTGACCCTGTATTTCATTTTTATAATTACAAGACTAATTCAGCATCAAATTAAATCTCAGGTAGACGATTGGCTTTTACAAAGCCATATTGGCTTTGCGTATGGCTGAAATAACTTTCGTATATCAAAGTGGAAGCTTGTTGCAAAAGTTGGACAATGTCGCCCAAAAACTGCTTTAGCTCTTTTCGGATATCAGTATCAGGCTTCAGTTCGGCCAGCTCATTGAGGTCAACCAGCCTGACTTTAGAAAGTGCTTCCAAAAGCTTCTTCCGGGCAGGGCTAAGGCCGGTGCCTATGCCCAAAGACGGCAGCTGCTTCAGGTGATCATCAATGCGCTCTATCATGTACACAATCGCCCGGGGATTTCTGTCATCCGCCAGCAAAAGATTCAGCACACCCAGCACCTCCAGATTGGATCGATAGCGGTACCGGTAGGTGACCAGGCTTTCGTTGCTCATCAGAATCAGCTCTATCAGCGACTTTTCCTGGTCGGAAGTGGATTTGCCCGACAAAGTAGCCTGTAGCATCAGGCAGGTGCCAATGGACGACTCAATGAAACGCCCGATGTTCAGCAGCCTCCAGGTCGACTCCCTGGTCATGTTGTCGATATTGAGGCCGTTGAAGGCCATCATGTGCACGATCAAATGATCGAGGCGGTGGTAAATACCTCGGAGGTTGGTGCCGTTCATTTTCATGATCTCCCATTCTTCGGAAATCAGGTCGAGGATACGCCAGGTATCCAGGCTGAGCCGGTCTCTGATGGCGTAACCGTTAGACAGGAAAGCCTTCAGCGAGTGGGCAAGCGACCCAAAGCGGTTTTGGTCGATGGCCAGTGAGTAGAGCTCCTTTTCAGGATCTTTGAGCACCCTTTTGTCATGAAAACCAGGCTGTGTGCTTGTGAGGGAAGTAAGCCCTTTCAACAGCGTAACGAGGGTTTGATCATGCTCAATATTGACCTCATCGTCTGTTTCGTTGAACTTGCGCAGCACAATCCGCATGAGCCTGATGGTGCTTACAGTTCGCTCCAGGTACCGCCCCAGCCAAAACAGGTTTTCCCCTGTCCGGCTTGGTAGGATATTCTCTGTTTGCTGAACGATAACCGGCGGTCTGTTCACCTGTACCTGCTCTTTGGCATGGCCCAGCACCCAGGTGTCTTTGCTGATGCCACCCGATTGGTTAGACACGATGAAGACACCTTTCTTGGGAGAGCTGCGTGAAAGCCCGCCGGGCATCACATAGTATGTTTCGTTTTCAGAATCAGCCACTACGTAGCTTCTGAATACGGCATTTCTGGCCTCCAGCTTTCCATCTATCAATGACGGGGTCGTCGAAAAATCAACCATTTCCTGCCCAACGAAGAGATAAGGCCTGACCTTGATTTCTTCTTTTAGCTCCTCTATTTCCTTTTTGCTTAACTCTCCTCCATATACCGATTTGTTTTTATCATTTCGGTAGATCGTTCGGATTATCAGCTTTTCGATATTTTCGAGTACGTATTTCTTCTCTTTCTCCTGCCCGCACCACCAGGTCGCCACCGATGGCAATATCAACTCCTGCTGCAATACGTGCCTGCTTAGCTTGGGCAAAAATGCCATCAAGCCGGGGTTTTCGAGAATGCGACACCCCAGTGGATTGATCACCATTACGTTTTTCTGCCGCACAGCCTCCATAAGCCCAACCACGCCCAGGTGGGAGTCGGCCCGGAATTCAAGCGGATCACAAAAAACATCGTCGACCCTTCTTACAATCACGTCCACCTTTTCAAGGCCTTTGAGTGTTTTCAACCAAATATAGCCGTCGCTCATGGTGAGGTCCTGGGCAAACACCAGGGTGAAACCCATGAAAGAAGAAAGGTAGGCGTGTTCAAAAAACGTTTCGTTGGAAGGCCCGGGAGAAAGCATGACAATCCTCGGGTTCTCCTTGTTCTTCCACGAAAGTGTTGACAGGGTGTTCTTCAGTGTTTGATAGTAGGAAGAGACTTTTCTCACCTGATTTTCCCTTATCATGTCGGGAAACACCCTGGTCATGGCGGCCCTGTTTTCCAGAGAATACCCGGCTCCAGAGGGTGCATCGGTTCTGTCGTGAAGCACCCACATTTTGCCATTGGGGCCACGGGCAAGGTCGGCAGAATACTGCACCAGCTGCTGCGGGCCCGGTATGCGGATTTTGTCGGCCTGGCGGAGAAAACCCTGGTGATTGTAGATCATCTCGAAAGGAATCAGGCCCTCTCTGATCAGTTTTCTTTCCCCATAGATATCGGAAAGAATTATATTGAGTAGTTCCGTTCTTTGAGACAGCCCTTTCTCTATGACCTCCCATTCATTTTGGCTAAAAACCATGGGAACCGGGTCGAGATTCCAGGGACGGTTCATCCCGTTGGGGTCGCCATACACATTGTAGGTTACCCCATTTTCCCTGAGCTGCTGCCCCACTTCCTTGTTCCGCTGCTCCATCCGCTCAATGCCCAGCTTTTCATAGGCACTGGCCAATTTTTCCCAGTGAGGCCACACCTTCCCATCGGGAGTGGTCATCTCATCAAAGAACGGCTCATTGGAATTCGTTCTGTCTGCCAGGTACGATTTAATCATCGCCAAATCTCACCAATTTTTTGTGATTCCATAATTGAATTGAGAAGATATTATAGCGGTGGTCAGCACAACCTTATTTGCGTGCTTTGTACCTCCTGAGGTCCATGGTGTTAGGATAATCCTGATTAACTTCCTCTATTTTAATGTCATAAGTGGGCAGGATATTGATTTTGGTCACAAACCTGCCGGCCGCCTGAGGCTGCATCACAGTGGGCTCCACCATGTTGATGGAATGGCCAAAGTCGAAGAAACGAGACACTCGCCTGGCTTCTGCTTCATAGCTGTTAACCGGGAAGGTGGCATAGTTTCTCCCGCCAGGGTGCGCCACGTGATACTGACAGGCCGCCACCGACTTTTTCGTCCATGTGTCGTAGATGTCTATCACCAAAGGTGTGTCCACCCCTAAAGTGGGATGCAATGCCGAAGGAGGCGCCCAGGCCCGGTAGCGAATGCCTGCCACGTATTCGCCCTGTGTGCCTGTGTTCTTCAGAGGGATAGCGAAGCCATTGCAAAGCAACTTGTAGCGGGAATCGGTCAATCCCGTGATTTTCACCTGCAGTCTTTCCAATGAGGAGTCGACAAAACGAGCGGTGCCGGAGTTGGACATTTCCTCTCCCAGCACGTGCCAGGGTTCAATTCCCATTTTCAGTTCTACATGAATATCGTCGACCTGCAACTCGCCCAGGAAAGGAAAGCGGAAGGCAAAAAACGGATCAAACCAGGCAACATCAAAAGCGTAGCCGGCATTCTTTAAGTCATTCACTACCTCCGTCATGTCTTTGTAACAGTAGTGAGGCAGCATAAACTTGTCGTGCAGCGAGGTGCCCCAGCGCACCAGCTTGTGGTTGTAGGGCTTCTTCCAAAACCAGCTCAGCAATGTTCTGATCAGAAGGAACTGCACCATGCTCATGCGGTAGTGGGGTGGCATGTCGAAGCCACGGAATTCCAGGATGCCCAGTCGGCCTGTAGACGAGTCGGGGGAGTAGAGCTTGTCGATGCAAAACTCCGCCCGGTGGGTATTGCCCGTAATATCAACCAGCAGATTGCGGAAGATGCGGTCGACCAACCAGTAGGGAACATCATTCTCTTTCATGTCGGGCACCTGCTGAAACGCCAGCTCGAGCTCATAGAGAATCTCATCCCGGCCTTCGTCCACCCTCGGCGCCTGGCTGGTGGGCCCAATGAACTGGGTAGAAAACAGGTAAGAAAGCGCCGGATGGTGCTGCCAGTAGGTGATGAAGCTTTTGAGTACATCAGGCCGGCGAAGCAAGGGGCTATCGGCGGGTGTTACGCCACCCAGGGTGACGTGGTTGCCTCCGCCCGTGCCGGTATGGCGCCCGTCGAGGTTGAACTTCTCCGTGACCAGCTTGGTTTCAGCTGCCTTTTGGTACAGGATGTCGTAATTGTCCTTGAGCTCCTTCCACGAAGAAGCCGGATGAATATTCACTTCGATTACTCCCGGATCGGGCGTAATCATCAGCTTTTGAATTCGATTGTCTGACGGCGGGTCGTAGCCTTCGATCAGCACAGGCAGCTGTAGCTTTTCGGCCGTCTGCTCTATGGCCGACACCAGCAGCATATAATGCTCAAAGTGCGTCACAGGAGGAAGAAACACAAACAGCTTTCCCTGCCGGATTTCAACACCAAGGGCCGTTTTAAAGATTACTTTGTCATTGTTAAAGCCCTTGCCCTCCTTTACAAATTCAGCCTTCACATCGCCTATGGCCGGTAGCGCATTTACTTCCTCGAAAAGGCTTCTTTCAGGCCTCACTTCAAGCTTGTCCTCATCAAAATGCTGAATCGATTTTAGCGGCAGCCGCAGCCCTGCGGGCGAATTGCCCGGGATTAGGAACAAATGCTTTCTTCTGAACTCCCAACGGCAGCTTTGCCAGTTTTCACTCTCAAAGTCCCACTGAAGGGGTATAGTAAAGGCCACGGGGTTGTCCATGCCCTGGCTGAGCAATTCGGCGAGTTTCTGTCTTTCCAGTGAAGACTTCAGGTCTTTTTTCAGGGGATCCACATTCACGGGCACCTGACTTTCCTCCCAGGCGAAATAGAAGGGATCTTCATAGCCGGGGTGAATATTCTCGGGGTCGAGGTGAAGCGACTCTGTTAATGTGTTAATGAATTTGCCGGCATCTTCATGGGTGAGCTTGTAATCTTTACTCAGGTCGGCCATGAGTTTGTCGTTGTGCCAGAGCGGGAGTCCGTCCTTGCGCCAGAAGCAAGCGAGCTTCCACCGTGGCAAAGGCTCACCCGGATACCACTTACCTTGCCCATATTGCATAAGCGCTCCTGTTCCAAACTGGTCTTTCAGCTTGTGAAAAAGCTCGTTCGACAGCTTGCGCTTGTGCTCCCCATCGGCATCGGTGTTCCACTCCGGGGCCTCGTTGTTGTCCATGGCCACGAAGGTGGGCTCCCCTCCCATGGTCAGCCGCACGTCGTTCGCCACAAACTCGGCATCCACCTGATCGCCAATGGCCAGTATCTGGTTCCATTGGTCATCGGAATATGGCTTGGTCACCCTGGGGCTTTCGTGGATGCGGGTGACTTTGTTTTCGAAGTGAAACTCCGTTTTCACTGCCTCGGCAGCTCCTGAAATGGGTGCAGCACTTTGCGGGTCTGGTGTGCAGGCAAGCGGGATATGTCCTTCGCCAGCAAACAAGCCCGAGGTTGGATCCAGCCCCACCCAACCGGCGCCGGGTATATACACTTCTGTCCAGGCATGCAAGTCGGTGAAATCCTCCTCAGGCCCCGAAGGCCCTTCCAACGACTTTTGATCGGCCTTCAGCTGCACCAGGTAACCCGACGCAAAGCGGGAAGCCAGCCCCAGGTGACGCAGAATCTGCACGAGCAGCCAGGCGGAATCCCTGCAGGAACCAGACTTCAGCGTAAGCGTTTCCTGGCAGCTTTGCACGCCGGGCTCCATCCTGATCCTGTAAGCGATATCCTGACTAAGCATTTGGTTGAGCATCACCAGCACGTCGACGGTAATCATGTCCCTGGTGATCCTCTGCTTCGCTTTCACTATCCAATCGTTGAGAACCGCATCGTTCTCTGTCACCTCCAGGTAGGGTTGAAGCTGCTTTTGAAGCGACGCTTCATATTGAAAAGGAAACTTCTCAGCATATTCTTCAACAAAGAAATCGAACGGATTGATGACGACCATCTCGGCAATCACCTCCACGTCTACAATAAAGTGATCCACCTTTTCAGGAAAAACGATTCTGGCCAGGTAGTTGCCGAAAGGATCTTGCTGCCAGTTGATAAAGTGGTTCTTGGGCTCAATGTTCAAGGAATACCCTTTGATCATTGTGCGGGAATGCGGGGCAGGCCTAAGCCTGATCACCTGTGCAGAAAGTTCAATCTCTCTTTCGTACTTATAACTAGTATAGTGGCGGATGGCTACTCTTACGGACATATTTTACACCTAAGTTTGGCTCAATTTAGTGGCTGAAACCATTAATAAAAGGCAAATCTCTCATTTAATGTTTTGCTGAGCACCTGCGTATTTACAGGCCTTGGCAGAAGAAGAAAAAGGGGATTGCAAATTTTTAAATTTATCACTAAAAATAGTCATATAATACGACAATAAATAGCTATAATATGATTTTATTGAAAACTTCATAAACATGGACGTGCTTAAGTGCGAGCAATCACAATTGATACTCATCACAATATTTTGCTATCGCTTACCATATTTTACCATCCTTAAAATTTCGTAACAAACTGGCACCAATTTCTCGTCTATTTGTGTTCAAGTTGTTTTAATCGGGGTAATGAAGAAAATTCTAATAATCGCAGTTATTGTAGTGGCCGGAGGGCTGGTATTCTTTCTCACACGTAACGGAAATGGGGAGGCAGTAACGCCTGTTGCCGCCACCTCGGCAAGCAAAGGATTGGTAGCTGAGGTAATTCTTGTGAAAGACACCACGCTGGAAGAAATGGTGAATGTGCTGGGCACCGTATATGCCAACGAGGAAGTAGAAGTGGCCAGCGAAGTAGCCGGCAGGTTGGTGAGGATCAACTTTTCGGAAGGCCAGCTGGTAAAAAAAGGGCAACTCCTTTTCAAACTTGACGACTCGGAGTTGCAGGGGCGGTTAAAAATTCTGGAAGCCCGTAAGAATTTTGTTAGCTCATCAGTAAAACGGATGGAAGCGCTTTTCGAAGCGGAAGCCGTGAGCCGTGAAGAGTATGAAAATGAGCTGAACTCACAGGAGGTGCTTGATGCTGAGATTGATTTGATTCAAATTCAGATAGGTAAAACAGGCATTTTGGCGCCTTTTGATGGAAAAACGGGGATCAGACGAATTAGCCCCGGGGCCTACGTGAACCCTAACACGACACTCGTTCACCTGGAGGACATGGGTAAAGTGAAAGTTGAGTTTCCGCTTCCCGAAAAATATGCGAGCAAAATCAAATCGGGTGACAAGGTTACATTCACGGTGGAAAATGACAGCCGCACCTATGAAGCCACTGTTAATGTGGTTGATCCAAAAATTGACCAGACTACGAGAAGCCTCTTTGTGAGAGCACTGTCTGATAACAAAGACTTTAAGTTGGTGCCCGGCTCCTCAGCTTCAGTGACTGTGCCCATAGGCGGCGAAGAAAACACCCTTTTGGTGCCTTCTCAGGCGCTTATCCCTGACCTTTCGGGGTATAGTGTGTACACAGTAAGAAACGGGAAATCGGTTCAAACCACGGTAACTGTTGGTTTGAGAACCAGCAATTCGGTGCAAATCACTTCCGGCCTCAGCAAAGGCGATACTGTGATGACCACCAACTTGCTGAGAGTGAAAGAAGGTTTAGTGATTGATCCTGTTGTTGCTAACGATTAAGTAAATGAGCAGTATTTCTGAAACCAGTATTCGTAAGCCTGTACTAGCTGTAGTGCTCTCCATCTTGCTTTTGCTCTTTGGGGTGGTGGGCTTTTCATTTCTGGGCACAAGGGAATTTCCCGCAGTCGATCCGCCGATTGTGACCGTTACCAGCACCTACGCTGGTGCCAGCCCCGATGTGATTGAATCTCAGATCACCGAACCGCTGGAACAAGCAATCAATGGTATCGCAGGTGTTCGTACCATTTCATCGGTTTCAAGAGAGCAAGCAAGTATTATCACCGTTGAGTTCAACCTCGACGTAGACATAGAAGCAGCTGCCAACGACGTCCGCAGCAAGGTGTCGAGGGCTGTAAGGAGCCTTCCCTCTGAAGCTGATCCGCCGATTATAGACAAGGCCGACGCCAACTCGCAGTCGGTGATGTTCCTTACCATCATCAGCAACAGCCGCAACATGCTGGAGTTGACCGACTTTGCGGAAAATGTACTAAAGGAAAGGATCCAGACAGTTCCGGGCGTGAGCGGCGCCTACGTGAGGGGTGCCAGAAAGTACTCTATGCGCCTTTGGATCGACCCGGTAAAAATGTCAGCCTACCGAATTGTGCCCCAGGACATTGAATTAGCGCTGAAGAGGGAAAACATTGACTTGCCCACCGGCCGGATTGAGGGAGATAAAACAGAGCTTACCATCCGCACCGACAGCCGATTGGTGACGCCGGAGGAGTTCAACAACATGATCATCAAATCGGAAGGTGGCCGACAGATCAGGTTCAAGGACTTAGGGTTTGCCGAGCTTGGGAGCGAAGATGATAGAACCAACTTCCGTGGCAACGGAGCCAAAGGTTTGCTGTTGAGTATTCAGCCGCAACCAAATGCCAACGAAATTGAGATCGCTGACGAAATCTACCGCAGGCTTGATGCCATGAAAGATGAGGTGCCAGCTGACATAGAAATTAGAGTAGCCAACGACTATACCAAACCCATCAGAAAGTCCATCGAAGAGGTCGAAGAAACCTTGCTGATCGCCTTCATACTGGTGACCATGGTAATTTTCGCCTTCCTTCGAGACTGGCGATCTACCTTCATCCCGGTAATCGCCATCCCCATCTCCATTATTTCGTCGTTCTTCATCATGTACATTGCCGGGTTCTCTATCAATGTACTTACGCTCGTGGCCATTGTGCTGGCCATTGGCCTTGTATGCGACGACGCCATTGTGGTATTGGAAAACATTTTTGCCAAGGTGGAGCAGGGCATCCCTCCTTTCCAGGCAGCCATTCAGGGCTCAAAAGAAATCTATTTCGCTATTATTTCTACCACCATAACGTTGGTATCGGTATTTATCCCCATCATTTTCATGCAGGGATTGACAGGCCGTTTGTTCCTGGAGTTTGGCGTGGTGCTGGCTGGTTCCATTCTTGTGTCGGCACTAGTGGCCCTCACGCTATCGCCAATGATGTGTGCCGTTTTGTTGAAAAAGCACACCAAGCCTTCCCGTTTCTATGCTGTTACTGAGAAATTTTATGAAGGTTTAGGGGCTGGTTATGCCAAAAGTCTGGCTGCATTTATGAAGTATCGCTGGCTGTCATTCGTCGTTGTGGCGCTGATGTTTGGAATGATCGCCTTCTTTGGCACACAACTAAAGTCAGAGTTGGCTCCGTTGGAAGACAGGGGCATCATTCGTGCCTCCGTAAAAGCACCTGAGGGGGTTTCGTTTGAGTACATGGACAAATACATGGAAGAGCTGGACGCCTGGGTGCTGGACAACGTGCCTGAGGTAAGAACTACTGTGGCGTTGACGGCCGTGATCCCTGGTGGTGGTGCGTTCAGTCCCGTAAATAGCGGCGCTGAAAACATCTTCCTCGTTGATGCCAGCGAAAGAGAGCGGTCGCAAGACGAAATATTTAAGCAAATATCGAAGGGTTTTGAGCAGTTTACTGCCGTGAGGGCGTTTCCCGCTCAGCCGCCTACCATCGGAGCAAGGTTCGGCGGGCTTCCGGTTCAATATGTAATTCAGGCACCCGACGTAGAAAGCCTGATTGAGACGCTACCGAAGTTTCTCAATGCTGCACAGGAGCATCCTGATCTGAAGTTTGTGGACAGCGACTTCAAAGTAAACAAGCCGGAGTTGAAGCTTCGAATTAACCGTGAGAAGGCCAACGAACTGCATGTGCCTGTGTTTGACATTGCCAGGGCTATTCAACTGGCTTATAGCGGACAGCGCTATGGGTATTTTATCATGGGAGGCAAGCAATACCAGGTGATTGGCCAGCTTTCAAGAGAGAACAGGAATGAGCCGGTCGATCTGAAGGCGATCAATGTACGAAACAGCCTGGGCGAGATGGTGTCGCTCGACAACCTGATTTACTATGAAGAGTCGGTGAGTTCTGCCGCCATTTACCGGTACAACCGGTATGTGTCTGCCACCGTATCGGCCGGCATTATCGACGGAAAAACACTCGGCGATGGCATCAAGGCCATGGATGAAGTGGCCGCTAAAATGTTGCCGCCCAACTTCAAAACAGAGCTTGCCGGGCAGTCGAAGGAATATGCCGACAGCTCATCCAGTTTGCTGTTCGCTTTCATGCTGGCACTGGTGCTCATTTACCTGGTGCTTTCTGCCCAGTTCGAAAGCTTTGTTGACCCATTGATCATCCTTTTCACAGTACCTATGTCCATGGCGGGGGCCTTACTCAGCCTTTACATCATGGATCTTACCCTGAACATCTTCAGCCAGATTGGCATCATTATGCTGGTGGGACTGGTGACCAAAAACGGCATCCTGATTGTGGAGTTCGCTAACCAGCGAAAAGCTGAGGGCGTCACCAGGCTCGATTCGGTGATAGAGGCGGCACACGCCCGTTTCAGGCCCATCTTAATGACAACTTTTGCAACGATCCTGGGCATTCTCCCCATCGCTCTTTCTATCGGATCAGCTGCTGGCAGCCGCCAAAGTCTGGGTGTAGCCGTTGTAGGGGGAATGATTATTTCCAGCTTCCTTACGTTATATATTATCCCAGCCATCTACTCCTACATTTCCAGCAAACGGACATTTGACCCCGAGGTAAAGGCTGCCGAAAGACTGGAGAGACATCGCAAAGTGGCCGCCAGCTCCTAAAGCTTGTGGTTGCCCTGCTCCGGGTGGTTCCTCTCGCAAAGAAGTGTCTGGCATGTAATTGAGCAAAAGTCAATATAGGATGAGTAATTCGGGCAGTTGATTGAATACCCATAGGTGCGGGCAATGGAACCGTGTTTTAGAGCGTATAAAGTTCGTGTCATTTAAAGAACCATACGCCATGAAAAAGCTCGTATTGCATGCTACACTAATCATTTCATTACTAGCCATCGCCAGCTGCGCCAAAGACGATGACCTTGTCAGCACCAGCACAGAAACAGCCGACACTACCAGTATTGCCTCTGAATCCAACGCTGTGGTGAATGACTGGATAGCTGAAAACATGGATTTGTATTACTACTGGAATACATCTCTGCCGTCGGACGTGTCGTTGACCGACTACCCGGAAGATTTCTTCTACGACCTTCTTTATTCGTCCGATTATTTCTCTTTCATCACCGACGATGCGGCGAGCCTGATCGACGAGTTTAGCGGCACCACCCTGGCTTTGGGCTTTTCACCGGCTTTCGGGAAGTTCAGCGACTCCGATCAGGTGTTCATGATCGTAGAATATGTATACAGCGGTTCTTCCGCTTTTGAACAAGGGCTCAAACGAGGCGATATAATTCTAAAAATCAATGGGGAATACCTGGATACAGACAACTACTATGACCTCTACAGCCAAACAGGCGGGTACTCTGTTACGCTGGGCAGCTATATCGACGGCAGCATTTATGAAACCAGTACCACTTATGATATCTCAGCCACCTACCTCGTGCTTGATCCCATTATCGACTATGAGGTAAAAGAAGTAAACGGAATAAAGATCGGATACGTGGTGTATGTGGAATTTATTACCGGTGACAACGACTTGTTTCTGAATAGCATGGATCAGGTAATGGCTGAGTTGAAAAGCCAGGGCATTACGGAACTTGTGGTAGACCTGCGGTACAACCCGGGTGGGGAGCTAACCGCAGCACAGCACCTGGCAAGCTTGCTGGCGCCGGCCAGTGCTGCATCTTCCGGAGAGGCTTTCGTGACCTTCAACTACAACGACGACCTCCAGAATTACTTTCTCAGAACGGAAGGCAGCAATTCGGACAACCTGAAAATGACGTTGGAAACCAACAGCAATAACCTCAACCTGAGCAGAATCTTTTTCCTCACCACCAATGGCTCTGCATCTGCCAGCGAGCTGGTCATCAACGGATTGGAGCCCTACATGGACGTGGTGGTTATCGGAGAGCCCACCTATGGCAAATACTACGGTTCCTACGTTATTTATGATACCGACACCCCTCCGGCTCACAACTGGGCCATTGTTCCGGTGGTAATGAAGTATGCCAATTCACTGGGCGTAACGGACTTTGTCAACGGTTTAACACCCGACGTTTATATTGAAGATGATCTTTTCTCTGCAAAAGAATTTGGAAACATTACTGACCCTATGCTGGCCAGTGCCATCGAGCAAATAACCGGTTTGTCAGTCGGCAATGCAAGAGCGGTTTCTCCACAAAAAAGCTACAACACTCTCCTTAACAAGACCAAAATGGCAAAAGGAAACGTCATGGGCGTGCTTAACCCAGCCGATATATTGAATTGATACTGATAGCAAGATTGTAAGTAGGTAGTAGAATCCTTTGGATGACAGGCCGGCCTGGTAAACTTATTTTACCCAGTTGCCGGCCTTTCTCTTTCTTACCGTTGTGCCCCATTGTTTGTGAAGCTGTCGGAGAATGTCCTATCTTCATATTTTGGAACCTACCTGCTTAAATGAGAAAATTATACTTTACCGCTTTTCTGGCCATATTAACGCTGGCCGGATGCAAGGAAACCTTTGTGAAAGTGAACGAGGGCACTTTCACCGTGGGTGAAAAACCCTACTATTTCATGGGTACCAACTTCTGGTATGGCCTCAACCTCGGTTCTAAAGGCCCTGGCGGCGACAGAGATCGCCTGGTCCGGGAATTGGACAGACTTCAGGCTTTGGGCATCACGAACCTGCGCATCATGGGAGGCAGTGAAGGCCCCGATGATGAGCCGTTCCGCATGCTTCCTTCCCTGCAACCATCCCCCGGGGTTTATAACGAAGAGGTGCTCGACGGGCTGGATTTCCTTCTGGATGAAATGGGCAAGCGCCATATGTATGCCGTGGTTTGCCTCAACAACTTCTGGAACTGGTCGGGAGGCTTTGGGCAATACGTAGTGTGGTCGGGAGAAGCTGACACTATCCCTTACCCGCCACCAGCTGCCAACGGAGACTGGAATGTGTACCAAAGCTTTGCAGCGAGCTTCTATACTAACGACAAAGCAGTCGAGCTATTCAACAACCACATCAGTTTCATAGTCAACAGAAAAAACACCTATTCTGGAAAAGCGTACAAGGATGACCCTGTCATCATGGCCTGGGAGCTGGCCAACGAGCCACGTGGCGTTAACAACATTGAAGCCTACCGGCAATGGATGGACAGCACGGCCAGCTATATAAAGTCGCTTGACATCAATCACCTGGTAACTACCGGCAGCGAGGGGAATACGTCCAACGTCTATGCCGGGACCAACCTGGCTCTGGATCACACCAGCCCGGCTATCGATTACACCACCATGCATATTTGGGTGCAGAACTGGGGCGTTTATGATCCACAAAAGGCCGACTCAACATTGGCTGTATCGATTGCCTATGCCAAAAACTACATGGCCGAGCACGCAGCCATGGCAAAGACGCTCGGCAAACCAATCGTATTGGAAGAATTTGGTATATCGAGGGATCTGAATAACCACGACCCGACGGCACCAGTTTCTGTACGAGACGTTTATTATAAAGCTGTTTTTGATGAAATTTACCGACTGGCTGACCAAGACAGCAGCGTAGTGGCTGGTGTCAATTTTTGGGCCTGGGGTGGTGAAGGTCGCCCCACTGCAAACGAAGGGCTATGGCATGTGGGCGATGACTTTATCGGCGATCCTCCTCATGAATTCCAGGGATGGTACTCTGTGTATGACCATGATGCATCAACCCAGACCATCATAAGCGACTACGCTAAAAAAATGAGTTCAATTATAAAGAAATAAACTCACCACTATGAAATACATTAAGCTACTATTGCTGGCAGTAATTGCCCTTTCCTGCTCTCAGGAACCCCCTGTGCTTGAATTGACGCCCCTGTTCTCCGACCACATGGTCTTGCAACAGGAAAAGGAAAACGCCATTTGGGGCTTAGCCAATCCAGCGTCGGAAGTGGAAGTATCCGGTAGCTGGGGAGCAAAAGCCACGGCCATGGCAGACAAGGATGGAAAATGGATGGCCAAGCTGGCTACTCCAAAAGCCGGTGGTCCGTTTCAGCTTACCATCTCCAGAGGAGATTCAGTGATTACGCTGAATGATGTTTTCTCAGGCGAGGTTTGGGTGGCATCCGGGCAGTCCAATATGGAAATGCCGTTAAAGGGTTGGACAAACAACCCTATCGACAACAGCGAGGCTGAAATTGCGGCGTCAGATTACCCAGAAATAAGAATGTTCACTGTGAAGAGAAACGTGTCATTTACACCTCTTGATACTGTGTCAGGCTCCTGGAAAATTGCCACGCCAAAGAATTCTGGTGACTTTTCAGCCACTGCCTGGTTCTTCGCCAAAAAGCTTCACCAGGAAACCAAGGTTCCCATTGGCATCATCCACACCAGCTGGGGCGGCACACCCGCCCAAGCGTGGACTACAGCGGCTTACCTCGACAAGGTGCCAACCTATGAAGGCACATCGAAAACTCTGGAGGGTTATGCCGCTTATTATGATTCTGTAAAAACTGCCTACGACAAGCTGGAAAAGACAAGTGTTGACCTTACGGCTGACAAACCATTTGCGAACGTGTCATTTGATGACAGTGGATTTGAAACGGCCGACTTCGATGACAGTGCATGGAAGAGTCTCCAGGTGCCGGGCCTCTGGGAGAGCCAGTGGATGGGTAACTTTGATGGCGTGGCCTGGTTGAGAAAATCATTTCAGTTGACCGCCGAGCAAGCCGCAGGCAAGTCTCTCGAACTGTACCTGGGAAGTATTGACGACATGGACATTACGTATGTCAATGGCACTAAGGTTGGGGCCATTGAAGAAACTGGCAAGTACCAGGAAGCAAGGATTTATGTGATACCAGAAGGCTTGTTGAAGGAAGGCACCAATGTGTTGGCCGTGAAGGTGTTCGACACAGCAGGCGGCGGCGGTATATATGGTTCTGACGACATTGGTGTAAGGCCAACAGGATCCGACAAGTTGCTGGTTAGTTTGAAAGGTGAATGGAAAGCCAAGCCCGTGGCTGAGAGCATTTTTAGTGGCAGTGTTATCCCGATTGCCAAAGACGTACTAACTCCGTCAGAAAAACCTAAAATGCAGCTGACGGCCTACTCTCCTACTACCCTCTACAATGCCATGATCAATCCGCTGGTCCCATATGGCATCAAAGGAGCTATTTGGTACCAGGGGGAATCGAACGTAGGTGCAGCGGAAGTATATCGTACCCTCTTCCCTACTATGATCAAAAACTGGCGGGATGCCTGGGGACTGGGCAACTTTCCTTACTATTTCGTGCAAATTGCTCCCTACAAATACGGCAGAAATGATGACATGGCAGCTCAGCTTAGAGATGCACAAACAAGTACACTTTCATTGGAAAATACCGGTATGGCGGTCATTATGGATGTGGGCAACCCTACAGACATCCACCCAGCCAACAAAAAGGATGTTGGAGAAAGGCTGGCTCTATGGGCATTGGCCAAAGACTATGGCGTGGACACTGAATATTCCGGTCCAATGTATGAGTCGATGACAATTGAAGGAAACAAAGTGAGTGTGAGTTTCACCCATGCCGACGGTCTTCAGTTTAAAGGAGAGCCTGGTTTTGTGGAGGTAGCAGGCGCTGATGGTAATTTCCTCGAAGCAAAGGCTGAGATAGCTGACGGAAAGCTGGTTGCTTGGGCCGCCAAAGTGACCAGCCCGGTAGCCGTGAAATATGGCTGGTGCGAGGCTTGCGAACCGAATTTATTCAATGGAGCAGGTCTGCCTGCCGTTCCCTTTAACTCTAAAACAAAGTAACGTGAAGTTGAAAAAAGAAATTTACCTACTACTGACGTTTGTACTGTTGAGCTTTGCAGGACAAGCCGAAGACGGCTACGATTTGTGGCTACGCTATCAACCCATTGAAGACAGGGAAGTAAGGGGAAGGTACAATAGGCAAATCACCGGCTATGTGGTGGAAGGGTACTCCCCTACTCTTGAAGCGGTCAAAACCGAGCTCAACAACGGGCTATCGGGACTTCTCGACAAGCCAATCGCTTTTGGCAGTCCTTTCGGAAAAACGGGCTGGGTAATTGCAGGTACTCCCGAAGGTTCCAGCATTGTGGCTGGGCTCAACCTGACCGAGGAGCTGAAAGACCTGGGTAAGGAAGGCTACCTGATCTCTAACAGGAAGGTTAGAGGGGTTAATGCGCTGGTGATCGCTGCCAACACAGAAGTCGGGGTACTCTACGGTACGTTTCACTTACTAAGGTTGATCCAGACTCATCAGCCGCTTGATAATGAGTTCACCATCACAGATTCTCCCAAAATACAACACCGCATTCTCAATCATTGGGACAATCTGGATCAGACTGTGGAACGTGGCTATGCCGGGTTTTCGCTCTGGAAATGGCATCTGTTGCCTGGTTACCTTGATCCCCGCTACATTGACTATGCCCGTGCTTGTGCTTCTATTGGCATCAATGGAACGGTGATCACCAATGTCAATGCAAAAGCAGTGGTGCTCACCCCCATGTATCTCGAAAAAGTAAAAGCGCTGGCGGATGTATTTCGTCCCTACGGACTGAAGGTGTATCTCACCGCTCGTTTCAGTGCCCCCATAGAGATTGGCGGACTTGAAACTGCCGATCCGCTAGACCCCAAAGTGCAGCAGTGGTGGAAAGACAAGGTAACCGAAATCATGACCTATGTCCCCGACTTTGGTGGTTTCACAGTGAAAGCCAATTCCGAAGGGCAGCCAGGACCTCAAAATTATGGACGCAGCCATGCCGACGGCGCCAATATGCTGGCGGATGCTGTGGCACCTCATGGAGGAATCGTGATGTGGCGAGCCTTTGTTTATAGCAATGAGCAGCCAGTGGATCGGGCCAAACAGGCCTACGACGAGTTCAAGCCACTGGATGGTACTTTCAGAAAGAACGTGATGGTGCAGGTGAAAAACGGTGCCATTGACTTTCAGCCAAGAGAGCCATTCCATCCCTTGTTTGGTGCCATGCCCAAAACCCCTATCATGGCCGAGTTTCAAATCACTCAGGAATACCTCGGGCAGGCAACAAACCTCTGCTACCTCGCCCCCCTTTTTAAAGAAACACTAGATGCTGACACCTACGCCAGGGGTGCCAATCCAACCCAGCCCCGTGCATTGAATAACCCTGACCTGAGAAACCCTAGTCCCACTGAGAGGCCCCCTGTTCCGCAAAGCCCACTCCCAATCAACCGATTGGCCACAGTAGCCAAAGTGGTAGATGGCTCGCTTGACGAGCAAGCAATCTCAGGCATTGCAGGTGTTACCAATATTGGCAACGACCGCAACTGGACGGGCCATCCTTTCGGGCAGGCCAACTGGTTTGCCTTTGGCCGCCTTGCGTGGAACCACGAGCTCAGCTCGGCCCACATCGCCAACGAATGGCTCAAAATGACATTCACGAACGACCCGACATTCGTTGAGCCCATGAGAGAAATGATGTTGACCTCAAGGGAAACTGTGGTCAATTACAGCACGCCACTTGGTTTGCATCACATCATGGGCGCAGGGCATCACTATGGGCCTGGTCCATGGGTAAGCAAGATGTCCCGTGCTGATTGGACGTCTGTTTATTATCACAAAGCCGACTCAGCAGGCATCGGCTTCGACCGTACGGCTACCGGCAGCAATGCGCTGGAGCAGTATGCGCCTTTAGCAGCCAGGCTTTGGGCGGATGCAAAGACATGCCCCGACATAGACCTCCTTTGGTTTCATCATTTACCCTGGGACTTCAAAATGAAGTCGGGTAAAACGTTGTGGGACGAAATTGCTCTTCACTATCAGCAAGGTGTTGACGAGGTACGTGTCATGCAGCAAAAGTGGAAAGAGCAGCAGGCTATTGTCGATAAAGAACGCTGGGAGCATGTAAATATGCTGCTGTCCATTCAGGAACAAGAAGCGGTGTGGTGGAGAAATTCCTGCCTGCTGTACTTTCAGGCATTCTCGAAAAGGCCTTTGCCTAAAGGAGTTGAAAAAAGTGACAAAACGCTGGAATACTATATGGATCTAAAATTTCCTTATGCGCCAGGGAGGGGATAGACGATAAGGTGATGCCGCTGTTGTCGCCCTGAGTCGATCATTGGGTCATTATCGGATGGTAGCTGTTGTCACCCTGAGCCTGTCGAAGGGCGACAACAGCGGTTATAGTAAACGAGCATTATGAATCGATACACTGTATATATTCTTAAATGTGCTGACGGTAGCTACTACACAGGTGTAACAAATGATATTGACAGAAGACTTTACGAACATCAAATTGGGTATGACACCAAATCCTACACATTCAAAAGACGACCCGTCGATCTCGTGTTTACTGAACACTTTGGCAACATAAACAAGGCAATAGCTTTTGAGAAACAAATAAAAGGTTGGAGCAGGGCTAAAAAAGAAGCGCTGATGAAACAGGATTGGAGAGCTTTAAAAGAGCGTTCCAAAAACAGGTCTGGTAAATGATGAGAAATGGAGCTTCGACAGGACTTCGACAGGCTCAGTCTGACATTTCGGTTATTCGAGGAAGTATTAATTTTGCTTTGGATTTTTTTCTTTTTTGGAGCTTGTTATTTGTTATTTTATCATCTTCACACCCTAATACATTTGAACGCTAAAATACTGTTATGGCCTACTTAATGGAACAAACGATGCGCTGGTACGGGCCCAAAGATCCGGTTAGCTTGTCGGATATCAGACAAGCCGGATGTACCGGCGTAGTGACAGCCTTGCATCATATACCGGTTGGGGATATCTGGACTGTAGAAGAAATTACCAAGCGCCGCAAAGAAGTAGAATCGGCAGGGCTTACCTGGACGGTGATTGAAAGTCTGCCTGTTTCAGAAGACATAAAAAAACAGACCGGAGATTTCAAACAACACATCGAGAACTACAAAGTAAGCCTTAAGAACGTTGCCAAATGCGGGCTGAAAGTTGTCACTTACAACTTCATGCCTATTCTGGACTGGATGCGCACCGACCTGGCCTACACGATGCCAGATGGCAGCAAGGCACTAAGGTTCGAGAAATCAGCCTTCATCGCTTTCGATCTTTGTATGCTGAAAAGACCAAACGCTGAAAAAGACTACACCACTGACGAGATAAGCAAAGCTAAAAAGCGCTTCAGCTCCATGACCGAGAGTGAAAAAGACATGCTTTTCAGCAATGCACTTCAGGGTTTACCAGGTAGTGAGGAAAGCTTTACGGTTCCGCAGATTCTGAATGCGCTCAAAACCTACGAGGGAATTGACAGGGCAAAACTCAAGCAGCACCTGTTCTATTTCCTGCAGCAGGTAGTTCCTGTGGCCGAAGCTGAAGGATTGAAAATGGCCATTCATCCCGATGATCCCCCATACCCAATTTTGAGCCTGCCAAGGATTGTGAGCACGGAACAAGATGCCAAAGACCTGATCGCCGCTGCTCCTTCCCCTGCTAACGGACTATGCTTCTGCACCGGCTCGTATGGTGTGCGCCCCGACAATGACCTGCCCGGCATGGTGCAACGACTTGGCGACCATATTCACTTCCTGCACCTGCGTAGTACCAGAAGAGATGAAGAAGGCAACTTCTTTGAAGCAGATCACCTCGATGGCGATGTGGACATGTATGCTGTTGTAAAGGAAATCGTTCAGGTGATGAGGAAACGGAAGGTATCCATTCCTATGCGGCCAGACCACGGTCACCAGATGCTGGATGATCTTCATAAAAGAACCAACCCTGGTTATACAGGCATTGGTAGGTTAAGAGGATTGGCGGAGCTGAGGGGGTTGGAATTGGGCATCGACAGAGCCATGTAAGTAAGAAAACAAAAAGTATCAACTAATAGCCCTCATGAGTAGAAAGGAGACGGATTACCGTCTCCTTTTCTAAATTAAAGCCTATTGCGCCAGGTAGCCACCGTCAATGGCGTAATACGATCCATTGATAAAGGAAGCATTTTCGCTGGCCAAAAAGAGAACCAACTGTGCTACCTCTTCAGGCTCACCCAGCCTTCCTATGGGATGTTTAGTTTTGAGAAATTCCAACACGTCAGGTGAAAGGTTGTCATCCAGAAGCGGTGTTTTAATAAACCCGGGGCCAACGGCATTAACCCTGATTCCCAGGGCCGCATACTCCAGCGCACCGTTTTTTGTAAGACCAACAACACCATGTTTGGCAGCTACATAAGCTGGACTGGTAGCAAAACCCACCTGGCCAAGAATAGACGCCATATTCACGATGGCTCCGCCGCCGCTTTTAAGCATGGCAGGTATTTGATACCGCATGCCATAAAAGACACCAGAAAGGTTCACGGCAATTACCTTGTTCCATCCATCAATATCATACTCACCAATGGGAGCAGCCGGCCCGCCTATGCCGGCATTGTTGACGGCAATATCGAGTTTGCCAAATGCTTTCACCGCCTCATCTACACTCTTCCTGGCATCGGCGGGATTGGATGCGTCAACATTTACAAATATTGCCTTTCCTCCTCTTTGCTTGATCTCGTCGGCTACTTGCTTACCGTGGGCCTCATTGATGTCGGCAACCACTATGCTTGCGCCATTTTCGGCGAACAGAAAGGCGGTGCTCTTCCCTATACCAGACCCTGCGCCGGTAATTAGCGCTACCTTATTTTTTAGTGACTTATCCATGACTTTGGGTGTTTAGTTCATTATTCCTTCTACCTAATAAACAGAAAAGACGGCCTATCGTTGGCGATATGGTGGTGAGCTTTATCAAGTCGGAACATGATTTTTGGCATCAACCAATCGGTTGAAAAAACCAGTTCGTTCAGCGACATAGTAGCAAATGAGATAAGAACAACATAGAAAGTTATGCTGCAAAAAAACATTGTTCAGTTGGTGGGAAAACGCAAAGTAGACATACCCATGCGTTCTGACCATGGTCATCAAATGCTCGATGATCTGCACAAGAAAACCAATCCTGGCTATACAGGCATAGGCAGGTTGAGAGGACCAGCTGAATTGAGAGGTTTGGAATTGGGAGTTTCCAGGAGTTTTTAAAATTTCGTTTCAGATCATTTAATGGAGGGCGGTAACAGTGCCTGCTTCCATTTCTACACCCTAAGTTCTTTCAAATCCAACTCAAAGCCTGGCAGCACATCTCCGCCAGCCATGCTTTTGTCAAACCCTTTCACCACCTGCGGCTCAACTCCTGACTGGTAAATAGTCACGGTTTCATTAGAGGGATCAACCAGCCAACCAAGGCGGCAGCCATTGTTTATCCACTCCTTCATCTTGACGTCGAGGTTCTTCGGATAGTCACTCTTTGACACCAGTTCTATAATGAAATCTGGCAGGAGGTGAGGGAGTTTTTCCAGTTCAGCTTTGGGAACTTACTTCAACCGCTCCTTGCTTGTCCAGGCGGCATCCGGGTTTCTCATTGCACCATTAGGCAAATAAAACCCCGTGTCAGAATCACTAACTATTCCTAAACGCCGCTCTTTGTTCCAAATACCAAGCTGCATGATGATTTCGGAGTTCCGATTTCCTGTGTTGAATCCTGTTGGTGACTTAATAACAATTTGACCATCGGGCTCACGCTCAAATTTGATATTCTCATTTTCCACACAAAAGGTGTAAAACTCCTCGTCTGTCATGGATTCAACCCATTATCCGCCTATGGTGTACTCGCTAAGCATAAAGCCACATTTGTTTGATTCAACTAAGTTAATCAAATTAAAGGTTCTATTAGCCGATGCAGTTATGAAAACCGCCTTACTTGTTCTCGTATTTTTTACGCTTATCGTAGCCGAAATACTGAAAGTCTACCTCATCATGCCATTTCCTGGCAGCCAGGAGATGAACAGTATTGACTTCGCTTATTTCATGTTTTTCAATATCGGGTATTTTCGGCTGGCAGGGCTTCTGATGATCGCCTACCCGGCCTGGCATTATCTCAGGCAGGGCACCAGAAAGGCCAAAATTACCATTGGCACGTTCATGCTGATTTACCTCGGGGTTTTCTATGCGGTGAATTTTAAAATGCTCGCCGACAAGATATTTTACCAACCCAATACGGTGTCATTTGCTCCCCCCAGTCAGACGCAGTACGATCTAAATGACCTCGTAATTGGCCTCGAAATACATGGGGAGGCGAGAGCTTATCCAATCGAAAACATCGGCTACCACCACCAGGTAAAGGATACAGTAGCCGGTCAGCCAGTGATTGTCACCTACTGCACGGTCTGCCGTACGGGCAGAATATTTGCGCCGGAGGTCAACGGACAGCCTGAAACCTTTCGACTGGTGGGAATGGATCATTTTAATGCCATGTTTGAAGACAGCCGAACCCGCTCCTGGTGGCGGCAGGCAAATGGAGAAGCTATTGCCGGGCCGTTGACTGGCACTGTCCTTCCTGAGCTGCCCTCCGAACAAATGACGCTGGGTGCGTGGCTAAGCAAATACCCCGAGTCGTTAGTGTTGCAGCCGGATACTGCATTTCTGGAAAAGTATGAAAATCTGGAGAACTATGACGAAGGCACATCTGACAGTAAGCTAACGGGGAGAGACACAACCTCATGGGCCGATAAATCCTGGGTGGTTGGCGTGATATTGGATAAGAAAGCAAAGGCTTATGATTGGAATGAACTGGTGAAGATCCGACTGTTCAACGACACTATAGCCTCCACTGGCTTGCTTATTGCGCTGGAGCCGGACAGCCTGTCATTTCATGCCTGGGAGCGTGACACACTAGTATTTTCGCTCAGCGACACTACGAGCTTTATTATAGATAAAAACACTAGCTCCGGATGGAACTGGAAAGGCGAATGTGTGACTGGCCCGCTTTCTGGCGCCCGACTAAAGTGGGTTCCGGCCTATCAGGAGTTCTGGCATTCGTGGAGAACTTTTCATGAAAAAACTACCCGCCTCTAATTGGTTACTTTGAGACTGGTCTTTAAAAGATAATATTCCATAGCCACCACAATTCCCGCAAAATTGCTTTTATTCATTTTCAAATTACATCCAACACCGCATCCTACTTTGCTATGACAAGAAAATACTTTCTTCTTTCTTTTAATCTGTTTTTCCTACTCCAATGCCCCCAGCTATTTTCTCAGGAATACAACACGATGGAAGGGCTTATCATTTTGCAAAACAATGATTCGATAGCTGGTTCAATAAAAATTAGAAATGACATTTACGAAGAGGTCTCCTTTAAAGCAAACACTAGTACCGATTTCAAAATTTTCGGCCCATCAGACATCAAATCTTTGGAGTATGAAGGTGGATATCATTATGATGCACTTGAAATCAAGGAGGGCGAAAAAGCCTTTCTCCTTCGCATTGTGAGCGGGCATTTAAGTCTCTATCAGTTCTATCAAAAGCTTTTTATAAAAACATCGGATGGAAGCGTTATTGAACTTCAACATGACGAGGATAAAGCAGTGGATCGTCATCTCATTGAAGATAAACGGTATGTTCGTTCCCTCGTTTTCCTCACATCAGGATGTCCTCAATTAAAAAGAAAAATTGAGCGAGTCAACTACCTCGCCACTGACATATCCAATCTGATTGAAGAGTATAATCAATGTGTAGACCCCTCATACGAGGCTCCCACTAGAAATGTAGCTAATTTAAGAACTGAAGCTGGTGTGCGAGCTGGTATTGGGATCAGTAAAATGCAGTACTTAACTCAAAGCTTCCTGTATAGCAATGCCACTTTTGGGCCGAATTCGAGCATACTTGGAGGCGTGTTTTTTCGCCTGACTTTCAGAGGAAAATTATCGGCCCAGCCAGAAATGATCCTTTCAAAAAAGGAATCACATTTCAGTGGCAAATTATCAAGCACAGCAGATGACCAACAAATCGACGTTTCTTTGACTTCTCTTGAGTTCCCACTCTCTATCTATTATACGTTCCCAACTCAAAACATTAGGCCGTTTATTTCATTTGGTGGCGTCGCTGCATTCGCCTTAAAAAAGGAAGCAACCAGACATGCTAATGGGTCTGACATTACTTTAAACATGGACAACGACTTTCTCGGCTACAAAATGAGTTTTGGCGCCTTAAAATCTTTTGGATCAAAGTATGTTGCAGGTGTGGAGTACTCAATTTCAAATACCTATGGCAATAGAAACTATCTGATTCAAAACTTTAGATGGTTCACTCAAGAAATAACCCTAAGAGTTTCTTTAGACCTGACCCGCTCGGCAGACTAATGCTTTCAAGTGAGCTTCAATAGAAATTTCACTTCGTGATCTGCGAAGATTGAGAACAATGCGAAGCATAAGATAATTTCTTTCCATCTCCGTAATGAAATCACCCTTGAATCGTCTTTAATTACGAATGACCCGGGAAGAATTTAAATCAGCTATTGTCCCACTACAGCAGCCCTTTTACAGGCTTGCCAGGTGGCTCATGAACAACGACGAAGATGCCGAGGACATTTCCCAGGAAATCATTCTGCGACTCTGGAAAATGCGTGATCGGCTCTTCGGTTACAACAACGTAAAAGCCTTTGGACTGAAGATGACCCGTAACTTATGCCTGGATCACCTGAAAAAAAAGAGCCGCAATTCAGTGGAGTTTCAGGCGTCTCACGACAACGGACATTCTACTGATGAAAATCGAATTGAGGCCTCCGATCACTTGAGTTTGGTGAAGCAACTTATCGGGCAGTTACCTGAGACCCAGCAGCTTGTGTTACAGCTAAGGGGTGTAGAAGAGTTGGAAATTGACGAAATTGCCGAGGTAGCCGACATGACACCAAACAATGTGCGTGTGGTGCTTTCCAGGGCAAGGAAAAAACTGAAAGAGCAGTATGAAAAATATCAATAAAACCGACCAAAAAGAATTGCTCGACAAATTCTACAACGGCGACACCTCGCTGGATGAAGAAAAGTTGCTGGAAACCAGCGATGATCAGTTAAGTCCCGAAAAGGATTTATTTAGGTTCTTTGAGTCCGAAAGAAAAGTGGCGCCTCCCTCCTTTCCTCTGGAAAAGCTGGAGGGAAGGCCCTCCTTTCTTTTTGTCGCCAAAGTTGCGGCCTCACTGGCTTTGCTTGTGTTGTTCGGCTACATACTTTTTAACTACTTTTCGGAAGATGCTGAACCTGTTCGGTGGGTAGAAGTCAAAACTGAAACTGATCAAAAAATTATCAACCTCAGCGACGGCAGCATTGTCACACTGAACAAAAACGGCAGTCTGAAATATCAGGAGCGTTTTGCAGACCGATTAGTCTACCTCGAAGGAGAAGCTTTTTTTGACGTGAAAAGGGCTGAAGCACGTCCCTTCAAGGTGCTTACCGGTAAGGCAACCACGGAAGTGCTGGGCACGTCTTTTTACCTCAGGTGGCTACCCGGCTCAGCCAAAGTCGAGCTGGAAGTGAGCGAAGGGAAAGTCGCCTTCTCATCTCATGACCGCAATTTGAATGAAAGGGTTTTTGTAGTGGCTGGGGAAAGAGCGGTATACGATGAGCAGTCAAATACCATTCGGCGATTTGAGTCGTTTGACCCCAACCTGATCGCCTGGAAAACGAAGCAACTCCAGTTCGAAGATGCACCTTTGAAAAAGCTTTTGGAGGATGCAGAAGGATACTTTGGTGTTGAGTTTGCCTTCGAAGAGGCAGTCATCTCCAATTGCCGGTTTAGCGGCACATTTGACGACCCAACCCTGGAACAACTGCTGGATGCTTTAAAATACGTACTCAATATTAGCTATGAAATGCAAAATGGTAAAGTGATTCTTAAAGGCAGTGGTTGCTAAAAGGCTAATCGACTGGGCTCTCATTTTTCTCGCTCTGATGCTATTTCAATTCAGAGCCATGGCGCAGTCTGTCCCAATAGATTCCGCTCTTGCGCACATCAGCAAGAGGTTTCATGTACATTTCCTCTACAGCAAAAACTTCCTGCCCACCCGCCAAATAAGCAATGTAGAAACAGCAGGTTCTCTCACAGAAGCACTGGATCAGCTGAGCATTGAAACGTCTCTGGAATACACAATAAGTGGCAGCACCGTACTGCTCAGGCCAAAATCAGAAAACAAGGCGAAAGCTATGACAACGGGCAAACCTAAGTCACAACCCGCTCCGAGTCCCTATGATTGGCCTTTTGGCTACAAAGACCTCAATTTCAGGAAGAAGAGTATGCCCTCCCACTCACTGTTTGACAAGCACACATATTCAGTACTTAGGTTAAGCCCCGATTCCTTTCCAATCGAAAAACAAGGTGAATCCAATGAAAGCATCCCCGACGAAAGAAGACCCGTGCAACTGACTCCGGTTTATGCGGACGAACCAATGCCCTACGCTTTTATGGGCCAACCCGAAGCTTCCAAAGACTCAACTAATACGCTGTTAACCAACAATGAGCCAACTCAGCTTTTGGAAAGTGAGGCCTTGTTCAAATACCGGCTTTTCAACGTATCGCTAGCACCGGGCCTCGGCACCAATGGCCTCAATCCTGGAAATTCTTACAACGGCATTTCCATCAACCTGACCGTCGACTATTCTGCCGGTAGTAATATTTTCGGATTGGCAGGATTCTCCAACTTCAGCAAGCGCAACACCTATGGCTTTCAAATGGCTGGCGTGCTAAATGTGGTGGGTGGCGACATGCAGCAGCAAAAACGCTATACCAGGGCAGAGCTCGAAGCGCTTAAGTCCCCGTTTCTTGGCATACAAGCTGCAGGACTTGCCAACCTGGTTACGGGGTCAGTCACTGGCTTCCAGGCATCGTCTCTCATCAACATGGCTGGCAGCGGCACTGTTGGCTGGCAGTTAAGTGGTGTGGCGAATATGACAGCTAACAATTTGCACGGGCTGCAAATAGCAGGCTTTTTCAATTACACAGGCCGCTTCGTCACCGGCGTGCAGTTGGCAGGAGTTAATTATGCCAGAGGCGATCTTTTTGGAGCGCAAATTGGCGTGGTGAACAGGAACAAAAGCATGAATGGCCCCAATTCAGTGGACTCCGAAACCCATGGGCTACAGTTGGGTGCTGTTAATTTTTCAAACAGAATGGGCGGCTACCAAATCGGGCTTTTTAACAAGGCCCAAAACTCCAGTGGCTTGCAGTTTGGTCTCGTCAATATGTCGAAAGAATCAAGTGGCCATCAATTTGCGTTAGTAAACGTTTTTAGACAAAATAGCGGATGGGCCCTTGGACTGGTCAATATTGGTCCTCGTCTGTCAGGAAGGATTTGGGCCAACGAAACCTTTCAAACAAACGTGGGAATCACGACCGGCTCTGATCAAATAGCTAACACGGTCTTCTATAGCCGCAACCTATTTATCCCAGGCAACCACTCGATCTGGCCGAAGCAAGCCTGGGGTTATGGCGTGAGCAAAGGTTCCTTGTTCGACCCACACGACTTTCAGCAATTGGCATTTAAAGACTACCGGATCAATGTGTCGTGGGTTAACTTCGATGGAGTAGACAAACAGCCTTTCAATCTGATGCTAAACCCTCACATGGTATACGGGCGTCGAATGGATTGGTCGATGTACTTTGTGATTGGTGCAGGCGTGAATGCCTGGTGGACGCCCAACTATAATAGCTACAAACTCTCCTACCTGGAAGTGGCCACCATCAGCGAGCCGAACTACGTGTGGAAATTCTGGCCGAGCTTGACGATGAGTTTGGAATTTTATTAAAGGTATCGCCTCCCGACAAATGCTGGAGGCAATACCTATATATTCTAAGCCGGTACCGGCACCATTCCCAACCCTTCCTCAGGTGCTTGCTTCTTCTCCACCACAATACTCGGAGGCAGCAATTTGTAGAGCACTGGCGTTACTATTCTTGACAGGATCGTTGAGCTGATCAATCCGCCTATCAATACAATGGCCAATGGCGAGTACAAGGGATTACCTTCCAATGCCAGCGGAGTCAAGCCACCAATGGCTGTGAGTGACGTCAGCACTATGGGCACAAACCTCACTTCTCCCGCCTCCCGAATCGCCTTATTGAGCTCCATGCCTTCTCGCCTCAGCTGATTTGTGAAATCCACCAACAGTATTGAGTTTTTTACCTCGATGCCTACCAGGGCTATCAACCCAACGGTAGCGGTAAAAGAGAAAGTGTATCCGGTGATCAGCAGCATCAAAATGGCTCCGATAATTCCCAAAGGAATTACTGACAGCACAATCAGTGAGCTTTTGAAGGTACCAAACTCCAGCACCAGAATGCCCATAAAGCCGAAGGCTGTGATAAGAATAATGGTACCGAGCCCTCCAAAGCTTTCCTCTTTGCTCTCCTGCTCACCGGCGGCTTTGTAAGAGTAGCCTTGAGGAAAATCAAACTGGTCCATATCGGCAACCACCTCCTGCGTTACGGCTTCCACCAGGTAGTTGCTTTCCACAAAGGCTGTCACCGTGGCAAACCGCTCTTTGTCATAGTGTTTTACCAGATTGGTGCTTGTTTCAAACTCCAGCGAAGCTAGCTGACTGAGTGGCACCGATGCTCCCTTATAGCTATTGACATACACCTTGTCGAACACCGACATATCAGTGATACTTCCTTTGGGCACGGTCACCAGCAAGTTATATTCCTTGCCATTGGCGTCCGTAAAGTCACCAATAGTAAGGCCAGCTACCGCCATCCTGATAGCCTTGTCCACTTCGGCCAGGGGCACTCCCAGCATGCCTGCCTTGTCTTTGTTAATACGGAAGCGCAGGTCAGTTTTCAGCGTGGCCAGAGGATTATTGACATAAATGGTACCCGGAGTGTCTTTGAGAATTTTCTCCACCTGTAGCGTCAGGCTCCTTAAGGTATCCAGGTTTTCTCCAAATACCCTGATGGCAATGGGCGCCTCTATTGGAGGGCCCTGCTCGAAGTCTTTCACTTCAATTTTAGCATTGGGGTAGTACAGAAAGCGTTCTCTCAATTCGTCGATGGTTTTGATTTTCTCTTCGGGCCTGATATCGCTTTCAAGCTGTACATAAAACTGTGCGAAATTGGAAGCTTCGGCCTTTGGCACCACATTGTAGTAGATCATAGGATTACCCTTGCCCACATTGGTGGTGTAGTAGGTAATGGTCGGCTCTTCAGCCAATGCCTTTTCTACATACTTTGCCACGTTGTCAGTTTCCTGCAAGCTGGTACCCACCGGTGTCTCAATGTTCACGAGGAACTGAGGTTTCTCTGACGCCGGGAACAAGCTAAAGCCAACCGACGGCACTAATGCCAACGCACCCAAAAAGATTAGAAATGCGATACCCAGGGTAGCCCATGGTCGGATTAGTGCTTTGTCCAACAACTTTGAGTAAGAGCCGCTGATCAATCTTTTTAAAGCACGGAAAAAGATGTTTCCCTCTGACGAAGTGTGTGTTTTTAAAACCCGGCTGGATAGGAAGGGCACAATGGTGAGCGATACGAAAAGGGATGCAATCACCGTAGTGACCACGGCCATGGGGAGATTACGGATAAAGTCTCCGGCAGCTTCCGGTAAAAACAGCAATGGCAAAAAGGCAAAAATCAATGTAGCTGTACAGCCAACCACAGCCAGACCGATCTGTTTGGTGGCTTCAATAGCAGCCTCTTTCTTACCATATCCTTCACGAAGATACCGTTCGATGTTTTCTACCACCACAATACTGTCGTCAACCAAAATGCCCAAAGCCACAATCAGTCCGACGATGCTCAGCTGATTGATGGTGTAGCCCAGCATATCGAGCATGAAAAGGCCAATGGCGAGAGAAAGAGGAATAGAAACCATCACCACTATGGCCGCTCTGTAACCAAGTGGCAGCAAAGTGATTGATACCAAAAGAATAGCAATGATGAAGTCCTTCACAAACCGACTGAGACGACGATCAACACTGCTTGCCTGGTCAAAGTTTTGCACCAGCTCCATGTTGGATGGAAGTTCCGCTTTGAACTGATCCACCACAGGTTGGTAGGCCTCCTGCACTTTGAAAATGTTCTGTCCCTCCTTCTGGGCTGCCGTTACAAGCACTGCCCTCTTGCCATTGAGCCTGGTCAGGTGGTTTTCTTCCTCATAGTCGAAGGCCACATCGGCAATATCTTTCAGGTACACCACCTTGTCGGCGGCAGAGTAAACAATCGTATTCTGTACCTCCTCCAGGCTCGTATAGCTACCGCTGGTTTTAATATTGAACCTTCTCGTGCCAGCATTGACACTTCCACCCGGCATGTTTACATTTTCACTTTGAATGGCTCCGAGGACAGCATTCAATGGAATATGAGCTGCTGCCATTTTTTCCAGGTTCAACGAGATTTTCACCGCTGTTTCGGGGAAACCCCAGTCTTCCACTTTCTTCAAAGCTTTTACCTCCTCCAGCCTCTCCTTTAATTCATCAGCCTGGGTTTCCAGCTGCCGGTAAGTAGCTGTTTCGGATACTAAAGCGATCTGCAGAATATTAACATCTGTAGGCGTAAACCTCCGAATTTCTATACTGAATATGTCTGCTGGCAATTCCTGCTGCACTGTGTTCATCTCCCTGATTACTTCCTGGTAGGCGTCGTCAGGATCAATTTCGTATTTGTAGTCGATGCGCATTACCACCAGGCCATCGTCTACATTACTGACGATTTTCTTCACGTCTTCCAGCTCGCTGATTTTCTTTTCGATGGGGTCAACCACCAGCTCCTCCATGTCCACCGGGCTTGTGCCGGGATAGACCACTACTACTGCGAAACTAGGCGACTCAAACTCAGGGTCTTCGCCCCTGGGCATGTTGAACAGGGAGTTCAGGCCCAACCCGATGACCATGGCAAACACGATAAGAGTGAACTGGTAATTTTTTACTGAAAATTCTGATATCTTCATCTTCGTTGTTCTTTTTTATTCAGTAAAAAATTATTGCACTACCATGATGGTTGACTCCTCATTGAGGTAGGCAGACCCGGCCGAAACGACCAGGGCGGTATGCTCCAGGCCGGAGCTTATGGCCACATCCTTTTCAGTAAAATAGGCGACGCTCACTGGTTGCTTTTTCACAGTATTTCCCTTTGCAGGCACATAAACAAAAGCCTGCCTGCCGTTGCCCTCAATAATAGATTCGATAGGTATCAGGTTTAACTGACGGGTTTTTGAAGGCGAAATAACAACACTACCTACAAGCCCATTGGCTAGTAGCTGATCTTTCCCAATCTCCAGTTGGAGCTCCGCCTGGTAGGTGCCATTCATAGGATCGGCCCCTTGTGCCAACCTGATGACAACAGCATCAATGACCTGCTCTCCGAGATGGTCGAAATGCACAACGGCTTTATCTCCGATATTTAGTCTGGCCCAATCCCTGTCGGCCACGCCTGCCTTTAGCACCCACGTTGATTGGTTTCGAGCGCTCAGCGAAAAGACTGGATTGCCGCCACTGATCATCTCGCCTTCGTTGGCCCATTTTTTTAGCACTACGCCATCAAAGCCAGCCCTGATTTGGGAGTTAGTAAGGTTGTAAGAGGCGATGCTGTAGCTCTCCTTTGCATTTTCATAAACCGTGGTGATGTTTTGGAATTGCTCCAGCGTTGCCGCTGAGTCCGCTAAAAGTCCTTTGAAACGCTCAAGGTCTCTGGTGGCTTTGTCCAGACCATTTTTAGCCTGCACCACCTGGGCCTGGATTTCAGTGAGGTTAAGTGAAGCCAGAAGCTGGTCCTTTTTTACCCGATCACCCACTTTTACATAGGTTCTCTGAATGATGCCTCCTGTTTTAAATGACAACGTGCTTTCCGTTTCGGAGGAAACCAAACCACTGGTGCGAACCGGCTTGGCCACCTTCTCTGACTTAACACTGTCGAGGCGAACCGCCACCACATTTTTGTCTATCTGCATCTCAGATGCTTTGTTCTGCGTGCAGGCAGACAGCACCCATGCAGACAGAATAATGATTGTTGGAGTAATGAAATTCTTCATGGTATTGATGATTGAGTCTCTTTCTTAAAAAATGGATTGACTATAAGCTGTTAATTACTTTATCGACTTCATTGACGCTCTTGAGCAGGTTGTATTTGGCGATGCTGTAGCTCAAGCGAGCGTTTGTGTAGTTCAGTTGCGATTGCTGGAACTCCAGCGGCAGAACCTGGTTCTGCTGAAACCTCGACTGTGTGATTTTAAAAGCGCTTTCCGAGGTCTTCAATGCGTATTCAGCACTGGAAAGGTTGTTAGCTGCCGAGCGGGCCTCCTCGTAGGCTTGAATCACCTGTAGTTCTATTTGCTTTTTTAGCTGCTCTTCCTGGGTTTCGAGCGTTGTTTTCTGCAACACTGCCGACTGGTATTTTGCCTTGCGGGCTCCCCCCTTAAAAAGATCCCACTGCATGCTGAAAATGAGCATGCTGAACTGCTGATCGCCGTTGAATTTGTAGTCAAATCCCTGATAGCCCAAATCACCGATTACGGCCAGGTTGGGCATGATCCGGTTGGCTTCGTTCAGCTTGATGAGGTAATTAGTCGCCTCCTGGGCCTGCTGTACCTGCTGCAGTTCGTTTCGCTGTTGCAAAGCGAGCTCTGTAAGATTGCCGGTATTCCCGGCTATTGTCTGAGGTAATGCAAAATCACCCGAAAATTGAGAGTCGACTTCAATCTCTGCATCAAGCTCTTTGTTGAGTAAAAAATTGAAGTAGGCCCTTGCCAAATGCTCATTTTTTCTGGCATCGTTTAGCTGGGTGTCCATTTTGCTTCTTTCCAGCTGGGCATTGTAAACCGCATCTTTGGTCACAAGCTGTGCATCAAAAAAGCTTTGCGTTACACGCACCTGTTCATCGAGTAGGTTCATTGAGCTTTCATAAATCCTGATTGCCTCCATCGACTGCAGGTAGCTGAAGTAGGCCTCTCTGACCATGCCCTTTAACTGTGTTTCATAGGCCTGTCTTTTGGCCTGCTGCACGGTGACCATTTGCTGCTGCGCCTTGTAACCATACCAGATGTCGGAATTGAAAAGCGGCTGAACCACCCGTAGCTTGGTTTCATGAAAGCGGTTGGGCAGGAACTGAATCTCCTCATTGTTCACCTGCGGAAACTGCTGCGAATCGGTCAACTGGTTCAGCGTTGCGTAGACTGGGTTCAGCAGGTCGCCAATAGGGAAGCTGATCTTCCTACCCCCCTGTGCCAGCGAATAGGTAGCACTTATGCCTGCAGAGGGCATGAAAAGTGCTTTCGACTGCGCCAGGCTCTGAAGACTCTGCTCATACGCCAGGTTCTCCTGTTTCAATGTCAGATTGGCGGCCAGGGCCTCAGCCACATACTGATCCAGGACTCCCCCTGAAGCAGTCGCTTCGATCTGACGTGCATAACTACCTATGCCCGAAAAAAGTAGAAAAACGGTTAATAGTGTCACTTTGGTGTACATACATTATTTAATTAACAGTGTTAACTTACAGTTCAAAAAAAGGTCAGGACAAGGCCTGACCGTCATCTTTTATATTTAAGTCGTCTATTTTTCGACTGACTTAAAATTTCTTATCATTAATTGAAAAGCTTCAAAAGCATCGGTGACGTACTGTTCACGGTCAACCTCCTGATAAAGTTTCATTCTATCGCAAATTTGTAACGACACAAGGCCATGGACAAAACTCCAGATCATCAAAGCCGCAGCCCTCATTGTTATACCTTGCAAATACCCTTGTTCCTGGCATTCAATTACGACCTGTTCCAGAAAGGCATGTGCATTGTGGCCAGCCTCCCAGGTTTCGTCTGTTTCGGTGGTACACAAAGGATCCTTCACAAGAAACATCAATTGGTAATAATCAGGATTTTCAATGGCAAACCGTATATACCGAAGGCCCATCTGATACATGCGTTCCATAGGGTCTTTCACTTCGAGCAGCGGCCTGAACTCGTAGGCAAGCATCCTGAAACCCTCAAGATGCAAAGCATAGAATAACTCATTCTTGTCCTTGAAATAAAGGTAAATGGTGGTCGGGCTGTACTCTATGGCATCGGCAATGTTTCTCATGCTCACTTTATCGAAACCATGCTCAGCAAACAGCTTATTGGCCGTTTTAAGGATCAACTCCTTCATTTCTTCCTTCTCTCGTTCTCTGCGCTCTGATATACCCATGATACTTTTAAAATAACACAACAAAGATACTTAACGGTGTTAAGTAAAACAAGTTTCGCACTAAGATTTGTTTCGCCTCCAATGACGTTAAGTTTATAAATCCTGAAGAAACTTTCTCTTCTTTTGTTAACTTTGAAGAAGATACCTTCTTTCTAGAGATGAATAACTCGCTGTCTAACATACAACTAGAGCTTCTCAAGACATTCTCGCACAACGTCTCAGAGAAAGATTTGCTTGAGGTAAAAAGGCTATTGACTAATTTCTTTGGCAAAAAAGCAATCACCGAAGCCAACAAGAAATGGGATGACAATAGTTGGTCAGACAACAAAGCTGAGGAGTTGTTGAAGACTCATAAGAGAACCCACTATCCTAACAGCAAATAAAGGGTTGTGCTTAAAATTGTACTTGACACAAACATTCTGCTCGTTGCTGTCTCTGACAGATCACCCTACCATTGGGTGTATGAGGCATTTTTAAAGGAAAAATTCCAACTCCTGGTTACAACGGAAATACTTTCCGAACACCAGGAAACTATAACCGAACACATGGGCTCGTCAGTAGCCGACAACGTTCTCCTTTCTATCGAAAACTCGGTTAACACAAGTTTCATCACCCGATATTTTAAGTGGAATCTAATAAATGCAGATCCTGACGATAACAAATTTTCGGACTGCGCAGTCGCCGGGAGTTCAGACTATCTGGTAACAGAAGACAAGCACTTTGAAGTATTGAAAAGCATTGGTTTTCCAATAGTAAACGTGATTGGTATTGGCGATTTTAAGCAACTCCTCACATCTGTTAACTGAGGGCATTCTATGGGCACCATAGATAAATTATGAAGCGAACCATTGTGATATACGGCCTGAGCATGGCAGCCTTGCTATTCCTGCTGAAAGTGCTGGAATACAGGTTCTTCGTGCGGGATTTGTCATTAGAGATTTACGTTGGCGCTGTAGCCTTGCTTTTTGTACTGATCGGAGTTTGGGCTGGAGGGAAAATAATAGGCAAACGACGAACCACCGTTATCGTACAGCGAAAGTTTCACCTTAACGAGGACGAACTCAGGAGACTGGAGATCAGCCAGCGTGAGTTGCAAGTATTACAGTTAATGGCTGAAGGCTTCTCGAACCAGGAAATTGCAGACGAACTATTTATTTCCCTCAGCACAGTAAAAACTCATACCGCCAATCTATTTTCCAAACTAGACTCAAGGCGCCGGACGCAGGCTGTTCAAAAAGCAAAGGAGCTCAGCCTCATCCAGTAGCAAACTGCCGGTACTTTAGTACTATTATCGGCTGAACTCATAAATTCATACCAAAGTATGAGTGGGAAAATGCCTTTGAGCGCTTGTTTTGAGACATCACAAATGACAGAACTATGAGAAAAGTAATTATTACCTACGGATTGATTGCAGGTGCCATTGTAGTGGTGCTTATGTACCTCACCATGCCTATTGGCAAGGAGAACGGAAACTACGACCTCGGTATGGTCCTCGGCTATGTGTCGATGATTGCGGCCTTGTCGATGATTTTCTTTGGCGTGAAGGCGTTTAGAGACAAATACCTGGACGGAAGTATCACCTTTGGAAAAGCCCTGTTAACAGGGCTGGCGATCACTCTCGTGGCAGGAATTGTGTATTGCATAGGCTGGGAAATATATTACAACACCGTTGCCCCCGACTTCATGACAGACTACACCAATTTCTACATCGAAAAAATGAAGGATGAAGGCGCCTCGCAGGCTGAAATTGATGAAATGACAGCTTCGATGGATGCTATGGCTGAAAACTACAAAAATCCAGTCGTTCGGTTTGGCATGACGTTATTGGAAATCTTCCCGGTAGGCCTGGTCATATCACTCGTATGCGCTGCGCTGTTTCGAAGTAAAAACTTCCTTCCTGTTACTGATTAACTTAAAAACCAATTAATAGAAACGATCATGCAAGAGCAAAAAATTGGACATATCGTACACTTTGACCTGACTGTGGAAGACCACGAAGGTGTTAGCGAATTCTACAAAGAAGTAGTGGGCTGGGAAAAACAGGGGCTGTCCATGGGTGACTACGACGACTATGTAATGAAAGACAAAGAAGGCAACTTCCTGAGCGGCGTTTGCAAAAAGGCCGGAGGAAATGCCAACCTACCCCCCTACTGGCTGATTTACGTAAAAGTAGAAAACCTGGATGCCAGCCTGGCAAAATGTGAGGAGCTGGGCGGCAAAGTCATAGGTGAAAAACGAAAATATGGAGAGAAAACCTCTTATTGCCTGATCCAGGATCCTGCGGGGGCTTATATGATGTTGATGAATTGATCAGTCAAGTCGTGCCACCAGCTACCGCTGTGGGCACGACTCCTTTCAGATTACAAAAGTTTAATAAAATGCAGAAGCATCAGACACTCTTAGAAGCCTCAATTAGCAGCTAGCGGCGGCATTTACTCCAAAACTTTTGTAGTCTTCATTTCAAATCAACCTCGTCTAACTGTCAGATTTTTTGAATATTCATTTGTCTAATTCAAGCAGAAACGGAGAAGCAGGAAGTCCGGCTTTATTAATGATATAGTATTCAGGGTTGTTGCTCCAGCCAAACCTAATTGCTTTCGGCAGGCTGACCTCAGTTGATGAAATGTGCAGACTGCTTCCCTTCACCTTACCTGTCGCTTTCACAAACTTTCCGTCCTCACCCGCTACTTCGAAGCTCGCCCCAAGGCCCACGACGTTCTTCCTGTGCTTAATAACCTCACCAAACCTGACCACCACCGTTTTTCCTTCAACCGAGAAGGATGTATGAGACGGGCCATTGGCCACCACAGGCTTGTCATAAGCTACGTCCAACGCCTTTAGAGCAAGTCTGTAGCCAAAATCCTGTTTGTTGGCCGGATGGATATTGTATGGATTTCCTATATCGAGCGAAACAGCCATCCCTGTGTTAGGCAACGCAAGCGTGTTTTGCTGTGCGGCCCTAAGGCTCGACCAGGAGCTATTCATTTTGTGAAACTCATGGGTCAACTCGAGGTTACTTAACTGTACAAACAAGAATGGAAGATCGCCAAGCCCCCAGTGTGTTCTCCAGTTGCGAATCAGTTCGGGGAACATCTGGGCATACAATTCTGGCCGACTGGCATTTGATTCGCCCTGATACCAAATGAATCCCTTTATCCCATACGGCGTAGCTGGTGCCACCATGCCGTTGAACAGACTTGATGGAGCATTGTGAAAGTTTTTAGCTGGCCCGAAGTCATCATCAAAATCATTCTTCAAAAGCCATTCCCTGGCAAGATTGACGGAAAACGAGCGATTGCTATTCTCGATAAAGAAGCTCTTTTCGTCGCCAAAAAACTTCGGCGCACCGAAAGGTTGGGCAAGACGAACCGTCAACACATTTTCGCCAGCGTTGACCAAATCCGCTGGTATATCGACCAAAACTGGTTGAGGGTACGAAAAAAGGTCAAGTTCCGCTCCATTGAGGAAAATACGGCTTTCCCTGCCTAAAAACCCCAAAGAAATTCTCAATGGATGTCCAACCAACTTTTCAGGAACCTGAAACCCTTTCCTCAACCAAACTACATTTCCGAATACAACATCAGTTTCCAACGGATTAATGGAACTCCAGGAGCTCGCATCATAACCCGCACTGGCATACGCTTCGACTTCACCAGCCCTGGGAAAGCTAATCGCCATCCTTCTGGCCAGATTGTTCGTCATCGACTCGGTTACTTTTCCCGTCCACTCGTCTTTATCAAAAGCGGTCGCCGCCGGAGGTATGTCAATGGAGTCCTTAAATATTACCATTGACTCCGGGCTCATCCACGACCTGATAGGCGTGCCGCCCCAAGAACTATGGATGATACCTATCGGAACATCCAACTCCCGATTCAGCTCTTTAGCAAAAAACCATGCAGTGGAAGAAAAGCGGGCAACTGATTCGACCGAAGGCATCTCCCATGCAGCCTCAAAGTCGGCTGCCGCAACGGGCATGGGCATTTTTGGCACATTAAAAAGGCGTATATTGGAGTAGTCAATATCTGCTATCTCTTTCTCGTAATCTTTTACTTCCGAACGTGGAATCCACGGCCAGCCAGCCATAGGATGCTCCATGTTCGACTGACCTGAAGCAAACCAAACATCGCCCATGAGGACATTACTAAACGTAAGCTTTTCGCTTGCTCCTTCCACTTCCAGTTGATAGGGCCCACCTGCTCTATGAGCAGGTAGCTTTATCTCCCATTTCCCATTTTCGTCGGCGAATGCAGACGATATAGAGCCATCCAGCTTCACAATGACCTTCTCGCCATTGGCGGAAGTGCCCCAAACGTTCATTTCAATTCCTCTTTGCAACACCATGTTGTCAGAGAACAGCTGAGCACAACTCAGCTGAGCCGTTGCCTGGCCTGCTATAACCATGCAAGCAGCAAGACAAACCGCTACTATGATCCTATGGCGATGGCGTTCAGTCATACCTTCATTTTGAAAGACCAATGGTAACTACCTGAACAGGGCCGAGTAAACCAGACTTTTTCAGCGGCACATCCTTCCACGGCGTCAGGTTTTTGTTGGCATTGGTGATATTCGTATTCGTAAACTGTTCCCCAGTGATGGCATCACCTGTTAATCTGTTGGACCAGGTATTTGCCACCCGTGCACTTAGCGTATTCGCCCCCTCTTTGATCATGTCAGTAACATCAAGCCGATAAGGCTTCGTCCACACAATTCCTACAGGCTGATCATTCAGTGTTACCTCCGCCATTTCGGCAAGGTCACCCAGGTCAAGGTACACTCGGTTCGCCTCACCACCTGAGCCTGCAAACTCGAACGTCTTTTCATACGTGCCGATTCCGGAGTAGTACCTAATGCCATCAACCTCTGATTGCGTCCAAGAAGTAAGATCGGGGAAAACAGCTGTAGCGGGTGCTCCCCACTCCTCGCTGAAGGAAACGTTCCATTCTCCTTCGATGGTTGTCGCCTTTGCCTGCCCACCCGCCGACCTTGAGTAGAAACCATGCGGCGTGTACACAATGTCGGTATTTTCGATGCTCCCTTTAGGTTTCGCAGGCTGATTAGTGAACACCACGAAGTAGCTCCCATATGGCGCAATCGACAGTGGTAACAGTGTTGTGTTGCCTTTCTCTTCGAAAATCGGAATAGGCATCATTTCTCCGGTTTTGGGATCCCATAGCTCAGGCGCTCTGTTCTTCTGGCGAAAAGTCAGGCTTTCCGACACCCAGCTATCTGTCCTATTGCGGATGAGGTAAAAATCTGCATCGCCTTTGGCGTAGTGGATGAAATCCAGCTTTCCACTGGCCTGATCGGGATAGCTGAAATCCGGCACTAACCCTAATCCTCTAAGGGCTTCCTCCGGCGATTGACTTGACCTTATCTTGCCACTCTCCGTTCCGGCCGTCCACAAATCGCCTGATCCACTCACAATTTGTTGAGTTGCCTCAGGCTGACGAGCCAATCCGTTTGCCCGGTTGGGCTTTCCTCCCACAATCACCGCCCCTGATGCAGCCAAATCTCTCATTTTGGCCAGCGCAACGGGGCTCATTTCCGTATTATTGCCAAGTGCCAGTACTTTGTATCTGCCAACGCCCGGCAGTACAACTTCACCATTTTCAACAATCAACTCACTTAGTTTATCAGTATTGATCACTTCGTAGTCGTAACCAGGGCCAGCCGTGAATCTTGTGTTCTTAGGTGGCACCAGGTTGGGCACGTCGTCGCCGTAGTAGTACAAGACATCGGCTACAAATTTGGCTTGCTGAAGTATGTAAGAGTTGCGGGCCAGGTAATCATTAAAAGCTTTGGCCATGGGCCACCAAACCCGTTTATCGTTATAGTGAGTGCCCGCCAGGTAAACAATGCCGGGATAACCAAACTCAGATGGATTGTGAGTAAACCCATGGATCACCAGTCGGTTCATGCCTTCACAAAACGCCCGATCCGCTATAATTTTCAAGTCCTTCGGGCTCTCCTGCCAGTCCCAATAGCTGGTAAAAGCTTCTTCCTCAACAATATTTCGCTGATAGATGTGAGAGGCAGCTGCAATTTCTTTGACCAGCCAGATATAATCTACCACGCTGTCTTCTTTGTAATACTCCCTGTTGTACCAGAACTCTCCACGGGGTACGTCCAATGCCCCCAGCGCCTTCAGTGTTTCCACCGGAATATGGTGCATATGGCCAGGGCCACCCGACTCTGATATGATCTCAAGTCCGTGGGCATTACAAATCTCTTTTGATTTGGCATAATGGTTTTGAATCATCAACTCCGAGAATGTCTTTCTAAAGTCGAATTGAAAGTCATCATTTACCTTCTCCTCGTATAGCTGCTCGTCGTAAATAGCAGGAATAAACTTATTGATCTCATACCCGTGCAGTTTCTTGAACATCTGAGGCAAAGTGGGCGTCCAGGCAAACTCCTTCGCTTCGTAGCTGGCCAGGTAGAGGTTTTTGAGCGCACTTTGCTTAAAATCTCCCACGAGAGGCTTCAGTTTGTTGATGAAATACATCATGTGCATACGGGTGGCGGCAGATTCGAAATGGTCGATGATGGGGCCGTCCGAATTGGGTGATGGCACAATCAACCGTTCGCCAGAATTGGAACAAATGTATCGGTAGATATCCCAGTCTCCTTCAGGAGCCTGCCACGTCAGCTCTTCTGTGGCAGCATCAAATTGAGGCGAGAGATCAAAGATTCGGGAGGTGTCTCCCAAGTTTTTTGCCTCTTTTGGCACTGCGACAACGGCAATTTCTTCGCTATAAATCGGTCTGCCATTAGGCTGATAGTCAATCTTTCTTGGTTGCCCGTTTCTGTCGGGCGTGATTTCCGGGAAGGGAAGCTTCATTTTCACTTCTTTTCCACCCTTCAATAATGTTTTGGATGCATAAAGTGTTTTCGAAGCATGTTTTGGTTCTACCCAGGTTCCTCCTGCATTCCAGCTACTGGCTACTCCTAGCCCCACTTCCAAATCAAGCTTCTTCGCTTCATCCAGGGCCATTTTTATCAAATGAAGCGATTCATCGCCCATAAACGGAGGTCCGGCAGGAATGATCCCTTTTTCATCACTTGCTCGTCGCAACCCAATTTCAAAAATGTCTACGCCGCCAAGACCAGCGTCTTTGATGGCTCTCAGTTCGGTTTTAAGCCTTACCGAGTCAACATAGCCATTTAGCCACCACCAGTACACTTTGGCCCTGGCTTTGACTGGCGGGTTCTTAAAACCTTCCCGTAGTTCCGTGAGTCCGTCATCAGTTATTGGAACCTCACAAGCAGAGAGCAGAAGCACTCCTGCAAACAGCGTCGCAGAGGCAATGTGGAATATATTTTTCATGGTAGTTTACTTTTTAGGCAGGTGGTTACTCTATCGGACTGACAGTGATCAATTGGACAGGGCCCAGCAAGCCCGACTTGATTAGTGGCACATCCACCCATGGAGTCTTGATCTTGTTTAGGCCATATATGTCGGTAATTTCAACATTTGTGAAGGTGTAGTCCTTGCCTTCGGTCTGCGCATCCCCAGTGATCCTGTTCGACCAGGTGTTGGCAATTTCTATCTCCAGCACATTGTCGGCTGGTTTCAAAAGATCAGTTACATCGAACCTGTAAGGCTTCACCCACGCAATGCCTAGTGATACTCCATTCAACCACACCTCCCCTACTTTTGACAAGTCGCCCAGATCAAGCAACACCCGTTGGTTTTTCATAGATGATGCGTTGATGTCGTACTGAAAGGTCTTCTTATATTTTGCATTGCCAGAATAGTATTTGACACCTTCGATGTCGGATTCAGTCCACGAGACTAATTCGGGATATATTATCCGCTCAGGACCTCCCCATTCCTGTGAGAAAAATACCTCCCAGGCCCCGCTGATCGGTTGATGCTTCGTGATATTTGTTACCGGGATAGACTGCCCTGCTTTGGTAGCCTCGAATAAGCCGTCCTCCATCAGCAATATGCCGTTGGCTGTGTAATCCAGTAAGGGAGGGAAAAGTCCACGGCTATTCAGCTGCTCAAATTTGGCGGTGCTTTTTCCTTGTTTGAAGGTGATGAACGCTGAACCGTAGGGCGCCAACGACAATGGCAGCCTGATGTAGCTCCCGTCTTGCTGATAAATAGTAACGGGCAACACCGAGCCAGATACCGGATCCCAAATCTCGGGCACTTTGCCCTGCTGTCTGAACCCTATCTCTCTCGACACCCATTGATCGGTGGTATTTCTTACAAAGTAGAAATCCAGCCCCGCTTTGTTATAGTGGATATAGTCAAGCGTATTGGCAGTCCTGTCCACATAATCTATGTCCGGCCCCAAACCAAGCGTCTCCAGCACGGTCACTGGCTGCTGGTCGAGCACTTTTTGGCTCCCGGCACCCCACAATTTATTAAGGATAGCATTCATCGCCTCGGTGCGGCCAGGAATGTCGGATACTTTCTTAGGCTTGGCTCCAGTCACCCTGGCTCCGGCACGAACCAGCTCGTCAATCTTTTGCAGTACCTGGGGATTGATCTCCCCTTCATCCTCCAGGGCCAGCACACTAAAAGCAGCACCTGTAGGCAAGACCACTTTTCCATTTTTGACCGATGCTTGCAGTAGTATTTCAGTGTTGGTTAACTCATAGTCATAGCCAGGAGCAACCATGAAACGGCTGTTTTTGTGCCCTGCATAGTTGGGAATGGCATCACCATAGTAATACAGCACGTCTGCAAAAAAGTCGGTCTGCTGCAACACAAATGAAATGCGGCCAAGGTAGTCGTTGAAAGGCCTTACTTTGGAAAACCAGACCCTTCTATCGTTGAAATGGGTGCCGGCATGATACACAATGCCCGGGTAACCGTAGCCCGCCGGATTATGACTAAAGCCGTGCACCACAACCCTGTTCATTCCTTCTGCAAAGGCCCTGTCGCCGGAGGGCTTCATATCGAACGGCCCTTCCTGCCAATGTTTGAAGGACGTAAAAGCCTCTTCTTCCACAATACCCCGCCCATAAATGTGCGATGCGGCCGACACTTCTTTCACCATTCTCAAAATATCAATTCCCTGCTCATTGAACCGATCGTGATGGATCCAATACTCCCCTCTCGGCAAGTCCAAAGCTCCCAGCGATTTAAGTGGCTCAACCGGCACGTTGTGCAAAGGCAGGCCTGGGCCGCCTGATTCAGAATTGATTTTCAGTCCGTACTTATTCGATATCTCCTTTGCCTTCTTGTAGAAATTATTGATCATCAGCTCTGACAAAGTACGCTGACGATCCTTTTTGAACTTACTCACCACCTCTTCGCTGAAATTTTCCTCATTGAAAAGTACCGGCAGGTATTTATTGACCTCATATCCATTGAGCTCCTTGAAAACCTGCGGCAGTGTGGTTGTCCAAACAAAGCCTGTCGCCTCGTAGCTCGCCAGGTAAAGGCTTTTCAGGGCTGTCTTGCTGAGGTCATCGCCCATCGCTTGCTGAATGCGGCCGATGATGTAGAGAAAATGTGCTTCGGTGGCCTGTGCATCAAAGTGGTCGATGATAGGGCCAACAGAATTCTTGCTGGGCAGCTTCAATTGCTCGCCGGAATTGGAACAGATGTAACGGTGCACCAGCCAGTCACCCGACAAATCCCAAGTCAGCTTGTCACTTTTGGCATCAAACTTTGACGTTAAATCAACGAACTTTGCCGGATTCCAAACGGGCTGTCCATTTTCCATCGGAATACCCACTATAGCCACCTCGGTGTAAAAAACAGGTCTGCCGTTCTTCTGAAATTCAATGGCTTTTGCCCTGCCTCTCGCATCTTTTGCAGGCACCTCAGGGAACGGGAGTTTTACAGTTCCACCCGACTTCCCTTTTACATCAAGGCTTGAAAAATATATCGACTTAGCCGAATTCTCTGGCGTCGTCCATGAACCTCCCGCATTCCAGCTGCTGGCCAAATTCAGACCAACGTCCATATTGTATTTACTGGCTTCCAGGAGAGCAACTTTGATTGACTTCAGCGACTCATCGCTTAGGAAAGCTGGCCCTGGAGCCACCATGTCGTCAGTTTGACGAACACCAATCTCAAAAATATCGAAGCCAGAAATACCTCCACGATCCATCGCAGCAATTTCTTCCTTGACCCGAACGGTGTCGACATTGCCATTTAGCCACCAGAAATACACTTTTGGCCTGGCCCCCGGAGGAGGCGACTTGAACCCTTCCTTTAGTTGGTCGTAAGAGGGTGCATTTTGGGCAATGGCCTGATCAAAAGAAAGGCAAATCAAAGCACCAAAAGCAATAAGTAGAGAAAAGAGTGTCTTCATGATATAGCGTATGTTAGATTCCTGAATCGGGTTAATATTTCAATCAATTGCTTCAATTTTCACCACTTGTTACAGCGGACTCACAGTAATCAATCGCACCGGCCCCAGCAAGCCTGATTCTACCAACGGGGTTTCTTCCCAGGAAAATCGCTGCCTGCCAAACCCTACTACTGTTGTTGTTAGCACGTTGGAATAAGTATAGTCTTTTCCTTCTGTCCTGGCATCGCCTATGATGCGATTGGCCCAAACGTTGGCAATTTCTACTTCCACCAGGTTGTTGCCTGCTTTAAGTTTGTCGGTAATATCGAACCGGTAGGGCTTTGCCCAGGTGATTCCCAGCGGTTCTCCGTTGAGCCACACTTCACCTACTTTTGAAAGGTCGCCAAGATCGAGAAACACCCGTTGGTCTTTCATGAGTGTTGCATTGACATCGTGATAGAATGGTTTTTTATACCTGGCCATCCCCGAATAATACTTGATATTCTCCTCGTCAGAGTCTGTCCAGGAGCTCAACTCCGGGAACAGCCTCCTTTCAGGCCCACCCCATTCCGGAGAAAAGAATACTTCCCAGGCTCCGGTTAAGGTTTTAACATGTACATTATTAACAAGGGATGAAGATTGGTCTTGCTTTTTTACTTCAAAGGCACCTGCTTCCATCACAAACACTCCATCGGGTGTGTAGTTGAGCATAGGTGGATACTGTTGAGTTCCCGTAATTTTTGAGAACTTCACCTCTTGCTTTCCTGGCTTGAAAACAACAAAAGTAGAGCCCATTGGTGGTAATGAAACTGGCAGTTGAATGTATTTGCCGTTCTGATAATAGATGGTGGCCGGCGAAATTGACCCATTTATTGGATCCCATACCTCCGGCACCCTGGCCTGCTGCCTGAAGCTGATCTCCCTCGACACCCATTCATCGGTGGTGTTTCTCACGAAGTAAAAATCCAGGCCATTCTTGTTGTAGTGAATGTAGTCGAGTGTGTTGAGCGCTATGTCCGAATAGTTGATATCGGGGCCAATGTTGTTGGCCTGCAACACTTCAGATGGCTGCTTTCCGGTTACTACTTTCCTCGGTGAAGCCTGATTCCAAACCTTATCGATCATAGCGGCCATGGCTGGCGTTCCGCCTGGCCTGTCCGATACTTTTTTCGGTTTGGCTCCGGTGATAGTAGCTCCAGCACTCACCAGTTCGTCTATTTTCAGCAACACTGCCGGGTTAATGTCTCCCTCATCCTCCAGCGCCAATAGGTTATACTGACCTCCCGTAGGCAATACAAGCTTTCCATCCTTCACTTTCAACTCCAAAAGAATCTCAGTATTGATAACGTCATAGTCGTAGCCCAGACCTGCCATGAAACGACCATTCTTCGGCCCTGCGTAGTTCGGTACCGCATCCCCGTAGTAGTATAGCACATCGGCTACAAAATCGGTCTGCTGGAACACTGCAGAAACCCTGGCCAGATAGTCTGTGAACGGCCGTATTTTCGGGTGCCATATTCTTTTATCGTTGAAATGAGTGCCTGCGTGATAAACGATGCCTGGATAGCCAATCCCGCTTGGGTTGTGGCTAAACCCGTGAATCACCACCCTGTTCATGCCCTCGCAGAAAGCCCGGTCGCCGGTTGGCTTCATATCGAACGGCCCCTCCTGCCAGTTCAAAGATGAGGTGAAGGCTTCCTCTTCCACGATGCCCCTGCCGTAGATATGGGAAGCGGAGGACACTTCCTTCACGACCCGCAGAAAGTCTACCCCCTGGTCATTGTAAGCATTATAGTTGATCCAAAATTCACCACGGGGAAGGTCGAGCGCACCGAGTGCTTTGAGAGGCTCAGCTGGAACATTGTGCATCGGCATACCAGGGCCCCCTGCTTCGGAATTGATTTTCAGCCCATGTGCGTTGGCCACCTCCCTCGCTTTTTTATAAAAATTGGTGATCATCAACTCCGATAATGTCCGTTGATAATCTTTCATAAATTTTTCAACGACTCCTTTCTCGAAAGATGACTGATTAAGGAGCACGGGCAGGAATGTATTTATTTCGTAGCCGGTGAGTGTCTTGAAAACATCTGGCAATGTGGTCGTCCATGTAAAGCCGGTGGCCTCATAGCTAGCCAGGTAGAGGCTTTTCAGGGCAGTGTTCCTCAAGTCGCCCATTTCCCCTGTCAGCACATTGATAATATGAAGAAAATGCGCTTCGGTGGCCTGTGCGTCGAAATGATCAATGATTGGGCCAGAGGAGTATTTGCTTGGTCGCTTCAACTGCTCACCTGAGTTGGAGCAGATGTAGCGGTGCACCTCCCAGTCGCCTGTGAGCGTCCAGTTCAGTTTTTCACTTTCCGGATCGAACTGGCTGGAAACATCAACGATCTTTGCCAGATCCCAGTCAGGTTTTCCATTTTTCAACGGTATAGCTACAACGGCTACTTCCTGATAGAACACCGGCTTCCCGTTGCGCTGGTACTGAATTACCCTTGTTTTGCCAGCTGCATCTATTTTTGAAATCTCAGGGAATGGGAGCTTCACGCTACCTCCCGACTTGCCCTTTATCTCAATTCTCGAATCATAAATCGACTTGGCGGAATTTTCGGGAGTTACCCATGTTCCACCAGCGTTCCAGCTGCTGGCCATGTTGAAGCCCACGTCCATGTTCCTTTTCTTGGCTTCATCCAACGCCACCTTGATAACCTTGAGGGACTCCTTGCTTAGAAATGCCGGACCGGCAGCCACCATAGTATCGACAGGAGGCACTCCTGTTTCAAAAAGATCGAACCCGGAAAGACCTGCCCTGTCCATAGCAGCAATTTCCTCTTTCACCCTAACACTGTCCACGTTTCCGTTGAGCCACCACCAGTAAACCTTGGGTCGGGCACCTTGTGGCGGAGTTTGAAACGCTGACTTGACCTGCTCATAAGCAGATGCACTTTGCCCAACGGCAAAATTGCATTGCAGGCAAACGAATAGTCCAAGGGCAATAAATGTCAAAAAGCGTGTTTTCATAGTAGTGTATGTGTATAATTCAAACCGAATCTGTTTAGGAAGCCGTGATTTTTTTAAAGACAAATTGTATCTGTATGTCCATTCAACCACCAGCGCACTTTTGGTCCCACTTCCGCCGGCGGTTGAATTAGTACTGGCTACCAACGAAAGGCTCACGATCAGGAGCTAGTAGTTTACTCTTTAAAAGACGCCATTATCCATTGCTACCGGATCATAGCTGAAAGGGATCTTTTGTTTCCGCTAGTCTCTCCCTTAGCTGGCCCTTCAATTGCGCCTTCACAGCCAAATAATCCTCATCGCCTGCCAGGTTGCTCATTTCAAGAGGGTCGTTTACCATGTCAAACAGTTCCTCATTTCGCTCTCCCTTCGAATAATAATTGTATTTGTAGCGGCCGTTGCGAATCATCCGGCCGGTGAGTGATTTATCAAATGGATCGACGGCCAGCTCGGTCACTACAAAGTCGGCAGAGTCATATGTATGTGATTCGATATAAGGCCGACGGCTGGCGCCATCGAACGCTCTGTTGCTGCTTACACCAATGTAATCGAGAATGGTTGGCACCACATCGGCACCCGACACTACCAACTGATTGTCAACACCAGTCGCCTTTACCTTGTCTTTGTAGTACACCACAAACGGCACTTTGGCAGGCCCGTCGTACAACGACAACTTAGCTGCCCATTTCTTCTCCGTCATGCCATCGCCGTGATCGCTGCTGACGACAATGATAGTGTTTTCTTCCATTCCCTTGGCTCTCAGTGCATCAAGCACCTTTCCTATTTCAGCATCCACCATTTCAGTGTTGCGATAATAGTACCACAGGTAGTTTCTCCAGCGGGTTTCGTCATTGTCTTGCGAAAGCAAGAGTTCGTCGCCGTAATGGTCACGGAACCTGCTGTTCGCTATCATTTCAGGCTCATTCGGATCGATCTCATGATTAGCAGGCAGCGGTGGGAGTTCTACATCCGGCCCAACATTGGGGTAGTTCTCCGGCTTCCTTGGAAAATGACAGATGTCGTGAGGGTTGTGAAACTGTACGTACATCAGCAATGGTTTCTCTCCGTTGTATTGCTGGATGTATTCTGCCGTAGCGTCCGCCAAAGGCCCGTCGGTATCGGCACCCAAATCCCAGGGCTTATCATTTTCATAAAAGTCGATAACCTTGAACCCAGTGAGCGTATCAATATCTTTCCGTTGAGGATAAGAGCCGGGGATATGCCATTTGCCTGCCCACACCGTTTCGTATCCTTCGGTGCTAAGGATTTCACCCAGGTTTTTGACTCCGTCCTTCATTGAATCACCGTTGTAATCGACGCCGGTGTTATGAGGCATCAAACCGGTGATAAGACTGCTGCGAGATGGGCCACAAACAGGCGTTGTGCAATATGAATTCGAGAAACTTATCCCATTGTTGACCAGGTAGTCGAGATTTGGTGTGCTCAAGTACTTATTGCCATGGGCACTTATCGCATTCGGGTTGTGCTGATCAGTGAGAATAACAATAACGTTCGGGCGCTTAGCAGCTTCATCCCTTTTTTCCGTTTGAGTACAACCACTCACTGCGAAAGTGAAAAGCAGTAACAGCCCAACGGCTACAAGCAGGCCAGCTATTGTTTCCAGTAGCGCTGAGTAATATTTGTATAAATTGTTTTTTACCATGACACAACCATTTGACCAGTTACATTTTCATACAGATAGTAATCTCCACCAAGCTTTTCTTCGCTCTGCCCTTCCAACTCTCCTTTACCAAATGGGTAACTGGAGTTCAAAACCACTTTCACCGATTCGCCTTCAACCCCTGTGGGCGGATAAAACCGAACCTTCGCATTTTTCAAACCAGTCAATTGAATTCGACGCTTAGTGCCTTTCGTCGCCAGGGGAATGTCAAAGCACGAAATCACGCCATCTTCCTGCTCCACGAAGAATCTGCTCTCTTCGAAAAATGACTTTGGAAACCTATAGGTAGATGCTCCATTTTTCAGTTCTGTTTCCCAACCAATGATGATGGGGGCACCTTGAGGAAACTTGAATGCCTGTTCCACCGTCAGATTAGGGAGGTAGCCCGAGAAGAAGAAGGAATTGTTGTGCCTTGAAATGCAGTTGATAGGGTCCTTTATGCCTCCGCTATTTTTGTCGTAGGCGATTGAGTAACCCAATTTACCCAGACCAAATCGCATCAAAGAGGGCCCTGAAAACCATTTCTCAGAATCATCCGGAGTCAACAAATGACCTCCTTTGTATGACACAGAATTGGTTCCACGGACATAGCACACGGCTCCGCCCTTCCAGTCCGGGTTTTGCCGGTATACTACAGCATCCCGCTTCTGTCCGTTCTGAACCACCTGTGCCAGTACCTTTGTAGAATTATCCCTGGCAGCGACCATCGTTTCTATCCCTCCGCCAGACAGGTCAGCCGGATGTTGCATCACCATAGGTGATTTGGTTTCTATGTTATCCCCGTTCATGGCCATTTGCACCGCAAATTCGCCCGCCAGCGGCTCTTCAGCCTTTATATTCATAAAGTCGAGGAATTCCTTACTGCCATTTCCCACTGGCCCGTAGATCATCAGCTGTCCCCCTGCTTTCACAAAGGCCATCAATTGCTGCTCCAATTCACTTCCTGCATCAGGAACAATTGTCACCAGCACGGATTCATCAAAAGTTGGTTTTCCATCTTTTCTGATCTGGCTGAAGTTTCCGGTAGACACAACCGTGTTCATAGGAAAGCCTTCATTGATAGCCTGGCGAATAAACCAATCACCATAGTAGATCTCTGGCAACCTTTCGGGCTGCACAGAGGCCCATTCATGGTATTCGTCAAAAGGATACACCCAAACCACGGGCCCCGCCTGATCGGGAGCGTTTCTTCTGGCTTGCAGAATGTGCGGGGTCACCTCATCAGGCACCTGCACAGGCATATTGCCATATGAGTCGTCAATGGTCAGGAAATTAAGATGGGTTGGCAGCATGGCCTCACCCTTGCCGTTGATGGTGGAAATTGACATCGGCAGGTAAATATCGTGTGCTTCTCTGCCATAGCGATCCAGCCAGGGGCTGTTCACCCACCATGGGTCGTGGGTGTAATAACGGAACAAGTAGCGGTCATCCGGCAATTCAGCGATACGTGACATGTAGCCGGCAAGCTCCAAACCAAAGTCGCCGTTTAAAGCAGCCCAGGGCGAATTTGGTGGAGGCAGCAGGTTAAAGCCGCCGTTGTAAATACTTTTGAGGTCGACACCATCGGCTGCCAGGTCAATGCCTGTGGACAGGTTGGTGCCCCTTGTTTCAATGCGGAAATCCGGGCATTGCTCTCTGAATAGTGTCCAGAAATTGACTATCTTTTCCTGTACATCGCTGAATTTTTCGGGATAGAATTTCTCTCCATCAAATAAGGCTCCCGTGGCGCTCCAGGTTTCCATACCAAAGCCGAAGCCGTTTGAAAGCCACAGGTAGTCGAAGCCCAGATCGGCTAAAAAGTGTTGCGATTGGCTGCCGAAGAAGGTGCCAAAAGGTGTGTCCTGCTTGATGCCATTGGGGAATCCGGCATAACTATCGCTGTCTTCATTTAGCGTGGAATAGCAGACTACAAATGTCTTTGAGCCCATGGTAGAGCCCATGCATATCTCAGGGTGCTTCTCATATTTGAAGGGTGACTTGGCAAATTCAGGCCCGGGATCAAAAGTGGCCCCTACACGAACCGGTTTACCGGTCATTGTTTCACCCACACGCTTCAGCGTGCTTACTATGTATTTCAGGTCGCCATAGTTAAAGTCAGGTGTGTCATCCAAATAGGTAAAAGCCCGCTGGTGAACTGAAAGATTCTCATTTTCGGGCTCAGAGTTGACTTCGTGCTCAGCGTTTGGGTTGCCGATGTATCTGGCCCATTCTAGCCGCTGATCCAGGCTTCCGCTATAGTCAAGTATCTCCGAACCGTCGGCCGTCCAAAGCATGAGCGACACTGTGTCGGCATGCCTTACCAATGAGCCCCAGCCAGCAAATATTTCTTTACACGCCTCTTCAATATATTGCTTGTCATTCTTTTTGAAGGGTTTAAGGGATAGCTCCAGGGTAATATTATTGAAACGTTTTACTCCAAGGTTTTTGCTATCCGCCAGCATCTGAGATTGCTCGTGACTTCCACCACAAGAAACCATTATATAACCCACCAGGGCCAACACAACTAAACGACTCATCTTCTGAAATTTATTTTACGATTGCTTGACTGAAGCTAGCTCTCTTGAATTGCTTATCAGGGCTTGTAGGGTCGGACCAAAGCTATGATGAGACTTTTGCCACGCAAAAAGGAAGCTAAGCTCATCATAGGTCTTTGGAACGACTTCACCCTACCTACCTACTTTGCTAATACCCATCATTTTGGGCAAGATTCACATCAATGTCCAATTCCCTTTGTGGAATTGGCATCAACAACTCATAATTTTGAACTGTAAAGCTTTCTCCCTTTGCTGCAAAATGGGCGTTCATTACTGTCTGTAGCCTGCCTGTGCGCAAAAGGTCAAACCACCGGTGTCCTTCATTGAAGAACTCAACTCTTCTCTCTCTCTCCAGAGCCAGAGAAAAGTCGGCTTTCGAAAGCCCTGCCAAAGCATCCAGGTCGGCTCTTGCTCTCACCATATTGAGATACTCGTGAGCATCGTCAGTTCTTGAAAGCTCGTTAAGTGCTTCAGCATACATCAGCAGTACATCGGCATAGCGCAGCGACGTGTAGTTTACACCTCCATCGCCAAGTATCCCGGTAGTAAAGTCGACGAACTTCAATCCTGCAAGGTAATCTCCATAAGTACCGTCCAGTAGTCTCACAGAGTCGGCGATAGAAACCGGTCTTCTGGCATCTCCCGTCTCGTAAGCACTGGCTATGTCTGTGGTGGGGTTAATTCGGCCGTTGCCCTGCATATTGCCGGGAAACATGCCCAGGTTGAAAAGGGCTGGGAAAAACACAGATGAAAACCTGTTACCCTCACCCACATTGCCTGACATGTATTTCACCTCGAAAATAGACTCCCCAAGCTCGTCATTTCCTGGCGAGAACAGAGCGGCATAGTCGTCCTCAAGCGTATACCCCATGCCCATCACGTCTTCGAGCACGGAAGCGGCCAACTGATGTTCTCCCATAGTAAGGTATACTTTGCCAAGGAGCGTTGAAGCAGCACCTTCAGAAGCCCTCGATTTGCTCAGCCCCGAAACGCCTTTCAGAAAACCTGCCGAAGCAGTTAAGTCAGATACAATCAAGTTATAGATCTCACTCGCCGGCTTTCTGCCCATGTCAAAATCCGCTATCTCTTTTGGGCTTTTGAACGAAACGGTGATCAAGGGAAGGTCTCCAAACAGCCTTACCAAATTGAAGTAATTGTAAGCCCTGAGAAAAAGAGCCTCACCTCTATACTGAGATTTTAACGCCTCACTGATGTCAACACCATCCAGCTTTGAAAGTATAGTATTGGCCCTTGAAATGGCCGTAAAACTATCGCTCCAAACTTCTCCCACAAACGAGTTGGCAAGTGTCATGTTCATCTCGTCGCATTCCGATTCGGCCGTCGTTGGCGAACTCCATTGTATTTCCGCATTGTCGGTGGTCAGCTCTGTGATGTACAGCAACGACAAGTTATGCAGGTCTTGAAGGCCCGAGTATGCGCCGGTTAAGGCTGTGTCGAAGTCCTTCGCCGTTTTATAAAATCCAGTCTCGCTCACAACGTATTCGGGCTCTAATTCCAGAAAATCGTTGCAAGAACTCAGAGAGAGAATAAGTACAGTAAATATTGCTATTGTCTTTTTCATGATTCTTTTTTTAAAGGGTTGTTCTCCGGTATTTAGAATGTCACGTTTACACCGAGGGTATAAGTGCGAGCAAGCGGATACGTCAGATAATCCACCCCTGAATTGACAACATTGTTACCAGCAGTACTTGATTCAGGATCGTAGCCTGGGTAGTCTGTGAAGGTGTACAGGTTGCTAATGTTCAGGTAAAACGATGCATTCGACAAGGCCAGCTTTGAAATAGCCGCCTTTGGCAACCTATAGGACAGATTCACATTTTTGATCCTTACGTATGAGGCATCAAACAAGAAGTGAGACGATGTACCAAACCCATTGGCATAGTTGTTCCTGATTGCTCTGCCCTGATAGCCATCTCCCGGGTCAGTTTCAGACTTCCACCTTTTATCACCGAGGGCAAGTTGGTTTTGCACACCAGCGTTATTCAAAATAATAGTTCCCGCCTGAAAAAAGGTTTCAGCTCCCTGAGAACCGTTGAGAGTAATACCAAGTCCCCAGTTTCCATAGGTAAAGTTGTTGTTAAATCCCCAAACAAAATCAGGCCACGGATCTCCAACAATCTTTCTGTCATTCGAGTTAATGGTGCCATTGCCATCCACGTCCTCAAAAATCAAATCACCAGCCTGAACATTGGGGTGAATAACAGGTGTGCCAGTCACTTCTTCATTCGTTTTGTACACGCCTATGGCATTTTGCATAAAGAAGCTGGCAATCGGATAACCTTCCTGGGTAATCTGGTACGATGAGTTGGTAATCCGGCCACCTTCTGTAGCCAATCTCAATACGTTGTTTTTGTTTTTACTGAACGTAACACCAGTTCTCCACTCAAATTTGCTTTGCTTAATGTTGACAGTCTGAATCGCCAACTCTATACCCTTGTTCTCGATATCACCAATATTCTGTGTAGAGGAGGTAAAACCTGACGCTGCGGGCAACTGAACTCCAAGCAACAAATCAGTCTTAAGGTTTTTGTAAAACTCGGCGGTTACCGAAACACGGTCATCAAACATGCTCAGGTCGACACCGAAGTTGGTCTGCTTCGATCTCTCCCAGGTAAGGTCGGTATTTGACAAGCTGCTCGGTACCAAACCTGCCACCAGGTTATTGTTTTGAACATACCTTGACGTTGAAAGGAGCCCGATGTGAGAGTAGTTTCCAATCTGGTTATTTCCGGAAAGTCCATAACTCATCCTCACCTTCAAGCTGCTGATGAAGTTAACCGATTGCATAAAGTCCTCTTCGGAAATCACATAACCAACAGAAAGTGATGGAAACGTACCCCATTTGTTGTTAGCACCAAAGCGAGAGCTACCGTCTCTACGAACAGTTCCTGTAAACAAGTATTTGCCGTCGTAAGAGTAATTCACCCTTGACAGAAGAGAAACCATTGACCACTCAGAAATGACGTGAGTCCCTGCGTTGACAATGCCTCCCGAAACAAAGGTTACATTATCTGTAGGAAAATCAGACGCACCTACAGACAGCCTGTCCCAGCTTTCCTTCTGCTCAGTAAAACCTACCAACACGTCGAGGCTGTGCTTCTGATTGAAAATATGCTTGTAGTTCAACGTGTTTTCGTTCAACCAGTTCATCGTTTCCGTCTTGGTTGCACCTGCATTGGAAGGATAGTTGAGTGAGGTGAAGTTTGGAATAAGCGATGATCTCCAGATTTTGGCATCGTTGGTACTGTACTGGATACCCGCCGTGGTTTTGAAAGTAAGACCGTCGGCTATTGTCACTTCAATAAAATTGTTACTGTATATATCCGTCACCTTTCTGTTGTCTGAAAAGCCTGCAAGAAGGTTCAATGGGTTCTGAAGCCATCCCAGTCCATCGGTTACGTCTGCCTGGCTGTTGTAAGGGTTGCCATCAGCATCATAAACTGGTATTGTTGGGCCAGCAGCCAGTGCCTGAGAAATCACGCCACCAGTTCCGTAGTGTCCCTCAGTGTTAGGAAAGTTACCAAAGCCGTGCGAGCCTGAAAGCGATGTTCCAACTTTGACTCTCTCCGTCAGATTGACGTCAACATTTGAGCGGAGGTTAAACCTCTTGTAATCTGAGGTTTCAACCACTCCCTTTTGATCGTAGTAGCCGCCAGAGATGAAATAGTTAACATTGTTTGAGCCGCCGGTTGCCGACAACTGATAATTGGCCACCGGGGCAGTTCTGTAAATCACATCCTGCCAATCGGTGTTAGTGGTAATGGAAGATGGGTTTCTAAACTCAGGCCGTACAAAATGAGCGCCAGCCCTTACTTCATTTGGGTCAGTCGCCTGGCCGCCAACGTAAACTCTTGCATTGTCTCGGCCATCAGCAACAAATTCAGCATATTGTGCAGAATTCATCATATCCAGCTTGTTGGCCACCTGCTGCAGGCCGTAAGACATATCGAAGCTGATGGTAGGTTTGCCTACTGCTCCTCTTTTAGTGGTAATAATCACAACGCCATTAGCACCTCTTGAACCATAAATAGCCGTTGCAGAAGCATCCTTCAGCACTTCTATCGATTCAATATCTGCCGGATTTATTGACGCAAGCGGGTTGATCCTGCTTTGAGTATTACTGGCAATGCCTGATGATGAATATGTATTCCCTGCGTAAGAGGAAAAATCAGAGCTTCCACCAGTAGATATCGGGTAACCATCAACGACGTAAAGCGGCTGATTTCCTCCCGTAATAGAGCTTACACCACGTATCAATACGTTGACGTTTCCTCCGGGAGCTCCCGACGTTTGCGAAATTTGCACACCAGACACTCTTCCCTGAATCATCTGATCAAAGCTGGACGTAGATGGCAACATCATATCCTTTCCATCTACCCGTGCGATAGAGCCCGTAATGTCTTTCTTCTTTTGAGTACCATATCCCGTTACAACGACCTCTCCAAGTACCTTGAAGTCGTCTTCCATGGTCACGTCAATAACCCTCCGTGAGCCTACCGACACCTCCTGAGATTGGTATCCAATAAACGAGAAAAGTAATACAGCATTTGAATCATCAACATTCACCGTGTATTTACCCTCTGCGTCAGAGATAGTACCTGAGCTGGTACCTTTTACAAGAATGCTTACTCCCGGAATGGCCATCCCATCGGAGCCAACAACAACTCCCGAAACACTAAAAGCGCCGGAAGCACCATTTTGATTTTGAGCAAGAGTTGGAAACCCTGCGAGAAGGGCCAATGCGAAAACAAACATGCAAAGGTACTTGTCACAAACTCCCTTCTTAATCAAAACCAGATTCTCTAAGTAGTTTTTCATAGTCATAAGTATGTGTTTAATTAACAGTTATTATTTATCGCTGGCGATAACTTTCGATTCAATGTTTAAGTAATTCGCTATCTTTTGTAGCGTTGATGCGTGGTGTCCAACGCCAAGAGCAAAGTGGTGTGTCGGGCCTTCTTTGATCCATCTTGTCAAAAACGTTTTCACATCAGGCTCGAAGAATCCCCGGGTGTTCGTATTGCCTGTGGGGGGTATCGGGCCCGAAACAGACTGCCCTTCTGCGATGATGAATTTAAATTTCCCATCATAGGTGGAGTTAATCGACAGCATGGTAATAGGGCCTTCTTTGATTTTGAACTCTACTCCAGCTCCATGCCCCGGCTTGCCATGGTACTTCTTCAGGCTCCGCAAAACAGGCTTCCCGTCGGCAATGGAAATATTGTGCGGCCCGTCGTGCCCCACCAGCACAAACCCCTCTTTAAAATCTACCGGATGGAACTCAGCAAAGCTCCCGCCTATCGAAAGGCGGTCGAAAATGAGAAGGGCAATGAGTGTTTTTAAATCCGACTCTCCGCACATAGGAATGTGCTTCGCTGTGAGAAGTGAATTGCCCACAATGAGGTTTGACATGACCTCACGAAGTTCGCTGTTGTCAGGGCCGTCGTAGTAGTAAGCCAGCCCGTCGAGCTTATGGGTTTCAACAAATCTTTCGAGCGCCACACTCACCCTGGCAGCCATGCGTAGGTCGTCTTCCTTCAGCTTCATGGAAATCGGGTCAGAAACGGGATCAGGAGTGTCGAAAAAATCCAGGATCTTCTTCTCGCAGTCCTTTATCTCTTTCTCGGTTACCTCCTCATAGCATTTCATTAGCTGGTTGGCCTCACACTGCACAATGTGACTACCGAAAAAAGACGTCAGCATGGTCGCATCGGAATGCATGTCCAGCATGGCGTTGATTGGGTGCCCAATATGCCCCAAATGAGCCTTTTTTAAGTCGTGCAGCACCTTAGCTATACGGCAATATTCCTCAATCTCCGCATCAACTTCCGAGTCATCATACAGCGTGCCGATAATCATATCGGGCACCTTCTTCCCCATCCGCACGGCTACTCCGGCAAACTCCGGCAATGCGCAGATATCGTCGTTTACCAGCTGCATGTAGGTAGACGCCTTTGAGTAGTCCAAAGCTTTCAATGGCTGTAGTGCCACCAGCACAATAGGGATATTAATGGTCTTGATAATTATTCCGAACGTTCCTGACGTTGCATAAGTCAGCATGTCACAAAAAATCATGTCCAGGTTTGCCTGTCCAATTTTGTCGACCATGCAGTACGCCTTTTCAGGATTGTCCACCAGGCCCAGGTCTATCACTTCAACGCCATTGGATTTCACCCTCTTAATGAGCACATCCTGTTTCTCTGTCAGCTCCTCCAACAAGCCCTCAAACTGAGACCAGTATTTATCGTAGCCTACTCCGAAAACCCCTATTCTTGTCATAATAATGTTTTAAAATTCTTAACGCTTAATAAGTTCAACTTAACGCACTATTTAAAAATTGAAAAAAAAATTATGCGACAGAAAAAGCCGCTGATTTTTTCTTTGCCATGAAAATCATATAACCTATAAATACAACGGGATACATAAGCCCGCAATAAATCCATACTGAGTCGTAAGAATACGTGGAAATAATAAACCCAATCACCGGATTAAGTACCAGTGACGACAAGGCGCCGGCACTACCTGAGAGCCCCACAACTGTGGATGAAGCCGTTTTACCAAACACATCTCCAATCGAAGTAATGTAATTAGTAATCCACAACCCATGGGCAAAGAAAGCCAGCCCAACCAACACCAAGATGACTACATAGGAATCCAAAAGCCCTATGGCTGCTACTGGCAGTGTCATAAGGGCGGCAAAGCCCATGACGACCTGTCGTGAAAATGCTTCTTTCGATGTCTTTTGAAAGATGAAATCCGATACCCATCCGCCCGTAACATTCGCAACGCCCAACGCCAGGAAGGGGACCCACAGCAACTGGCCGATCTTGTCTACTGCAAGGCCATGACTTTCGTTCAGGTACTTGGGAATCCAAAACATGTAGAAGTAAAGAATGGGATCAAGCACAAAGCGCATGGCCATGAAAATCAATGCCTCTCTGGATTTGAGTACTTTAATGAAGCTAAAGTTTCTTTTTTCAACTACCTCACTTTTTGACGGGGCCTCTGCCAGCTCATTCTTTTTTGTAATGATAAGCCAGGCCACCAACCAAACAAACCCGAAAGCGCCAGTCATTATAAATATGTAGCGCCAGTCCCAAAATCCTAAAAAGTATGCACACAGTGGTGGCGCAATAACAGCACCAAGCGCAGATCCACCGATGGCAATGCCGTTCGCCAGGGAATGTTTTGTTTTAGGCACCCATTCGATGACAGCCCTAACTGCACCAGGGAAACATCCTCCCTCTCCTATGCCCAGCAAAAAACGGAAGGTAGCAAATTGGAATACACTGCCAGCAAAACTGTGCAGTATGGTGGCAAAAGACCAAAACCCTACAGAAACGGCCAACCCCAGTCGGCTGCCGTACTTATCTATAAGTACACCGCCAAGGGTAAACATAATAGCATAGCTTGCAAGAAAACCCGAGTTGATGAATCCGTACTCGACATCGGATATAAATAAATCTTCCTTTATTTTAATAATGACAATGGACAACACCTGCCTGTCAAGGAAGCTTAAAGACGTAGCTATTAGTAGCAGGAATACGACCCACCAATACTTTGTTGTAGTTTTCATAGGGTGCCTTAACGCACTAAGTTCAAGAACCTAATGTAGTAAGTAAATTTTAATATGACAAAAAAAAAATTCAAATTAGCTGTCCGCCAAACTTAGAGTAATGAAAAGGCCAGTCCCCAAGTACATTTTAATCAGCAAAGAAATCATTCAAAAAATTGAGTCAGGTGAGCTTTTACCTGGCGATAAGGTGCCTTCTGAGAACGAATTGATCAAAGAGCACAACGTGAGCAATACTACAGCCCGCAAGAGTTTGCACGAAGTAGAATTACAGGGATGGGCAACCAGAATAAAAGGAAGAGGCACTTACGTGTTAAATAAAACGGAAGACCGGCACGTTACCAGGGTTCTTGGTTCTTTCGACGCCATGAAAAACAGCTTCGACGGCAACCTGATCAAGGAAGGGTTCAAACCAAAAGATATTATTCTTGAAAAGACAATCCTTGAGAGTGGCCTGTCATCCAAAATCGATAACAGACATATGAAGATCGACGGCCCGGTGTTGAAGGTTCACCGCCTGAGATATGCCGACGACACGCTAATGAAAGATGAGACCAGATACATTTCCCTGGTTGCCTGCCCGAAGATTCACCTTATTGAGCTGAAGGACCCGCTGATTGCCATTTACGAGGATCAGTACAAACTAAAGTTGGGCAATGCTCACAGAACAATGGGAGCGGTCATTCTTTCGCCCGGTGATCCTCAGAACTATTTCGAGAACACCGTGCCTCTGGCAGCTTTTATGCTTGATGGAGCCATCTTCTCCGAAGATGGAAAAATTGTTGAGATCGAAAGATCATTGTACCGGGGCGATCGCTATAAATTCTCTATCAATACAAAGCACGAGCTAGACTAGGTGCACAGAGGAATTCAAAAAAAAATCGTGCCACCAGCTATCGCCAGGGGCACGACTTGGTTCTCTAAAAACTTATTGACTACTTCTGTAATGTCGTCGGGCAAACGTAGTCTGTTCTCGGAACAGCGGTTGCCTCAATGGCTTTCCAGCCTCCATCAATATTGATGATATTGTCCCAGCCCCGGGCTTTCAGAATTGAGCTGGCAATCATAGAGCGGTAACCCCCTGCGCAGTACAGGTACAAGGGCTTTTCTTTGTCAAAATCGGCCATGTGGTCGTTGATAAAGTCCAGCGCCAGGTTTTTGGCATCTTCCACATGTTCGGCAGCAAATTCGCTTGGCTTGCGAACGTCGATCACCTCCAATTTCTCACTAGCATATTTGGCGGAGAATTCGGCCGCTGACACATTGGCAATTTCATCCACCTCTTTCCTGGCTTTTGTCCAGGCAGCAAATCCACCGTCCAGAAAACCAATCGTATTGTCGTATCCCACTCTGGCCAGCCGTGTCACCACCTCTTCCTCTCTGCCTGGCTCCGCCACGATCAGAATTGGCTGCTTAATATCCAGGATCAGTGCGCCTACCCAGGGCGCAAAGCTTCCGTCTATACCGATATTGATTGAGTTGGGGATAAAGCCTTTGGCAAATTCGTTAGGCGAGCGGGTGTCCAGCACCAGTGCCTCAGTTTCGTTGGCCGCTGCCTCAAAGCCCTCAGCTGAAAGCTTTTGCAAACCCCGGCTAAGCACCTTGTCGACGCTCTCATATCCCATTTTGTTCATCATCACGTTTTCAGGGAAATAAACCGGCGGAGGTGTTAGCCCATCAGTTACCTCTTTAATGAACTCCTCCCTGGTCATGTTTGCTCTCAGCGCATAGTTCGTTTCCTTCTGATGCCCCAGCGTATCGGTCGTTTCCTTGCTCATGTTTTTACCACAAGCAGATCCTGCACCATGGCCTGGGTACACAATTACATCATCTGGTAGGGGCATAATCTTGTTCCGCAGCGAGTCAAAAAGATGTCCGGCGAGGTCTTGCACGCTCAAGTGCGACTTGGCAGCCAAATCAGGCCTTCCCACATCGCCAATGAACAGCGTATCGCCAGAGAAGATAGCATTTTCTTTACCCTCTTCATCAATCAGCAAATATGTGGTGCTCTCCATGGTGTGGCCCGGCGTATGAAGCACCTTAAGCGCTACCTTACCAATTTTCAGCTCTTCGCCGTCTTTGGCAATGTGCGCCTCAAAATTCGGCTTAGCGTTGGGGCCAAAAACAATGGGTGCTCCAGTCATTCTGGAAAGATCCAGATGGCCAGAAACGAAGTCAGCATGAAAGTGGGTTTCCACCACGTACTTGATCTTTGCTCCTCTTCTTTTGGCCTTCTCTACGTAGGGTGCTACTTCTCTCAGCGGGTCGATGATGACCGCTTCACCTTCACTTTCTATGTAGTAGGCACCCTGTGCCAAACATCCTGTGTATATCTGTTCTACTATCATTGTTGTTTATTTTCAATTTCCTTCAGCAAAGGTATACCAGAGGGAGACTCATTTCAGTGACAATAATCACTTTGGCAAAACTAGTCAAAAATTTTGTCGAGGTTGATAATTTCGATATGGTTGCGGCTCAGTGCAATGGCCCCCGATTGCTCCAGCTTCTTCAGTAACCTCGACACCACCTCTCGTGCGGTACTGAGGTCGTTGGCAATTTCCTGATGAGAAATGGCCAGCAGCTTGCCCGACACTTTCATTTGCCTTTTCAGGTAAAACACCAGGCGCTCATCCATAGATTTAAAAGCAACACTATCGAGGGTGATCAGCAGCTCCTCAAACCTTTTTCGGTAGGTAGCCACAACAAACTCGTGCCAGGTTCTGTACTTGGTTTGCCAAGTTTCGGTTAAAACAAACGGAACAGTGATGATGGTGGCATTAGAAACAGCTTTGGCCGATATAGCGCTCTTTTCGCTTCGGGCTGCACACAATAGCGAAAGTGCACAAGCGGATCCGGGCTCCAGATAGTACATAAGAAATTCCTTCCCGTCCTCATCCTCCCGGGAAACTTTCACCAAACCATCTACCACCAGCATAGCTGACTTGATATACTGGCCTGAGCTTACAAGCAGTTCGCCCTCTTTTACAGTTTTTATGCTTCCCTCCTTCAAAATGGCGTCTTTGAGGGCCTGTTCCATATCGGGAAAAAGCGCAGAGAGTTTTGTGACAGTAAATTCCATGTCGAAAATTAAAGCTTTATTTACCAAAGTGCATTGCTCACAAGAACTATTAAAGGCCATCGATTCGTTCCCAAAGCCAATGTTAATTGAGGCTGCCTTCAAAATAGTGCGGGCTGTATGCTCTTTAAAAAGTTGAATTTTTGTTCGACTTTTACTCTCTATGGTGCACAACTGCCTGCCTCCATTCAAAAGAGACATTTGGGTCATCCTTGGCGTAAGCTTTGTGGTGTCTCAGGTATTCCTTTCCATTGGGGCTGACCTCAGCTGGTTCGAGCTTCTGTACCAAACCAACTTCCTGCCTGACACCATTTACTCATTCTCTCTCTCATCTCTTTTGTGGCTGTTTGTCAGGCAAGTGACGAAGCAACTGCAAACGAAATATGACTGGTTCGATCGACCACTTTCAAGGATATTGCTGCAAACAATTTTGGGACTTGCATTACCTTCTCTTGTATGCGTAACCATCACATCCGTTTACTTTCATCTATACTACAAAGTTCCCATTTCAGCCACATCATTTCCTGACTATGAGCTGCCCTTCAGCATCATCGTCATTGGTCAGTTCAACGTCTACTACATTATTTACTATTTCTACCGGGCATCTAAGGTTGCCCGACAAGATGATGGGAGAAAGACTGGTTCTCTCAAGTCGGTGATCGGCACCTTTGGGAGAAAAAATGTACCGGTAGAAGCGGGCAACATAGCCAATATTTTTATCAGGGGTGCTGTCGTTTATATTACCACTTTTGATGGTAGCCGACTTTCGATCAACTATACCCTGGACGAGGTCTTTGGCTTGCTCAGTGAGGAAGAGTTTTTCAGGGCTAACCGACAGGTCATCGTTCATAGGAGATCGTGCAGGTCGTTTGTTAGCGAACCGAATGGTAAATTGCTGCTTGAAGTGCACCCGTCAACGGATGAACCCGTAGTTATTAGCCAACTCAAGGCTACAGATTTCAAAAAATGGATCAGTCATTCCTGATGCGGCATTTCAGCCTATAAAGCCACCTCTTCTTTTCCATACTTCAGGTAGTTTTTTCAATAGTTCAGGTATTATTCGCCCCTTTTTGCATCCATTCATTTGTTGGCGCCGTATGGGAACTGTCACATCAATTTACTTTTTTATGCACAAGTTTATTTTTTTGGTGGCTTGCGTTTTGACCTTCCAGTCGGCCGCAAGCCAGGAGCTGAAAGTTGCCTATTTCGGAGAATCCTTTACCCACTATGGGCTAAAAGGCGGCTACTCCATCACCCTTCGCTCCGTCGACAAACAAACAAAGAAAGGTCGCAGCGTCAGCAACGCCCTGGCCTTCACGCCCGGCCTGGCCATTTACCGCCACGCCCACAACCACGTGGGGCTTATTATAATGCCTGACGTGTCCTACAAAAGAAGAAACCAGAAAGGTAGAACCTTTGAAACCGGCTTTAGTCCCGGGCTTTTCCGCTCAGTTCTGGAGGGCAAGGTGTACGAAGTGAACGAGGCAGGCGAGCTCGAAAAGCTGACGCTGGCCGGACGCACAGCCTTCATGCCGACGGTCTTTATTGGGATTGGAAAAGACCTTTCGGTAAAGAAAGGGATTCAACTCAGCTGGTATGCCCGGCTAAATGTGATGAAGCAAATACCCTACAATGCATCATCTCTCACCCGTTTCGCCATCGAACTCGGAATTGTTAAACCCTTGATTTTTTAACCATGCAAAAGCTATTTTTTCTGTTCGCAATACCTTTCTTCTTCCTCTCGTGCACCGACGATGCTACCGAGGCTACCGACACCTTTTATGTTCGCAATGAGGGCGCCGACATGCCTGTGTGGGTGCGTGGAAATCTCGACTCCGGCAAGATCATCCTTTATGTGCATGGCGGGCCAGGCGACTGTGCCATGTGCTACCGATACTACCTGAAAGGGATGGAGAGCGAAGTGGCGGTGGTCTATTGGGACCAGCGCATTGCAGGGTCGGCTTCCGGCAACGTTGACCCTAAAACGCTCAACTATGAGCAGTACACAGAAGACGCATTTTATGTGGTGTCGCTGCTGAGGCAGCAATACCCCGGTAAAAAAATCTACCTCATGGGTCACAGCTTTGGGGTAGAGGTCACCTGGCAGTTCCTGACCACCAACGACAATCAATCAATGGTGGCCGGAGCCCTCATTGTCAACGGCACCTTCTCCAACTACAGGTGGATGGACGTGATGCGTGACTGGGTGATACGGGAGGCTACAGAGCAGAGCAATGCCAAAGCGCTGAGCTTTGCCGAGGAAAACCCCGTGACAAAGGAAAACATTCAGGAACTGGACTGGGTGGGCTATTACCGCCACATGCTCGACCTGGGTGGCAACGAGCTTTCCCTGTTCTCTAACAAAAAATTCCTCATCAATTACGCATTGTTCACCCCCAACACCACGCTCGCTCAATTTAGCCACGGCAAAGGGTACGAAAACTATTTTGACTTCGAAATGCTAAACTACGACACCTCCGACAAGCTGGACATGATCGATATACCCGTGGCATTCCTGTGGGGCAAAAAAGATGGCGTGGTGCCCATAGAAATTGGATACGAAACGGAAGCCCTGCTAGTGAACACTACGGTGGACTGGACGATATTTGACGACTCATGGCATGAACCTTTCGTTTCTGAAAACGAAAAATTCTTAGAAGCTGCCTTAAAATTTATAAGGGAAAACTAATTGCGCCGCTTAATGCGTGAATAGAGGCCGACCGACTCTTCTGAAACAAACCGCCAAAGCACCTTTGACCATGAGGTGTGCGAGTAGAGGTGGTTGTAATGGTTGGGGGCAAGCTTTTTCAGCTTTGGCAGCCGACTGCCCGGAATGTTGGGGAAGTCGTGGTGCTCGTTATGAAAGCCCACATTGAAAGTAATCTTGTTAAGGAAACCGTAGTACGAATAGGTTTCCTGACCTTCTTTGAAGACATAGTGCTCTGCAATAAAGTGGCCGGCAATGGGGTGAAGCCCGCCGGCTACAAACAGAGAGCCTATGAGGTACACAAAACCGGCAATACCTGCCAGCTGATAAAACACCACCACGAATATCAACTGAGACACCAGATTGATGACTTGCCACTTGTCGGGTTTGATAGGGTGCACCATGAGTGGTCTGATGGCATAAAAAAGGATTTGATTCACCAGCCAGATCAGCTTACCGAAAAAGCCCTTAAACAGAAGAGCCTCCCCGTCGGTGGGCAGATCGGTATCCACACCCTCCTTGCCCTGGTGCCAGTGGTGCTTGGCGTGGTACACCTTAAACGCCATACTGAAGGGGAACACAATGGGAAAGTTGACGATGATGGCCAAAACATTGTTAAGCACTGGGTTTTTGAAAGCCAGGTCATGGGTGATTTCGTGAATAGCCAAAAAAAGAATTTGACTAAGTGTGGCGCCCACTACCACCACCAGCAGCGCAAACAGGTATGGATTTTCAGGTAGAAAAAACACAGGAATAGCCAGCTGTAGCAGCAGCACAAAAATCGCTTTGTACTTTAAGAGAGGGTCGGTACCAAAAAGCTTCTTCACCTCAGGCACTTCATTCATAATTTGCTTTCTGCGCTGAAAGTGAGGTTCTCTGCTTTCTTCCCAGTAAAATGATTGAGCGTTTTTCAAACCGGCAATCTTCTCCAATGAAACTTCGATTAACGTTTCCTAAAACTAAACAATGAATTTTTTAACTGCGCCTAAAAGTGCTATTAGTTACTCAACCAACTTAACCAGCCCTTGCGTTGCTCCTTTCAGCGCTTCTAAAGTGGCCTGAAGGTCGCCCATTTCTGACCTGTGTTGCTCGTAAAGCCTCTTCATATACTTTTCTCTTACGCCCTCATTAGTTTGGGTCACATGCCACAACCCCCCCCCACGCAGCCCCAGGTAAGCGTAAACAGGGTAATACTTCCTGGCAAATGACCTGGGAATAATAAACTGAAGGGGCTTGAACCTGGGCATAACGAAATTCCAGTACACCAGCTGATTTCTCGGGTGGATATCTGCGAGGTGCTTGCCTTCGTGGCGGGCCGCATGCAGCCAATAGTCAATGATACCTCTGCCCTCGGGACTGTTTTTAACGATGATCATCCCTGCGTTAGGCCTTTTACCTCCTAACAACGGCGTATCGCCAGGCATCAGTATGTGCGTTGCTTCATTCCCCATCTTCACAAAACCTTCCAGGGGCAGGGCGGTAGTTGTGAGGATAATATCCGCATCTAACAGCACCACATAATCGACGTCTTTTTCCGTCAGGGCGTTTTGTAACAGCGCAATTTTGGTCCAATTGATATGCATATCATCAACCAACCGGCTGCGTTGCACCAAATGCTGATAACCATGTTTTTTTGCATAGCCCCGGACAGAGGCAATACTATAGGCAGCGTAAGAATCGATGTTTGGCGTAGCCAGCTGAAGTATCTTAAAGGTCAGGCTCATGAAGCTGTTTTGGCTAAATCGGTGTAGTAGTCGAACAGCCGCTGGCACAGTACGTCCCAGTTTTGCTGGCTGGCATAGTAAATCGCCTTTTCCCTGATCCTTGCATGCAGTTCATCATCTGCCAGCAGTGCTTTTATCCGGTCGTACATTTCCTTAGTGTTGCCTGGTTCAGTCAAAAAACCGGTAACACCATCTTCAATAATATCAGCCGGACCACCAGCCCTGGCCGCCACCACAGGCAGTCCGGAAGCCATGGCCTCAAGAATCACGTTACCGAACGTTTCCGTAACCGACGGAAAGACAAACACATCGGCCGAGGCAAATACTTTGGAAAGTGCTTCACCGGTGAGTTTTCCTGTAAACACAGCCTCTGGCATCTTACTTTGAAGCCTCTCCATGTCGGGACCATCACCAGTGACAATCAGCTTATGGCCTTTGTCAAGCAACTTATAGAGCTCTATCAGGCTGTCGGTGGACTTGTAACTCACCAGCCGACTGACAAAAAGAATCTTCTTTTTGCCGGTGACGCCGTATGGAGTGAAAAACTTATCGTCCCGGAAATCGGGAGAAAACAGGTGCTGATTGACCCCCCTGCCCCATACCCTAATTTTGCCAGCATCTACTCTTAATACTTTCAGGTAGTCGCTCATGCTTTCCGTAGGTGCCAGCACCAGCGAGCAATCTTTGTACAACGACAGCAGCCGCCGGGCTATCGGTGGCGAAATCGTATCGATACCAGGCACAAATCTTAAGAAGTATTCTACATAGGAAGTGAAGTGTGTGTGGTAAATAGTTGCCACAGGTATCTTGCGTTTTTTGCCATACTTCACAGCATACCAACCTAGCGCCGAAGGGGTACTCCAATGTACAATATCGGGCTTGAAGTCATCGAGCATCGCCTCCAATCCCTTCATTCGCTTGGGTAATGCCAATTTATATTGCTTATAGAGCGGTAGGTCTATCGATGGGCACTTGTACACAGGAAAGGGAAACTCCGGGTCTTCTGGCGGCAGCGGAGTGATAAAGATGGCGTCAAATTGATCCCTGGGCAGGCGGTAGGCAATTTGATTGGTGGTGTTGGACACCCCATCAAAATCCTTTTTGAGTACATCAATAAAAAATACAATCTTAACTTTGCTCATATTTCCACAAACCTCACATGTTGGCAGGCCGAAGCGATTCCGAAGTTCTTGTTGTTACGCACAAATATCCTCCATCCATTGGCGGCATGCAAAAGCAAAGCTATGAGTTGATCAAAAACCTGCAATCATATACAATAGTCCACAAAATTATCTTTAGTGGAAAATACCCTAAAGCGCTATTTTTCTTCTCGGTTGTTCCGTGGTGCTTGTTCAAGGTTTGGGCCAATCCCCGCATAGCTGTCATTCACGCCAATGACGGCCTTATGGCGCTATTTTTAACTCCGCTGCTTTGGCTCACCCGAAAAAAATTGGCTGCCACTGTCCATGGGCTCGATGTTATCTTCAAGTCGACCTTGTATCAGTTTTGGCTGCGAAAATACCTGTCAAAATTTACCTGGGTCATTGCCGTGAGCAACGAAACGAGGCTGGAATGCATTAAAGCAGGTATCCCCTCAGCCAGTGCACATTACATCCCCAATGGGTTCGAGCCGCTGCCAAGTCCACAAAAAAATGAGGCCATCTACTCTCTGCTCAGGCAAAGATTTGGAGCAGCCATCAATGACAAATCTTTGATAGTATCTATTGGTCGGCCGATTAAGCGAAAGGGCTTTGTTTGGTTTATTAAAAATGTGCTTCTGCAAATACAAGCCCCTGTTCTTTATGTGATTGTCGGGCCGAGGGAGAAGAACATTAAGCTCATATTATGGCTTTCAAAAGTACTTCCGGCATCGGTCTTTACGAAACTCGCCCACCTTTTTGGCTTTGGCTTGGAAGCCCTTGAACTGGATAAGCTCATGAAAGAGCCTGCCTTTAGAGACAAAGTGCTATTTGTAGGAAAATTATCCAAAGCTGAACTTGATCAGCTGCTTTTGCATGCCGATTTGTTTGTGATGCCCAACTTGCATGTTGACGGTGACTACGAGGGGTTTGGCCTGGTGGCTCTGGAAGCAGCCGTTAGCGGGCTGGTTTGCGTGGCAGCTAGGGTAGACGGCATTCCATCCGCAGTAAAAGACAATTTCAATGGTTTGCTCCTGCCGTCCGGCGATGCCGACACGTGGGGCATCACAGTTAACAAACTACTGACCGACAAAGAGGAGCTCAAAAAACTTGGTCAGTTGTTCAAAAGTAATACCGAAAAAGAGATGTTCACCTGGGACAGCATGGCGCAAGTCTATTTCGAGCTTTTCCAAAAACAGGTACCCGATAATCAATGAAAGTGTTTTTCATCGGCTCCTCAAAAATGGGCACCACCAGCATCACCAATGCCCTGAAAGAAAAAGGCCTTCGGGTTACCCATACGCCTCACTTCGGGGTGTATTCTCACCTAGCGGAGCCAAACGAAGCTTTTTTTTCGAAGTTTGACTACTTTCTCGATGGCAGCCTCCACAATTTTCATCACCTCACCACCTGGTTTCCCGATGCAAAAATAGTTCTGCTGGATAGGGAGCCTTCCCGCTGGATTCTCAGCATGTTCAACTGGTTCAGTCATATCGACGAGCGACATATGAAGGACGACAAAGCAATCGTCCGCCTTTCCAGGCTCATCATGGGCAAAACAGTCTATCGCCAAATATTGATTGACTGGCTCATTTACAGAAAAAGAGCACTACACTTTTTTAAGGGAGACCCCAGATTCATTCACATCAATATAGAGGATGGGGCTAAAGAATGGAAACGACTAGTGAGACACCTCGACATCCAGCTGGATATCAAGTGGGACAACAAACAAGTCAAGAAATCAAATCCAGAGTGGGCGTCGAAAATTGTGGCAGAAGCAGAAAACAAGGCACAGCACGCAAGCGCCCTATACCCGGAGATCTCTCAAACGTCCTTAAGGGATAGCCTGTTTCTTTACACAATGAAGGTGCTGAGTAAAGATTTTATCAGGGAGAGGCACCTTGTGAAAAACATAAAAGTAGCCGGGAAAAACAATGGCTGGGTCAGTCCTAGAACCTACAGCACCAGCGTCACGCATGTCGCTAAATTTATTCGGGTAGTTTTTTGCCTTGGCCTGAGAATCACTGTTAACCGATCGAACCGGTTAAGCCCGTACATTTACTAAACAGCGGGCCAGCTTTTTTCCAAAAGTCTGTAAAGCTGGTCGTTGTAGTCGCTGCTACGGTTGGTGTCATTGTACAAGCTAGCTGCCCGCATCATCCGCAAAGAATGAAGCCGAATAAACTGAAATGGGCCTGGTATCACATAGACAGGCACCTGACTAGCTGCCAAAAGGCCGCTGATCAGGATGTCGTCTGCAAAATTGGCTGCCTCATGCTTTTCGAAGTAGTCGGCGGTGGGCTTAAGCATTCCCTTTGTAATCATGTAGCTTGAGGCTCCCTGCATGCAATGCACCTGACTGGGGCTTGCAGTCACTTCAACCCTATTGTCGGCACCCAGGATTCTAACTTTCCCTGCACTCACACACTTTCTGTCGGTATGTTGCCCGGTAGTCGGCACTGGCCAGCCCAGCAACGTGAATGCCGCTGCAGGAAACTGCCTTCTGCAATGCACATAGTGTTCTACCAGTTGCTTCGGATACACCTGATCATCATCCAGCACGATGATGCTGCTACCCTCTTCAATATCATCGGTCTGGCAACTGTAAAACCATTTGGTGGCGGGCCCGAGGTCTTTCTCTACCCAACTTATTTCCACCAAAGGGTTGTCCGATAAAAAACCGGGGATCTTATAAGTCTGCCCCTTCCGGCTTTTTTTTGCGATGCAAAGGAATATCTTGTCAGGCATCATGGTCTGATCCATTAGTGACGCTATCGCAGGGCCGATTCTGGCGATACGCTCAGGGGTGGTAGATAGAGAAATATAAATCGGCTGATCTTCACTTCGGTTCGCCGCAACGGTCGACCTCATGCGAAAGCTGGAGCGCCAAAAAGCGTTCAGCCTTAAATACCTCAAAATCTCTCTCAGAGTAGCCATCATCTTTTGAAAACGTTGTTTTGCTTGGAGGCTGGTTTAATGCATGATTTCGGACAAGCAAAGAATTGAGGACAATCGTCATCAAGCCTCCGCCAATGTCCTGAAACAACGCTTATAGCAGGGTGACTGATTTGATCAGTCTCTATGGAGGATAAATGTCTCAAAGTTCATTTACTTTGCTCGCAAAACAGTTCATAAAGATGAGTTTAAAAGTTGTGACTTTTGCAAACACGGTTGACGAAAGGATAAACACCCTGAAGAATTCGTGTGCAAAACTCGCTCTACCCCTGGAAATTCTGGGAATTGGTGAAGAATGGAGTACAAACGCTATTAAACTGAACCTCCTCAACTCATTTTTTCTTTCAACAAACCTCTCCGACGACGATCACCTACTTGTTGTGGACGCTTTTGATGTTGATGTGATCGGTGGCGAGTCTGATATTTTGGAGTTGTTTTCTGAGATCAATGTCGATGTTTTATTTTCAGCCGAAGCCAATTTTTATTTCAGAGATCGTATCCTCAAATACTACTACTGGAAATTTTACCCCCGTGGCGCCGCTTACTACGACTATCTTAATTCCGGCTCCTTCATGGGGAAACTGAAGCATCTTCGTCAAATGCTGAGCGACATACAGGCTTTGTACGGAATCGACTTTGCCGACGGACAAGCTTTGACACAAATACGATCAGACCAGTCGCTATTTAGCCGGTTCTATGCAGACTGCAGCTCTCAGCTGTTTAACCCAGCGTACACTATCGCCACCGACGGTCAGCAACAGCTCTTTGCCTGCACGGGCGGGCGAGCCACCGTTGTTAGCTGGCCTCTCCTATCAAAAAGGCACAGCTTCCTCTTCTTCCAATACGAGCGGAAGCTGCTCAAGACATTTGGACTAGCATCACAGCAAACCATCTTCAGGGACCTGGCGTGGAAAAAGGGCCAACTGCACAACACCGCCACAGGCACCCACCCACTGGTGGTTCACATCCCAGCATCGAGAGAAAACTTTCGCAGGCGTCTACAGCAGTTAAAGGGCAAATACACATTCAACACCACGAGCCTTCTTAAGCCGCTGGCAGCTCTTGTTTCATTGGCAGCCTACATGCAGTCGCTGGTGAGCCTGATGCAGATCAACCGGTACAACAAAGGGACGTCGACTCAGCAACAAGTTTTCAGGTACAGCAAGAACTTTGGCCCCACCTATCATGAAAGTGCGTCACGCCTTAGAGACCTTTTAAAAAAGAACGAGCCGTTCTGCTTTTCTCACCTCAACGATGGCGAAATCACTTTTATCAGAAAGTATCTTAACAAAGACAACGAAGCAAAATGGTACGGCAGGAAACAGCAGATCTACTCGGAAGTACTGGCCGAACGCCTGCTGACTGCTCTACAAACCAAAAACCATAACTACTTTGTTGGAATCCCCTGCGGCACCTGCTATCCCGAGCTGAAAACACTGGCACTGGAGCTCAGACAAGCCGACGAATTTACTGTGCCGGCGATGACCATCCACCATAACCTCTCGCTGCTGCCAGCTATCCTGGGAGAACTGAGAAACAGGAAGCTGTTCTTTGTCCTTAACGAGTTTCAAGACCTTACTATGCTTCAAAAACTGGGGCTCAAAGTGGACGAAACACAAATCATGAAAGTCCCTTTCCGAAACTCCTACGAACTTTACGATGACCTGGTCGATCAACGATTCGAGGACGGCACAGTAGTGATGATGATGTGTGGGATGCTGGCAAAAATTGTCAGCCCGGTTTGGTTCGAAAATAATCCGACATGCACATTTCTGGCCTTTGGGTCCAGTATCGACGATTTAATTCAAACGGACAACATCAAATACAAACTTTATCCATCGGAATTTCCCTACACGAGAAACATCTACCCCTACAGGTCGTTTCTCTTCGGACTGAAAAAACCATGCCCTGAATGCTTCGATCTCAGAGATGAAAACTAACCATGCGCCTATTTTCCGGTGTGCTGCCTGACAACGTGACCATCTTCAAGTTTGATAATTCTATCGGCCATATGGAAATAGGACTCATCGTGGGTAATCACGATGACAGTCTTTCCTTCTTTCTTCAAATCCGGGATAATTGACCCATAAAATTTCAGTTTGAAAAGCGGATCCTGATTAGCCGCCCACTCATCGAACAGGTAAATTTCTTTGTCTTCCAGGAGCGACCTCAACAGTGACAATCTCCCCTGCTGGCCCGACGACACCCGTATGGTAGACAGCGATTTATCCTTGATATTTACAATTTCCTCGATATTGAGCATCTTTATGAGTCGTTCGCCATGTTGTTGAAGGTACCCATCGTCTATGTACTGCAAGCCTCTAAACACATGAGAATCTGGGAACAGCGCTGCGAACTGGTTGCGATAGTCCTCATTTTTGCGTTCGTCTATTTCCTGCCCCTGAAATAAAACCTTCCCAGAGCTTGGCCGGTAAAGTCCCACAATCAGTTTGCCAAGCGTCGTTTTACCGCTCCCGTTCCCCCCACTCAGATAAACGATTTCGCCACGGTTGATTGTCAGGTTAAACGGTCCGATGTGAAACCCATTTGCTTCCCTTTCCGAACCATATTCAAATCCCACATCTTCAAGAACAATCAAAGGTTCAGGGCGAGCCCCGATCGGGCTCACCGGCTGCTGTTTCTCCTCTTTGTCTGGTTGATACTCAATTCCCAGCTTGCCAATCGCATTGAGCGCTACTTCCACCTTTTTGATATTGTTAAGAAAGGTGGTGGTAATAATCAGTGCCGGCAAAACGAACATCACGACCGTCAGAAATTCAAGTAGCAGGCCGCTGTCCATCACCACAATGTCATTATATTTAATCAGTAGGATCGAAAGAGAGACAATCACAATCAGCTCGCCAATCTTGGTGACAAATATGTGCAGCGTCCCAAGAACCGTCAAACTATCACTGTGTTTGCGGCTGGTGGGGCCCATAATATCCTGCACGTAAATAGACTTATGCTTTTTATTGAGCGAGAGCTCCTTGAGCCCTCTCACCAAGCCATTGATATGCTCGAAAATGTCATTCTTCAGCTCTCTGATCATCCTCTCCTGCTTATGTACTCTTGGAAAAACAATCATCGAAACCAAAAATACCAGGGCGTAAATGCTCATCACATAGGCCGTAAGCTGCCATGAGAGCCAGAACATATAGGCAACACAGGCAACAACTTTTGAAATTGAAACAAAAAAATCAGGTACCGTTTTGATGAACGCACCAATGGTATTGATGTCGTTATTCAGCACTGGCATTATTTGAAGAGAGTTCTGCTCTACATGAAAAAAATCGGCCTTCAGTATCTTCTTTGATATGGAAAGACGGAGGTCAGATACCTGGCCCTCATACACTTTGGTAAGGTAGTGTCCGGCAAACACGGACAAGGCTGTTGAGACAATGATGGAAATATTGAGCTTGTAGAACACCAGCATCAACCCGGAATCGCTGGTAATGATTTCATGGAGAAACTTGATAGACAATGCATAAAGCCCCCCGGCCACAATGCTCATCAACATGGCAAAAAACAGCTTTTTCCAGCTTGTCAGAAGTAAAGAGTAGATTAGTTTCACTAAGTGGCTTTTCGTTCTACCTGCCGCTTGTCGCTTAGCAGCAAGGCAGCAAAGTAGGCAAGAAAATTCCCTTTTCTCAAAAAAACCGGAAGCCGGAAGCTTCTAATATTCTTTATCCAACTAGAATTGGATCACACGAACGACGCCTCAAGAAAAGCGTAAATTTCCCCACGGCAGTACAAAAGCGATAAAAAACGGGTACTTATTCCAACTCAAAGGCTGTACTTTGCATCTTGTATTCATTTTTGAAAAATGGCCGCAATAGCTGAGAAACCAGAGAATTCATTTGCCAAGGCAAAAAGATTACCTCAAAAAATAAGGTGACTTTCGTAAACTTCAACCGCTCACTATTACTTAGAAATTGCTACGTTTGAGAACATATTCAGAAACCATGGTTGTCGAAAAAATCACCAAAAAAGTCTAGTAACCAAACAAATTGCACCTAAGTAACCCTGCATTTTACCAAGCTATACCCTAAGCAAAACAACACATGAATAAAGGAAAAACCTGCCTCTTTTCACTTTTCATTCTATTTTCCTCCAGCCTTTTCGGCCAGGTGCTCCAGCCAGGTACGTTGGATTTTGAGTACCACAGGCTACTGCTCTTGAAAAATGATTTCGACAAGGAGGCCATCGGCACCTTTCCGTCCATTATTACAGACTTCGCTCCCGACAGCTTCCTTAGCTGGAACCCATGGAATAACTATCTGGTACCCTCAACCAGTTCGGACAAATTTTCTGTGGTTGATCCCACTTTTGGCACTTTATACAATTCTACCGCACCCCGAAGCTACAACGACGGCGCCGTTTGGAATGGAAAAGGGCTCAATTCATGGTTTACCACCGGCGTGATGGGCAAACTTCCTACCGGCGAAAATGGATACTTTAGCTACACCCTTTCACCTATTGTACACTATAGTCAGAACGCCGCCATCGATATCCCACAACCTATTTACGACAAAAGTCAATATTCTTATCCTTTCTACGAAAGGCTGGATCAGGTGGAAAGGTATGGAGACGAAAGCCTTTTCAAGATTGATCCAGGGCAGTCAGAAGTCAAATACGTTTACCGGGGCATTGCAGCAGGTTTCACTACCCAAAATGAAGTTTGGGGGCCAGCCACCTTCAACCCCATTCTCATGAGTCAGCAGGCGGCGGGCATACCACGATTCAACCTCGGCTTCAACAGACCTATTGACACCAAAATCGGACGCCTGGAGGGCAAAGCTTTCTGGGGCATGCTGAAGGAATCCGATTATTATGACAGCAACCCCAACAATAATTACCGTTACATCACCGGCTTCACAGGCGGCTATGCGCCAAGCTTCGTTAAGGGATTGAACCTGGGGCTCCACCGGGTCATGTACCGGCTTTGGGAAAGAAGCAGCATGAGAGCGAAAGATGTTTTCGCCGCTTTTGCCCATACCTCAAGGCAGTACGACACCCCGTTAAATGGCATCATCACCAACGATGAATACGACCAAATGGCTTCCGCCACTATCCGCTGGAATCGTCCGGAACTGGGGCTGGAAATCTACACCGAATATGCGAGAAATGATTTTCCGGGAAATTTCAAGGAATTTGGTCGCAACCCTGATCGCTCCTCCGCCTTTGTGCTTGGTATCACCGAGGCTTTTGAACTCCACAACGGAAATACCATCAAGCTGCAATACGAAAATACCAAACTCAGCGCCAACCAGCTCCAGATTGTCAGCATATTCTCGTCGCCTACCTATTATGTGCACTACTCTATCGCTCATGGCTACACCCAAAACGGCCAAATCATTGGTGCAGGCATAGGCCCCGGCTCAAATACGAATGTGCTCCAGGCGCAGTATTTCACCCCAAAAAGCATGTTCGGCCTCACGGCACAGGCAATAAGATTTAATGATGACTACATTCTCAGAGAGTATGCAGGGGCCTTGAAGTACCCATCAGAGTTTGAGTTTGCCTATTCGGCTAAGTACTACCGACTGTTTGATAAGTTTACAGTTGAAGCCCAGCTACAGTATGCAAAACACTACCACAGGTATTTCGTTGACGGGATCAGCGATAGAAACTTCCAGGCACTATTAAACCTCAGGTATCGCATTAATAATTAACCAGATAGCTCCCACAGAATCCTTTTTTGCCAGCTCCAAAATAGTTTGGCACTTCGTATGCTTGTATGTTTTCATAAATTTGAATTATGAAAATATTTAGTTTTATCGTCTTTTGCCTGATATCTCAGTTCGCTTTCTCACAACCCCAGCAGGCGGCAAAGGGCCATTTCATCAGGTTTTATAAGGCCGACAACCAGGTGAAGGTATACTTAAATGACTCCCTGCTGTTCACCAGCAAAGTGTTTGACGGCAACCCAGACCTTAACCTTGATGTAAATTTAGCGCCGCACCTGGCCAAAGGCCTGAACAGCATCAAAGTTGAGCTTTATAATGGCTACGAAAACAACGATTACAAAGAAGACAGATTCTGGGAAATTCGCTATGAGATGTTTAACAACAACCAGAGCATCGACTACATGCACCAGTTTTCGAGCAATGGGGCGGCGGGCCTCGCCTTCGAATACAAACATGAAATTTATAAAAAGTAAGAGTGAATACTTTTTGTTAACTTTGCGCCTGCACCCTTAAATGAACATTCTTCTGATTCTAAATGCAGTTTATTCTCGTTCTCCCAACACCCTTTGATTGGAAGATGCAGGTTAATTGTGTTACTTCACAGGCCCAGCCGTGACAATGTTTGTTGTAGACTATGAATGACAAATTGAGAAAACGTACGAGTACTTACCAGGAGCCTCAAAAGGTAAAAAGACTTGGTCAGTATCCTTTCTTCCGCCCTATTGAGTCAGAGCAGGGCACAGAAGTAACCATCGACGGTCATCAGGTGCTCATGTTCGGGTCGAACAGCTACCTCGGACTGACCAACCATCCCAAGGTAATGGAAGCCTCAGCGGCGGCCATAAAAAAATACGGCACCGGCTGCGCAGGTTCAAGGTTTTTGAACGGAACGCTCGATCTCCATGTGGAGCTTGAGAACAGGCTGGCGAAGTTCCTGAATAAAGAAGCGGTATTGGTTTACACCACGGGCTTTCAGGTAAATCTGGGAGTTATTCCCTGCCTCACTACCAAAGAAGACACCATCATTCTCGACGAGTTTGACCATGCCTCCATTATAGAGGGCAGCAGGTTGTCGTTTGCAAGAAAACTGAAATTCAGGCACAACGACATGGAAGCACTGGAGAAAAAGCTCCAAATGTGCGATGATTCACAATTGAAGCTCATCGTTGTCGATGGCGTGTTCAGCATGGAAGGTGATATTGCCAACCTGCCAGAAATTGTGCGCCTGGCCAACAAGTACGGAGCCACCATCATGACCGATTGTGCCCATGCCATTGGTGTGCTTGGGAAAAACGGTGCCGGCACCTCCAGCCATTTCGGTCTCGACAATGAGGTCGATCTGATTGGCGGTACTTTCAGTAAGTCGCTGGCATCTATTGGCGGTTTTGTGGCGTCAGACGCCGATACCATCAACTACCTGAAGCACCACTCCAGAGCGCTGATCTTCAGTGCCAGCATGCCAGCTTCTACGGTGGCCTCAGTGCTTGCCGTGCTGGATTTGCTCGAAAGCGACGACTCGTTGATAGCGAAACTTTGGGATAACACACACCACGCCCACAGGCTTTTCAGAGAATATGGCATCGATATAGGAAAAACGGAGACACCCATTATACCTATCTACGTCCGAAATTTCATGAAGACGTTTGAGCTCACTACCGAACTCTTCAAAGCCGGGCTTTTCGTCAATCCTGTTATTCCTCCGGCCGTTGGCCCCGAGGACACCATGATTCGCTTCAGCCTGATGGCGTCGCATACCAAAGAACAAATTGATATTGCAGTCGAAAAAATCTACAAGACCATGAAAAAGCTTGGCATCGAAACGTTACAGGATAAGAACATGGCCGCCCATTGAAAGTCCTGGTCATAGGAGCCAGTGGCTTCATCGGAACCCATATCGTAAAATACGCCGTTAGTCAAAAGCACCAGGTGGTCGCCGGGGTCAGAAAGTCGTCGAACACCGATCATTTACATGAGCTTCAGGTGCCTGCTGCTGTTTTCAGTTATGACTCCGACGAGTTGTTAAGTGGAGAAATAGCGCAGCTCAAACAGTTGTATGGCAAGTTCGACCTCATTATACACAACGCAGGGCTTACCAAAGCCTTCGATCCAAAAAAACTCTTCACCACCAATCAGTTGCTCACGGTAAAGATGGCTGAGCTCGTAGAAAAACAGGAGCTACTCTCAGCAAAAGGGAAATTTGTTTATGTGTCCTCACTGGCCGCCAGAGGCCCCTATGGCGTGCTAAAGCCAGTAACCAATTATGGCAGAAGCAAGCTACTGGCTGAGGAACAACTTTTGAAAATGTCGCTTCCGGTAGTCATTATCAGGCCAACTGCCGTTTTTGGCCCCGGAGACGCCGCCTTCCTCAAGCTGTTCAAAGCCATCAAAATGAACATCGCTCCCCTGCTTGCCAAGCCTACGCAGCAATTGACTTTTATTTTTGCCAGAGACCTTGCCACACTGCTGGTGGACTACGCCCCCGCACAGCCTGACAAGACCATTATTGCGGCGACCGACGGAAAAAACTACTCGCCGGGAGAATTATATAGCTGCATTGGCGACTGTATTGCAAAAAAGCCCGTTACTATCCGCATCCCTTCCTTTATCATGATGCCTTATGCCCATGCCAATGAGTTTTTTGCAAAAATCTTCAAAGGGCAGCCTGTGCTGACACCTGAAAAAATGAACGAGCTCACCGCCGACTGGGGAATTGCCGAAGGTGATATCACTCCAAAAGATTTTATTTTCACATCTTTGAGTGATGCACTAAAAGAATCAGCCGAGCATTACAGACAAAACGGCCTTCTGTAAATTATGTCGATTGAAATAAGAGAAGTAAAAACCTCCAAAGACCTAAAGGCTTTTATAAAGTTCCCCTTCAAACTCTACAAAAACCATCCTTGTTGGGTGCCACCACTGGTTCAGTTTGAGGAAAGCACACTCAATAAAGACAAAAACCCTGCGTTTGAGTACTGCTCCGCTGCCTATTTTCTGGCTTACAAAGGACAAGAGATTGTCGGACGGGTTGCAGGCATTCTCCATGGCACAGAGCTACAGGAAAAGGCCCTTGTCAGGTTTGGATGGGTAGATTTTATTGACCACAGAGATGTGTCAAAAAAGCTTATTGAAGCTGTCGAAAATTGGGCCAAATCAAAAAATGTAAAAAGTATCCACGGGCCGTTGGGCTTTACCGACCTTGACTTTGAAGGCACCCTCATTGAGGGGTTCGACCAGGTTGCTACGCAAGCAACTATTTACAATTACCCTTATTACAAGGATCACTTTGAAGCACTGGGTTTTGAAAAAGCCTGCGACTGGCTGGAAGGACGGGGCGTAGTGCCAAAAGAGATTCCAAAAAGGCTGAAACGAACGGCGGAAATTATTGAAGGCCGCTTCAAATTCAAGGTAAAGGAATTCAAGACCAATAAGGAAATGTTGGTTTATGCCAATAGTATCTTTGAAATTTTGAATGAGTCGTACGCCAATTTGTATGGCTATTATCCCCTCTCCCAAAAGCAGATTGACTATTACGTGAAGCAATATTTTGGACTGGTAAGAAAGGAGTATGTGAGCGTGGTTGTAAATGAGAGCGACGAAGCCATCGGGTTCGCTATTTGTTTCCCTTCTTTTTCGAAGGCCTTTCAAAAGGCCAAAGGCTCACTTTTTCCGTTTGGTTTTTATCACGTCCTGAAAGATTTTTATTTTAACAAAACCCTCGACATGTTTCTCATTGGGGTGAAGCCCGAATATCAAAAGCTTGGAGCAAATGTTCTTATCTTTAGGAGCATGTTAGACAACTTTATTAAAACTGGCGCTACCAACGTAATGACGGGCCCTATGCTCGAAGAAAATTTCAATGTACTTAATCTGTGGAACGACTACACCGGAGAAGGCAACCGGCTTGCCATCCGCCGAAGGTGTTTCATTAAACCCGTCCAGCCATGAGCAAATGGGCATTGATCCTGGGAGGTTCTTCAGGTATTGGGCTGGCTACCGCACAGAAGTTAGGCAAAAGTGGCTGGAACCTGCTTATTGTCCACAGAGATCGTCGCTCGGTGCTGGCCGATATTGAAGCTGCATTCAGTGAAATCCGGGAGTCTGGTGCCCAGCTAATCTCCTTCAACTTCGATGCCACCAGCCAGGAGAAAATCGACGAACACCTGCCGCAGTTCAGAAAGGCTTTGGGTAATGCCAATATCAGCCTGATGCTTCACTCTGTTTCCCGTGGCAACCTGAAACCATTTGTTTCAAACGACGGCCCCGAACTCAACCTCCAGGACTTGCAGCTGACAATAGACGCCATGGCCCTCAATGTGTTTACCTGGGCCCGCACGCTGCTGAAAAACAACTTCTTTGCCAAACCCGCCCGAATCATCACACTTACTTCCATGGGGAACGACCGGGTGTGGGAAGGCTACGGTGCCATCGCCCTGGCAAAATCAGCCCTCGAAACATTGACCAGGTACATGGCAGTGGAGCTAGCCCCCCACGGCATCAGGGTGAACACGATACAGGCAGGTGTGACCCTTACACCATCTTTGAAGATGATCCCCTCCTACGAAAAGATGATCGAATTGGTAACCAAAAACAACCCTATGGGTAGAATGACGCAGCCCGAAGATGTGGCAAATGCCATTTACCTCCTATCTTTGGATGAAGCCAACTGGATCAACGGAAGCACCATTCATGTGGACGGTGGCGAACACCTACTATGAGCGAACTGTTTGCAGCTATTATTCAAAAACTACCCTACAGTCCACCTTTTTTGTTTGTGGATGAAATACTCAGTGCCGACGAAGACTCCATAAAAGGGATCTACAAACTAAAAAAAGATGAATTTTTTTACCAGGGTCATTTCCCAGGTAATCCTGTCACTCCCGGTGTAATCATCACTGAAGTGATGGCACAAATTGGCCTGGTTTGTTTTGGTATGTACCTCAACAGCAGCAGCAACTCCAACGGAATGGATGAAAAAGTGCCTGTTTTCACGTCGTCCTGCGTCGATTTCTACTCGCCAGCCTACCCGGAGCAAACACTTGAGGTGACTTCCTCCAAAATTTATTATAGATTCGGTAAGTTGAAATGCCGGATTGAATGCCACAACAGAGACACACAGCAACTTGTTTGTAAAGGCGATCTATCGGGCCTACTAGTGAATAAAAATGAGCTTAAATAAACGAGTAGTTATCACGGGACTTGGCGTAGTGGCACCAAATGCTACGGGAAAAGAGGCTTTTGAACACGCCTTGCGAGGCATGAAGTCGGGCATTACCCGGATACCTACTTTGGCCGAGCACAACCTGGGTTGTCAAATCGCTGGTGAACCCGAAGTATCAGAGGAGTACAAGCTCAGTCTTCTCCCTCAGCTCCTGAACAAAATGCTAGACAATCATGGCGTGATCTATGGCTGTTTGTCGGGTCTGGAAGCCTGGAAAGATGCGGGCCTTACGGTTGACTATGACAAATTTGACCCTGAACTAGGCATCATCTATGGAGGTGGAGCACTGAGTATGGACGAAAGCATAGGACCCCGCTTCGACCTGGTTAATGCCGGACAGGTGAGAAAGCTGGGCACCAAAACCATCACTCAATCAATGAACAGCGGGGTGAGTGCCTACCTCAACGGCATGCTCGGAGCAGGCAACCGTGTCATGTCCAACTCGTCGGCCTGCAGCACTGGCACCGAAGCGGCCATCATGGGCTATGAGCTTATTAAAAGTGGTAAAGCCAAGCGAATGCTGTGTGGCAGCTCCGAAGGCAAAGGCAAATACATCTGGGGGGCTTTCGACTCGATGCGGGTGCTTTGCAGAGACTCCAACGACAACCCGACATTTGGCTCAAGGCCCATGAGCAGCACATCGTCCGGGTTTGTGCCCGGCGCAGGAGGCGGAGCGCTGGTGCTGGAGGAACTCGACACGGCCCTTGCCAGAGGTGCCCGGATTTATGCGGAGATACTCGGAGGAGACGTCAATTCGGGGGGACAAAGAATGGGCGGATCCATGACAGCCCCCAACTCCACCGCCGTGCAGGCTTGTATCAAAAATGCCATCAAAGAAGCTGGGATAACGCCTGAGTCTATCGACCTCATTTCCGGTCACCTCACCTCCACCATGGCCGATCCTATTGAGCTCAATAACTGGGTGGAAGCGCTCAGTGTTCCTGCTGCTGACTTCCCGTTGGTAAATGCCACCAAATCAATGATCGGGCACTGCATTGCTGGTGCCGGCTCTATCGAGTTGGTGGGGTGCGCCCTTCAAATGCATGGCAACTTTGTGCATGGCAACCTCAATATAGAGGAGCTTCACCCCGAGATTCTGAAGATCATTCCGGCTGAGAAAATCCCGACAGCCACTGTGGAAACCAACCTTAACATCGTAGCTAAAGCCAACTTTGGCTTTGGGGACGTGAATAGTTGTATTATTTTGCGGAAGTTTTCGTCCTAAAAACCTTACCAACCACCCAAATGACAAAAGATCAGATCAAAGCAGAAATCAAAGGCGTCATTGAGCCGTATGTGATGCAAAAGGAGCTATTGGACAACCTCTCGGACGAAATTCAGCTTATCGGTGATCTTAAAATTAACTCAGCCCACGTGGTGGATATCGTGCTTGATATTGAGGAGAAGTACGATATTACGATTGACGATGAATCGATCAACAAGATGAATACAATTGGTGAAGCGATTGAAGTGATCCTGGAAAAAATGAAAAAGGATTGATTGGAGTTGACATTGTTGACCTGACAGACCCGCTACTCAAACCCCGTTCCCAAAGGGAACTGCGTTTTATTTCTCATCCCAACGATCACTGCCCTAAAGACATCGGCGAAGAAACGCTTTATTGGCTGCTTTGGGCTGCCAAAGAGGCTATTTTTAAGGCCGAAAGGCAAGATCAGGCGTTTTCTCCCAAAGAAATTGAGGTGATGTACTCCAAAACAGTCGGCGACAGGCTGCTTTACAGTGGAAGATGGGTGAATGAGATTAACGGCTATTCTATCCTGAAAAAAGACAACATCATTTCTGTAGTAACTACCGCAAATATAGAAGCCGTAAAATGGAATACCTTCAAGCTGAAAACCTCCAATCAGTCTCAAGAACTTCGTGATTGCTTTCAAAAGGAAATGGGGCCTGGCTTTCAGCTGCTGCGGGATGTAGCCGGTCTGCCAATTGTTCGACACGACGGCACCACAACTCCCGCCAGTATCAGTCACCACCACCATTTGGGTGTGGTGGCATGGATCGAAAGGTAAAACCCAAAACCCGCCCTGCCCTACTCAATAATGATCTTGTGAATCTCCGAAGCATTACCGGACTTGATGCGCAGCAGGTAAAACCCAGGCTTCAAACCTGCAACATCAAGATCGAGGGTTTGCCCCGCCCATGCCGCAGAAAGCTCCCTGACAGTAACGGATGCCCCTTCCATGGTAATAAGCTCGGCCCGAGCCTGCGACATACGATTGTTAAATGACAGCTTCAGAGCGTTTCCCCGCTGCACAGGGTTCGGATACACCGTCACCTGGTTTTTCACGAGCTGGCGTTCCTTCACGCCAGTAGTAACACCGTCAAAAAACCTGCTGGCAAAGTTAAAAGCATCAATTCCTATTTCATGACCCATCATTCGCCCACGGATATCATCCATAGGCGGGTGAATACCACCCCAAATCCTCGACAAACTGCACTGATCGGAAGCATCCTGGTACCTGGCCCACTGTAGCACCACATCGGCACTCGGGCCTTCTTCAAACACCAGAAACTCATTTTTCTCCGCATCAAATTCACCCATACCGCCCGGAAAATATTCGCTGCCCGTTAGCAAAGTCAGCACTTCAGCTGCGGCCCTTGAATAGGTGCTATGCCCCGAAACATAGCCTGCGAAAGGTGGCGTAACGAACGAAGGCCGCTGGTAAGGCCACCAATAGTCCGCCAGGATCCAGTCAACGCCTGCCTCCACTGTGGCCGGATCGTATACATACTGCGGCCCCTTCCATGCCTTCAATTTTATTTTGCCAACATTTTCCCTACTCGGCCCGGCCAGTGGGTCGCCAGCTTTCACTGACTCTATAAGTCCGTCGTACAACTTAAACCCTCCGGGGTTATACCCCGGCAACTTGGGGTCGGAGGATTGCCCGACGCCAGAGAGCCAGCGAATAGCAGACACAGGCCTGATATAGTCGTAGTACCCTTTTACCCCCCATGCGGCAATGGCTACATCATGCATGGTGCCTCCAAGGATAAAATAGGCTTTAATATCCCATTCGAGGTCGTCCAAAACCTCTCCCTGTCCCATGAACTTCTTCACCAGTTGCGGGTGGTCGTTTACATAGTTGAGAATCACAAACCAGTGTCCGGGCGGTGTTTCAGAGCTGGGGCCATCGGCCCAGAATTCGGCCAGCACCCTAGTATAATCTCCCCTGGCTACCATTTGAGGTTGGTAAGGCTCGCCTGTTACTGGGTTCACCTCGTAGCCTTTGCCTACGTCTCCACCGTTGGTAAAATCATAAAAAGCCGGATAGTCTTCCACTTTTGTCGGAAGCTCGGCGTAGTCAATATTACCCAGGGAAGCTGGCGAAATGTCCCACATTACCCCATCAGATGGATCGAGGTGAGACGACCAGGCTGCCACCAGGCTGAATGTCCAGACATAGGCTGCTATAGCCTCCTTGTCATCCTCATCATAATAAACGGGCGGGCCGGGATCGTGATACACCAGGTACTCGTCACCGTCTCTTTTATGTGGGGTGAAATGAAGCGCATTCATTGAAAAGGGAGTGACATTGCCCCACTCGGGGCTCAAAAACGGAATATTGCTTCCTGGAATAGGGTTTCCGCCCTGATCGATAAACGCCCCAAGCTCAAGAGATTGCCAGCGATTGGGGTCTTTCAAATTGGGATTTCCCGGCATTAACGGATTGAGCGGCTTATCGTTGAGCGGAGCATAATACTGGTTGGCGTACAAATTCATCTCGTTAGAGCCATCCTGCAAGCCAAACTGAATCACTTTTTCGGCTATATAGTTACCAAGCGCCGCCGGGGAGCCGGTTGAGTAGTCGGTGGATGTAAACGAAAGTGAATAGCCCCTTGCCTGCATCTGTTTGTAAGCGGCCAGGAAGATGTTCTGGGCTCCGGGAGAGAGGGCAAAACGATGGCTAATCAATCTGTAGGCTGCATAGCTAATGGCCTCCTCCTGAGCGGCCCTTAAGTCTTCCGGCACCTGTATGCCATCGTAAGGGAAGTAAAAGTCGCCATGATATCGCCCCAGGAAGTACAGCTCCGCCTTCTCATCATAGGCCGCCCACGCATCGTACATGGCAGCGGAAATATGGAAAAGATTGCGGGCGTGCACAGTGGGCCTGGCAAAGTCATTCCTGACGGCTTCCAGCAATACTTCGTTCCATTGCCTGGCTATGGAATGGTCAACTTCTTGTGCAGCCGAAGAAAAAAAAATTGTAACTAATAGCACTAAGGCTGTTATTGTGCTTTTCATCCTTTCAAAAATATCTAAAACTTGGTCTAAACTACCACTTTCTTATCTCCTCAAAAAGAATTAGGCCTTGATGTGCCTCCTCAAGCGCCACAAAAATTAAAATACATCACACCATGTAGAAGACCCATTCCAGGACAAAAAGTTGTAGAGGAAGCGTCTTGGAAAGCCATTAATTTAAGGCTAAAATAGCCTGAGTTAGATATAACAACCAAAGGATGTGACTCCCAATACCATCAACAAAAAAAACTCCATCCACCAACTAAAAATCCAACACAATACCTAAACCCGGCAATACAGAAGAAGGGCTCTGAGTAATCTCGACCAATCGGCTGGGATTTTCTATACTTCCATCGTCCATTCGGGCCAGGCCATACGAAGGTTGACTTGGGTTGTTTTGGGCCAATGCATTCTGCACTTCAAGGAATACGTCAAGCGAAACTTTTCGGAAATTCCACTTCTTATCTATCCTGATGTCTAACTGATTAAAAACACCCAACTTAGGCCCGCCTAACTGGCTATAGTCCAAAATAACGGCGGGATAGGCCGCAAATGTTGCAGCTTTGTCCACAGGCACATAAGGCGTTTTTCCAACAAACCTATTCCTGATACCCAGCTCCCAGTTGTTGCCAAACTTATATCCTCCGGTAAAGGTCAACAGGTGTCGGCTGTCCCAAAGCGATGGCAGGTATTCTCCTGACAATCCGGAGAACTCGCTCCAGTAGAGCGTGTAGGCCAAAATGGCGTAGAGGCTTCCGTTGAACTTTTGCTGAAATAGAAACTCAGCACCATAGGTTCTTCCCAGTCCACTGGAAACTACAGCTTCATTTCCCAGCACTTCAAAGCCAGCGCCTTTATTGGCCAACGAAATTCCATCACTTATCGACACGGGGTAGTTGGCGTATTTCTTTATAAAACCTTCAAGCGTAAATCTTGCAGAAGAGGTAACCAGGTATTCTACACCAAGGACAGCATGATCGGATCTGATATATTTGGCATCCTTGTTGGCGAAGGCTCCGGCGCTGTTCTGAAAACCAAAGATGGTGTAGGGTGGAATCTTGAAATACCTGCCTGCTGAACCGTTGAGCCTCCACCTGCGTGCTTCATCCATCACATAAGACAGAGAGACCCGAGGCGAAAACGTCTGGATTAACTGATTGCCCTGCGTGGAAAACGAATTGGCATCACTTCTCAAACCTATCGAGAAGTCTAGTTTTTGGTCAAAGTAAGAGCGGGATGCCTGAGCAAACAGCCCATACTTCCAGAAGCTGAAGTCCGACACATAGGTAATATTGGCCACATTGTTCAGGGTGCTATTGGTATAGCTCGCCTGCTGCACACTAAGGCCGCCTCCCAATGTCCATTCTCCCGCAAAACGAGTGTATTCATATCTTAGCTTTCTCTCTGTTTCACGGGAGTCGTTGCTGAAATACAAACCTGTTTCGGCTTCATTGTCGTCGTATCTGTTGAAAATATTGTTGAGGATATTGGTGCTGGCCGTGGTTTGCATATAGCCCTTGCCATTTTTGAACCTGCGCTTCCAGCTAATACCCGAAGTGGTAGACCATTGCCTGATGATGGGCACTTGTTCCAGCACCGCCTGCTGCTCGGCATCAAAATCCTCTGGTGCCTTTACGCTAAAATCGTCAACTGAACCAATCCCAATAAGATTCAACTCGTCGTATTCCCCCATTTTGTGGTTGATTTTGTATTGGTAGTCCCAATAGTCGGGAAGAATGGGCAGCCCTATCACCTGAAACAAAGCCTGCAGGTAGCTGCGCCTTACTGACAATAGATAAGTAGTGTTGGCTTTTTCTTTTTCTCCTTTAAACAAAGGGCCTTCACCGGTAAGAGCAGCCTCACTTGAGCTGATCCTTACGTTGCCTTTGAATTTTTCATTGTTGCCTTTCCTTTGGTCGAATTGCAATACACCCGAAAGTGGATTGTCGTATCGGGAATGAAAAGCCGTCGTAGATAGTTTTACCCCTTCTATGAATGAAACGTTGAGCAAGCCGACCGGCCCGCCTGCACTGCCTTGCGTAGAAAAGTGGTTGATGTTGGGGATTTCTACGCCGTCGAGGTAATACACATTTTCGTTGGGGGCACCACCTCTGATGATCACGTCGTTGCGAAATCCACCCACTGAGCCAGCCACACCCGGCAGCGACTGCACTACCTTGGCAATATCGTTGTTGCCGCCCGGATAGGTAGCGATTTCTTCGGCTGACAAACTTTGGATAGACAACGGTGTCTCCGGAAGTTTGTCGAATGGATTGGCTACCACCACAATGTCCTGCAAAGCCTCTACCGCCTCCTCTAATTCAAAATTGAGGTCGGGATTACCCGCAGAGCGCACCACCACATTGAAGCGGGTGAGCTGCTGGTAGCCTACGTAGCTGGCGGTCATATTCACCGTTTGGGTAGGCACATTCTTGATTTGGTAGAAACCATTGATATCGGTAATGGATCCCAAGCCCAGGTCTTCCACTACTACTGAGGCACCAATCAACGGTTCCTCCGTCCGGCTGTCTTTCACATACCCCTGAAGCATAGATGTGTTTTGAGCGGACAGGGAAAGTGCCAGGAATGAAACAAAAACAGTGGTAAAAAGCTTTTTCATGAATACGTTGGTATAGCCTTAAATGAAACATCAATAGGCATTAAACATAATTAGTGTTTTTTTGTTTTAAAATAAATTAATTTAGTGTGTTAACATTTTACTATGATCAATCCGCTCTATCGTGAACTTATTGCGTTAACCGAGGAGTTTGAGGCTGACCACCCAGATGTTCGGAGCCATCAAGTGACTAATTTCAGTACCTGGCTACAGCAGCGCTTGCAGAAAGGAAGTGACTTCAACGCAGCTGAACGACCTGACTGGAAAGGCAGGGCGCAGGGCATGATGGTGGACGATATGATAGTGAACCTGGTGAGCAGGCTCAATCGCTACGCCAGGCTTTACACCAAAATAGCACTGGCCGACAGTGTGATTTCCACAGTGGAGGAATTCTCGTTTGCCATTTCCCTCCACTTTGAGGGGGAGAAGAGCAAGAAGCAGCTTATTGAAGAGAATGTGCTGGAAAAATCAGCAGGCATGGAGATCATTAAGCGCATGAGAAACAGGGGGTTAATTCAAGAAAAAGCGAACCCAGAGGATGGGAGAAGCAAGCTGATGATGATTACTGATATGGGCAAAGGGGCGCTTTTTGCGGCCATAGGCAAGGTGAGCAAAGTAAGCCAGATTGTTGGAGGCAACCTGACTGAGGAGCAAAAATTTCAGTTGGTAGCCCTTGGTCAACAACTCGATCATTTCCATCAACCCGTTTACCATCAAAAACTCCCCGACACCATTGACGATCTGTTCGATCAGTTGGAGCTTTCAGCGAAGGAATGTTGAGCTCAGATGCTTAGACTGTCGGATGTTCGGACTCTCGGACTATCTGAATGTCTGACTGTCCGACTGTCCACTGTCTAATTCAATACTTACTCACCGCATCAATCAGCGTATTTCCATTGTTGTTGTACACAGCAAAGTTGAAGCCTTTGTGTATAGCATAAGATCCGTAGTTGCCAAATTTATCCAATGCCAGAAAACCTACCTGCAAATCTGCCACAGAAGGATGCTTCGCCGCAATGCGCTCTACAATGGCCTTGCACGCCTCTCCCGGACTCATGCCATTGCGCATCAGCTCCACCACCATGGCACTGCCCGCTACCCTGATCACAGCTTCACCCAAACCGGTAGCACAAGCGCCGCCTACCTCTCCATCGAGAAAGAGGCCAGCGCCAATGATCGGAGAATCACCAATACGGCCGTGCATTTTCCAGGCGGCTCCGCTAGTGGTGCAAGCGCCGGCAAGTCTACCCTGGCTGTCCAATGCCAGCATGCTGATGGTATCGTGGTTTTCAATATTGATGACCGGCTTGTATTCCGCCGTTTCCAGCCATTTCTCGTATGCTTCCTTTGATTTTTCCGTCAGCAGGTTTTTGCGCTCAAAGCCCTGCTCCACGGCAAAGCGCTGAGCCCCCTCTCCTACCAGCATGATATGGGGAGTTTCCTCCATGACCTTGCGGGCCACCGAAATCGGGTTTTCTATCTCTTCAAGAAATGCTACGGAACCACAGCGACTGTCGTAGTCCATGATGCAGGCATCGAGTGACACCACACCATCCCTGTCGGGGAAGCCACCGAGGCCAACGGTCTGCACCTCCGAATCCGACTCCACTACCCTCACGCCTGCCTCAACAGCATCGAGGCTGCTTTTGCCCTGGCTCAGCAGCTCCCAGGCCTTTTCATTGGCAGGCATGCCATGTGCCCAGGTAGCGATAACGATGGGCTTTGTGCCTGTGGTGGACGGATCGGGCCCGGAAGCCTGCTTCTGCTCACCTTCACTGGCACACGCCGCCAATGACGACACGCCTAATACACCTGCCCCAAGGGCAGACTTGCGGATAAAATCTCTTCTGTTAGAGGACATGGGTATCGGATTTGAGATGAAGGGCTGAAACTAGTAAAAATTTGGGATTGCGGAGGGTGGATTGTGGATTGGTGGCGGGATAGGGTGACAAGAACAAGCAACGCCCTTTTTCTTTCACTTAGCGCTTTACTGAATAGGTATTAAAAAGATTGTTTTTCTGTGCTTCCCCCATCGCCCTCATTTGCAACGAGGGTGTACGAGATTTGCGCTTGTAGCGCATCTACTCTGAATTCAGGCTCAATAACAGCAACGCCGTTGTAAATCACTGCCATCATCCGGGAGATTGGCGCCATGCTGATTTACACTGCTTGACAATGATTGCCTTCCGCTCCGATCGCTATCCCGAGGCGGACATACCGGAATGTCGATGCCACGCAGGCTTTATGGCAAGGCCTCTTTCGTTTGTTGAATGGCATTTATTTCACTTCCACGACAATCTTACCTTTTGCCTGGTTATTCTCCATGTATTGATGAGCTTGCGCCACTTGATCAAGGTTGAATACACGATCAATGTTCAGCTTGATGGTTCCCTTCTCCACTTCGGTTATAAATTCCTGCAGAAGCTCTTTGGAAAGGTTCTTCGATTCTCCCATATAAACGGTCAGTCGCCCAAGCGAAGGGATATCTCTCATGGGAGTAAATTCCTTCATCGTCCATTCATTCCCAAGTATCCCGGTCATGCAAACGATCCCCTTTGGGGCAATACACTGCAAGGAATCTTTCAGCGTTTGTGTTCCGATTAACTCAAGAACTTTGTCCACGCCATCAGGATATATTTCCCTTATCTGATCCTTCACATGGCCCTTATCAATCACGACGTACTCTGCTCCGTTATCCAATAAGGCCTGCTTTTTATCTGGGTTTCTGGTGGTGGCAATAACGGTCACGCCTTTGGATTTCGCCAATTGGCAGGCCAACATGCCGATGGATGATGTACCACCACGGATCAAAAGCTTTTCACCAGCTGCAATTTCCAATGCCTGGTTCAGTGAGCCGGAGACGGTCTGAAACATCTCAGGAATGGCTCCAAGAATATCCCACGAAAGTTTACTTGTGAAGGGAAATACGATTTCCAAAGGCACAAGTGCATATTCAGCATAGCTACCATCAAAAAATCGTCCCATTCCGCCCATGATAGAGGCCACTTGCTGTCCGCTTTGATACGTGCCCGATGGGTCTTCCCCGATAATACCAACACATTCAATCCCCTGGATTCGTGGGAATTCAACTCCTGGCGACTCGCCCCTGCGGGTAAAAATTTCAGACCGATTCAGCCCAAAAGCCATGACTTTTATAAGCACCCAGCCAGATTTGATTTCCGGCCGGGCTACTTCCTTGATTTCAATAACTTCCGGTGCTCCTGCCTGCGTTGTTACTGCTGCTTTCATTAGCTTTTTGGTTCTGTTTTGTTAAACATATATCGGGCAATTTTCCACTCGCCATTTACCTTTTCGAAAACAAACAGCTCCCGGTTGGCCTCAGGCACGGTCTCATCAAGGGCATGGATCAACGTGGTGCCTTTTGAACTCGTCACGGCAAACGCCCAATCACCTTCAACTACTATTTCTTCCACATAGAATTCAATACTCAAATGTATTTGTGTAAAAATGAATTCATACGCTTTCAGGATGTTTTCTGCGCCAATGGCAGAAGGCGCCTCTGTTGGCATAAAAATTCCGTCTTTGGTGTAAAGGCGCTGCGCAAGGTGGGCGTCTGCGGTATTCAACGACTTTTTGTAAGTCTGTAACAATGCTTCGATGGCTTCTTTGTCTTGTTTTTGCATGATTTCTAAAGTTTTAGTGTTTGATAATGCTGACTGATTGTCCGCACAGGCCCCCAACAGGGTAAGAGCTAGTACGGGCGTGATAAACTTTTTCATTTTTGCTGATTTTGTACATGACAAAGGTCGGCCATGGGCGAACGATCGACCTATAAAGCACTTTAAGAAGGAGTCTTAAACTATCTTAAGATTGGCTCAGTTTTTTGCGAATATTGCTGAGGAACTCAGGAGTGATACCCAGGTAGGAAGCGATTTGCACATTGGAAATCCGGTTGAACAGATGGGGGTACAGCTTGATAAATTCCAGGTATCGCTGCTCTGCCGGAGTGCTAATGGTTTGCAACAGCCTGTTTTGAAGGAGTACGAATTCATCTTCAACCATCACCCGAAAAATCCGATTGAATTTCAGGCTTTTTTCGTAAAATTGAATCAGGTCCGGCTTGGCAATCTGCAAAACCACCGATGGTTCAATGGCCTCGATATAGAGCTGACTGGGGCTCCCGGCATGAAAGCTCCCGATATCGGTGATCCACTGGTTTTCGACGGCAAAGTGAAGGTTGTGTTCTCTGGCGGCCTCGTCCACCTTGTACATTTTGAAACAGCCTTCCACAATGAAATGGTAATGCTTACACACATCTCCCGGGGAAAGGATGAATTGACGCCGCTTAATCGTCCTCCGATTGACCACCTGCCCTAACTCAGCCACCTCTTCTTCTGTGAGAGGGAGAAAGGAATTGAAGTAAGCGATCAGCGAAGCGATTTGCATGAGGTAATGTGAGGTCCGTGGGGTGGGCATGGACCGATCATAGGCTCATCTATTTCAATTTTGACCGAATATATTGAATTAATTTGAATCCACCCATGGCCTTCGTTTGCAGCGGATGCAGTTATCCGGGAAATTCCCACGCCGCTAGCTTTCGCTTCCCTATAGCACACTCAGAAAAAAACTTCCCTCCCACTTGTCCCCTTTCCCAAACCCGGCCTCGTCATAGGGCAAATCATGTTTCACCAAAACAACTAACAAGATGAAAAATGCAATCAACTGGTTTGAAGTGCCAGCCAAAGACTTCGACAGGGCCAAGTCGTTCTACGAAAAAGTGCTGGATGCGAAAATGGAAACCATGTCGATGGAAGCCATGGGCATGACCATGGCGTTCTTCCCTGCCGACTGGGAAAACGGCGTTGGTGGTGGCATTGCCTTCGGTCCGGGCTGCGAACCTTCCGACAAAGGAGCCCTGGTGTACCTCAACGGTGGCGACGACCTGACAACCCCGCTCTCAAGGGTGGAAAAAGCCGGCGGCAAAATCATCGTCCCCAAGACCTCCCTGGGCCCCAACGGGTTTATGGCGCAGTTCATCGACACGGAAGGAAACAGGGTGGCCTTTCATTCGAGGAACTGATTGAACAGGCCAGCCGTCCGGGATGTGAGGATTTAAAGACCTGATGATTTCAGGTTGAAGAAAAATGCATAAGTTTATTAACCATAATAAGAGTAAACAATGAAAGAATTCATGATGATATTTATAGGGGCCAGCTACGACGAGTTGGGCCTTTCACCAGAGGAAATACAAACCCAAATGGGCAGGTGGTTTGCCTGGGGCGATAAAATGAAGGAGCAGGGCATTCTGAGAGGTGGTGCAGCACTTTATGCTAAGGGAAAACGCATATCCGGGCCTGACAGGATAGAGTCCGACGGGCCATTCGTAGAAAGCAAAGAGCTCATAGGCGGCTACTATACCGCTGCTGCCGACAGTTTTGAAGAGGCTGCCAAAATAGCCCAGGATTATCCTGACTATCACCTTGGCGGAACAGTAGAAATTCGTGAGGTGGTGAAGTTTGACAGGTAAGCAGCCCCATAGCATGGTCGACCATCTTTTCCGGCATCAGTACGGAAAGCTGGTCGCCATTTTGTCAAAAATCTTCGGCCTTGCTCACCTGGAGTTGATTGAAGACGCCATTCAGGATACCTTTTTGCAAGCCTCGCTCAAGTGGCGGCAGGCTCAGCCCGACAACCCCCAAGCCTGGCTTACTCAGGCGGCGAAGAACAGGGCCATTGACCTGATGCGGCAAATCAATGCCCAAAAACAGCGACACGAGAAAACTGTGCATGGTGCGGCCACCCTCGAAATCAACGAATACTTTCTCGACCACGAAGTGCAGGACAGTCAGCTGAGGATGCTCTTTGTGGCTTGCCACCCCGCCTTCTCCAGAGAAGAGCAAATCGCCTTTGCCCTCAAAGCCATTTCAGGGTTTTCTATGAAGGAAATAGCCGTGGCGCTACTGCAGAAAGAAGAGACCATCAAGAAAAGGCTCGTCCGGGCCCGAAAGAAGATCCAGGAGCTAGCCATTACCCTCGACTACCCCGCAGCCAACGAGATTAACGACCGGCTATCGGCGGTACAGCAGATCATCTACCTCATTTTCAACGAAGGCTTCCATTCCACCAAGCTCAACCAGCTCATCGACAAAGACCTTTGCGGCGAGGCCCTGCGCCTGTGCCAACTGCTCCTCGTGAAGGAGCAATTCCGTTCAGGCCATCTGTATGCCCTCTTTGGGCTGCTGTGCTTTCACGCTTCCCGGCTCGACTCCAAGATTGTTGATGGTAAAATCGTAGACCTCAAACACCAGGATCGTTCAACCTGGCATTTCCCCCTCATTGTGTTGGGGAATGATGCTCTCAACAAAGCCATGCGATACCCGGACCAGTCCATTTATCACCTGGAAGCGGGCATTGCCGCCGAACATATCCGGGCCATCAAGTTTGAGAACACCAACTGGCAGCAGATCATCGACTACTACAACGAGATGTTTGAGTTGATGCCTTCCGACAGCATCCGGCTTTCCCGGGCCATTAGTTACCTCCAAATGGAGCGGTTGGCCGACGCCAAAAAGGAACTGGACACCATTGATGCTGCTGCCATGAGCCAGCGCACCTACCTCCTTCATGGCACCTACGCCGAGTACTACGCCAAAAACGGCGAACCCACCCAGGCCCTCGCCGCCATCGACAAGGCCATTAGCACTTGCACCAATAGCTTAGAGAGGGAGTATTTGGAGGAGAAGAAGGCGGGGATGACATCTCCTGACTATAGTTGTAAGTCTTTTGAATCCAGTGCCAGGTCTGTGGATTTCTCTACGCCGGTTGGCGGATCGAAGTGACGTAGTTGAGGGTGCTTTTGTTATACAACATCCACATCCGCCGTTTCCATAGCAACGTCATGTCTATAGCGAGGAACGAGGGAGCCGACGTGGAACGGTATCCCCATGATAATGGCACTGAGTTGGATAAAAACACCGCTAGGTCACGGGATTTCGTTCCTGAGTCGGCTCCGCTTCACTGCGAGTGACAAGCGCTGTTGTACCTTCGTCACCCATCCGCTTTCCTAAACACCCCAATTGGCCCGGTTTTAGTGGTAATGACGAGTAAAGAGGGCTAGATTTCCTTTCCGGCATCTGACGGCTCCTCCCCAGTAGGCTAAGCTCGCCGTACCGACACCTGCCCACCATCCACTACCTTTGCTGCGCACCACTCACCACCTATGCTGCCTACCACTGACCATCTATGGTGCGCACCGCAGCCTCCTGTTAAGCCCTTTACTCACCTCCGATAAGGCGTTATCTCACCTCTTTTAACGCCTTTACTATACCCCTCATAAGCCCTTTACAGGTAGGGAGACATGCGCTTAACCACTACCGGCACAAAGGCTTGTGTGCCTTTAAGAATTACCAGTATCGGTTGTCCTGGCTGCTCCCGTTGCAAGTTTTTCTGACACGCTCGCATACAAATCATCGGGGTTATATGGTTTTGACACCATACCATCCAGTCCTAAAACTTTCAGTTTCGTTGCATCGTGTTCCATTGGAGACGCTGTCAGCGCTATGATAGGCCTGGTAAACCCTTTCTTTCTTAAAAGTTTGGTGGCCTCATAGCCGTCCATCTCCGGCATTTGCAGATCCATAAGAATGAGATCGAAGTTTTCCTCCTTTTCTTTCTCCAACGCCTCTTTCCCGTTGATAGCCACCACCACTTTCAGCTTCCATTTCTTCAGCAGCCGCTCAGCAATCATGATGTTCATTGGGTTATCTTCTACCAAAAGCACCTTGTATCCTTCCAGGTCAAACGACTGCAGCGACTTCCTCTCCAGATTATTCAGCTCTCCTTCTTCCAATTGCAGGGTAAAAGAAAAGGTGGAACCAACGCATGGCTTGCTCTCCAGAATAATCTCTGATCCCATCATCTCCACGAGGCCTTTGGTAATTGTCAGCCCCAATCCGGTTCCTCCATACCTTCTGGAAATAGAATTATTAGCCTGCTGAAAAGACTGGAAGATGAACGACTTCGTGTTCTCGTCTATCCCTATGCCGGTGTCTTCTACCTGAAATCTGACAGCTACTGATTTACCCTTTTGATACTCCCGGGCGACTTTGAGTTTTACATAGCCAGTGTCGGTAAACTTGATAGCATTGCCCAGCAGATTGGTCAGGATCTGGTTCACTCTGGTCTTGTCCAGCTTAAGTACTTCGGGCAGGTTGTCGTCGTAGTCCAAATGGAGACCTATTCCTTTCTGGTCGGAAATAGGTTTCAGCATGGCCACTGCCCCACTGCAAAACGGTTTAAACAACGTGTCTACTTCTTCAAATTTTATCTTCCCTGCGTCTATTTTGCTGAAATCAAGAATATTATTGATGAGCGTAAGCAGGTTTTCCGAAGAGTTCTTCAGGTTGCTCAGGTCTTTCAATTGATCTTCCCTCGGATTCTCACTGATCATATGATAAGTTGAACCAATCACGGCATTGAGCGGGGTCCTGATTTCATGACTCATCACCGACAGGAAGTCTGATTTAGCCTGTGCAGCTCTTTCAGCGGCAGCATTGGCTTGTCTCCATGAGTCAGAAAAATGACTGGACAAAATAAGTGACTGTAACAGAAAAAAGAGAAGCTGCCCCAGCATCGTCAGGATGACAATTTCTTCCACCACCTGGAAGTAGCTAAGTGTTTTTATCGTATAAACGAGCATTACACCTATGGTACTAAAAATAGAGTAATGAGCGCCCAGCCTGCCATTGACCAGCGCTTTCACAAAAACAAAGCAGGTGACTCCTATCAAAAACAACATGGCGAAAAGGTAGGCCACGTTGATGCTGCTCAGGATGGAAACCGGTAAAAAAGCCAGAGCTACCCAGCCCAGAGAAAAGTAGGAGAAATAACGGAGGAATACTTCCGGAGAATCGTCAGGAAATAGGTTCTTGACGTATAAAGCAAAGACATAGCCGCAAATATACAGCGAAGAAAACTCGAGTATAATGCCCAGGCGGTAGGGCATATCGATCAGGTCGTGCAGCAAATAATTATCGGTGCCAATAACCCTGTAGGAGTATGCCAAACAGAAAATAGCAAAGTAGAGCGCCACCTTTTCCTGCCTGCCGAAGAAGAACAAACCGAGAAAAAAGAAGCAGCCCATCACCAAACAACCGGTAAGGAAAATATCGTAGGCTCCAAGCAGAAACTTTTCCTGAGCAAGCACATCGTAGGAACCAATAATCAGCGGCTTTCCGATACCACCTTTCGTATGTGTGAAGTTGGAAATGTGGATAATCAGCCTCAGCGTGTCCACTTTAATCTCACCCAGAGGCACCAATTTCACTTGCCTGCCCGGCTGGGATGAAGCTGCATCTTTCCCCGGCGTCCCCACTTTGGCCAGCAGTTCACCATTTACATAAAGGTGGTAGGCGCTAAAAACATCCGGTATTCTGATGGCAAGAGGTACGTCCGTTTTTTTGATAATGGTTAGCTCATACGACCCAAATCCCTGTGCAGGGTACTGATCACTTTGGTCCCACCTAACAGGAACTTCAATAATACCCGGGGACGGCTTTTGCTGGCCTGAGCTGGTGGGAATAAGCTGAGAAGGATAGAAATGCCACGTTCCGTTTAATGCTTTGGTGGGTTCATTTTCCAAATCCCAGTTAGTCAGGTTGGCCACTCCGTCGTGCGCAACCTGCCCCGGCAATGGTGTGGAAATGGCAAAAAGCAGAAACCAGATAAAAATCCGCAACATATATGATACTAAAGTGGCACTTCAAGTTATGAAATTGTATGAACAACATGTTTCGCTTCCGACGAATGTCTGCGTTTTAGATGTTGAAAAGGTCAGGAGGTGGGACAACCACGGTAGCCGGAGTCAGAATGCGGGAATTGTCTGGCGAGCACCGTTACTATTTCAAACGCTCCGGGTCTGGGAATCTCCGAAACAAGAATTAATTTTATCAAATGACTACCATTAACGTTTCACAGGTGCAAATACCCGGGCTGGGAAGCCTATCGGAAGAGGAAAGCAGGGCCATTGAACAGGCATTTCCTGTAAAAACGTTTAACAAAGGTACTCACCTGTTGAAGGCAGGGCAAGTAGCCAGGGAGGGTTATTCTGTTCGTCAGGGATGCATCAGAAGGTATGCTATTGTTGATGGTGAAGAAATTACAACCGATTTTTATACCGAAGGGCATACAGCGGCAGACTTCAACAGTATTGCGAATCAAGCCCCTTCCAGGCATTTCTTCGTTTGCGTGGAAAAGACTACCGTAACAGTGAACAACGCAGAAAAAGAGGCTGCTTTCTACAAAAAATTTCCTCGTTTTGAAACTATGTGCCGTATGGAGTTTGAAAGGATGATGGGCGAAAAAGCCGACAAGGTAGAAGCCTTCGCCCAAAAAAGTCCTGAGGAGAGATACATGTATTTGTTAGAAGAGAGACCCGACTTGTTGAGCCGGGTTCCCCAGTATCAAATAGCCAGCTACCTTGGCGTCAAACCTGAAACACTTTCAAGAATCAGAAAACGTATCACGATTAAATAGCGTCCGTCAGCTAGAAGTTGATGCCAAAGTGCATTCCCGGTTCAAAAAGGAAGAAGTTGCGCCACTTGTCTTCTTGAACCTGAAAGGAGGCAGGTAAATTAGTATTCACAGGCCACCACGTAGCCGCTACGGACGGCTCAATAAACACCCGGTTCTTAAACAACCTTAGCTGATAGCCAAACCTTAACGTGTTGAAAAGCTGAAACCCGCTTTGGATTTTCTCATCGTTTTCATCCAAATAGTTTTGACGGAATGCAGTGGAATGCACCTGCCCGTACAGGCGTTTCCAAAGAAACCGCTTGTACGCCAACCCAACACCAAAAGCCCTTACGCTTCCAGGAAAACCGGACGCCTCTTTTTCGTAGTCGGGGCCATAGGGCCTGCCAAGAGGGCCACCGTACAACCAGGTAATAGCCTCCACCGACAGCACGTCTTTTCGAGTGATCCGGTAGCCATAGTTCAACTGAAAGTATTCCGGCGATGGAGTTAAAATAGGGGTGGCTAGTACGAAAAGTGTACTTCCAATAAAGTGTCGCCGGTAAGTGCTGTCTTTGTCTCCCGACTGAGCATCAGCATTGACCGAGAAAGTAGCCCACAATAGCACTGAAAAAATAATTCTGTTCTTCATAGTTCCTTTTTTTGATTCAAAGGTCTGGCAACGGCAGGTGCGGTTCATTGACTTGAGTCAAGAAAGGAGGAGGGTGGTGAGAAAAGTCTTAGTCAAAAAAGTCTGGCAGGTCTGATTCTCACCTGCTACTGATTATTGGCGTTTTTCCGTCACAGAAATTTTGGTAGATTGGTACAGTTATGATCAGAAAGTGAGTCAGTCCATGTACAAATACCAATTCATATTTGAGTTACTAACATGGGGCTATTGATAATGAAACGATTATCATACTATATATTTTTCACGTTTATCATAACGGCTACCTGTTGTCGGGTGAATGATGGCGATATACTTCAAAATACAATTTCGAAGCTCAATTCCTTAGAGACCATCGAATACGAATATGTCTTTGAAAGGGTCGACCATGATAGAGGAATTGATGATAGAGAAACCGCAACCTCCTTTTATGATTTTTCGAGTCAGGATACGCTCATAGCAGCAAAATATCTTTTCCAATCAAAATATGGGAAGGAAGTTTTTGACGGGAAAACGGCGTTCATGTGCAGCACAGAAGATAAACGAATTTTGTACATGAACAACCCAACCAGGAACCATGTGGGTGGTTCCTTTTGGATGCAAAATTCACTACTTACGTTACGGACATTGTTGCCGAAAATGCTGGAAGACTCTTCCGTTACCATTGTTCAGCAGAAGGATGAGATCATTGATAATCAGTCGTATTACAAATTCAACATCCAGTTAAAAAACAGAAATATTGTGGCTGGAGTGGACATCATAAACCAAGAAGGGACGGTGTTTGAGCAAGAATTACTCATCAACAAAGACACCTATTTGCCATTTAGCTACAGAACGATTTCCCCTGATAATAAAGGCTTTAAACTAGTCACTTTCAAGAACATTAGTACAAAAGCCACCAGACCAGACAGTGTTTGGAATTATGAGCGATATCCACAGGAATTTGTCAGACAAACTTATGACGAATTTTATGCCAGCGAGGCGGCTGAAATGTCTGGAAAAATTGGCGTTGAAGCGCCTGACTGGAAGCTGCCTATGGTTGACGGCGATTCGGTTAGCCTGGCAAGTCAAATCGGACACCTCGTGCTTCTTGAGTTTTGGTTCCCCTATTGCAAAGGGTGTGTAGAATCGGTGCCCGATATAAATGATATTCAGGAAAAGTATCGGAGTAAAGGCTTGAGGGTATACGGAGTAGAGACGCTGGACTCAGATCTGGATAAATTATCCAGCTATATCAAAAAATACAGCATTAAGTACCCAACCTTGTACAACGGCAAATTAGTTGCCAAAGCATATGAAACACTTGGGGCACCAACATTCATATTGCTGGACAAAGCTGGAAGATTCATTTATATGCGAGAGGGCTTTAACAAGGAGGAGTTGATAGCGTCTATTGAAGAGAATTTATGAAAACGCCATTCTGGAGGTGATAGTTGCCCTCATAATTTATCAGATTTTTTTAATAACGTAGTGCAGCCGATGGCTTCTGTAGAAACATAAATCCCCGAAGAAATGAAAAACTTTAAGCTCTTTCAACTCTGGTTTCTCATCCCGGGAGTGGCTTTGGTAGCAACCAGCGTTCTTGTTCCTTTGAACTACCTCTATGCACAACTTTACTGGACGCCCACCGAGGCCATCATTACGGGGACGGTGCTAAATACCGACGGGCCGGAGGCGGAACTATTAACGCTGATGGACTTTACCGACGGTGAAGGTGTGGTCCATCACATCAGCGAAGACGAGGAAAGAGAAACACTCACCAGGGGCACCGACGACCAGCATGTGCGTATCTACTACGACCCCCTGGATTCCGGCAATTACGTGCTGGCTAACTATGGAAGGTACTTGATCGTACTTTTCCTTCCCCTGGGCTTATTGGCCTGCTACCTGGGATGGCCTCGTGAAGATGCTTAATGGTAGTTTTGGCGTTTGTCTCACACGCAAGCAACTTCATCCATTGCTGCCATAAGGTTTGCTGCGAGCGTCGAAATTGCCCCAGCTCGAAAGACTAAAACGCTACCGGGGTGCCCTTATTGGACTGCACCGCCCTTTTATACATGGCCTGCGCTACGAACAAATCGTAAACCGCCATGCCAGCCGATTTGTAAGCAGTCGTCTGCTGAACATCAACGCTTGCTTCTTTGGTAATTAATTTTCCAAGCGTAAGCAGATCAGTTTCCTTTAGAATTCCCTTCTTGACCGGGTTAATACAATCCCCCGGTTCCACCCGGGCATCTTCAGAATCCATAAACAACCTGCCAGCGAGTTTAAACACTTCATCGGGCAACTCCTGCATGGAGGGTTTAAAAGAGCCTATGCTGATAAAACACTTTCCTTTCAAGAGACGGCTGTCGTCAGGCAATACTGGTACCGGGGAGGGCGTTGCCGCAATCACGGCATTTGTTTTACCAAGTAACTCTTCTGCGGAATAACTCGCCTCTATTGCCACTTCGGGAAAATAGGATTGCATAAAGGCGGTCAAACGGTCGGCACCACTCTTCGACCGATGCAGGTAATGGACGGTTGATATCTTCCGAACCGTGCAAGTCATCGCTGCCAGATGAAGGCCCATCACGCCGCATCCTATCAATCCAAAACTTGAGGTGTCTGAAGGCGTTAGGTACTTGATGCCAATGGCACCCAGGGCCCCTGTACGGAGAGCGGTTATCTTCGAGGCATTCATCAGCGCCAGCGCCTCCCCGGTTTCAGCATTGTTCAACACAAGTGCACCGATATTGACGGGCAGGTTTTTATCCCGATTCGCCGGGAATACGTTCACCAGCTTGTTGGCAAAATAATGATCGCCCCAGGCCGGCATGCAAATCATTGTATTCTTCCCTTTTTCGATATGCATGCGCAAAGGAACAATCACCTCCTGCTTTTCATAGGCGATCATGGCGTTCTCAACTTCCTCTATTACTTCCGAGAAGGAAAGTAAATCGCCCATTAACTCATTTTGCAATACAAGCATGCGACAACTGTTTAGTTTTCCTGGTTTCGAAGGCCTGCCCGAAGCATGACCGCAGCAGTATAAAGAATCACGCCGAGCACCACCCAGCGCAGGGTATCCAACTCCAATGATTTCACTACAAATGCTGCTATGAATACCCCTATAAGGCCTGCCATGGCAATCGCAAAGGCAGCTTTTCTGTTATAGGCCCCTTCTTTAATAAAACGATATGAGGCCATGGGCATCAGGAAGGCGCAAGAGCCCATCATGATGGGAAATGCCACGGCGGGAGACATGCCTAACGCAAATACCAGGGCCATGCACGGCGCATACAGTCCGATACCCGCTGTCATAATCGCCCCCAGCACAAAATTGGCAGCCACCGCCAACATTAGCTTGCCCCCGGCAAGACCAATCGCCTCTCCTCCTCCTTCTATCCAGTTCATTTTAGTAGCCACCATAAAACACGCTGTGATGAGAAGGGCGATACCCATGGTGAGCCTGATGACATTCTCAGGTAACTTCGCCACTATTCCAGCCTCCAGCAAGGCACCTGCACCCGAAGCCACCACCATCAGTACCAGCGTCCATGGTTCCACCTCCACAATTCGTATGAAGATAATTGCCTGCGCCATGGTCGGAATGGCGTTTCCCACATTAAGGGTTCCAGGCAACAATCGATCCTCTGTTTGCTTCGTGAATTTCAGCAGTGCAGTTTCAATGGCAAAGGAGCCGATGCCCAGCGTGTCAAAGAAATTACCAACCAACCCTATCAATCCTGTTTTTGTCCAACTGTTACCCTCCAGTTGTGTGCGGTGTTTTAGATAGTCGAGAAAGAGAACAACTGCGATCCAAATAGCCAGCAGCACTAAAACAGTCCAGATAATTGTAATCATAGATAACCTGTTGATGGGAGCTGCAAATAATGAAACAAATTTCTTAAATTGATGAGCCATCTCTTAAAATTTACAGTCCATGGAAAGTTATCCCAGCATATTCAATGATGTAATCGGCCCGGTCATGCGGGGCCCTTCCAGCTCTCACTGCGCTGCATCACTTCGCATCGGCAGGTTGTGCAGAGATTTGATGGATGAAAACATCACGGAGGTAAATATTGAGTTTGACCCGAACGGTTCGCTGGCCACCACCCACAAGGGACAAGGCTCTGACATGGGTTTGTTTGGTGGTTTCCTGGGATGGGAAGCCTACGACGAACGACTGCCCAACTACTTGCGGGCGATAGATGAAGCAGGTATTAAAATCACTATCGACATTCACCCAATTGGCGCCACCCACCCCAACACCTATAAGCTCACCTTAAAAAATCCGAAAGAAACACATACACTCACCGCACTATCAACTGGCGGGGGAATGATTCAGGTAATTGAAGTTGATGGTGCACCGGTGTTAATGGCTGGTGATTTCTTTGAAACCCTGATCTATACAAAGTCGCCTGATAAGGTGGCTGATTTCCTGAAGGGTTCAATCGACTGTGATGAGATCAATATTCACCGTGGTGACCAGCCTTTTGTAGAGGTGAAGTCAAATAAGTTCATTTCATCGGACATCATCGGCGAAATGCATCAACTTGAAAGCACGCTCGTTATAAAACAGCTGTCGCCGGTACTGCCAGTGTTGGCCAGAAAGAACCTACAGGTTCCCTTTATCACAGCTGAAGCAATGCTGGAGTACAACAAAGACAAAAACCTATCGCTCTGGGAGCTGGCAGTTCACTACGAAAGCGCCAGAGGGGCTATTTCGCATGACGAAGTGTTTGAAAAAATGCGGGCCATTGTTGCCATCATGCAAAATGCCATTGAAATCGGCGTAAAGGGCACCTCTTATGAAGACCGAATCCTGGGACCGCAGTCGGTCAACTTCAAAAAGCAGATGGAAAAGAAGACTTTGGTAGAAGGCGATGTGCTCAATACCGTTACGCTTTACACGTCTGCGATGATGGAAGTAAAAAGCTCAATGGGTGTCATCGTAGCAGCGCCCACTGCCGGTTCGTGCGGTGCGCTGCCTGGCGCCATTATCGGTACTGCCACCGTTTTGGAATTACCTCAGGATGAAATGGTGAAAGCGATGCTGGCCGCCGGCATCATTGGTGTGTTCATCTCGGCTCATGCTACGTTTGCCGCCGAGGTAGGTGGTTGTATGGCGGAATGCGGCTCTGGTTCCGGCATGGCTGCCGCAGGACTGGTGGTGTTGAAAAACGGCACCCTTGCTCAATCGCTTACGGCTGCCTCCATCACGTTGCAGTCGTCGCTGGGAATGATTTGCGATATGGTGGCCGACCGGGTGGAGGCTCCCTGCCTGAACCGAAACGTGATGGCTGCCTCTACCGCTATCTCCTGTGCCAACATGGCGCTGGCCGATTATGATCAGGTCATTCCATTGGATGAAGTGATTGAGACCATGAAGAAAGTGGGCGATGTCATTCCCAACACCCTGCGATGCACCGGCCTCGGCGGATTGGCCATTACCAAAACGGCCAAGAAGATTGAAGCGATGCTGGCGGAAAAAGAAGAGGCTCAAAGCAAAACCTTCTTTAAGGTTTGTTGATTTGCACGTCATGGTCTTCTATCGACTATTCATGAGCCGATTGGATTTAAAAATTTCGAACACCTATGATAGGGTTTGTAATCTGTAATCATTCGGATAGCCAAAATCACTTCATTCAAAAAAAGTAAGCTCAAACGATAAAACACACCTTCCCAAGCCGGTAGCTATGAACTTATGGAAAAAGAGCTAAGGACAGATGAGTTTAAAAATGGAAACGAAGAGTTTAGAGAAAAATGGTATTTTCATATCGTGAAATACATAACATTTTCTTTGATAGTATTTGGCTACATTTTATCATTTGCGATGTTCCTATGTCCTTTTATTGGTTGGTATCTTGAAAACATTCGTTTCATACTCGCCGGTGTGTTTATTTTACTTTTTTCACCCCACACCTTCAAGTATACTCGTGAAATGCATCAAAATTCTGTCAAGTATTTTAGAAATTGAATCTGATGCACTGGCCTGTGTCTCACTCGCCAGCTCACCTCACCACCTTTGCCGGATCCACCACCAGGTACTTGATCGATTTCTCCGTTTCGCTGGTGCGGGACGAATAGGTGATGTGCAACAGTCCTTTGTCGTCTTGCAGCAGGCAGGGATAAGAATAGCTGCTACCGTCGCCCTTATCGTGGTCTTCGAGGCGTACTTTCCACTTCCAGCTCTCCCCTTCATCGTCCGAAAAGTAGAGGCTCACCCGGTAGCGGCCATCGTCAATATCATTGCCCAAAAAGGCCCATTTGCCATCCTTCAGCTTCAGCAGCTCAACGCTGGCGGTGTTCGGAATGTCGGTCTTCACCGTCGCACTCCACGACTCCCCGCCATCGGTCGACACGCTCTTGTGCACCCTTGGAGGTGAATCGCCGCTGTCCCTCATCAGGGCAACGATGTCGCCGTTTTCTTTCTGCGCCAGGGCAGGCTGTATCGGCCCACGACCAACAATCGGCAGGCTGGCCCGCCAGGTAGTGCCGTCATCGTCCGAAATAGCCACCAGCGACATGTTGAATCCGTCGGAGTAGAGCGGCAGCAGGATGCGGCCATTGGGCAATACCAGGGGCTTGATGCGGGTCATCCAACCCATGCTGGTTTTGCCGGCATCTTTGCTGGCCTCCATGATCATTTTGTCGTACGACGGTGCATACTCCGCCCAGCCAGCCGGGTTGCCCGGCAAGTCTTTGAACTTAGCGGCCACCTCAGTAGCAAAGGCTTCTCCCGGAGCGAGCAGGATATTGTCCTGCCAGTCCCAATCCGGGGCGCCATCGGTATTGTAGTGGGTAGAGGTACGCATCCGCAAAATGGAGTTCTCCCAGCGATGGGCCTGCACGGCTATCCATACGAGAAAAAGCTTACCGCTTCCGTTCACGAACAGTACGGGGTTGCAATCGGGCAAGCCGGGGGTGTCAGCCATAAGGAAGGGCGTCGTCCAGGTTTTTGCGCCCTTTTTCAGCCGGGCTCCCATCAGCCGCACATCGTCGGCTGTACGTTCTCCACTCCCCTGAAACCACACGGCCAGTTTGTCGCCATTAGGCAAAATAACCAGGCTGCTGGCGTGGGTGTGCTCGGGCTGAGGGGGGAAGATGAGTTGCTGGCTGATGATGAAGTCGGAGGGCTTTTGGGCTGGAGACAGGTGAGCCCATAAAAAGCAGGCCAGGAGGTATAGGGTCTTGTGTTTCATGATTTAGGGTGATTGGTGGAGGTAAGATAAAAAATGTTTACAAAGGGAGCGTAAATCGTTTTTGACTTAATGTTGCCCGAAAGAGAATCTGACTAAGAACAGAGTACCGTCTTGTCGTCGGGATGCTCTTAAAGAGCATCGGAGAGCCGCTCCCCAACTATTTACCCTAATGTAGCGTCTGAATTAACAATGAAATCACATATTCTCCCCCTCCTGCTTATTATTGCTTTAACCTTTTCGTGTAAGGATGATATTCCCTGCGACGATTTGGCCTGGTTAGATGCAGAAATAGAAACTATAAAGGAATACGGGCTTGTTCAGTTTTTTTACGTGTATCAGGCTGAATACAAGGGAATGACGGTTTTTTATGTTGACAACTGCTGTCCCAATTGCTCCACTGTCGCACCCGAAGTCCGCAACTGTTTAGGCAAGGCAATTGGAACCCTTGGGGATGATATTGAGCCTGATAAACTCAAAAATGGCAAAGTCTACTGGCAACCAGATGATTTTGCCTGCACGATAAAGTAATGCATTTACCGGGGGCAGTATTATCTGTGCACAAGTAGACGGCCACCTGTCGCTCCGTAGCTGCACCAGGCACATCATTTACTTAACATGCGTTTTTTTCAGTACCTTCATCTTATGAAAAATCCTGCCGTTAATTCCCTGACACTCTTACTTTTCGTCATTGCTTCAGCATCCTGCACGCAAAAGACGACCACAGGTGAAGACACTCATCTGGGCAATCTGCAACACAGCTTCTCTATCTCAGAGCAAGCGACAGAGCACTTTGACCAGGGACTTTTGCTTCTGCATAGCTTCGAATATGACGATGCGAACGAGGCCTTCCAGAAAGCCATTGAGGCCGATCCTGACGAGCTCATGGCTCACTGGGGCCTGGCCATGACTCACTACCGAGCACTGTGGGGGCTGCAAGATGTCGAGGCAGGGCGCAAAGTCATTCAGGCTGTTGGCGAAACCAGGGAAGCCAGGATGAGCAAAGCTGAGAATCAGCTGGAGGCAGCCTTCTGGGAAGGTGTAGAAATCCTTTACGGAGAGGGCGAGCTCGACGAACGCAATCAGCGCTATGCCGATCACATGGCTGAGGTGTATGCTGCCAATCCTGACAACCAGGAAGTAGCTGCTTTCTACGCCCTGGGCCTGATGTGGGCCGGCTACACCAATCAGGACAATCTCAACAAGTCCGCCGAGGTGGCCGCAGGAATTATCGCAGAAAATCCCACCCACCCGGGTGCTTTGCACTACATGATTCACGCCAACGACGATCCTGAATACGCACAGATTGCCCTCACAGCAGCCGACAAATATGCAACCGTGGCACCGGACGCCTCCCACGCTTTGCACATGCCATCGCATATCTACGTGGCCCTTGGCATGTGGGACAAGGTAGTGAGCTCCAACATTGCTTCCTACCAGGCGAGCTTACACCGGATGGAAGCAAAAGGACTTGGCGGTAAGGAAAGAGGCTATCATGCCATGGCCTGGCTGCACTATGGCTACCTGCAGACTGGCGAGTATCAAAAAGCTGCCGATCTATTGGCTGAGATCATTGCTTACCATCAAGATTCCACTGCCTCGAAGAGCTATTTGATTACCATGCAAAACGAACAACGCATTGAGGCCGGATACTGGCCGGAGGAGCTAACACCCCAGCAGGTAGACTACTCACAGCTTGGGCTTCCCGAGAAATCGGCGATGCATTTCTTTAATGGCATGCTGGCCTTCGACGAAAAAGACGCCACAGGCTTGCAACTGGAAATTGACGGACTTAACCGCCAGCTCGGCAAAGCCAGCCTGTTGGTAAATGACGAGGGCATAGCCATGTGCAGTGCCGGGCCCACCAGGTATGCACCTACCAAAGAAGGGCTGAAAAAAACACAGGTAGTGATTCACCAAATGGAAGCGCTGCTGGCACAGCTAAAAGGTGACAATGTATTAACAGAAGACCACCTCACCCAAGCAACCCAGCTGGAAAGCGAGTGCTCCTACGATTCGGGGCCTCCCTTCATCGCCTACCCGTCTTTTGAACAATACGGCGATTGGCTGCTGGCCCAAAACAGACCTGAAGAGGCATTGACGCAGTTCAACCAGTCGTTGAGCAACCGGAAAAATCGTAACAAAGCCCTGCGTGGGAAGGTAGCTGCCCTGGAGGCATTAGGCAGAACAGAGGAAGCCAAAGAGGTGAAAGCTATTATTTCCCAGTTTGCTCCGGCTCAAAAGGTGGCAGTTAGATAATTCGTATCGGCAGGAAGAAAAGATTACAAAAGTTTCACCGGATCGCCGGGATCCAGCCGTTCCCCGCATTTCAGTTCGCTAGCCAGCGGAAGCTGTTTGACCAAACTTTTGTAGTCTGAGAGCTGACAACATGTCTTCACCCGCTTTGCGAAACATAGACAAACCTTGCTCAGAGTCCTCTACGAGAAACTCTGGGGGAATAAATCCCGGCGTGTGAAGACACCCGCCGGAACAAAAATCAGTCTTAGCTATTCCCGACCATCTTATTAAATATCTGCAACTGCTCCTTCATGGCAGCTACCCTGTCGGCAGGTTCTGTGCGGGCTTCAAGCAGCAGCCAGCCATCGTACTTTATGGCATTGAACATAGTCATGAGCTGCTGATAGGGGTATTCACCCACATTCAGCTCTCTGATGTGCACGGTATCGCCAAACCACTTCTTCACAGAATTGAAGTTGGCTTCCAACCCTGGTTCCCACAGATCCTGGTCGTTGCAGTTCCAGCACATCTTCACGCTTTTTTCGGTTACCTGCTCAAAGATGGCTTTCATGTTGGGCAACTCCTGGGTTCCCTCGCCGTGAACTTCCACCCGCACCACCAGCCCGAGGTCGGAAGCGTATTTGCCACACTCATTAAACGAAGCCGCTATCTGGGCAATGGTCTTTTCTTTAGACACACTGTTAGGGAAACCATTGGGCTTCACCTTGATGCCAGTGGATCCGATGTCCTTGCATAGCTGAAGGTATTGCTTGGTGCCTTCAATGTTCTTGCGAACTCTTGCCTGATCGGCATGGTGATAGTCGAAATTAGAACCATAACCGAGGCACTCCACCGGACTGTCGGCAAAGCGTTTTTTCACCTCTGCCCTCTGACTGGCAGAAAGGCTGGTTTCTACTCCATGAGCATGTTCGGTGCGCAACTCTACCCCCAATAGGCCAGTCTTCTCGCAGTTGGCAATGAGAGTGGGCAAATCCCAGTCTTTCCCCCATTGGTAGGTCACCAGACCAAGCTTCATTTTCGACTTTTTGGCGAACGCACTTACCATAAGTGGGTCTATCAACGACAGACCCACCCCGGCAATAACACTTTTTTGAATAAAATCACGACGTGACTTATTCATGTTGTTACGATGTTCCATTTGTACTCTTCAGTTACACGATCTCAGGAACTTCAAATCCCTTTCTGTAATTGCGCTTAAGCATTTTATCAGCTTCAGGGTCGTTAACGAAAGTTTCAGAGCTTGGATTGAACGTTAGCACACGGTCCAGCCTGTAGGCAATATTACCAAGGTGCGCCAGTCCTGAAGCAAGGTGGGCTGTTTCTACAGGACCGTTTTGCACAGACCTGTCACGCTTGCGTACCGCCTCAATGAAGTTCTTGAAGTGTCCGTCGGTGCCGCCGTCGCCACGATCCATGCCAGTGCCTGATGCCATGCCATCATCGCCTGACTCGCCCAGTGTTCTGTCCTGGCCCATGTAGGTCTTGAACTTATCATAGCCATCCACCACAAGGATGCCCTTTTCACCGTAGAAGATGTTGCCCACTGTAGCACCATCTTCAGTATTGGTACACCATGGGCGCACTTCAAACTGGATGATCTTTCCTTCTTCAGGGTAATTATAGATCGATGTAAGTACTTCAGGCACCTCTTTGGCATCATCCCAAAGGAATTTGCCGCCCATAGAGGTGATTTTGGTGGGTAGTCCCACGTCCAGTCCCCACATGCAAAGGTCGGTTTCGTGAATACCCTGGTTGCCAACGTCTCCATTGCCGTAGTCCCATGCCCAGTGCCAGTTGTAGTGTACAAGATTTTTGGTGAAGGCACGCTTGCCCGCCGGGCCAGTCCACAGGTCGTAGTCAAGGCCTTCGGGTACCGGAGAGAATCCCTGATCGCCGATGCTTGGCCTCCAGCGGAAAACAAGCCCACGTGACATATATACCTTGCCGAGATAGCCGTTGCGCATCAGATCAATGGCTTTGTTGATGGCTGGTGAGCTTCTCAGCTGCACACCATGCTGCACAATTCTGTCGTACTTATGTGCTGCTTCTACCATTTTGCGACCTTCCCAAATATTGTGAGAACCTGGCTTCTCCACATACACATCCTTGCCAGCCTGGCATGCCCAGATTGTGGCCAGCGCATGCCAGTGGTTGGGCATGGCGATACTGATCACATCAATGTCCTTGTTGTCGATGATCTTGCGAACGTCCTGCTCAAGGAGTACGTCTTTCTTATAAGTTTCTTTGAACTCAGCCTGGCGCTTTTTCAGAAGAGGCATGTCAGGATCGCACAGATGGGTAATCTGCACATTGTCCTGCACCATAAAGCTTTTGATATGGCTCTTGCCTCGGCCATTTACACCTAAAACAGCGGCGTTGATACGGTCGTTAGCACCAAAAACACTTGATGGCATGATAGTGGGCAGCGCAAAGGCCACCGACCCGGCCACGGCGGTTTTCTTTATAAACTCTCTTCTTGTCGGTTCTTTTTCCATTGATTTATTATTTAAGTAGGACTATTAGTTTTCATTGTTTCAACCAGGCTTGCAACCTGCATTGAGCATGCGGTTCGCCTGCTACAGTAAGACGACGTAACCATAGTAATCACTTACATAAGGTACGAAAAAAGCGGATTAAATTGACGAGCGGTCGGGTTGGGAATTCAGAGGAGCGATTGGTGGGGAGTTTAAGCGATTGTTATGAGGCTTGGGTGGTACGTCAACTGTCGTTCTGGTGGGCGTCTTCACACACCAGCGCCAAAAGTCTCGTATTTGTGAAAGTACATTCGGGAATTACCATGGTACTAAAGCCGAGATGGAGAACCCTTGTACTCTTGCCTCTAGCAAACTATTCTCCTTCTTTCGAAACTCTGTATCCCTCTGGAAATAGACGTGTTATTTATTAGATTATTTTAGGTATTTTTCGAACGAAAACAAGGCAGGAAGCTAAAAATGAGCAAGGGTTCCCGTTCAAACAAACTAAAAGATGCAAGAGCCAGAGAAAAAAAAGAAAAACATTCCAGCGTTAATTGGAATTGTGGCAGGTGGACTAACGATGATTTTAGTGCAGCAATTTTTCTTTAAAGCACCTTCCTACGATCAACAAATGATGTCTGCAGCAAGCGAGATAAATAAATCGTGCCCAATGATGGTCGACCAGGAAACCAGATTGGACAATGCCGTCGCTTTGCCTGAAAATGTTTTCCAGTACAATTACACCCTGGTGAATATGGAGAAAGCCTCAACGGACGCCAGTCAGCTGGAAAACTACTTGAAGCCAATATTGATTAACAATGTCAAATCAAACCCTGATATGAAAATTAACAGGGACAACAAGACGACAATGGGGTACTACTACAAGGACAAAAACGGAGAATTTCTATTTAAGGTTCTTGTGACTCCCGACCTCTACGATAACTAGGGCTGGAACTATTCATGAAACCATACTTCTGAATGCTGGTGAGCTTTCTCTGGGAAGGGATACCTGCCATGTCAGAGGTACTACTGCCAGCTGCATCGGAGCCACTTCGAGTGAGGGATGGTATCCCTCCTGCCAATCGTAGCGATTCCCCTCCAAGTTGGCTACACTACGAAACGCATTAAAGAGGTTACTATCTGCGCTTCCGCAGATAGTAACCTCTTTAATTGCCTCATCAGTACCCGTTCAAAACCCTGTCAGGGTTACTGACCACCTCCAGGATGGAGCTTCACCACCCTCCTGATTTATGCCGCCCTTTCAGGGCTTTGAAACTCTTGAAACCTTAAAGAATAAAGCACCCATGCATTGCACGAGAAACAGCGTTCTTTCTAACACTACCCTCCACCTTCTACTCTATTCCCTCTCATAAACTTTTAACTTTCGCACTTCTCCCTCTCCCAATTCTCAAACATTCCGGCGTCTGACGGCCCCACCGCAAATGCCACTCGCCGTACCGACGCCTGCCGTGCGACTCAGACTATCTGATTGTCCGAACATCCGACTGTCCTACTCAAATTTTCTCCCCGGCGTCCAGGGCGCCCCTGCCGCCTCAAGCGCCGCTTCGTATTGCGATAGCTTACTGAGGTAAGCAGCCATATCTCCTTTGAACTGGCTAAAGTCGGTGGTGGCAATGTCGATGTTTCGCTGCTGCGTTACCGTGGGCGTTTGCCGGGTATCCCAATGCCCGTAAGCCACCTGCCCTACTCTGCTCATGATCGACGGTACCGTCGATTCGTTCATGCCGCCCCGGATGCGGTCACCTGTTAGAAGGGTGTGCAGGGCAGCCAGCTCTTTCTCCAGGTCATTTTGCATGGCAAACAGCTCCTGTTTTGCCTGGGGCGTTTCCATCAGTGCTGCCCTCATGTAGCGCAGCTTCTCCCCTGCTTCACCCAGCTGACTGGCAGCCCCTGATATTTGCCGGGAAAGCTCGCTGGTCTTTTGCTGAAAGGCTGCCACCATCTTAAAGTCAGTGCCTTTCGGTGCCGTAGGCACGGGCTTCACAGTGAAAGACTGTGGCGCCCCTTTGGCCTCCATCACGCCGTTGTGGAACACGTACAGCGCCACACGGTACTTCCCGGGTGCCGCAAACGGCCCCTGTGCATCGCCCGCCCAGGGTGGCACAAAATCGGGCTGCCGCAGGTCGATGGGGTCAGGAGCGGGAAACCGCAGGTCCCAGCTTACCCGGTGCAAGCCTTTGGCCGTGGCTCCTTTGATCCAGCGGACGGGCTGCCCGCTTTCATCGCTCACAAGCAGCATGGCCTGAGGCGCTTTTTCATTCGACTCCTCCAGCAGCCGCTCCCAGCCAGGGAAGGGCACACTGGCATTCTTTTCGTTCAGGGTCTTCTCCGCAGCCTGGCGTTGCGCTTTCAGGGTCTGTGGCACGTCGTTCAGGTAGTAAGTAAATACAGCGCCAAACGGAGGGTTGGCCGCTCTGAAGCTGGTAGTGCCCAGTGTTGGCATGCCTTTGGCCTGCATGGGCACGCTTGGCACATACCACCAGGCATCTCTCACGGCAAACAAGGTAGCGTCGTTCAGGCTCACTGCCTGGTTCAGGTTTCTCAGCGGCGTGTAGTCGTCGAGGACATAGAAACCCCGCCCGAAAGTAGCGGCCACCAGATCGTTGTCACGCTTGTGCAGCTCAATGTCCCGCACCGGAATGGTGGGCATGCCGTTCTTCAGCCTGATCCAGTTCGTTCCCTTGTTCACAGAAAAATAGATGCCGTACTCCGTGCCAATGAACAGCAGATTGGGATCGACAGGGTCTTGTTTGATCACCCACACAATGGTGCCCATGGGCAGGTCGCTGGCAATAGATCGCCAGCTGCGCCCCCGGTCGGTGCTGATGAACAGGTAAGGGCTGAAGTCTCCAAACTTATGAGCGTCGGCCACGGCAAACAGGGTATTGGCCTCGTGGCTGCTCGCTTCTATGTCGTTGATAAAGGACAGCAAAGGCACCTTGGGCAGGGCGGCACTCTTGCGCCAGTTTTGTCCGTCGTCTTCGCTCACCTGTATCAGGCCATCGTCGGAGCCGGTGTAGAGCAGTCCCTCTTTCAGGGGCGACTCGGCAATTGACGTCAGCGTAGCGTATTTCGACATGGCCCCGTTGTCGTAAAGGGCATCGGCGCTCCACACCCTGCCCATCAGCTGCAGCTCGTAGCGGTTGCGGTTGGTGGTCAGGTCGGGGCTGATGGGCGTCCACGAGTCGCCACGGTCGTCGCTGCGCCATACCCGCTGCGAGCCGTAGTAGAGGCGGGAGCCCTTGTGCGGACTGATGAGAATAGGCGCATCCCAGTTCCAACGCTCAGGCGCATCGCCGGGAGCAGGCTGGGGCTGAATATCGATAGTTTCTTCGCTGCGGCGATCCAGGCGCTTCAGGCTGCCCTCCTGAATTTCCACATACACAATATTCGAATCATCGGGATCCACGGCATTGTCATAGCCATCGGCGCCGAGCGGCACATACCAGTCCTGGTTGCGCACACCCTCCACATTGGTGGTGCGAGACGGCCCAATGAGCGAGCCCAGGTCCTGCGCTCCCCCCACGATATTGTAGAACGGCTCTGCATTGTCGAGCGAGAGCTTGTAGAACTGTGACACGGGCATGTTAGGGAAATGCCTCCAGGTGGTGCCTTCGTCGTAAGTCTCATACAATCCCGCATCGCAGCCAGCCAGCAGGTGTTCACCATCGGCAGGGTCGATCCACAGTGCATGGTTGTCGCTGTGCTTTTCACGGCCGGTGCCCAGGTAGTCAAATGTTTTGCCTCCATCCCTCGTCACGTGCAGGAACACATCCATTTGGTAGACCAGGTCGGCATTCACAGGCGAGGCCTCAATCTCCTGGTAATAGTGCGGGCCTGTGCCGCCCGATATGTAGCTGTTGCGCTTTTCCCAGCTTTCGCCTTTGTCGGCAGAGCGGTAAAAGCCCTTTTCGTTGTCGGCAGCTTCAATGGTGGCGTATACCAGCTGCGGGTTGGCAGGTGTTACTGCCAGGCCTATTTTGCCCATGTCTCCTTTGGGGAGCCCGGTGGCCATGCGGCGCCAGGAAGCACCACCATCGCTGGATTTGTAAATGCCAGACTTAGGCCCGCCTGCCAGCAACGACCACACATGGCGACGACGCTGATAGGCAGCGGCGTACAGCACGTCGGGATTGGACGGATCAAATTCCACATCCGTCACGCCCGTGTTTTCATCAATGGGCAGCACCAGGTTCCAGGTTTTGCCATCGTCAGTGGTTTTGTAGAGGCCACGGTCGCCGCCAGCCGACCACAGAGGGCCCTCCGCCGCTACGTAAGCCACATGGCTATTGCGGGGGTCGATCAGTATTTTGCCTATATGCTCTGATGCTGGCAGCCCCATGGCTTGCCAGGTTTTGCCGCCATCGCCGCTGCGGTACACACCACTGCCCCAGCCCATGTGGCGGCCACTCACATTTTCTCCGGTGCCTACCCACACCACATCGGGGTTGTTGGGGTCGATGGTGACTGAGCCGATGGAATAAGAGGGCTGCTCGTCGAACACGGGCTGCCAGGAAGTGCCCCGGTTGGTGGTTTTCCAAAGGCCGCCGGAGCCCACGGCCACATACCAGATGCTGGGGTCGGCAGTACTCACGGCAATATCAGCAATACGGCCGGCCATCAGCGCCGGGCCAATGCCACGGAGCTTCAGGCCCGCCGCGGCCTCGGCCAGGGCGGCATTGTTGGTGGTTTGGGCAATGGCTTGGGGAGCGCAGCACCAGCTGGCGACAACTAGCGCAAGTGCGATGACAAAGGCTTTTTTCAACATGGTAACAATGGTTAATGACAGTTTTTCAATTTATCGTCAATGCCGACCCTGTGAGGTTGACGAGGGGCGCTGCGGCACAGGCGATATGACGCATCTTAGCAAGAATTATTGACGAATCAAGGGGGAAAGTGGATTGGTGGTAGGGGGGTGGTGAAGGAGATTACAAAAGTGCGCTACAACAGCTGCACTGCTACACTTTCAAAGCCAACGTCATGCCGATTCCGAGGTACGAGGGAGGCATCCCCATGATGATGGCACTAAAACGGATAAGGCACTGTATCGGTTCTCAGCTGTAGTTCATGGGGATTTCTCCGCTGCGCTGCGAAATGACGGCTGTTATGGGTGCTTTGTGCGGGCAGAGGCGGTTCTACCCAAAGCACGATCACGGCTACCCCTGCGACTAAGGAGCGAAGTGACGGCTGCTATGGGGAATTTAGCTGTTAGCCATCCTTTTTACTCCAGTGTATCAAACAAGTCCCTCCACTCCGGGTTCATCGATTCAATAAGAGCCACCTTCTTTTCCCTCCGAAGTTTTTTCACTTCCTTTTCTCTGGCAATAGCCTCCTCAATAGAATGAAATAGCTCGAAGTAGACCAACTTTACAATGTTATATCTTGATGTAAAGCTTTTTGGATAAAACTTCGTCTTGTGCTTGTGGACTCTGTCAATCAAGTCCGAGGTGACACCAGTGTAAAATACTGTGTGGTGCACGTTGGTCATGATGTAAACGGCACCTCCTTTTTCCATTAGATCAAGATAGGAAAAGATAGGAAAAGAATTAAAATACAGTGCCAGGTCAGGGGGATTCCGTTCCACGTCGGCTCCGCTGCGCTGCGAAATGACGGCTGCTATGGTGGCTTTGTGTGGGTAGCGGCAGTACTACACAAAACACGAGCACCACCACCCTTACCACACCAACGTCATCCCGATTGTGAGGAACGAGCGAGGGATTCCCCTGGAAATGGCAGTGAATCGGATTGAGGAAGGGCAATAACCCCGAGCTTCCCCAACTTTCACCCTATTCTGTTAAAGTATTTGCTAAATTGTAAGCCATGTAAAATGGGTTTGGCTATTGGCCATGCCGAATTGGTTAAAGGCAACTTAAGACAACTAAATTGAACTTTTCCACACGCTTCAGAATATACCTTAAGTCGGTCTTCATATATATCGTATCCCTTATAATATGTATAATAATTGCATCCATCTCAAAAACATACGATAACAAAGTCATAGGTTTCATATCTATTGGACTGTTTATTATTGTACTTCTGAAATTTCCATTGGATATCGGCATTAGAATTTTTAAACCACATAGCCTTATTGGATATCTAAAGATCAGTCTAATACCAACTGCGTGGTGTTTCTTAATGGTCTTAAAGGTGGATGTTAACGAATCAATTAATCATCATATGGGTGGAATAAGCGAAGGAAGGCGACTAATAGAATATTTTCTTTTTAGTATTTGGTCATTAATGTTATTATGGGAATCCTTCTATATGATCAGCAGTTGGTACTCAAATAAACGACAAAAAAAACCTAGGCCTAGCAGTCCCTAGCCAGAACGCAGGCTGGTGCGAGTTTGCAACTCGTACCTCTGAGTCTGAGCACCCAATGCCAATAAGCCCTTCCAAAAACGCTGCCAGGCCCGGAGCATTAAAGAGGTTACTATCTGCCCTTCCTCAGAGAGTAACCTCCTTTCATCGTGTTGGCCAAGCGTTGCAAGTGAGGGTGGCTATGGAAGCTGGTTATCCGGCAGTTACCTAAGAGGGATCGGAACACCGGGGTTTTGCCTTTCCCCTATCTAAAAATTTCTTACTGCACTCCCGCAACGGCTTGTCCTTTACCGAGCATCAGCCCGGGAACACAGCGGACGTTTTCCCTATTTGGATTTGGCTGCCGCATTGGTGACGGAAACTCCCTCATAAATAGCAAATTCGAACTACAGCCCTCTACCAATCACTTTACCACCTGGAACGCCATAGCCTTCAATTCCTGGCTCGATTTTGAGATGCCATATTTTGTTGCCACCTCCCTCCATTTGCCTACCGCACTTTTCACCTGCTCAATGATTTCCAATGCCCTTGCCTCATCCAGGCGAAAGTAGGTATGAACCTCCATGGCAAGACCGAGCTCCAGTGCATTGTCGTATTCGGAGATATTTAATTTCAACCCAGTTCCACTTTCGTTCGGGTTGATGTCATAGGCGGGAGATAAATGCCAACCATCATTCGACAGCAGGAAACCATGGTTTCTCAGGTGATCGTCGGTATTAGAAACACAAATACTGAAGACGATCCTTCGCCATAGCTGAGGCAGGTCTTCCTCTACATTGGCCCCATTGCTCATAAGAAAGTCTACTAACTCAAGATAACTAACGCCACTGGCTGCATCGGTGCCATCGGTGTAGCCAAGCTGTGTCATCGCCGATGTGAAATGTAATCGCCTGCCATCGTTGGTTCGATCAAATCTTTTTGTGATGAATGTGTGGTAATCGCTGGTAAATTTTCTAGCCTGGCACTCAGCCATGTGGACACCGGCTGCAACAGCAAGTTCGTAGGTGACCATTTCCCAGGCCCCCATATCGCCTTCATCGTTCTTGCTGGGGAATTTAGCAATCCACAGGTTGCTGTCAGCGTCCAAAACACTTGCTTTGGGGCGTGCCCCGCCTAACGACGACCCAGGGTTTACCAGCATGTTTAACCACTGCCGGTAGTCGGGGTGGTCGATGGCTCCCTCCTCTTCAAGTCTTAAGCTAATTTGTTCAAGCTCCCGAATGGACGTCCAGGGCGGGCTTGCCTGACGTTCATCACTATTTAAAAACGGCCCGTCTGGTTCGAGTTTGAACCTCAGTGCCCCCATTCTATGACCATCATAAACACCCAGCAGATAATCTGTTTCAAAAAGTTTGATGGGTTTTCGTTCTTGCCATCTCGCCTCCGCTGCCTCCCTTCGCTGCATGAGCACTCGCCCCCAGCGGTCCGGTGAGGAGTCCAGAAACAACCCAAAATTGAATTTACTATCATCATTCAGGTACTGAGGACCCGGATAAAGTTGCAGATCGGGGTCAAGTGTTTGTGCGAAGCCTGATGACAACCAGGTCTTATCATACTCAAAGGAGAAAATTTCTTTTCCTCTTAGCATTTCTGACGTCAACATGCCCATTAGAATTGGGCCATTCACCTCTTGCAAGTCTGCAAAAACATATATTTCTCTTTTTGCCATGGCTATTTCTTCTTCGGTGCCCGTTCTTTTGTGGTTAATTGAGCATCCTGCAATTTTCTTCCCAAAAGGTCATCTTTTGCAAGGGTTAAAAAATCGGCTTCCAGTCCCAGTACCTTCAACACATTCAGGTAGTGTCCGATACTCACGGAAGGCCTTCCTTGTTCTATAGAAATCAGTGTATTTCTTCCGATTCCTGCACGCTCTGCCACCATTTCTCCACTGAGCTTGCGTCTCAGTCTGGCCAGCTTTATTTGTTCACCAACGGTTTCAAGAATTCGACGTGTTTTAGGAAGTAAAATAGCGCTCTTCTTATCCATAATGTTTAATATAATGAACAAATATATCTATTTTAGTTTAATAAATTAAACATTAAGATTTGACAATTGAATACATGGATTGGCCGGTACAACCACCAGGGCACCGGCCCGAAAGGTAATGCTCAGCCAGGGAGCCAGCCTGTAGTTATGACGCAGTCGAACGGCAAGGTGCCGCAGGAACAAGAAAGTGAATAATACTTGTATACGGAAAAGAGGCACTGGCAACGGTGCCTCTTTTTTGGTGGGGGTGGTTCCGGCGTGTGAGACACACTCCGGAAACGGGGGTGTGAGACACACTCCAGAACGACCTGGGAGAAGCACTCCGGAACGGGACGTGAGGGTGGCGGCAGAGAAGACTACAAAAGCTTGCTCCAACAGCCGCAGCTAGTGATCCCACCATAGTAACGGCAGCGCACCGGGGCCATCCGGCAAAACTTTTGTAGTCTGAGTATATCATCCATTCTACCCGCTGCGATGCCCTCACGGGGAACAGTGAATACATTTCTTGATTGCAATCAAGCGTGACTAACAAAAATAAAGGACATCTTTGCTCAGGATGTTTTCGTAAATCACTGCAAAATTGAGTTATGAGTTTTACCAGGTTAGTTCCCAATGTCTACTATCAAGACATCAAAGACGGATTAAAAATGTTTGTTGATTGTCTTGAATTCAGTATCGGCCACGAAGAATTCAAATCAAAAGATCCGTTTTGTGTGATCAAACAGGGAGAGTTGCAAATGCTCCTTTTTGAACATAAAGAGCTGGCAAAGGAACATAACCCTGAGTTCAGGCTCGTGACGGAAAATATTGATGAAGTATACAAAAAGGTAAGCGCCTCACATCCCGAGTTTCTGCATCCAAACCTCAGCAAAGTAACGCTTCGTCCCTGGGGAGCAAAAGAATTTGCACTGAGGGATCACCAGGTATGTATCATTATTCAGCAATGGTGAAGGCATAAAAGGAATACCGGATGCAATGGGGAGCTGCTAATAGAGAGCAGACGACCGATGAGGGATTAGATCCACCAGTGTGCTTCTGCGCTGCCTATCCCATCCTGCGCTCAGGATTTGCACATGCACTATTAAAAGTATATTTTCTTGTGGGAAGAGCCCAAAGGCGGTTTTTCATCAGGTTTTTTTTCAGGTAGTCGCTACTATCTATTGCACTGGCACTGGTGCAATGCAGTCAAGTTAAGAAGTTTTTACAGTTTATCGGCTTGAATGATGCCTGTTCCACCAAGACGCTTGACCTAAGGACGTGACTATGTTCAGAAACGCTGAATAAAACCACTACTATCTGCATAAACGTTGATCATAATGATTGATACTGTGTAATAAAAATGGTAAGTTAACGAGCATTTGACCACCCTACGTCAATTTTTTGGCTAAAAATATCGGTAACAACTGTAGACCAAAGCCTAATGAAACGCATCAAAAATAACCTATTGTTAGCTACCGCATTTTTACTGTGCTGCATTCAATCCGTGTATGCGCAGGAAGACCAAACACAAGATGTAGGCTTGAATAAAAATGGGTTTTATGGAGCTGCTGGCATCGTCCCCTTCTACCTTACTGCCACAGCCTATTATGAAAGAATACTGGGGCAAAAAAAAGTTGTTACATCTTTTGTCAAAGTCGGATACGGAGTCTACTCGAGTTGGGGAGGTGGTGGACGATACGTGCTTGCCCAATACGGCATCTTAACGGGTAAGAAAAACAATCATTTCGAGCTAGGTGCAGGGCCAAATTGGTTTTTAAAAGGAGATTTTGAAGGTAGACTACCTGTGACTGCCACCATGGGTTACCGCTTCCAAAAACCGGCAGGCGATTTTATATTCAGAACGGGAGTTTCAATACCTGAATCAGTCTATATTGGTGTAGGTATCTCCCTTTAGTGCAAAAAAAGACTCACCCTCGCCAGAGTCAACGACACCACTCTCTGCCCTGAATTAAAGAGGTTACTCTCTGCGCTGCTGCAGAGAGTAACCTCTTTAATTCACCGATCACCTAAATCTTCTTTCCACATTCCAGCCAATTGAGTAGAATTAGGTTTACAACCTAAGCCAAACAGATGAACTCAATTGTTTCCAAATGCCTGACCGGCGTAGCCGCATGTCTGCTCCTCCCCCTCCTATCATTTAGCCAGGTCGACTCAAAGGTCTTTGACGACCTGTCGTACCGCTTCATTGGCCCCGAGGGCAACAGGGCCATTGCCATTGTGGGTGAGCCAGGCAACCCCATGGTTAACTACATTGGCGCTGCTTCAGGGGGTGTCTGGAAAACGGAAGACGGCGGCGTGTCCTGGGATCCCATCTTCGACGATCAGAACGTCTCGTCGATTGGTTCCCTGGCCCTGGCTCCGTCGGAACCCTCTACGGTCTGGGCAGGCACTGGCGAAACCTTCCTCATCCGTCCGGCCCACTCCATTGGCAACGGCATCTACAAATCGACCGACGCAGGCAAGTCGTGGACCAACATGGGACTAGCAAAAACCGCCCGCATTGGCCGGGTAATCGTGCATCCCACTAATCCCGACATAGTGTTTGCAGCAGCGCTGGGTCATACCTACGGCCCACAGCAAGAGCGGGGCATTTATCGCACCAAAGACGGTGGTAAGTCGTGGGTAAAAGTGCTGTTTGTGGATGAAAACACCGGCGCTGCAGACCTGAGCATGGATCCTACCAACCCCAACGTGCTCTATGCAGCCATGTGGTCGATCCATATCAATACCTGGGGCCTTCGCAGCGGCGGTGCTGGCGGTGGCATTTACAAGTCCACCGACGGTGGTGAAACCTGGAAGCCCATGAGGGAGAAAGGCTTGCCGGGAGGCAAAGACCATCCAGTCGGCAAAACGGCGGTTGCCGTAGCACCCGGCAATCCCAACAAAGTCTACGCCCTGTTCGAGGACAAAAGCCCTGCGCTGTACAGCACTGAAAACGCCGGTGAAAGCTGGACACTCGTCAGCAACCACCACGACATGGCGGAGCGGGCACCGTACTACACCCGCATAGCGGTTTCTCCTGCCAATGAAAATGAAATTTATTTCCTCAGCGTTCGCTTTGCGCAGTCGCTCGATGGTGGCAAAACGCTGGAGAAGCGCCCTCCCCGTGGTGGTGGCGACAACCACGACATGTGGATTGACCCCACCAACGCCGACCGCATGCTGGTGGCCCACGATGGCTGCGCCAGCATCAGTCTAAACCACGGCAAAACCTTCCAGCGGGTGGTGCTGCCCATTGCGCAGATGTACCACGTGGCTGTCGACAACAACGCTCCCTATTTCGTGTACGGCAACAGGCAGGATGGCTACTCTTACCGAGGGCCGAGCAACAGCTTGCAGGGCTATATCCCGCTCGGCTTGTGGCAGGGCGTGGGTGGCTGCGAAAGTGGATTTGCCAAGCCTGATCCGTTCGACAATAATATCATCTGGTCGGGCTGCTACGATGGTGGCCTGCAGCGATTTGATATGCGCACCGGGCACGCCCGTGAGGTGAGGGTGTGGCCAGAAGCCGGCTATGGCTGGAAACCCGCCGACCTGAAGTACCGCTGGCACTGGAACTTCCCGCTGAGCTTCTCTCCCCACACGCCCCACCGGGTGTACGTGGGCAGCCAGTATGTGCACCAGTCCGACGACGGTGGCCAGAGCTGGCAGCTGATCAGCCCCGACCTGACGCTGAACGACAAAACCCACCAGCAGAACTCCGGCGGCATTGCCATCGACAACCTGATGACCTTTGATGGGGCTACGCTGTTTGCCGTGGAAGAGTCGCCCATACAAAAAGACCTGATCTGGACGGGCAGCAACGACGGACAAGTGCAGCTGACACAAGACGGCGGCAAAACATGGACGAACGTGAGCAAAAACGTTCCCGTGGCTCCCTGGGGTACCATTTCCAATATCGAGCCGTCCCGCTACCATGCGGGCACCGCCTACATCACCATCGATCTGCATCAAATGGCGGATTTTGATCCGTATATCTTCAAAACGGCTGACTATGGCAAAACGTGGAAGAAGATCAGCGACGGCATTCCGAAATCCATCCTGAGCTTTGCGCACGTGGTAAAAGAAGACCCGAAGAAGCAGGGCCTGCTGTTTGCCGGCACCGACAATGGGGTGTATTACTCGCCTAACGATGGTGCAACCTGGCTGCCGCTTCAAAACAACCTGCCTCCGGCGCCCGTGTATTGGCTGGCCATTCAGGAAAACTTCGACGACCTTGTGGTGGCCACCTACGGCCGTGGGTACTATATCATGGACGACATCTCCCCCATCCGGCAGCTTTCCGAAGAGGTGCAGGCGACGGCAGTGCATGCATTTGACTTGCGCAAAGCCTACCGCTTTCAGGAGAAAGAAGCGATCAAGACCGATGGGCCTAGCCTGAACTCGGGGCAAAACCCGGCCTATGGTGTGGCTGTGAACTATTACCTGAAGGACTCTGTGGAACAGCCGGTAGTGATCACCATCCTCAACGAGCAGCAGGAAGTGATCCGCACCTTGAAAGGCAAGCAGTCGGCAGGCATCAATCGCACCATGTGGGACTTGCGCTACGAGCCCACCTTCAAGCCCAAGCTACGAACAAAGCCGGAAGGCCGACCCTGGGTAGAAATGAATGGTGAAGGCTGGCGGCCGCTGGTTACCTGGGATTTGGACTTGTGGGGTGGTCAACTTGGGCCACGGGTGGCACCAGGGCAATACTTTGTGAAGATAAAGGTAGGCGATACGGAAATCATCAAAACAGTCGACGTATTGAAAGACCCCTCCACAGAAGGCACTCAGGAGGAAATTGAGGAGCAGGTGGCGTTCTCACTACAGCTACGTGACGCCCTGAACACCGTGGTGGAAATGATCGACAGGATAGAATGGATCAGGAAGGAGCTGGAGGAGATGATCCCCACAATCAAAAACGCTAAGCTCCAGAAAGAGCTGATGGCAGTGCAGGGTCAGGCTACGGCTATTGCCGGTCAGCTCTACGACATCCATATGACTGGTGCCCGTGAGGACGCCTTCCGCACCCCAATGCAGCTCTACGGCAGGCTCTCAGCCCTGGCCAGCGACATCACAGCCAAAGGAGTGGACTTTAAGCCCACCAACCAACAGGCCGAGGTAAAAGGCGTGCTGAACGATCGCATGGTGCGGGTACAAACAGAATTCCAAACCCTGCTAGACAAGCAAGTGACCCAACTCAACGACAAGCTGATTAATGAGAATGCGAAGATTGATATAGAGGGGAAGAAGTGAAGGGGCTGGATGTGTTGTGGTGGCAATCCGCCGGTGCGGTGCAGCCAAAGCCATCGCTGGATCACAGCTACAGCCACAATAACAACGTCATGCCGATGCTGAGCATCCGCAATTTGGCGAAATGAAATGGAGCCAAGTGAAGGTGCGAAGGAGGCATCCCCAAGACCTGGCACCGAACCTCTAAAGAACACTGCCATCATCTGGGAGATCTCTCCCTCGTACCTCGGTTCGAGATGACGATGTCTTTGGTGGCTTTAGCTGTTAAGCAGCCTTTTAGAGCAGAAGTGCATGCACATCTGCCCTCTCCACACCAACGTCAAACCGATGGCGACGAAGGAGCGAATGACGGCATGTTATGCAGGCCTTATCTGTGCAGCAAATACCGGTCAGCCATTAAATTTTGATCGGATACCTTTCCAGACCTTCTCAATTTTATAGTTCCTGTAGTAACCAAAGTATCCAAAATAGAAAACATTGATCATCCACTGCGGCATGCCTGGCAGAGTGTAGTACCCGGCGGGGTAAGATTTTAATCCCAGCTTTGAGAGGTATTCTTCAATTTTCATTTTTCCGTGGTGCTTGATACGCCCGCTGGTGATGTGGCCAATCAGTCCTGTGTCATTCTCTGGATCGAGAATGACCTCATATTTATTGTTTGGTATTGGAAACACTGACATGTACCCCGGACTCCCCTGCTCCTCTCTCACCTGCTCATACGCCCGAAGGTATTTTTCCTTATCCGAAAAATTTCTCACCCAATGCTCCTTAATGGCCATCATTTGGCTCCAATGCTGAAGTGCTTTTCTGGAAAGAGTCCGATGAACAATCATAAACCCCGTGTGAATGTTGAGTTTCCTTTCAGGGTGCTGCTCGTCGGGGAATCGGTTGACCCTGAACTTAACTCCCTCGGCGTCCCAGCCTGAAGCAGCAAAATGCAGCAAGTCAGCCAGCCCCTCCTCTCTCAGAAAAATAGCGTCTGCATCAATGTAGATAAGAATGTCTATTTCCGGATCATCAATCAAATTGAATACTTCGGCCTTCAGCGACTTAGCTTTTGGTCGCTTCATGGGCGAAATAAACCTTGGCACCCAAACAGGCACTCCTACTACACTTTGTTTTAAGAAGCCGACTGGAGAATCTATTTTCCTGGAGAAGCTCTCTACGGCTATCAACTCGATATTGTCCGAGCCTGCATTTTTCCTAATGCCATTGATATCGTGGCAGCCAGGCGAATCTGTAATCAAAAACGACGGCCCGGTGTATTTTGCTATTCTGTACAGCGACTCAAGACACGCTTCTGCCTTGCAGGTTCGGGAAAATGGGCCAGTGGCAATGGTTACAAAAGCTATATTATTCATTTGGGGGCCTACGGTGCAAAAGATTATGACTTCAAATATGTCAAAGATCGGTCACTTTACTTGGGTTAACTGAGATAATGTGCTTTAAAATGATCTGTATGGCGAATAGGCTTTCTTATACCAAATTCACGAAGTGAGCGAGGGGTTGGAGGCGACTTTGTCTTTTGGAGGGCGGTTCCGGCATGTGAGACACACTCCGGAACGGGATATGACGGTGGCTGCGAAGGAAACTACAAAAGTTTGCCCCAACAGCCGAAGCTTATAGCCAAACAGTAGCAAGCAACCGCAGCGTACCTGGACTGTCCAGCAAAACTTTTGTAGTCTGTGTAGATCAGACCACGTCGGCTTTGCTTCGAAACGCATTAAAGAGGTTACTATTTGTGGAGGCGCAGATAGTAACCTCTTTAATTGCTTCTGTAGATAGTGTTTCTTTAAGCACGTCGGCTCCTAAAGGAAGCGTCGGCGTGGTATGGAGGCTTTGGCTGTAAGGAAGCTTATTACTTTTCGTCCAGCTTTCTCAGCGCTGTAGTATTACTCGCCTCATGGAGCTTCAAAACCTCCTCATCAGTCAGCGCCCTATCAAACACCGCCAGGCCTCCGAAATAGCCAATGGTCGCTTCTCCCAGCATGGAGCCTACAGCGTACCGTGCCCCCACTGTGAAGTCGGAGCCACCGCCAGGTTTGGTTTCGCCATGGATTTCAGGGTCGTAGCAAAAAATGCCTCGCCCGTGGTAATAGGGGTTCATCCCTCTGTTGCCGCCACCAAGGCCTTCCTGCATGAAATAGGGATCGTCTCGTTTATCATTAACAGGGTCGGGCGCTCTCTCATCAAGTATCCCATCGATATAAGCTTTGATAAACTCACCGTCATAGGTAAAGGCCAGCGTACACCAGCGCTCCTCGGGCACTTCCTGTTTGGTAGCTGCATAGTCGGCGCACCAGGGGAACTTTGTGCTGTCGGCCCGCATGGTTACGCCGCCCTCGGCAGAGATGTGTGGCACGAGTTGTTTCGGGCCTCCATAAGTAGGCATATTCATGAGCATGGCATACTGGCGGGTGCCGGTGTCGTCGTCCTTTCCTTTGCCCTCACTCCACATGCCGGCAATGCTGCGACTTTGCCTGAGGTCGTAGATTTTCACCACGGCAAACATCGACACCTGCGCATCGGGGCCACAGATATTCAAGTCACCCGTTTGATTGTAAGGAATGCTCATGTACTGTTTCCCATCGAGGTAAGCAGAGTGGCCTGAAAAAGGCCCCACATCAGCCCGGGCAATGGGCCCGCCCACTTCCGATAGCGAGTGTGTTTGGCTTCCTCCCACCGACACCCGTTGCTGCCCGGCTTCTTCGCCGAAAGTCCAGAAGGCAACGAGGTTGGGAGTGTTGAGAAATGCAGAGGTGTCGCCAACGGGGCCGTTTGTGCAGCCAAAGAGTACCAAACTGAGGACAAAAGCGGCAGGTATTTTTGTGAGCATATTGTGATAGAGTTTTTTTAAAGGTTGTTTTTTCTGTAAAATAGCACGCACCGGATACAAATCCCAGAAAACCACCAAACATGGGCTCCTGAATCAATCCTATACCGCAAAGCGATATCACATTTTAAAGTTTGCAAGTCTTTTTATAGATTACCTTCCACTGCATTGGCCATCCCGGTAAACTATCATCCGGATGATCGATTCGGTGGCAAACTGCTTACCACACCCATACCTGCTCCACGGAATGAGCCCACTCGTAATAGTACTTATTGGCATCGCTGTCGTCCTCTTCTGCATCATTGTCTTGCGTTTGCATGCCCTGCTCTCTCTACTTCTGGCTGCACTTGTCACCGGCATCCTCACGTCTCAGGCCCAAATTTACGACTACGCCGTCCACAGCAATATGAGTGATGCCAGTGCCCTGGCGCTATCTGTGCAAACCATTGGCAGCCGCCTCTCCAATGCCTTTGGCAATACGGTAGGCAAAATCGGCATCCTTATTCTGCTGGCCTCCATTATCGGTGCCGCTCTCATGAAAAGCGGCGGCGCTGAGCGCATCATCCGCAGTCTTATGAATGTCATTGGACAGAAAAATGCTTCGATGGCTTTTCTTTCAGGAAGCTTTGTCCTGGGGATTCCTGTTTTTTTCGACACCGTCTTTTACCTGATGATTCCGCTTGTGAAGTCGATGGGCATTCGAAATCCGAAGCAGTTCAGCCTTTACCTGATGTGTGCCATTGCTGGTGGTGTAATGGCCCACTCGCTGGTGCCTCCCACCCCGGGGCCGCTGTATGTGGCAAAAGAACTGGGTGTGGACATTGGCGTGATGATGATCGCCGGTCTGACTATCGGCGCTATTACTGTCATCTGCGGCTACTTGTATGCCTTGTGGGCCAACAAAAAATGGGACTTGCCTATGAGGAGCACGGCAGATATGCCTGTGGAGGATTTGAAGGCGACGTCAGAAATTGAGGACAAGAATCTACCAGGGTTGGCCATATCGTTGCTGCCTATCCTGCTACCTATTTTACTCATCACAGGCAATACCTTCCTCGGAATGACGATTGATCTGGACGCTGAAGGCACCAGCGAATTTCAGCTTTTCCTGCTACACACATTCAAAATCATCGGCGACAGCAACATCGCCCTGTTCATTTCTGCTACCATAGCGCTGTCTTTGATGTGGGTGAGGCTAAAAGATGCCAAGCTGTTTCAAAAAAATGTCTCAGAGTCTCTGATGAGTGCTGGCATGATCATTTTGATTACCAGCGCTGGCGGCACCTTTGGCCAGATGCTACAGCAAACAGGCATTGGCGTACAAATCGGTGAGCTGGCAGGAGGCTCTCAAGCTGCTATTTTGCCTCTGGCTTTTCTCATCGCCGTGGTGGTAAGAACTGCGCAAGGCTCGGCCACCGTTGCCATGGTAACAGCCGTGGGCGTGATGAATGGGTTTGGCAGTGCGCATGGGTTTGGCTTTCATCCGGTGTACCTTGCGATAGTGATTGGCTGTGGCTCCAAAATATTCCCGTGGATGAACGATAGTGCTTTCTGGATCATTACTAAAATGGCAGGCATGGAAGAGAAAGAAACGATCCGGTTTTTCTCCTATTTGCTGACCGTTATGGGCTTGGCCGGTTTTGTAGCCGTTATGATCTTGTCTTACCTTTTTCCATTCACATGACCATGAGTGCTCCAGATAATATAGTCATCAAAACGAGCCCGACCGACAACGTAGGCATTGTCTCAAGCCCCTCTGGCCTGGAGAAAGGCGCCCCTCTTCCAGAAGGAATCGTGACTACCCAAAGCATTCCCATGGGGCATAAAGTAGCGCTTGCAAACATCAACGCTGGCGATCCAGTGATCCGTTACGGACAGGAGATCGGCTATGCAAAGTCGCTTCTACTGGCTGGAAGCTGGGTGAATGAGACGAATATTGAGATGCCAAAGCCACCAGACCTGGACGATATTCATTTCTCACCGCACCCGGTGCCAAAAGTGGAGCCATTGACAGGTTATACTTTTCAGGGATTCAAAAACGCAGACGGCACTGTGGGTACCAAAAATGTGCTGGGCATCACCATCAGTGTGCAGTGTGTGGCCGGTATGACCAACTACATCACCAGCAAAATCAAAAAAGAGTTGCTTCCTCTCTACCCCAACGTTGACGACGTAGTCACCTTCAATCACAACTACGGGTGCGGCATCGCCATTGACGCTCCTGCAGCCATGATTCCGATAAGAACGATCAGACACATTGCACAAAATCCGAACTTCGGCGATGAAGTGATGATTGTAGGGCTTGGTTGTGAAAAGCTGAGGCCGGAAAGACTGTTGTCCGACAACGGTGACCAAAGCTCTATTCTCTATCTACAGGACGAGGCTTTCACCGGCTTTCAAGAAATGGTAGATGGTATTATGGACATGGCAGAAAAGCAATTGAAGAAACTGAACCAACGTAAGCGGGAAACATGCCCTGCTTCTGACCTCGTAGTGGGCATGCAGTGTGGCGGCAGCGACGCTTTCTCGGGCCTGACGGGCAACCCTGCGGCGGGCTTTGCTTCCGACCTCATTGTAAGAGCCGGAGGAACGGTGATGTTCTCCGAAGTCACGGAAGTACGTGACGCCATTCACCTGCTGATGCCCAGGGCGGTGAACGAAGAGGTAGCCGCAGCGCTGAAGAAGGAAATGAAGTGGTACGACGACTATCTGCGGGCCGGTCAGGCGGATCGAAGTGCCAATACGTCGCCGGGCAACAAGCGGGGTGGGCTGAGCAATATCGTAGAAAAAGCGCTGGGCTCCATTGCCAAATCTGGCACCAGCCCCATAGTGGACGTGGTGGCACCGGGAGAAAAGATCAGAACCAAAGGGCTGAACTTTGTAGCAACTCCTGCCAGCGACTTCGTGTGCGGCACGCTCCAGCTGGCAGCGGGCATGAATATGCACGTTTTTATTACCGGCCGTGGCACGCCTTACGGTTTGTCAATGGTGCCGGTGATCAAGGTCAGCTCCAACTCCAGGCTCAATGACCGCTGGTTCGACCTGATCGACTTTAACGCTGGCCCGATTGCCTTTGGCGAAAAAACCATTGAGGAAATGGGCTGGGAGCTGTTTCACTTGATATTGGAAGTCGCCAGCGGCACCAAAAAAGTAGCCACTGACAAGCTTGGGCTTTATAATGACTTGGTGCTGTTCAATCCAGGGCCTTTGACGTAAATCGCTGCAGTCTTTTGCCCTAAGTTCTAAGCAAATCCAATCTAAAACAATCAGAACCAAAATCTTGGAGGTAAAGAAAGGCACTGTTTTGGGTACCGCCCACCCAGGAGGGCCGGGCGAAAAATGGTGGCCGGTTGAGCGTTTTCGGGCCGTGCGTTAATTTTTCTATGATTTTTGCCTACTTTTCATCCCGGCGGGGACCGAAAGGAAAAGTAACAGCCCGTCCGGCTCAAGGACAAAAATCTTGCTTTGACTAAAAAATACTGAACCACAAACGTGCTCGGAAAGACTCAAAAAACCGAAATTCTACTGACCATTAAACCACACCTATGTCACTTACCCTCACCCAAATAAAAGCCTCCCTTGAAGACGGCCTCCTCTCCTTCCCTATCACCGATATGGACGAAAAAGGCCAGTTCAATCCCACTACCTACGCCTCTCGTCTTGAGTGGTTCGTTACCCACAAAGTCTCGTCGATCTTTGTCGCCGGCGGAACAGGTGAGTTCTTCTCGCTTTCGGAGCAGGAGTACAAAAAAATCGTGGAAGTAACGGCTGAAACTGTTCAGGCAAGGGTGCCGATGATCTCCAGCGTTGGTCGCAGCATTCCGGAAGCCATTGCCTTTGCCAAAATCGCCGAAAAAGCTGGCATGAGCGCCTTGCTGCTGATGCCTCCCTACCTCACCGAGTGCCCGAAAGACGGTACCTATGAGTACGCCAAGGCTATTATGGACAACACCAGCTTGCCAGTGATTTACTACAACCGGGCCAACGGGGTGCTTTCGGCAGATTATATTCAGAAGCTGGCCGACAACTGCGATAACTTTATCGGGCTCAAGGATGGCACCGGCAACATGCAGGAACTGAACGACACCATCAAATCGGTGGGTAGCCGCTTGTCGTACATCGGTGGCGTGCCCACAGCCGAGATCATTGCTGAGGCATATTTGTCGATTGGCGTGAATACCTACTCGTCGGCAGTATTCAATTTCGTGCCGGAACTGGCCAATCTCTTTTACAAAAGTCTGCGAGCGGGTGACAAAGAAACAGTTGCCAAAATCACGAGGGAATTCTACATTCCATTCGTAAGGCTCCGGTCGAAAAAGAACGGCTATGCAGTGAGTTTGATCAAGGCCGGTGCCAAGCTCATCGGCCGAAGTGCTGGTGATGTAAGAGCGCCACTAATGATGCCCACTGCCGATGAAGTAAAGACACTTGAGAGCATCATTAAGCACTCGGCGCATTTATCCTGAAAAGACACAAAAGAATGAACAAAAACTTCGTCTTCACTCTCACCTTCATATTCAGCTTCATCTGGTCGGTTAGTCAGGCGCAAACGGAAGTATTGTACAAGCAAGTCGATACCACCAGGCTATACCTGGTGGTACTCACTCCGCCTGGCTTCACCACCTCAAAAACTTACCCAGCCATGGTTTTCTTCTTTGGCGGCGGTTGGAGAAGTGGCAACAGATACCATCTCGAAAATCAGGCGAAATATTTGGCGAAAAGGGGCATGGTCTGTTTTTTGGCCGACTATAGAACAGAAAACAAAAATGGCACTACGCCATTTGAAGCACTAAAAGATGCCAAATCGGCCATGAGGTTTGTGAGAAAAAACGCCAGTCGATTTAGCATAGACCCGAACAAAATAGTAGCTGGCGGCGGCTCAGCCGGGGGGCATCTGGCAGCAGCAACTGCTTTGACTGATAAACACAAATACAATGAAGATTCCGATGATTTGTCTGTCAGCTGTGTGCCGAATGCGCTGGTGCTCTACAATCCTGTGATTGACAGTGGGCCCGGTGCCTATGGCTATGTGAGAGTGAAGGATCAATACAAAGATTTCTCCCCCTTGCACAACATCAAGGAAGGAGCGCCTCCTACTATTTTTCTATTGGGCACCAACGACAACCTTGTGCCAGTTGTAACTGCTGAGTACTTCAAAATGGCCATGGAAAAAATGGGGAACACCTGTGAGTTGATTTTGTACGAAGGTCAGGGACACGGCTTTTTCAACTACACGAATTTTGAATATTATAAAAAGACCCTGGAAGCAAGCGACGTTTTTTTGCAGTCGCTGGGATATCTAGATTCGGAACCAACAGTAGTCATCGAGTAGGCATCAACCGCAAATCGGCCATCCTTTGCAATAGGCGACGTCCATTGGAGATTGCCATTGACCGCCACCGTAAAAGCACATGGATTTAGACGTTTAAAGAGCTACTTTCAACAAGCTTTCAACTACCTCTATGAAAAATATAAACGCAGCTATCGTAAAAGGATTCCTTACCCTCGTTGTCTTTTTGCTCATACAACTTACTTTCCCCACCCAGGCGAATGCCCAATATGCCGGTATTGAGAATGACATCGTCAAAAATCGTAAGGGCCAGCTGGTAATAAAGGCCAAGCCAGGCGACAAAGTAACGGTGGAGCAGCTAAGCCACGACTTCTGGTTTGGCGCTTCCATTGGCAACGGCATTGCAGGCGGGTGGTCGGAAGCTGACAAAAAAATCTACAAAGAGAAGTTTCTGGAAAACTTCAACTCGGCAGTCACCGAAAATGCTGTGAAGTGGCTCAGCATGGAGCGGGAGAAGGGCCAAGTTAACTATGCGACTATCGACTCGATTCTAAGCTTCACCGAAGCAAACAACATCCCTTTGAGGGCACACAATCTTTTCTGGGGCATTGAGAAATTTGTGCAGCCCTGGGTAAAAGAAATGGATGATGCCACGCTGAGGCAAACACTTCAGACAAGAGCAGAAACCGTGACAGCTAAGTACAAAGGGCGGTTCGTGGAGTACGACCTCAACAATGAAATGATCCACGGCAACTACTACGAAGATCGGCTGGGGCCCGAGATTACCAAACAGATGGCACAATGGGCCCGCAACGGCGACCCTGACATTAAGCTTTTTTTGAACGACTACGACATCCTCACTGGCAAGCGGCTGGATGATTACATGGCCCAGATTCGCTTTCTGTTGAATCAGGGAGTCCTCCTTGCTGGCATTGGAGTGCAGGGGCATCTGCATACCGACACTTTTGACCGGGCGGAGCTGAAGCGGTGCCTGGATTCGCTGGCCATTTTCAATTTACCCATCCGTATTACGGAATTTAATATGCCGGGGCAGCGATCGCAGTACTTAAGCGACAACCCTCCGACAATGACGCCAGCCCAGGAGCTGCAAAGAGCCAAAGAGATGGCCGACTACTACCGGATCTGTTTTGCTCACCCAGCAGTTGAGGGCATACTGATGTGGGGATTCTGGGAAGGTAATAACTGGATCAAAGCCTCCTCGCTTTACAAACGTGACTGGTCGCCTACCCCAGCACTTGAGACCTACCAAAATCTGATTTTCAAAGAATGGTGGACAAAAGTATCAGGGGTTGCCAATAAAAAGGGAGAATATGCCGTTTCTGCTTTTTACGGTAAATACAAAGTAACCATCAACGGCGTACCGAAAGAGGTAAACTTCACCGGACAATAGAACCAATCGCTCCATTTACAAGAATGCCCTGGCAATAGATCGATTGAAACTCGCTTACTTTGAAGCATTATAAGCGAACGACTGAATGATCTACTTCTTGCATATTGGCTTTGACGGCAGCAACTACCACGGCTGGCAGTGGCAACCCAAAGCCACCAGCGTACAGGAAACAATAGAGAAAGCCCTGCATAGGATTTTCAAAGCCCCGGTGACTGTGTATGGTTGCGGGCGCACCGACAGTGGTGTGCATGCCAGTCAATACATGATGCACATCGACATTGAGCACGACGTTGACTTTGACCTGAAGTTTCGGCTCAACAAAAACCTGCCGGAAGACATTACAGTGTATGAGGTACTGGAAATGGAAGAAGGTCGGCACTGTAGGTATGATGCAAACTCCAGAACCTACGATTACTTTATCCATTTGTACGAAGATCCGGTGCTGCACAAGTACAGCTCCTGCTACAATAGACTAACTGATCTCGACTATGAATCGATGCAAAAGGCAGCGGCCATACTGCCCCTGTATAGCGATTTTAAGCCAGTTTGCAAACGGCCCGACGACTACAAGCACACCCATTGCAAGGTAACCGACGCCAAACTGTATGTCAGTCACGATGGACAACGCATGCGATTCACCATCACTGCGGATCGATTTCTGAGGAGCATGGTACGGCTTTTGGTTGCCTATCTGCTAAAAATAGGCACCAGGAAGTTGAGCTTCGAAGAGTTTGAAAATATCCTAAAAAACACAATTGTTGTACCTAACATGATTCTCGCAATGCCCAACGGACTTTATCTGTCCAGGGTGGAGTATCCCTATTTGAAAACCGAGCCAAAAGAAGACTTTAGTAGTTTTTTGAAGGTGGGATTGAGTGATTAGATTGGGTGGCAAAGGCCAATTTCATTGTCGTGGCGTTTTAGTTCGTATCGGTCTGGTTCCTAGCGAGAAGCTAAATGGCGACAAATGGACTTCCCGACCCAAAGTAAATGGCCTGCCTTGAATCAAGTTCTAAATAGAGAACGTCTAAGTATTTTTTCGTATTTTTGAGCAATAAGTCAGATTATGAAGTTAAGGCTAAGAGGTAGCAGCATAAGGCTCCGTCTGGAGCAACATGAAATCGACGAATTGATTGACAAAGGTGAGGTATCCGAAAAGCTTCCCTTCTCCGATCACCAATCGTTTGGCTACACCCTGGCCACCAACAAAAACGGTGAATTCAAGGCGGTTTTTTCAGGCGCTATCATTAAGATTGAGGTGCCTCTTGGCCTGGCCAAAAGCTGGTCTGAGTCTGACGAAGAGGGCATTTATCAAACACTCAATGCCAATACCGCCTTTGAAATAAAGCTCGCTGTAGAAAAGGACTTTCAGTGCCTGCACAAGAGGCCCGAAGAAGATGAGACCGACCTTTTCCCTAATCCCAGGGCTAATGATTAGGCCTGTAAAGCCTTCTTGACCAACGCAGAGACACCGTCCGGCAATTCCATCGAAAGCGCCCACTGGTGGCATCTTTCAGACATTTTACCCCACGTTTTTTGTAGAATATCAATTACTTTGGCTTCCTCATGCTGGGCAGCAAAGTCTTCAGCATAGTACTTAAGAAACACCAGGCACACCACATCCTCCAGCGTGGCCACTTCACCCTCCTGCTTCACTCCTTTCTTAATAATCAGGTTCCTGACAATATCAATGTCGGTTTGAGGGAACCCTCTTTTTTCCATTATGCCCGACAATTGATCGGCGTGGTACAGCTTAAGCTTGCTTCTCCACTTCAGGTAACCTGGTCTGTCCATTGGGAAGCTGTTTCTCGGACTGTTCCACCGGCCAATGTGCTGGCCTCTTGCTGCAATTTGTAACTGCACGCTAGCGTGGGGGGCAAACAAGTGCAGCATTTCAGTCATTCGTACACTGTAGAGCAACTCCTTAGGATACGGCTTCCCATCGACCTCCACAAGCCTTGGGTCTTCCTTGTTAACGCTGTCGATGTCGGCCAGCGCAAGGTTCAGTCTTTCTTCTTCTGAAATCATGTTCTTTGTATCTCGGCAGCGGCCAGCTGAGATTTTATCAATTGTAAAGCACTCGCCACCACTTTACCTACAACAATGATAGCAGGAGTTTCAATTCCCTGCACCATCGACTCCTGATAAATAGTACTGGCGGATGCAAAAAGCTTCCGTTCATCCGGTTGACTCCCCTTGCTGATCGCAGCCATCATTTCGGAGTCACCCCTGTGCATCGCAACCATCTGCGCTATTTCGGCCAACTTACTAACTCCCATTAGAACGATGACTGTTCCCTTCCCAGCTACAGCCCATTGCAACTCTTCAGTCAGGCTTCCGTCGCTTGCCGTGGCAGTCACAATCGTGATGCCGGCATTCACACCTCTAATAGACAACGGAATGCCTGCCAAAGGAGCAACGGCGAAAGCACTGCTAATGCCTGGCACGTAGGAGGAATCCACACCATGTTTCATAGCATACTCCATCTCTTCAAAGCCTCTGCCAAACACAAACGGGTCACCTCCTTTGAGCCGCACCACCGTTCCGTGCTTTCTGGCGTATCGCACAATCATCTTATTAATATAGTACTGCTGCACATGGTGGAGCCCCTTTCGCTTGCCCACAAAAACATGCTGCGCTTTTGGTGCATACTCAGTAAGCAGTTCCTCATTGGCCAGGGCATCATATAATACAACATCAGCCGACTGGAGTGCCTTGATTGCCTTTATGGTAATTAGTTCAATATCGCCTGGGCCAGCGCCTACCAGAATGAGCTTGGGAGTCTTTTTGTTGCCTGAAACCATGTTTTTCAAAGTTTTGATATTTTTTACGTAGTAAATCTAGCATTACTTAATTTAATTTAAGTATTTTTACGTAATTAATTTACGTAGTTATGATAAACGTACTTGTAATTGGAAATGGCATGGTGGGCTACAAGTTTTGCGAAAAGCTTGTCAGCAAAGCCCCGAAAGCATTCAAAATCACCGTATTTGGCGAGGAGCCCAGCCCCGCCTACGACAGGGTTCACTTAAGTGAATACTTCGCCCACAAGTCAGTAGAGCCACTATTAATGGCACCACGACAGTGGTATGAGGAGAATTCGATAGGCCTCGTAACTAGTGAAATGGTGGTCAGCATCAACCGGGAGGCCAAAAGTATAACAACACACAAAGGGAGGACTTTCAACTACGACAAGCTCGTACTAGCCACCGGCTCCACACCTTTCGTGCCACCTATCGAAGGTTCCAACAAATCAGGTGTTTTTGTCTACCGGACAGTAGAAGACCTGGATGCCATGGAAACCTATAGCAAAAATGCCAAAACCTCTGCTGTATTAGGCGGTGGGTTGCTTGGGCTTGAAGCCGCCAAAGCTGCCATGGACATGGGACTGGAGGCACATGTAATAGAGTTTGCTCCCAGATTAATGCCGAGACAATTGGATGAAGCCGGATCCAATATGCTTCAAGCCACACTGGAGTCAATGGGACTTCATATCCATCTAAGCAAATCTACCGCAAGCATCGATGGTGATGAAGCGATGACATCCATGACCTTCACTGACGGAGCTACGCTTGAAGTTGAAATGCTCATCATTTCCTGCGGTATACGGCCGAGAGACGAGCTGGCCAATGATGCTGGTCTTGAAAAAGGAGAAAGAGGTGGCATCAAAATAAATGAATCAGCGCTGACCAATGATGCCGACATATATGCCGTTGGCGAGGTGGCTTCCTACAAAGGCATGACCTACGGGCTGGTGGCTCCTGGCTACGATATGGCAACGGTAGCTGTCGAGCACCTGACAGGCGTTAATACAAAAGGCTTTACTGGTGCGGATATGTCAACCAAGTTAAAGTTGATCGGTGTGGACGTGGCAAGCTTTGGCGATGCCCTTGACGAGGGAAAGCAATACAAGTCCATCGTGTTTGAAGACAAGAACGCAGGCATCTACAAGCGTGTGAATATTTCCAAAGATGGGAAGAAACTTATGGGAGGCATTCTGGTGGGCGACGCCAGCAACTACAACATGCTGTTTCAGATGATGTTGAACGGTATGACCCTGCCGCCACATCCCGAAGACCTGGTGATGGATACCAGCCGTCAGGGTGCTCCTGCTGGAAACACAGTGGATATGCTACCCGACAGTGCTCAGATCTGTTCTTGCGAAAATGTAACCAAGGGGGCGCTGGTTCAGGCAATTGAAGGCGACGGTGTAGAGCAATTTGCCGCATTGAAAACCTGCACGAAGGCAGGTACTGGCTGTGGCGCTTGCAGCCCTATGGTCAACGACATATTGACCGCCACCCTTAAAAAGATGGGCAAGAAGGTGAGAAAGGTGTTGTGCGAGCATTTCGATTATACTCGTCAGGAGCTCTTCGACCTGGTCAAGCTCAACAATATCCACTCCTTCAACGAGTTGATCAGTGATTATGGCAAAGGGTATGGCTGCGAAACCTGTAAGCCGGCAGTTGCTTCCATACTTGCCAGCGCCTGGAACGGCCTCATTCTTAAGCAAGACACCATTCAGGACACCAACGACCGTTTTCTCGCCAATATCCAAAAGGGAGGTACTTACTCGGTCATCCCAAGGATAGCGGGTGGAGAAATCACCCCTGAAAAGCTTATTGTGATCGGCGAGGTAGCTAAAAAATATGACCTCTATGCTAAAATAACAGGCGGTCAACGGATCGACTTACTTGGTGCAAGAATTGACCAGCTACCTGACATCTGGGAAGAGCTGATCAACGCTGGCTTCGAAAGTGGCCACGCTTACGGTAAAGCCCTTCGTACTGTAAAAAGCTGCGTAGGAAGCGCATGGTGCCGCTATGGCCTGCACGATTCAGTAAGCTTTGCCATCCGGATTGAAGAAAGGTACAAAGGACTTAGAGCGCCTCACAAAATCAAGAGTGCGGTGTCGGGCTGCCGAAGAGAATGCGCAGAAGCGCTGAGCAAAGATTTCGGCATCATCGCCACTGAAAAGGGTTGGAACCTGTACGTGGGTGGCAATGGTGGGGCGAACCCACAACATGCGGTGCTGCTTGCTGGTGATATCGACGAAGAAACGTGCATTGCTTATATCGACAGGTTCCTCATGTTTTACATCAAAACTGCCGAGCCTCTCAACCGCACGGCCACCTGGATGAACAAGTTAGAAGGTGGACTGGACTATTTAAAGCAAGTGGTGGTGGAAGACTCTCTGGGCATGGGCAAACAGCTGGAAGCCGAAATGCAATTGCTGGTGGAAGCATATGCCTGTGAGTGGAAGGAAGTGGTAAACAACCCAGCCCTGAGGGCTAGATTCAAACACTTTGTAAATAGCCCCGAGACAGACCCGTCACTTAAGTTTGACAAGCAGAGAACACAGAAAGTACCCGCTGGGTGGTAGTGCCTTGTCCTGCTAGCTAACATTATAAAAAGAAAAAAATGACTCCAAACGAACAAACTTCCGAAACACTGACCGACGCAATTAACTGGCACCTGGCGGCAAAAGTCGAAGACTTTCCTGAAAATGGAGGAGCCTGTGTATACGTCGAAGGCAAACAGATTGCAGTTTTCAATTTTTCTGCCAGAAATGAGTGGTACGCCTGTCAAAACATGTGCCCGCATAAGCAGCAGATGATACTGAGCCGTGGAATGATCGGTTCTCAGGCAGAAGAGCCCAAAGTGGCCTGCCCCTTCCACAAAAAAACATTCTCGCTGTCGACCGGCAAAAGCCTCAACGGAGACACATGCGACATCGACACTTATCCAATCCGGGTGGATGAAGGCGTTGTTTACATAGGTTTATCCTAAATTAGGGCAGCAGTTGTTGATTCCATGAACCAAAAGCACGTAAGGTCTAAATTTGAGAGGTTAGGGAGGTTCTACATATTGGCGCTTTCAGGCATAGCTGCAATCATCATTATCAGTCAGGTTCTCATCCAGAACTTCATTGCCAGTCAGCAAGACGATTCTCATGTAATCAACGTAGCAGGGCGTCAACGCATGCTGAGCCAGCGAATAGCGAAATCAGCACTACTGATTTCACAATCGGAGAGTCTGTCGGAAATGCAGCTCTATGCCGATGAGCTAAAAAACGTGGTTGACCTTTGGGAAGCCTCGCACAATGGGTTACTGAATAGTGACTCCGCCGCAGGCCTAAAAGGTGAAAATAGCCGCCAAATTTTGGTGATGTTCGAGACGATCACCCCCTACTATGTCGTCATGGTTGAAAACTCCAGGGCGCTGATAGCCAGAGTTGCTTCCCGCACCACATTTGACGAACCGCTGAAGGTTGCCGTAAAAGAACTTACCGCTACCATTCTCAACAATGAAGGATCCTTCCTGACCACCATGGACAAGATCGTATCTCAATACGACAAAGAAGCCAGGGCCAGGGTTGATAAATTGAGTGCCACCGAGCTCATTTTGGTGGCCATCTCCCTTTCTATCATCATCCTTGAGTTCATTTTCATCTTTCAGCCAACCGCCAGAAACGTTAATCAAACCATCAAAAATCTCGCAGAGTCGGAGCTGTCCTCCAATCAGATGGCGCATGAAATCAACAGACTTTATGTGGAGCTGGGTAAATCTTATCAGGATCTTGAGGCCGTAAAGGTGGAGCCCAAAAGCTATACCGTGCTTTGCAAAACAAAGGAGAACGGGGCTATATATTGGATGTCGGAGTTTATGAGGGAAAAGTTTGTTGACGAAACCACCAAATTACCCGAATCTCTTTTTGACTTTTTCAAACAGGATGGACACCAGAGAGATGCCATAGAAGGTGTAAAAAAACTTCTGAGTGAGGGAAAGACGTGGACGGGAGAAATGAAATTCACCGAAGTGTCGGGAGACTTCCTCTGGCTTGATTTAACCATTACTCCAACCACCAACCGCACTGGCAGCAATGAATTGATGGTGGTGGGCAGAGACATCACCGACGTGAAGGAAGCGCAAATGATGGCACGGGAACTCAACCGTGAAAAAATTGAAAAAAGCGTGAACGAACTTCGCTACAGATCCGTGCTGATACTTGAAGGCCAGGAGGAAGAACGCAGTCGCCTGGCCAAAGAGCTGCACGACGGCATCGGGCAAATGCTGACCGCCATGAAGATGAACCTGGATTCGGTGTCACTCACGGGTGCCAGCCACAACAGGCAGCGGCTCGACGACATTAAGCATTTCCTCAACAGCGTGATGAAAGAGGTTCGCCGTGTGTCCTTCAATCTGGCACCCAGCAGCCTGAGCGACTTTGGCTTGGTGCCAGCTGTGCGAAAGTTTTGTGCTGAGGTCAACAAGGTGTCCGAAATTGAGGTTGAGTTCGTAGACAAAACGCAGTTCATCAACAGGCTGGAGAACAATATCGAGATGAACATCTACCGGATTGTGCAAGAGGGTGTGAATAATGCCATTAAATATTCGGGAGCTAAAAAAATAACGATAACTTTCTCCCACAATCCGAGCCAGCTCACTATAAGTATAGTAGACGACGGCAAAGGTTTCGATTACAAACAATTGGCGGAAACCGGCCACTTTACGGAATCGGGGCATGGTATTTTCAACATGAAAGAAAGAGCCGCTTTTGTAGATGCTGATTTCCAGATTGAATCCGAAAAGGGAACGGGAACACATATCGCTATAACAGTACCTATATAAACTATGCCTGCTATCAGAGTAGTCCTTGCCGATGACCATGAAATTGTAAGGAACGGCATCAAAATATTATTGGAAAGTGAAGGAGATTTGGAGGTAGTAGGTGAAGCCTCCGACGGCCAGGAAGCACTGGATGAATGCAAAACCAAACAGCCTGACATTTTGATTGTAGACATCAATATGCCGAAAATGAATGGAATCGAAACCATTCGCCAGCTCAAAGCCTACTCACCGTCCACCAAAGCCCTGGTGCTCTCCATGCATGAAGATGAGGAGTACATCCTTCAATCTGTAGAAATGGGTGCCACGGGGTATTTACTGAAAGGCTCCAACAAGCAAGAGTTTCTCAAAGCGATTCATACGGTACAAAAAGGAGAAAAATACTTCACCGGTGATATTTCTAATATTTTGGTACAGCATTACCTCAACCTGAGAAACAAGACCGCAACCACACCCACTCCACAAGAAACCGGAGACAATGCCCTGACAAAGCGGGAAAAGGAAATTTTAAGCCTGATCTACAAAGGCGAAAGCAACAAAGACATAGCCGAAAAACTGGACAAAAGCGTTCGGACTATCGAAACACACCGTTTCAACATTATGAAAAAGCTGGATGCCAATAACCTGGCGGAACTTCTACGTAAAATTGACGGGGACACCTCTCTGAAACAAGCTTTGGAGTTGAATCAATAATCTGTTGGGCTGGTTATTTTCTGGAACCATGCAAGCTCAAACTTTTCTTGAATAGCTGACCTATACTGGTTTAGCTTTGAGGAAAGGTCAAAATTATTCGTATTTTTAATAAACTTCTGCAAGAATATGAGCACCAAGACAATATCTGTAGATTTCCCCTCTGATATCTTACTTGCACTCAACGAGAGTGAAACCGATTTAAAAAAAGACATAAAAATCTCACTGGCCATCAGATTGTATTCATTACAAAAGTTAACCATTGGAAAAGCATCGCAGTTAGCTGGCGTATCAAGGCTGGCATTTGAAACCATCCTTTCTGAAAACAAAATCCCAATTTCAAACCTTACGATTGAAGATGTAATGGGTGACAGTCAAAAACTTCAATAGCGGAATTGACGGGATTTAAGGCGACTATTGTTAGCCTTAGCCACCCTCTCACGATAAACACAGCTCTGTTCTGTGTAACTGCACAAGAGTATAACTGGTTAGTCACTTGCATGGCTTCAATTTCTAAGCCTTTTTAGATTCTGAAATTGCCAAATATTCATTTGTCAAGCTCCAAACTATGGATATTCTATTTTTACGTATAATTACGTAATTAATTTTCATATTTCTACGTAATTTAAGTGTTAGTACGTACTTTTACATGAAAGACGTACAGCATGAGAAAAATCTACCTATTCCTATTCATTTCCTGCCTGGCTGCTATTGAGGTTAGTGCCCAATTCAGTATTGGCGGAGAGGTACGACCACGTACAGAGTATCGCCATGGTTTTAAGACCCTGGCCAGCGAGGATGCCAAAGCGGCATTCTTTACCGAGCAGCGCTCCAGACTCTATTTTGACTACAAGTCTGACAAGGTAGCCGCCAAAATCACCCTCCAGGATGTCCGCCTTTGGGGTGGTGCCACGCAGGTGTACAAGTCCGATGCAGCATTAACCAACGTGTATGAAGCCTGGGGGCAGTACAATTTCACGGAAGCTCTTTCCATCAGGGTCGGTCGGCAGGCACTGGATTACGACAACGCCCGCATTCTGGGCAACCTGGGCTGGGCTGCCCAGGGCAGGTCACACGATCTGGCACTCTTTCAATGGCAAAAAAATCAGTCGAAGTGGCATGTTGGTGCAGCCTTCAATCAAGAAGACGTGTTGTCTCCCTCCGAACCTGGCAGACTGAAAAACACCTACTACTTCCTGGGCGGAAACTACAAAACCATGCAGTTCTCATGGTTCAATCAATCATTCGAATCAGGCAATGTATCCTTTCTTGTATTAAACAATGGCGTTCAGTCTGCGCTGGATTCTACAGTCTATTTCAGCCAAACAGCCGGGGCATATGCCGTTAAAAAGCTTGGCAAGGCCAGTTTTAATGGCGAAGCCTATTACCAGTTTGGTAAGAACCCAACAGGCAAGTCGATAGGTGCATTCCTTCTGGCAGCCAACATTACGTATCCTCTGGGCAAAACACCCATCACTCTGGGTGTCGACTACCTGAGCGGTGCATCTTCCACCAGCGATAAGGATAACGCTTTCAATCCTCTCTATGGCACCCACCACAAGTTCTATGGGTATATGGACTACTTCTATGTGGGCAACGGACACAGCAACGTGGGCATCAAAGACCTCTACCTGAAAGCGAAATTCAAACTCTCCGAAAAAGGAGCACTTGAAACCGGCGTTCACCAGTTCATTAGCGGTTCCGAGATTCCATCCGCAGATAACAGTTCCTACAAAACCAACCTTGGTACTGAGCTTGATCTGGTTTTCAGCCAGGCTTTCAACAAAGATGTGCTTCTGCATGTCGGTTATTCCCAAATGATGGCTTCCTCTAGTATGGAAATCATTAAGCCTGGGGGTAGCAGCAGTGCTTTTAACAACTGGGCGTGGATCATGCTGACCATCAAGCCTACTTTCTTCGAATCTGCCCCCTGACCCTATTCATACAATCTATTCATCCATTCAAAAAGAAATGACCATGAGTATCATGACAAAATCAAATAAGGCAACCCGGATTGATATGTTCAACTTCAGTTCGGTACAAATGCGCACATTTCACCTTACCTGGCTGGCCTTTTTCCTTTGCTTTTTCGGCTGGTTTGGTTTAGCGCCCATGCTGCAAATAATCAGAGACGACCTTGGCATCACTACCGACCAGATTGTGACCACCAACATGGTGGCCGTAGCCTCCACCGTCTTCATGAGGCTGTTTGTTGGCTGGCTTTGCGATAAAATCGGGCCACGTATCACCTACACCTGGCTTCTGGTACTGGGTTCTATCCCTGTGATGCTGGTAGGCCTTTCTCAAAGTTACGAGCAGTTTCTTATTGCCCGTATGTTCATCGGAGCTATTGGTGCCTCATTTGTCATTACCCAATTTCACACCTCGGTAATGTTCGCTCCCAATGTGGTGGGCACAGCCAATGCCACAACTGCTGGCTGGGGCAACCTGGGCGGCGGCGTGACACAACAGGTAATGCCGTTCGTCTTCGCCGGAGCGCTGGCTTACTTTGGTTCTGAGCACCTCGCCTGGCGCTACGCCATGATAGCTCCCGGCTTTCTATTGTTGGTAATGGGCTTTGTTTACTACAGATACACAAAAGACACGCCTGAGGGCAACTACTCGGAAATAGAAGAGAAAGTAGCTCACTCAAAATCAGGTAATAGCGGCAAGGTTTTCAAAGAAGCTTTGAAGGACTACAGAGTTTGGGCATTGTTTCTCATTTATGGTGCTTGTTTCGGTGTAGAGCTAATCGTGAATTCAAAAGCCGCACTTTACTTTGCTGACTATTTCACCATGGATCTGAAGACTGCCGGCCTCATCGCCGGACTATTTGGGCTAATGAACCTTTTCGCTCGCTCCCTTGGGGGGATGCTGGGTGACAAGTTTGGTAAAAGCAACGGTCTCAAAGGCCGTGTAAAGTGGTTGTTTGTATCCCTTTTCTGCCAGGGAATAGCCCTCGTGATATTCTCCAGAATGGGCACCATACCAACTATTATTGGCTCCCTGATTGTTTTTAGCGTTTTTGTTCAAATGAGCGAGGGGGCCACCTTCAGTGTGGTGCCATTCGTTAACAAAAAAGCCCTGGGAGCGGTATCTGGTATTGTGGGTGCCGGTGGCAACGCTGGTGCAGTAGCAGGCATGTTCCTTTTCAAGAAAGAGCTCACGGGTCTGGAGTGGCCCGAGTCATTTATGATCCTCGGCCTTATTGTGGTGGCTGTGTCGTTTACTGTGTTTGCCGTCAAATTCTCGCCCGTCATGGAAAAGGAAGCCGAAAAAGAAATGGAGGAATTGCTGACTTCTGTGAAGGAGGCTCAGCTGAGCCCGGAACGTGTACCCGCATAACTTTTCATACTACTGAATTGGTTAAAAGGAACCCTGGGGCGGCGCAATTTGGAAATGGAAACCTGCCGCCCCACTGTTCCCTTTTTCATTAACCCTTTATACTGATACTTATGTTAGAGCCCGCAGATAAAGTCTTTAAATCAACCTGCTCCTATTGTGGCACCGGCTGTGGAGTAGAAGTATCTGTTGACAAAAAGGGCAGACTAGATTTAACAGGAGATGCCAGTCACCCGGTGAACAAGGGCATGCTCTGCTCTAAAGGGAGGAACCTCCACTATACCGTTTCCGATCACTCTGATCGCCTCCTTTATCCACAAATGCGGTGGAGTAAGTCACACCCTATGCAGAGAACGGACTGGGACACCGCCATTGGCAGAGCGGCTGCGGTGTTCAAGTCTTTGATTACTAAATACGGCCCTGATTCCGTGGGCTTTTATGTGTCGGGGCAATGCCTGACCGAAGAATATTACCTTGTCAATAAGCTAACCAAAGGCTTTATTGGCACCAATAATATCGATACGAACAGCCGTTTGTGCATGAGCTCAGCCGTGGCAGCCTACACCCAAAGCCTTGGCGAAGACTCTGTACCTATCTCCTATGAGGACATTGAACTGGCCGACTGCTTCCTCATTGCAGGAGCCAATCCGGCCTGGTGCCACCCCATCCTTTTTCGCAGACTTGAGCAACACAAAGAACAACACCCTGACATTAAAGTTATTGTTATCGACCCCAGGGTCACCGATTCGTGTAGCCTGGCCGACCTGCATTTGCAGCTCAGGCCCGGCACCGACACGATCCTGCTTCACGCCATAGGAAGATGCCTTATTGAAAATGGCGATATCGATCTCGAATTTGTTCAGAACCATACCGACGGCTACGAAGACTACAAACTAAAAGTGCTCAGCACCTCTCTGGAGGATGCTGCCAGTATCTGCGACGTTCCTCTCGAGCAAATCAAGCTGGCAGCCAGCTATATTGGCGACGCCACCGGCTTTATCACCATGTGGGCCATGGGGCTCAACCAAAGCACCGAAGGGCTTAGTAAAAACCTGGCTTTGATTAACCTGAACCTGATCACAGGGCATTTGGGCAAACCTGGTTCCGGCCCATTCTCGCTGACTGGACAACCCAATGCTATGGGCGGACGGGAGGTGGGCGGCATGGCAACCCTTTTGGCATCTCACCGAAACCTGCTCGACCCTGAACACCGAAAAGAAGTAGCCGCCTACTGGGGCGTCGACCACATTTCAGAGAAGCCGGGCAAAACCGCCACACAAATGTTCGAAGCGTTGCGCAGTGGCGAGATGAAGGCCATCTGGATCATTTGCACCAACCCTGTGGTGAGCATGCCCGATGCCCGCCTGGTAGATGAAGCACTGAAGAATGCAAGGTTTGTCATTGTTCAGGACATCTCGGGGAAGTCAGATACTATTCCCTATGCTGACCTGGTTTTGCCAGCGGCGGGGTGGCTGGAAAAGGAAGGCACCATGACCAACTCCGACCGGCGCATCAGTCACCTGAACAAAGTGGTGCCTCCACCGGGTGAGGCTTTGGCTGACAGCGAAATCCTGATCCGCTTTGCCAAACAGATGGGCTACCATGGTTTTGACTACCAGAACCAGGGCGAAATTTATGCGGAACACTGTAGCTTGACCCGTGGCACCAAAATTGACATTTCGGGACTCAGCTATGAAAGGCTGAAGAAAGAGGGCTCCTTTCAGTGGCCCGTCCCAGACTCAGTTCACCCCGGCACGCCAAGGCTTTTTACCGGCAGGCAGTTTTACACCCCATCGGGCAAGGCACAAATCAAATCGGACACGCCTACCAATGCAACTGAGCCCTTGACCCCAGATTATCCCCTCATCCTCACCACGGGCCGCATCCGTGACCAATGGCACACCATGACCCGCACTGGGAAAGTCAACAAACTCAGGCAACATATTGACAAGCCTTTTCTCGAAGTTCACCCCCAAGATGCGGCCGAAAGAGGCATTAAGGAAGGAATGGCCGTAGAAATTAAAAACAGCAGGGGCAGCGTGCAAGTGGTGGCCAAACTGACAGATACCATCAAAAAAGGGGTTGTCTTCCTGCCTATGCACTGGGGTAAAACATTACAAAATGACCTCACAAGAGCCAACAACCTCACGTCATCGGCTTTTGACCCTACCTCCAAGCAACCCGGGTTCAAATTTTCAGCGGTAGAGGTAAAACCGCACAAAAAACCAGCACAGAAAATTGTCATTGTCGGTGCCGGGGCTGCCGCCTACCGCTTCATCAACACACACCGGGAGCTCAACCTGGATGACGAAATCCATGTGTTTTCAAAGGAAGAGTTTCCTTTTTATAACCGGGTATTGCTGCCAGAGTACATCAATGACCAAAAGCAATGGGAAGACCTGCTCAAATTCAAAATCGGAGAATTCGAGCAACTCAACGTGCATTTGCATCAGTCAAACAGCATTGAAAGCATTGATCCAGCGCTCAAGATGGTCACTGACCAGTTTGGAGTGAGCCATAGCTACGACACCCTGGTGATGGCTACAGGTAGCAGAGCGTTTGTGCCATCGGATGTGCCGATACATTTGCCGGGCATTTTCACCATGCGTGACCGGAGTAATGCTGACGAGCTGAAAGCCACTGTGGGCGAAGGCAATCATGTAGTGGTCGTTGGCGGTGGACTGCTTGGTCTGGAGTTGGCAGCAGCCCTTGCTGAAGTAAAAATCAAGGTGAGCATCATCCAGCTTTCTTCAAGGTTGATGGAACGCCAGCTCGACAGCCTTGCCAGCAATTTATTGCGGCAGGAAATTGAAAATATGGGTATCCAGGTCTACACCAACGATCAGGTGCAGTCGGTAGAAAGAATCAACGAGCAATGCCTGGAGGCAAAACTAAAAAGTGGCAAGAGCCTCATCAGCCATGCTATTGTATACGCCATTGGAACCAGGCCCAATCTGGAGCTGGGCAAAGAAGCTGGCCTTGACTGCGGCAGGGGTATCAAGGTGAACGATTACATGCAAACCAGCGACCCGAGCATCTACGCCCTGGGAGAAATAGCCGAACACGACGGCCAACTCAATGGCATTACCGCTGCGGCTGAAAAACATGCAGACGTGCTGGCTCATTATCTTAATGGAGACCTCAGCAGCCGGTTCACAGGCTGCACGCCGATGAACATCCTGAAAATGGCCGATGTTTCACTTTGTTCCATAGGCATGGCAGAGGCACCGGAAAATGATCCTGCCTACGACGAGATCTTGCTGGTAGACAAAGGCCTCTCCTACTACAAAAAGTGCATCATCCATCACGACAAGCTGGTGGGCGTGATTCTCATGGGCGACAAAGCAGAATTTGCAGAATTCAGGGAATTGATCGAAAACGGCACCGAGCTTTCTGACAAACGAAAGAGTTTGTTGCGGTCAGGGTCGCAAAAAGAAGCTGTACTGGGTAAGCTGGTGTGCAGTTGCAACAATGTAGGAGAAGGTAATATTAAAAAAGCCATTGCTGGTGGCTGTAGCGATTTACCGTCGCTATGCAAAGCCACTGGTGCCGGGCTAGGCTGTGGTAGCTGCAAACCTGAAGTAAAAAACATTCTTAATCTTGAGGCTATTGCTGCCGAAGTCCTAAATTGACCGTGAGTGCAAGAAACAATGGACAAACTCAATCTGGTAAGGGTATTTGTAAAAGGCGGCATCATATCGCCCGGCGACTTTTTGAAGATCATTCAAACCGCCAGCCATTTGGGCTCTTCGTATATACACTTTGGGTCGAGGCAGGACATCCTCTTTCCGGCAGACACCTTCGATCAGGAGTATCTCGATAAGACATTTGCTTCCATTCAGACAGACTATGAAATCAATGCCAATCAGTACCAGAACATTGTTACTTCCTATGTCTCGCTCGATGTAATGCCCCGCAGAAGCTGGCTGGCACCGCATATTTACCACTATATACTCGACTCGTTTGACTACCGGCCGGGGTACAAAATCAACATTGTCGATCCCAGCCAAAGCATGGTGCCCCTTGTTTCAGGGCAATTCAATTTTATTGCTTCAGGCATCGAAAACTACTGGTACCTCTACCTCCGGTCTGACGAAATGGGCAGCAAACCATGGCAGGCACCAAGTTTAATTTATGGTTACGACATCGCCAAAATGGCCAGGGCATTGGAAGAAGCCAAAAACGAAAAGGAAGATATATCTTTCGAGAGTCTGTACCAAACCGCCATTGAACGAGTAAAAATTAACACACAACCTGCAAAAGAAGCCCTCCTATACCCTGACGTAAACTTCCCGTACTACGAAGGCTTCAACCGCATCCCCGATGGAAAATATTGGCTGGGGCTCTATTGGAGAAATAATCAGTTTGACATCAAGTTTCTGAAAGCGCTTTGCCAGCGATGTATCGAAACTGATATAGGAAAGATCAGTCTTTCACCATGGAAATCCTTTATCCTCAAGGGCATTGAAGACAAACATAGGATTGGCTGGGAGAAACTACTGGGCAGGTATGGCATCAACATGCGGCACTCATCGTTAGAGTTGAACTGGCATATTCCTGTGCTTGATAATGAAGCCATGGAGCTGAAAAGCTTTCTGGTACGAGAAATGGACAAAATGGACATTAGCACCTATGGCCTTACTTTTTCTATCGTGTCCAACAAAAATGTGACGCTTTTTACCTCGGTAGTCATAGAGAGAAATGAAGTAGTTGGGGGAGTACCAACGTACAATATTCAGTTCTCCAGAGACTTCAACCCGAACCTAATGGAGTATCAGTACTTCGTAAAAGACATCACAAAGGAAATCATCCCCCCTCTTCTGTTGGAACTCAGCTACATGTACTACGAGCAACTGGATGAAAAGAGTAATGCCGTCAAAAAACAAGCAAAGATTGACGTGACTCGAAGTCAGTCGCATTATCAGTGTCAGGAATGCCTGACCATTTATGATGAAGGATTGGGGGATGCAGTACAAGGAATTTCTGCCGGCACCCCCTTCAAGAAACTTCCGTCCGATTATTCATGCCCGACTTGTGGAGCTGCCAAGCAAACCTTTAAAGACGTACTATTTTAGTAGTTGCCATTTAGCTTGCGGAATGAAACGGCGCTTTCTACAACTTTACACTGCCATGCTATGTCTCAATAGCTGAGCGTTGACTGCAACAATAACGGTGCTTAAGCTCATGAAAACAGCCCCAATTGCAGGACTTATCACCAACCCTGAAATAAACCCCGTAGCCAGAGGAAGTGCAACCACATTGTAACCAGTGGCCCATACCAGGTTTTGGATCATCTTCCTATACGTAGCCCGCCCGAAAATCACCAGATTGGCAATGTCCTTCGGGTTGCTATTCACCAGAATGATGTCGGCAGTCTCTGCCGCCACATCAGTGCCGGAACCCACAGCGATACCAACGTTGGCCTGGGCAAGTGCAGGGGCATCATTTACTCCATCGCCTGTCATTGCCACAAAGTGCCCTTCCTTCTGTAGTTTCTTAATGATATCCACCTTTTGGTCAGGCAGCACCTCGCTGTAGTAGCCGTCGAGGTTCAACTTCTCGCTGACCGCCTTGGCCGTCTTTTCATTGTCGCCTGTGGCCATGAACAGTTTCATGCCTTTCGACTTAAGTGTTTTGATAGCGTCGGCGCTTTCCTCCCTGATCTTGTCAGACAGGGCAACAAATCCAACCAACTTCTCTTCCCTGATCACAAATACAATCGTTTCGGCGGCATCGGAGCCGGCCTCCTTCGGCACCCCGATGTCCTTTTCCTTTAAGTAACCCGGGCTTACTACTTTCCAATTTTTACCCTCAACACTTCCCTGAATGCCTTTAGATGTCAGCGACTCAAAGTTCTTTACATTCTTTAGTTCTAACTTTGATTCTTTGGCTGCCTTCACAATACCCTGCGCAATAGGGTGCTCGGAGCTTTGCTCTAGAGATGCTACAGCAGCCATCATCTCTTCTTTTATTAGGTCATCGGTAAGGCTTTCGTACCGTGACACACCAAATTTACCTTCGGTAAGCGTGCCTGTTTTATCAAACACAAACGCTGTTATCTTTCTTGCATTCTCAAAGGCGGTTCTGTTTCTGATCAGCAGTCCCTTGCCAGCCGAAACAGCAGTGGAAATTGCAACTACTAGAGGAATGGCCAATCCCAATGCATGGGGGCAGGATATCACCATCACCGTCACCATGCGCTCCAGGGCATAGTCCATTGGCTTGCCTATGGCCAACCATGCGATGAGCGTAATCGCACCAGCACTCAAGGCCACATAAGCCAGCCACTTGGCGGCCGTATTGGCCAGATTCTGCGTTTTCGACTTCGCCTTTTGTGCGTCCTGCACAAGCTTAATCACCTTATTGAGGTAGCTCTCCTCCCCCGTCTTTTCTACCTTTACTTTGAAGGACTGATTGCCATTCACAGATCCTCCAATGACCTGATCGCCTTTTGCTTTCTTAGCTGGTTTGCTTTCGCCAGTCAGCATACTTTCGTCCAGGTAGCTCTCGCCCTCCACTATGACACCATCAGCGGGAAGCTTTTCGTTGGCCTTAATGAGTATAATGTCATTCTTCTTTAGTTCAGACACTTTCACGTCCATCACATGATCATCGTGAACAAGGTGCGCCTCCGCTGGCATCATCTGCACCAGAAGCTCCAGCGCACGGGAAGCACCCATAACTGACTTCATCTCTATCCAGTGGCCCAACAACATGATCACAATTAGCGTCGCCAGCTCCCAGAAAAAGTCCGTTCCTTCCAAACCGAATACGACAGCCGAGCTATATCCATAGGCCACTGTAATGGCCACTGCAATCAGCAGCATCATACCAGGAGCCTTTTCCTTTACCTCATCCACAAGCCCTGTCAGGAAAGGCCAGCCACCGTAGAAAAACATGATGGTTGAAAGCCCGAACACCACGTATTGATCACCGGCAAAGGCTAACTCAAAGCCGAGCCATTCCTGCACCATTTTGGATAGCGCCAAAATGGGCAATGTAAGGACAATCGATACCCAAAACCTCTTCTTGAAGTCCTGTATCATGTGGGCGTGGTGATTGTGATGGCCTTCATGTTTGCTTTTCATGTGGCCACCCTGATCCTCCATTGAATGTTCTGAATGATGGTGTTTGTGTTGATTTCCCATTTACTGTCTAATTTCAAATTCTTCACAGTCAAAGCTTCACTTTTCACAAACGATTCATTCATTCCAAATCGTCCCTTTCTTTACTTCAACTGTCCATTCTAATAATGATTTTTCCAAATTGCTTACCAGCCTCCATCCACTCAAATGCATGCATGATACTTTTAAGTGGAAAAACAGTGTCGACCAGTGGTTTCACCTTTTTCAAATCGATGAACTCAAGCATTGCCCTAAATTCAGCATCGCTACCCATCGATGATCCATGAATCGAGAGCTGCTTCCAAAAAATGGTGCTTGGGTTCAACTGGGTAATTTTACCAGCAGTTCTGCCAAAAAGAACAATTCTGGCACCAGGATTGGCCAGTTCTGTGAGGGCAGCAAAGCCTGCTCCGGCGGCGCTGTCAATAATAATATCGAATCCTCCAGCCAACGCCAGCAGCTTTTTATCCCAATCCGACTCCTTGTAGTTTACACCAGCCCTGGCACCCAGACTGACGGCCATTTGAATCTTCTCCTCGCTGCCTGAGGTAACATAGGTGCTAGCGCCTGCTGCTGTGGCAAATTGCAAGGCAAATAGAGCGGCACCGCCACCTACTCCCGTTATTAACACATTACTTCCTCTTTCGAGTTCCCCCCTTGTGAAAAGGGCCCGATAGGCTGTAAGCCCTGCCAGAGGAATCGCAGATGCTTCATCAAAGTCAAGATGTGCAGGCTTCTCATAAACATACTCAACCGGTATGCTGATGTATTCGGCAAACGTTCCGTTTCGTGGGAAGCCTAAAATTTGGTAGTCCGGGCCCTGCACTCGTGGATTGCTCCCCCAATTCAACGAGGGATTGATCATTACGGCTTTTCCGATCCATGTGCTCGCCACACCAGGCCCAACTTCCACTATTTCGCCAGCTCCATCTGACCCCATAATAACTGCGGACTGGCTAAAGATGCTCCGCTCCTGCATCGACCAAAGTTCATGATGATTGATCGAGGCTGTTTTTAGCTTAACCAGCACTTCGCCCTTACCAGGTTTTGGTGTCTCTAGTTCGCTTACTTCCAATTGGTAAGATGATTGATTAAGTACAGCTGCCTTCATGCTTTAGGTTTTTAATAATTGAATTACCGAAAAAAAGTAACCCACTCCGTTTTTGAGAGTGGGCTTCGAAAACTATCTAAGAATGTCCTGGAGGCCTTGCGGCAAAATACGACCCCAGTCGCCGACTATCCCGGTTACGGATATAGTCCCTTCCGGCAGCTTAAAGTGACTGAAAGATGCCCTGGTGTAAGTATTAACATACGCACCGGATGCCTCAGAAGTGATGGCCCAGGTACCGTTAAAGGCCTTGATTCCGTCAGCATCTCTGAATTTTACTCCAGTAATAGTCACTCTCTTTCCTTGGTAGTTTCCGGAATAGAGTTGATCAAGAGTGATTACCTCGGGTGCTACAATCTGGTTGTGCTGAAGCACCACGCCGAGCATATCATGCACGTTGGCAATGCCTTTTTGTCCATTGAAATTATTGCCAGACCCGTTCACCAGGTTGATGCGAACCCTGTCCCCGGTTTTAAGGAAGTTCTTAACAGTGAAACGCAACATGATGCCACCTGTCTCATCCTGAATATAAGCTGTTTTGTCATCGATAACGTTATCGGCTGACGTCACCACTCCCTCGATGAAATAGTCAGTCGACATCCAAAATTCGCCATCAAATTCATCGAAGTAGTTCCTTAACTCTGCAATGCTGTGTACTTCACTGGCTGGTTCTTCATCATTTTCTTCTATTCGCACGGTTAACTGCGAAACCTCTCCCTTTTCAAGCCAGCCAGTTGTTGCGTCGATGCTAAAGGTCATGTCATAAGTACCCAATACCAACGCATCATCGGAAGGAAAGATGGTGAACTGAATAGAGCTTGCACCGGGCAAAACCTCTATCTCTATTTTGTTCTGAACAGCGACCGGCACGGTGGTGAAATGAGTCCCATAATTGCGGCCGTTGGGTGCGTCAATCACAAGTGTTACAGTTTCCTTTTCAGTCAAAGGATTGGTCAGCTTGAGATTAACAGCGTAGCCGTTCTCTTCGTATTCTGAAAGGTGAAGGAATACGTCCTCGAAATTGATCCTCGCTCCTGTTGGCTCTTCGGGCAATTCCAAAAGCTTTACATTTGACGCTGCCTTACTACCAATCAAGTAGCCTTGCGACACATTGGCCACGGTGAGAGTGATTGTCGATTCGTTCCTCTTGTTGTCGTTTTTCAGCCTGTGCACTGTGAAAATATTTGTGCGCATTACCGCCTGAAACTCCATCCTCACCACGCCGTTGACTGCCGCCGGCTTGGTAAAGAAGTCCTCACCATATACCGCATCGCCAAACAATTTGATAAAAACAGTGCCGTCCGATGGCGCATCAGCACTTAAAGCCACTGCCACCTGAATAGAATCGCCTACCTCAGCAATGTTGTGGGTAGTGTTTAAAAATTCGACCGACACGGCTACCGGGCCTGGTTCCTGGTCGTCGTCTTTGGAACAGCCAAACAGCGTTGCACCAATGGCAACAGCATAAAAAAATGATTTCAAAAATTGAGTTTTCATTGAATTTTGAGTTTTACCTTTAAATGATGTGTTGTTGAAAAAAACGTACAATTACCCTGCAAATCCGACTAAGGAAAAGTCAACTACCAAAGGATAACGAGCTCACGGCCAGCTGAATCGCCGGAAAAAAGCGCTCCTCTCCTAGCCATCATCTTCAAATGATGGTTTTTAATTTCGTACGTGTTGGTTAAAATTAATTATTGGAAAGCCTTTACTTAATAGGTCAGTGATAATCCCCCGCCCCATTTCATATCGCTGTCATAATGCGTTGACAGGGAAAAGTACTTGGTCAAAATATACCTGGCCCCCACACTATACTCAAGATCAGTATTCCACATTCCCCAAAGCCTGATGCGGGAAGAAACCGGTATATCTTCACGGGCAAATTGGATGCGGAAATTACCTATCTGATCCACCCTGAGGTCTGTTTTCACAAACCACGGGAGCGTATATTCAAGGCCAAAGCATAATACGCTTCTGTCATCCTTGGTGTTGCGAATTCCAAAAATATTTTTTTCCGTACCCTCCGCAGACCTGCTCCGCACATCCCAACCGGCATAGGGCATGAAGAATTGATTTCTGCCAAAATACCTCCCAATATGGCTTTCCGACTCATAACCTGTAGTTTGATTAAAACCAAGTCGCCACTCCGTTTGCAAAGACCAGCGGGTATTCGCCGTCCATAGCTCGCCATCGCTCCCATTGCTTTCAAGACTAATTTCTGCGCCGGAATAGAAGCGCCGGTCATCTTGATACACCTTTCGAAGGGCCTTCTTCGGGTTGCCCAGATCAGGGTTTGTTGGGCTGCCTTCGTAGGAAAATATCCTACCCATTCCTGACATCATGTGATAAAGAATGTGACAGTGAAAGTACCAGTCTCCGTACTCTTCAGATGCATGGAACTCAATGGTATCGGTTTCCATGGGCAAAATATCCAGCACCGTTTTCATTGGCGAATAGGCACCTTGCCCATTCAGGGTTCTGAAAAAATGACCATGCAGGTGCATTGGATGTCGCATCATCGAGTTATTGTAGATCACAATGCGCACATTTTCACCTTTCCTGATTAGAATCTTGTCTGTTTCTGAAACTGTCTTGTTATCAATGGACCAAACGTACCTGTTCATATTACCAGTAAGCTCAAACTTCAACTCACGGGTGGGCACATCGGGCAAAGTAGTCTCGGTGGGCGACTTAAGCATACCGTAGTTGAGGGTAACAACAGGCTCGCTGCTGTCCACAATCTCGGGGTACATCACAGTGTTCATGTCCATTTGCTGCAAGCTCATGTTCATGCCCATGTCTTCCATCTTGCCACCTACAGTCATCATGTCATTCATCATTTTCATCCCTTCAAAGTACTTGAGCCGGGGCATCGCTCCAGCAGGTACTTCCTTGCCCTCACCCAGCCACAAAGAGGCGCTTTTGGTGCGGTCTTCTGAGGTAGCAAGGAATTCATATTTTCCAGAGTCAGGAATGGTGACTACTACGTCGTAGGTTTCTGATACGCCCACAATCATTCGGTCTACCTCCACCGGTACCACGTCGGCCCCGTCGTTGGCAACTACCGACATCTTGCCTCCGGCAAATTTCAGCCAGAAGTAGGTTGAAGAACTGCCGTTGATAATCCTGAGCCTCACCTTTTCACCTGTAGCAAAAGAGCCCTTCTGCGCTGGAAGCCCATTAAGCAGCACCCTTTCATAGTACACGTCGCTCACGTCCATGGCCATCATCCGCTTGAATTCGTTGCCGAATTTCGTACCCAGGTGATGGGCCTTGCCAGCCTCCCAATAACTCTGAGCAGCTCCCTTTTTTATGGCATACCAATCGGTCGCATTATGCAGGGACCTCTCAATCTGATGGGGATTTTCATCACTCCAGTCGCTGAGCAGCATGGTATATTCCCGCATCGGGTCAGCCTCTCTCTTGCTGATAATGAAAGCCCCGTACATGCCGAGTTGCTCCTGCAGCATGGTGTGCGAATGATACCAATAGGTACCACTCTGAACAATGGGGAAGCGAAAAATATGGGTACTCATGCCCTTGACCGGCGTAGTGGTAAGGTACGGAACCCCATCCTGCTCGTTTGGCAGTATCAAACCATGCCAGTGAATGGATGTTTCATGGTGCATTTTGTTGTGCACGTGAATCTCGGCTGTGTCGCCCTCTGTAAAATACAAGGTTGCTGGTAGCTGACCGTTGATGGCTATGGCCGTTCTTTCCTTGCCTGTGTAATTCACTACAGTATCGGTCACGGTCAGGTCGTATCGTACCAATTGCTGTGCAACTGACGGCCAAAAGCCGATCAGAGATGCTAAAAATAGCAGCAGCCTTTTCATGACAATTTTAGTTAATCTTTTGTTCTACCTTTCCACAGCTAAGCATTTGCTTCCCGTAGAATGGATTCTTTATTGTTGCCTCTTCAGCCAACCAGTATGCCTTTTTCATCGGGCAATAGTCGTAGTAAACAGCACGATCAAGTGAGCCAGGCTCTTTGATCACAGGCCATAATTTTGCCGATAAAAGGCCAAGTGAGGCTCGTTGCTTTTCAATATCCTGGGTCGAAGAAATGGCGTGTGCTTCTTTGAATAAATCTTCCTTTGCCTGGGAAAAAGCTTTTTTGGCAGCTGGGCTCCAGTTAGAAACATCTGTCATTTTTAAAGCTTCCTTAAGTTTGCCTGCACTTTCAGAAGCAGATTTTCCATCTCCAAGGACCAGCGCATTTTTTACGCTCAGGTAGTTTTCGAATACCTGCTCCAATGTTCCGTTTTGAGCTGAAAGGCTGCCCAATGAAAGGGCAGCCCACAGCAATGTTAGCATCGTCTTCATGGTGCTTAGCTGATTGCTTCCGCTACGTAGCCTGCTTTTTGAATAGCCTGGCTAATCTGCTCAGACGTAACTCCTTCAGCACGAACCGTAAGAATTTTCTCAGGATTCTTAAGATCTACTTCCCACTTTTCGGCACCAGCGGTTTCATTGAGATAAGGAGTTACCTTTTCGATGCATCCTGTACACTTGATGTTTGATTTGAACTTTAATGTTTCCATTTTATTTTGAATTTAAATTATAATGTAAAAATAGCTTGTCTGCGAACCAGGAGCGTTACACAATTCCCGGCTTGTATTTCAAAATTCAGGTGTAGGAAAGTGTAATAGCATCAGAGACTGGTTTTCCAGAGCAAAGAAGCACATATCCCTCCTTGAGCTGACTGTCTGTAAGGGCATAATTTTCAACCATATTAACTTTGCCTGAGAGCAGCTTTACTTTGCACGCTCCGCACATGGCCTCCTTGCATGAATGTGGTAGCTTCAATCCTTTATTGAGTCCTGTTTGCAAAATGAACTCATCTGTTGATAGCTCCAGTGAAAACGATTCAGCCCCTTTCAAAAAAGTTATCTCAGACCTTCCCGCACTTGGCTCTATTTCAAGCTTGCCGAAAGCAGCTGTGGGCTGATAAGACTCACTGTACACTTTACTGCGGTCAAAATTCAGCTCGTCAAGATGCTTCAATATGGCTTGCATCATCGCCTCCGGCCCACATAGATAGATTTCAGTTGCGTCGCTATATCCGCTGTCTAAATAGGCGGCCAGCCTGGCTTTGTTAATATAGCCATGATGCACATTGTCCAACTGGCGATTGGCGTCCCACTTTTGCAAAAAATGAACCACGCTGAACCTGCCGGGGTTTTGCTCCTCCAGCTCATCAAGCTGATCCCCAAAAATGACGGTATCAGGCTCTTTGTTAGAATAAAGCAAGGTGACCAGCGGCGGCGCTTGCTGCTGAGACCTGGAATTAAGAATCGTCTTGATCATGGCAAAAAGGGGAGTAATTCCACTTCCTCCTGCTATGAAGATCATGTGTTTGACAGGATTACCCTCATTTCTCAGCCCAAACCTACCTGCTGGCTCACTCACGGTCAGCGAATCACCCTGCTCCACCGTTTCAACCAGCTGTCTGCTCAGGCGCCCACCTGCCATTTTTTTGATGGTAACTGAGGGCCGTTCACCTGCTAGGGGCGATGAAGAAAAAGAGTAGGATCTGCTGATCGTTTCATTGTCTACTTCACCATAAATGTTAATGAACTGACCTGGTGAATAATTGCGTAACGAAGGATGGTTTTCAAACTGTAAAGTGACGGCATCCCTGGTCTCACGAATAACTTTGTGGATTTTGACTGTGTTTTCCATGACAGTAAATGTTAGTTGGAGCAGACTCTTCCAAGCCCGGTATCAGTTGATGCCGGTGGCTTGAAAGAACCGCAATTTTGGGTTTTTGACTTATTAGATCTTAGCCACCTTCAGCCTTAAACTGTTGGCGACAACGGATACTGAACTAAAGGCCATGGCTGCGCCTGCGATCATTGGGTCCAAAAGGAATCCATTAATGGGATACAAAACGCCGGCAGCCAACGGAATGCCTATCAGGTTGTAGATAAAGGCCCAGAACAAGTTCTGACGTATGCCCATGACCGTCTTTTTCGACAGCATCAGCGCTTTGGGAATCACGTTAAGGTCGCTGGTGATTAGCGTCATCTTGGCTACGTCCATGGCGATATCGGAACCTTTGCCCATAGCGATGCTGACATCGGCCTGAGCCAGCGCATGCGAGTCGTTGATGCCGTCTCCTACCATTGCGACTACTTTTCCTTCAGCCTGCAGGGCCTTGACAAACTCCGCTTTTTCGGAAGGCAATACTTCAGCTTTAAAATGCTTCAGCCCCACCTGCCTGGCCACAGCTGCCGCTGTCTCCTTGTTGTCACCAGTCAACATATATACTTCAATGCCCCGCCCTTGCAGCGTCTGGATCGCTTCCTTAGAAGTTGCCTTGATCTTATCGGCAATAGCCAATACAGCAATCACTCGCTTGCTATCTGTGAAATAGACTACGGTGTTCGCCTTACTTTGCCATTTAGAAGCTTCAGCCGAAAGGCTATCATCTATGACGATGTTCTTCTCCAGCACTAGTTTCCGGTTGCCCACGTAGTAGGCCTCTTCTGCACTCACCGCTCTTACACCACGGCCCGTCAAACTTTCAAATCCTGTTATGGCTGATGCCGCTACCTGCTCTTCCTTCAGCTGATTGACAACCGCTTCCGCCAGCGGGTGCTCACTTTGGGATTCCATGCTAAGCAATATCCCTTTGTGGTTATCCAGGTTTTTATCGCTCAGCCATATCGCCTCGGTCACAGCTGGTTTGCCTTCTGTAATCGTACCAGTTTTGTCAAGAATGATGGCGTTTACCTTATGCCCCAGTTCCAGGCTCTCTGCATCTTTGATGAGGATATTGTTCTCAGCACCTTTGCCAACGCCCACCATAATGGCTGTAGGGGTGGCCAGCCCAAGCGCACAGGGGCACGCAATAACCAGCACAGTAATCGACGCAAGAAGTGCCATGGTAAAAGCATTGTCGCCCCCAAAAATCATCCAGACAATAAAGGTGAGGATGGAAATACCCAGTACTACTGGCACAAATATGCCGGCAATTTTATCCACCAGCTTTTGTACCGGCGCTTTGCTTCCCTGCGCTTCCTGCACCATTTTGATGATGCTGGCAAGCACGGTTTGGCCACCTACTTTTTGCGCCACCATGCGGAAGCTGCCTTTTTGATTGACCGTGCCAGCAAAAACTTTGGCACCGGCAGTTTTTTCCACTGCAACAGACTCACCAGTGATCATACTTTCATCCACATACGACTTGCCTTCGGCCACTTCGCCATCAACAGGGATTTTCTCCCCGGGTCTTACAATTAAAATATAGCCTTCTTGCACCGACGAGATAGGAATTTCTACTTCCTCACCACCTACAATGGCCTTTACCGTTTTGGGCTGAAGGCCCATCAGCTTTTTGATAGCAGAAGAGGTATTCGACTTTGCCTTTTCTTCCAAAAGCTTGCCCAGCGAAATGAAGGTGATAATAACTACTGCCGCTTCGAAGTAGACGTGTGCATGGATCCCTCTGCTGTGCCAGAACTCTGGAAATACTGTATTAAACACACTAAATATGAAAGCAATACCGGTGCTGAGAGCCACCAGTGTGTCCATATTGGCTTTGCCATGCTTGGCCTGCTTCCAGGCTACTACAAAGAAATTCTTGCCAAAGTAAAACAGGATGATAGCGGAAAGAGCCATGGAAATCCACTTGCCAGCTTCCCAGTCCATAAAAAACATGCCGATCACCACCACCGGCAGCGTAAGTATCGCTGACCAGGTCAACCTCTTTTTGATTGCCTGATAATGCTCCAGCTGCTGTTGTGCCTGCACCTCCGAGGGGTCTTCCACATCCACAATGAGGTCGTATCCAATCGACTGCACCGCCTGCTGCAAATCTTCCACAGATGCGACAGTGCTGTCGAATTGCGCCCAGGCAGTTTGGGTAGCGAAGTTAACGCCTGCCCCCACTACTCCTTTGGTGTTGGCCAGCATCGACTCCACGCTTACTGCGCACGCAGCACAGGTCATCCCCGTAACGGGGAAACTTTCTTTTGTGAGTTTGCCAGATAAACTATCTGCCTTCACTTTGTTTGCTTCTAATGTTGTCATTCTATTTTGAGTTTTTTCTGTGCAAAGGTATGTTCAGCGTCAACAATCAGTTTTACATCATTTTGGGAATGCATTACATAGTTTCCATAGCTTCCCTTGCTTTGAGTTTGACTGACCGCAGTGGTTTATAAGCTGATGTATTTAAGCCCGTTGTCTTCTTAAATTGAAAAGAAAGATGATGCGCACTGCTGAACCCGGTTTTAAAAGCTATTTCCGACAAACTAAGGTCAGTATAAACAAGCAACTCTTTTACCTTTTCAATTCTTAGGGCAATGGCATATCTCTCTATTGTGTTTCCTTCATGGGTCACAAAGAACTCACTTAAAGAGTCATAGTTTTTTCCAAGTTGGCCCGACAAATAAGATGAAAGTTTTGCGGTTCTGGCTCCATCTCCATTCTTACTGAGCCATTCCTCGATAGACTGTTTTATTTGAGAAAGCAATTGCTCGTTTCTATCCGTTATCAGTGCAAACCCCAGCAGGCTCAGCAGCTGTTTAATGCTGCCCTTTTCTGTGCTATCGACGGGTTTTGCAAAAATTACCTTCCCAAGGGCAACATGCTCAACTGGATAGCCGTGAGATTGTAGCAGCTCTTTGATTGTGAATATGCACCTGTTGCACACCATCCCTTTGATATTGATCTCGGTAAACTGTTCCATGCTATTTTGCTTTGTACAAAGTTGAGCACAATAGCCACGGGAGGCGTTACATAATCACCAGATTTGGTTACATCATTATATGATATTGTCGAGAGGGGTTCTAATATCAGTTTGTCGGGATTCTTTGAATTCGGTTGGCGTGAGCCCTGTTATTTTCTTAAACTGCGAGGAAAGGTGCGCTACGCTGCTGTAGCCTAGTTTATAGGCAATTTCTTTCACAGAGAGCTCATCATAAAACAGAAATTCCTTGGCCTTCTCCACCTTTTGCCTGATGATATATTGCTCCAGCGTGATGCCAGATACCGAAGAGAAGAGGCTGCTAAGGTAGTTGTAGTCATAGTGAAGTTTTTCCGCCAGGTAGTGCGACCAGTTAATATTGACTTCAAAATTATCGTGGTGATGTATGGCATCAATCACTGCGGATTTGATTTGCTCAAGTAGCTGACTCTTGCGGTCGTCGATGCGTTCAAAGCCATGCTTGAGTAGTAAAGTGTCCAGCGCAGAGAGCTGACTTGTGGAAACGTTGTCATTTACCAGCCTTACCTCGCCAAGGTTCACGGATGCAACCGGAAGCTTTGCCTCGTGAAAGATTTGCTCCACCACCATGATACAGCGGTTGCAAACCATGTTTTTTATGTGAATCGCCTTTTGGTCTTTCATAAGTTGATTGGCTGGGTCAGGTCTGCAAAAGCACACAAAACCTGGCAATTGTTCTTGATAAAGCTACCTATTCTTTTGTATTGTCTAATAAACACCTTGGGAAAAGAAGAGTTCGGTGATAAGGAAAAATTGGAGCAGCGTAAAAAATAAAAGGACCTGGACCTCCAACCATCAATTGATGTCGGTCGTCTTATGCTGCATGAAAAACTCAAAATTTACTTCAAGTCTGTTACTGGTAGTGGCGGCCTTGACACTACAATCATGCTATGAATATGAGCCTGCACCATCACCGGTAACGCTCCGTGCCGAAAAGTTGACCTATTCCTTTGGCTCTAGTAAAAGCTACCGGACCCTGACTTATGATGCCGGCGGCAGGCTATCGACCATTGTTTCGGGGTTAACTAACCCAGAAGACGGAACCTATGAAACTACGCATAAGCTTTCCTATAGCCGCAATTTGCTAAGGTCAGCGAAGTCAGATGACCAAACCGTCATTTCATATGAATATTCCTACAGCTCCTCCGACATTCTTACTGAAACCAATGCCTACATGGGTAATGATCTTTACGAGTCTCACAAGTATTCGTACGATGGACTGGGCCGACTAACAAAAGATATTACGTGGACGAGGAATGCTACAACAGGCACACTTCAGAAGAACTATCAAATTGAATACAAATACGACAGTCACGACAACCTCATTGAGGAGCGGCGTTCTGGCTACAAGGGCTCAGCCTTTGTTCCCGCATCCACTATTGCTTATCTAAATTTCGATACCAAGAAAAACTCCGAGCACTTCTTCATGAGCAGCCTTCATCATCCATTTGTGATATTTTTTCAGAATAATCCTCAAACACAAAAATTAACCAATGCCAACGGCACTTCTGCCGAACAAAAATTCACCTATGAGTATAATGACATGGGATTGGCGATTAAAAAAATTATTGCAGGTAGCGATGCAAGTTTTGAATACAAATTTGAGCTGGTGAATTGAGGTTCAGATGGCTCTTAATTCGGAATGGAAGGGGCAAAAAACAAAAAGCTGATCAACGTCGATCAGCTTTTTGTTCAGGCACCTGATATTTCAAGCGTGCTTAGTCTTTGGTAACCCTCACGGCTCCAATACCCGCCTCCCAAAGGCGCTTGTTAAAGGCAGGGGCATCGGTATTTATCAATTCATCGGCCCGACTCTTCAGCTGATCCCATTCTGTCATCAGCACTTTGAGCTGATCTCTGTTGGGTTGATTAACCCTCGGTATATCGCTTTCTGTTGCATTGATGAGGAAAAGGAAATTGGCAGTGAACTTGTTCGGGAAGTTCTCCACATCGTCGTATGCCTTCGATTTGCGCTGCACCATGTCTTCATCCCAGGCCTTCATTCCGGCAACCAGGGCCTCGCCGTCCTTCTTTAAAGTTGTGAATGATTCACCTGCGGGTAAGTCTTTTAGCACGTCTTCGATCTGACTTCTTACGTCAAGCACCGTATTGACTTTCTTGTGCATCTCATTCAAACTGCTTTCCATTCCTTTCATGAATGTGTCGTATTCAGCATACGTCGCAGGCGTAGTTTCATAGAGTGGGTTGGGAAGAATTTTGCACTCGCTTTTCGCCTCCTTGCCTGGATATTTTAGTGTCAGACTATAGGTGCCCGGCGAAGCCTTATGGCCTCTGTAGCCTCCTTCCACATAAGCGCTTGGTGCGCCTACCATTGTTGCATAACGCATATCCCACACAAATCTGTTGATCCCCTTAGACTTTGAAATGGTAGGCTCGGGAGATGGTCCACCTGGGTATGACTGAAACTTTGGATCTTTCTCAGAGCTAAGCGTACGCACCAGATTTCCCTGAGCATCTCTGATTTCAAGCGTCACAGCCACCGAATCAGCCAGCTTTGGCAGTTCGTAGTAGATAATGACGCCATTGGCAGGGTTCACTCCTTCCAATAGATTAGTGCCATCAAATTCAGTCGACGTGCTGTTCAAAGGGCTTCCCCAATTGCCAATCACGGCATCATCCGGCCTGTAGAGTTTCAAAGAGTTAGTAAGGCCACCATACTGGCCTAGTACGCCAAGATCATCCAATATCCAGAAAGACCTTCCAGACGTAGCCACCACAAGGTCGCCTTCCTTCACTTTCAAATCCATGATGGGCGTGATGGGGAGATTGAGCTGAAAAGGCTGCCACGAAGCTCCGCCATTCCATGAAATGTAAAGCCCCTTTTCAGTACCAGCGTAGAGCAAGTCCTTTTTCGCTTCGTCTTCCCGAACCACCCTGGTAAACGAACCATAAGGAATGCCCTTGCTGATATTCGTCCAGGTTTTGCCGTAGTCCGTCGTTTTGTAGATAGCCGGTGTGTAGTCGTTGAACTTATATCGGGTCGTGGCAATGTAAGCCGTGGCTTTGTCGTGCGGAGATACTTCGATGGCATTGATCAGGCATTCCGTCAGACCCTTAGGCGTCACATTTGACCAACTGGCGCCATTGTCTCTGGTTACGTGCACAAAGCCATCATTGCTGCCTGTCCAGATCACTCCTTTTTCATGAGGCGACTCAATGACATAAGCAAGGGCTCCGTAGTTCTCAGCACCTACAGCTTCAACCGTATACGGCCCGCCACCTTTGCCTTGCTTTTCATCGATATTCCTGGTCAAGTCTGGTGATACCTCTTCCCAGGTAACTCCTTTGTCTCTTGTTCTTAGCAAATACTGCGCACCATGGTAAAACGTGCCCGGCTCATGCTTTGACCAGATGATCGGTGCATTCCAATCGTAAAGGTATTTCATGTCCCTGGCTGCCATACTCAAATACTGTATCGGTGCGGCCATCACGCCAGTTCCGGCTTTGGACTTCATGTCCAGAATCTCAATGGTGCCGAGGTAGCTGCCTCCCATTACGTAGCGTGGGTCGTCGGGGTCAAAAGCCAGGAAGGCACTTTCGCCACCGGCCGATCTCGTCCAGTCTCTTTCACCTATGCTGTAAGAACCCAAGGACATGCTGGCGATTTTCACCGAACTGTTATCTTGCTGTCCTGCGTAAATATTGTAGGGAAACTCGTTATCAACGTTGATCCTGTAAAACTGCGCTGTGGGCATATTGTCAAGCGTTGTCCAGCTTTCTGCCCCGTTGAAGGTGATGGCGGCTCCACCATCGTCAGCCAACACCATATTTTTAGAGTTGGTCGGATTGATCCACAAGTCATGATGATCTCCATGGGAGGTATCAAGAGATTCCCACGTTTTGCCTCCGTCAATTGAGCGCAGAGCTGGAGCACTCAGCACATAGACAGTGTTTTCATCTTGAGGATCGGTGAAGACTTCGATATAATACCAGGCTCTCTGCAGCAGCCTGTGGTCGCCGCTTACTTTGTCCCAGTTCTTGCCGCCATCACTAGAGACAAACAAGCCTCCCTGTTCTTTATCGGAGTCACTTTCCATGAGAAGAAACACTTTATCTGGATTAGCCCGGCTTACCGAAATAGCCATTTTACCCATTTCTTTGGGCAGGCCCTTGTGAATCTTTTCCCAAGTCACTCCCCCATCATTGGATTTATAGACTCCACTTCCCGGGCCTCCGCTTACCACCTGCCACGGCATACGCTGATGGTGCCACATGGTAGCGTACAGCACCTGGGGGTTGCTCATATCCATGGAAAGCTCGGAGCAACCGGTGAGGTCGTTTACATACAATACCTTTGCCCAGGTAACACCGCCATCAGTGGTCTTGTAAATTCCTCTGTCCTGAGTTGGGCCATGCAAAGCACCCTGAGCGGCCACGTAAACGATATCAGGATTCTTAGGATGAATGACAACCCTGGCAATGTGCTGCGTTTTTTCCAGCCCTATTTTCTTCCAGGTCTTGCCTGCGTCCGTCGACTTATACATGCCGTCACCGTAAGACGTCATCACACCTCTTGGCGCATGCTCACCCATGCCCACATAAACAACATTGGGGTCACTTTCCGAAACTGCTACGGCACCGACTGAGCCCATTTCGAAAAAGCCATCAGATATATTTTTCCAGTAGGCACCAGCATCTTCGGTTTTCCAAACTCCTCCACCAGTGGTACCCATGTAGTAGGTGAGCGGGTCGCCAACTACGCCACTGGCGGTTACTGAACGACCTCCACGGAAAGGGCCAATATTTCGGAATTTTAAGGTTTGAAAGACGCTGTCAAGGTTTTGTCCGTACGACATAGGTGCCGAAACTAACAGCAGCACGAGTAGCCTGAGATGCTTCATTTTTAGATTGATTGTTGTTAAGCGCTCAATATAGCAACAATTCGTCATGTTGGATAAGTCTATTTTATGAACCACATGAGGAGACAAAACTGATTTTAGTCAGTTTTTTTTCAGCAATATTCTACCCTAAAAACCAGCACCTGTAATTTCTGCAATCAGCTGAAAATGAATTTGATAAGTCTCTAAAAACCCGGCAATACAATTGGCTATCCAAAGCAGCGCCCTGCTCCAATGTGACATTTGTTACTGAAGGCGCTCCAAGCCGCCGGTAGTTTTGTCCCAGCGTGAAACGGCCAACTGTCAAGAAACCCATGGATGTTGATGCGGTAATCATTTGGCTCTTCACGAACACAAAAAACATCATCTTAAAACAGGGAGCATATGGAATTAATTGGATTTTCAGCCTCAGTCATCATGGGACTATCGCTGGGGCTTATTGGCGGGGGAGGCTCCATTCTAACAGTGCCAATCCTTGTTTATCTCTTTGGTGTGGATCCGGTGGCTTCAACAGCCTACTCGCTCTTCGTCGTGGGACTAACAAGTTTGGTAGGATCAGTCAGTCACTTCAAAAAAGGTAATGTGGATTTAAAAACCGCATTCATCTTTGGGCTGCCGGCCATCATTTCTGTTTACAGCGTACGCAAGTTTCTGGTACCGGCCATTCCGGATACCATCATGACGATTGGGTCAGTTACCGTGACAAAATCACTATTTGTGATGGTGTTATTCGCAACCCTCATGCTGTTGGCGTCCATCTCAATGATCAGAAAGCCAAAAAAGAAGAAAGAAGGGGAAGAAACGGAAATGAAATACAAGTACCTCATCATTCTTGCTGAAGGGCTATTGGTGGGAGGTATAACGGGACTCGTAGGAGCCGGAGGCGGCTTCCTGATCATTCCGGCGCTGGTTTTGATGGCTGGTTTGCCGATGAAAAAAGCAGTCGGGACATCGCTCCTCATTATAGCCATGAAGTCACTGATCGGGTTTACTGGCGACCTAAGCGGAGCACTCATCATCGACTACAAATTTATGCTGATCTTCTCGGCTTTTGCTATCGTGGGCATATTTGCGGGTAGTTATCTCACCAAGTTTATCCCCAACGAAAAGCTAAAACCGGTATTCGGATACTTCGTGTTGGTCATGGGCTTTTACATCCTCGGAAAAGAGCTTCTCTTCTAATTCGAAACTCGTCCAAACCACGCAGTCGGATAACCCACAGGTTATCTCATGAAACCACAATATCGTCAGCGGCTCAGGAAGCTTTTTCCTTGCCCACACATTTCTAAAACCATCATCTAAAACATATTCTATCCATGAGTTTATTTGAAATCATTCTGCAACCGTGGCCGTGGTATGTAGCGGGCGCTTTAATTGGCCTTACCGTGCCAACACTATTACTGCTTGGGAACAAGCACTTTGGCGTGTCTTCTTCTCTTCGTCACATTTGCGCAGCCTGTGCTCCTGCCAGCATTCCCTTTTTTCAATACAATTGGAAAAAAGAAAGCTGGAACCTCTTTTTTGTTGGCGGTGTGCTGCTCGGTGGTTTAGTGGCATCGGTCTGGCTTAGCAACCCTCAACCGATACAAGTAGCCCCAGCCACCATTGCCGATCTCCAGGCCCTCAACATCACAGTCGACAACAATTTGATGCCAGCTTCCATTTTCACCATCGATAACCTATTAACGCTCAAAGGGCTCTTCTTCTTTGTCATCGGCGGATTCATGGTAGGCTTCGGCACACGCTACGGTGGCGGTTGCACATCCGGACATGCCATCATGGGTCTTTCTAACCTGCAATGGCCATCGTTGGTAGCCACTTGCTGTTTCATGGTTGGTGGCTTTGCAATGGTTCACCTCGTCTTTCCATGGCTCTTTCAACTTATTGCTTAACCTCTCATTTCCATAAAACTTATGCAAAACTCAACTCAGGTCTCAGACCCTCAACCGGTAATCGTAGAGCACCCTATTGAATGCGAGGCACCCAATGACCAAATCTCAGAAGACAACCACCTTACATCCAATATCAAGTACCTTATTGTCGGTCTGGCATTTGGCATCGTCTTCGTAAAGGCCGAAATCATCTCCTGGTATAGAATTCAGGAAATGTTCCGGTTGCACTCATTCCACATGTATGGCGTGATAGGAACTGCTGTAGTCGTAGGTATTCTCTCTGTTTGGGCTATAAAAAAATTCAAGATCAATACCCTACAGGGGGAAAAAGTAGTTTTTCACGACAAGAAATTTCACTGGGGCAACGTCATCGGTGCGTTGATATTTGGTCTTGGTTGGGCCATTACCGGCGCCTGCCCTGGTCCGCTTTACGCCCAAATAGGCAGCGGTTTTTCTGTAGTGACAGTTACGCTTATTAGCGCAATAGCCGGCACATGGGTATATGGGCTGCTGCGTGACAAACTACCTCATTAATGGTAAATTACACTCCATGGATCACCCATTATTCAAATCCAAACAAATAATCAGTATACTGAATTTACTGATTGTCGCCGTTCTTTTGTTGCTGGTGGCATCAGGTGGTCTCATTGCCTCCCTGATGATCAAGCCTGGCAAGTTGCCGACAGTGGCAGCCACTCCCACCACGGCCAACAGGACTATCCAACCCGCTGGCCCCAGGGCAAGCACTCTTTGGGAGGCACCGCTTGAAAGTAGCCTTCCGGCAGGAAGCCAGGTGGAGATGATTCGCTATGGCAAAGAGCTGATTGCTCATACTTCTCTTTACCTGGGCCCGAAAGGAACAGTGGCACAAATCAGTAACGGTTTGAACTGTCAAAACTGTCATCTTCAGGCAGGCACCAAGCCTTTTGGCAATAACTATGGCGGTGTAGCCAGCACCTACCCTCAAGTGAGACCCCGCTCTGGCAGGGAAACAAGTATCGCCAGCAGGGTCAACGGTTGCTTTGAGCGAAGTCTCAACGGACGGCCTTTGAAAGAGGATAGCAAAGAGATGCAGGCCATTGTTGCCTATATCAAGTGGCTGGGACAGGATGTGGAAAAAGGCAAAAAGCCAGAGGGTGCGGGTTTGGTGACACTTGCGTACCTCGATGAGCCCGCCAATCCAGCCGCTGGCAAGCTCCTGTATGAGCAAAAGTGCGTCGTGTGTCATATGGAAAACGGTGCCGGGCTGGCCAATGGCGATGGCACGGAATACGTTTACCCTCCTCTTTGGGGTGCTCACAGTTACAATCAGGGAGCAGGCCTTTATCGGCTTTCAAAATTTGCTGGCTATATAAAAGCTAATATGCCTTTTGGAGCTACCTACGATAGCCCACAACTCTCTGATGAGGAAGCCTGGCACATTGCAGCCTATGTAAACAGCCTGCCCCGCCCTTCCAAAGATCTCAGCAAAGACTGGCCCGACATATCTAAAAAACCAATCGACCATCCATTTGGGCCCTACGCCGACGGCTTTGGAGAAGAGCAGCATAAATATGGCCCATTTAAACCTATTGAAGAAAAAAGGCGAGCTCAGGCAGCGTCAAAATAACAACTCAACCATGCATCGCATATTTCTATTTATCACGCTATCGTTCACAATGCCATGGTTATCGTCAGTCTTTGCCAGGCAAGCGAATCCGGCCTGGCTTTCAAAAGAGCTTAGTTTTGAGAAAAACCCGTCTCAAGCAGATACCCTCAACGCCAAGCTCCACTCCTATGGAACCTTTGAAGGGCACCTGAGAAGCTTTTCGATGGCCACCGTCAACCACGAAGACTTCCTGGACTACTATGCCCAGGGTGTTGGCGCTGGTTTGGGATACTATTCGCCAGTTATTAAAAATTTTCAGGTAGCTGTAAGCGGCTTCTTTACCTACAACCTGGCATCCAGCACTTTGAGTAATCAGCCCCCCTTTAACAACCGTTACGAGGTAGGCTTATTTGATGTGTTAAACCCCGACAATCGCAGCGACCTCGGAAGGGTGGAGAACCTGTATCTGCGATACGTTCTGTCAGCAAAAAGCAAGTCTTACATTCAGGTTGGCAAGTTTGGAATAAAAACGCCGATGATGAATCCTCAGGATGGCAGAATGATGCCCAACCTTCAGGAGGGTGTTTGGACTGATATAAATGAGTGGAAGAAAATTAAGCTGAAGGGTGGCTGGCTGTGGGGCACCTCACCCCGAAGCACGGTTACTTGGCTCAGTATTGGTGAGTCGATAGGTGTTTACCCAGTGGGCAGGGCTGTTAACGGCGCTAAGGCTGAGTATGTCGGACGCCTCAGCTTGCCTGGAATAGCCATCGCAGGCATCACCTACCTGCCCGTTAAAACTTTCCAGGTCAATGCCTGGAACTATACAATACCAAAACTATTCACAACCAGTTTACTTAACGGAGAATGGACAAAAGAGACAAACGCTTCGAAATGGTCTCTTGGAGGACAGTACCTTTTCCAGCAGTCTCTGTACCAGGCCGATCTGCCTATCGAACAACAGTACATCAGCGAGGGTGAGCAGGCACATGCCTTCGGATTAAAAATAGGTTGGGCCAACCTTTCAACCAAAACGGGATGGAGCCTGAACTATACCCGAATTGCGGCAACGGGGCGCTTTCTGTTTCCTAGGGAATGGGGCATTGAACCCTTTTTCACATTTATGAACCGGGAAAGGATGGAAGGCGCTGGAGACGTTCATGCTGTGACGGTCAAAAACACGCAGTTTTTGGATGAGAACAAAAGGTTTTCTCTTCAAAGTATGGCTGGAGTTTTCAGCATGCCTGCTTTAGATTCTCCTGCATTGAATAAGTACAATATGCCCAGCTTTTATCAATTAAATGTGAGGGCCAAATACAACTTCGACGGGTTTCTTCGTGGCTTGCAAGCCGACCTTATGTATGTCTACAAAGGCGCTCTTGAAAAAGACTTACCAGAAACACCAGCTAATTTTCACAACAAAGTAGACATGCATCACATTTCGCTGGTGTTTGACTACAATTTCTAAACGGCGCAAAAAAGCTAAGAAAAAAGCCCTGTGTGACAAGAATCACTGAGAAAGACACGCTTCAGTCCGACCTTTACAATAAATTAAAACTAAATAAACATGTATTTCCAGCACGTATACGACAAATCACTCGCCCAGGCCAGCTATTTCATTGGGTGCCAGAAAGAAGGTGTAGCTATTGTTATTGACCCCAAGAGGGACGTTGACACCTACATTGAGATCGCCCGGCAAAATAAGATGAAGATAACCCACATAGCAGAAACGCACATACATGCCGACTTCCTGTCGGGGTCAAGAGAACTTTCTGCTCTTACCGGAGCTGAAATGTATCTTTCTGACGAGGGAGGAGAAGGCTGGCTGTATGAGTTTCCCCATGTCGGACTAAAAGATGGTTCAGTTTTCAATGTCGGAAACCTCAAATTTGAAGTTTTTCACACTCCTGGGCATACCCCGGAAAGCATTAGCTTTCTATTGACTGACATGCCTGCCAGTGATAAGCCTGTGATGATGTTTACCGGCGACTTTGTATTTGTTGGTGACGTAGGAAGGCCCGATTTGCTTGAAGAAGCTGCCGGTATCAAAGGAACCAAGGAGGTGGGTGCAAAGCAGATGTTTAAATCTGTTGAGCGTTTCCGTCAACTGGCCGAATACATTCAGGTGTGGCCGGGTCATGGCGCAGGTTCTGCATGTGGCAAAGCCCTCGGTGCTGTGCCGAGTACCACGGTAGGCTACGAAAAAGTGAGAAACTGGGCGCTTCAGCATGAAAATGATGAGCCTGGTTTTGTGAAATACCTGCTGGAAGATCAGCCGGAGCCCCCCAAGTACTTTGCGATGATGAAAAAGCTGAACAAGGTCGACAGAAAGCTGATGACTGAGGTGCCAGCATTGAAAAAGTTATCTAAAGAAGACTTCAAGGCAGCCATGGACAAAGGTATTAAGGTAATTGATACCCGAATGAAAACTGATTTTGCCAAGGGCTTCATTCCAGGCACCATCAATATTCAAGGCAACAATGCTTTTGCCACCTGGATGGGTTGGTTCCTGTCCTATGACGAGCCATTTATTCTGATAGCGGAAGAGGCTACCCACGATGATCTTACCCGTAAACTAATGCGCATAGGTCTCGATAATATTTATGGGTACGTTTCTGGTGTTGAAGTTTGGGAAGAGCTAGGCAACAAACTTGAAAAGGCCAGTGTGATCTCACTCGATGAGTTCAAAGACATCCTGAAAACAAACCACACCCAGGTAGTGGATTTGCGTGGAGCTGCTGAATATAAAACAGGGCATATTAAAGGGACAGACAATGTGTTCATCGGAACCCTTGAGAAGAACCTTGACAAGATCAAAAAAGACCAGCAGGTAATTATCCACTGCCAGTCAGGCGACCGGTCTTCGATTGGTTACTCAATCCTGGCCAAAAATGGCTTCAAAAATGTGAAGAACTATTCAGGCGGCATGGGCGAATGGGCAAATGCCGGTGAGCCTATTGTAACAGACAATTAAGCAACATTAACTCAAATTTGTAGGGCACCCTTGAAAATGATAATCTATTGATTATCAATGGCTAATATTAAGGGGGTGAAGAAATAAAACCCCGAAATAGGCTGTTTGCAGCTTTTTTCGGGGTTTTTGATTTGTTATTTTGTAGTGTCTAAATACAAAT
>NZ_JAVKDF010000022.1:0-613888 GCF_040222385.1 Imperialibacter sp.
ATTTGTATTTAGACACTACAAAATAACAAATCAAAAACCCCGAAAAAAGCTGCAAACAGCCTATTTCGGGGTTTTATTTCTTCACCCCCTTAATATTAGCCATTGATAATCAATAGATTATCATTTTCAAGGGTGCCCTACCTCACCCCTAGAAATCCGAAGGATTTCTTCCCCCTCTCCTGCCAGGAGAGGCGGAAAGTCACTCAGTGACTTGGGGTGAGGTCAATAAACCTCCACCTCAGCCAGCACCGGGCAAGCCTTGCTCTCCGCAATATTCACCCGAATAGCCTCAGTTTCTACAGGCGCATCCAGCTTTAATATCCTCTTGTAACCGATAGTGGTACCCATGGCAACTTGTTTCCAGGCACCATCCACTTTGGCTTCCACAGTAAATGCCTTTACTCTTTGCCCCAGCTTGATGAATTCCTTGAGGGTCACATAACTAACGGTCGTCGATGCAGGCAAGGTAATCTCCACGTTGCCCGTGATTACCTCATCATCCGTTGCCCAGTAGGTATCAGTTTTTCCATCGGTCAGGTTAGCCGCACCATACGCCTCAGCTTCTCCTCTCACCGTCGACGCTGTTGCTTTGGCATCTAATGCCAGATTGGTGCTAAAGGCAGCATCAACCAGCTTTTTCCAGCCTTGCAGGGCGGCCACATCATTTTCATGAATCAAACCCCGGCGATCCGGTGGGATATTGAGCAGCAGGTTGGAGCCACGCCCCACCGACGTCATATAAATCTCGAACAATCTTTCCTGAGTCTTCACGAGGCTGTCTTCTTTCGCATGGTAAAACCAACCCGGCCTGATGCTCACGTCTACTTCGGCCGGAATCCATTGCTGCCCTTCAACGTGGCCCGTGTTCAACAAGTCGGTGATGCCAGCCTGCCCGGCATACAAAGTATCGTTGCTAATGTTGTTCCAGTTGGTTTCCCCTGCGAGTCCTCTTTCGTTGCCCACCCACCGGATACTCGGACCCGCATCGCTAAAGAACAGCACCTTTGGCTCCATCTCCCGCACCATTTCAATCGTAGTTGGCCAGTCGTAATAAGTTTTTCCATCAATGCGGCGCTTTTCGTTGGCTCCACCGTAGTATCCATCGCCGCCGTTGGCTCCGTCAAACCACATCTCAAAGATGGGCCCGTAGTTGGTGAAGATTTCTTCCAGCTGATTCCTGTAGTAAGTCACATAGTCTGGTCGTCCATATTCCGGATGATTTCTGTCCCACGGAGAGAGGTAGATGCCAAATAGCAGCCCTTCTTTTCTGCATGCTTCTGAAAGTTCTTTCACTAAATCCCCATTACCATTTTTATAAGGACTATTTTTGATGGAATGTTCAGTATAGATACTGGGCCAAAGACAAAAGCCGTCGTGATGCTTGGCAGTTAAAATAACCGCCTTTAGCCCCGCATCTTTGATCACTTTTACCCATTGGCTAACATCCAGTCCGTTTGGGTTGAATATGCTTTCCGGCTCATCGCCGAATCCCCATTCCTTATCAGTAAAAGTATTCGTTGTAAAGTGAATAAAGGCATATTGCTCTAGTTCATGCCACTTAAGCTGCTCTTCGCTAGGCACAGGAAAAACAGGCATCGGCGGCACAACTGGTTTGGTTTCGCAGGCAGCCGAAATGATGACAAAGAAGACTGAGATTTTAAGAAAGGAGGATCGGGTCATAAGTCAAATTGTTGAATGTCGAAATATAAGGACTTATGCATTAACAGCAGGCGGGTTTTCGGCAATTCTGTGCAGCTAACCTTTGAACCAACGGGACGATAGTATTGGAATCAATACCCTTTTGGCGCAACAATTTGCCGCCAGACCCGTTAATAATTGTATTAATACGCTAAAAATTATAACTTTTTATAGTTAACACAGTTAACCACGATTGTATGACTTAAAAAGTTCAATCATCAATTAAACCAGCAAATCATGAATTCTACCAAATTAGTTTTTGGATTAATTATTGTCTTGTTCGCCAGCTGCAAAAGCAACAGCTACTATGGTGCCATTACTTACAACGAGGACAAGTTTACAGGTACCAAGGAAGAAATGGCCAACTACCTGGTTGAAGTGCAAAACAAAACCCAGTTTATCAAGAATGCCTCAGTATTCGCCGGAAAAGACTCCAAACTGAGAACAACCTATCTGGCAGCCAATGACGTGGCCTCCCTCATGGGCGATGTGCTGTTCGACTTAAGTGTTGTTTCAACCAAGTCGGGAATGAAACTACCCAGAGCGCTGGACAGTGATGCCGATCGTGACTATCAGTTTATCGAAAAGCAGGCGGGAACGGACAAATTTGATCTCTACTATATCAACGAATCACTCAGATACCTGACCGACCTCGAGAAAATGATGAAAGACTATGCTTCTGATGGCAAAGAGGAGCAGGGTAGGTCGTTCAGTAGTAAGCATTTGACTGAGGTAAATACCTCTATCACGAAGCTTGAAAAGGCCCGGGACGAAGTTAACGCCAGCACGCCAGCCACAAGCAAATAACCTTTAAGGTTTCCACGAAAAATATTATTTTCCCCGAAGGCCGGTATATCAAATCATGGCAAACATTTTGTGTGTGATGATTTCATTAAACCCCTTTAAGGGAAAATGAAAATCAATTGGTATGACTTATTGTTATACCGTAACTTTTGAGCAAAATTAAACAACTGACAAATTATGTTACAACACGTAAACAGGTGGATGAAAACAGGTACCCTAAATGGCCTACTTGTGTTATTGATTGTTTTAGGAGCTTCTTCCTGCAAAAGCAAGAAGAAAATGAGGGAAGTGTCCAACAAAGAGCCTATGGAAAAGGTGGAAAAGGATATTTCTTATGACAATGCGAACAAGGAGATGGAAAACGATGCCAACAAGGCAAAGACTGCCCCTCCGGCTACGCTATCAACTAAATTATCGGGATACTTCGCCGCTATTTCTTCTGCGCCAACTGTCGCTTCGGCCAATAGCAGTATCAATGAAGCGCTGATGTTATTTGCCTCACCGGGCGTTCCTGTTTTTATTATCATTTATGAGTCCTCTTCAGGAGAAGTAGATTACGATGAGCCAACCACAGCTGAGAAATACCTCAACTATTTGAAAGACCAAAAGAAAAACCTGAACAATATCAAGGACATGAAGACCAATGCCTCAGGAAAAATCACAGAACTTGAGCTCATTAAAAGGTAGAGGTACTTTAACCATTTGAAAAAGAAATAACCATGCATAAGATATTCAAATATACGTTCTCAATAATGCTTGTTGCGATGATGGGCACAGCGATAGCCCAAACCGCCGACATCAGCCCCCGCAGAAAGCAGGCGATCGACTCACTGGCACTTGAAAAAGTGAAAGACCTGAGCAAGTACATCAGCATTATTGGTGATAAAAAAACAGCCTATTCAGAGGCCGTAAGGGTAATGGACAGGGCGGAAGAACTATTTGCTCCTGACAGTGAGATGGGGGTGTCTTCCCTTAGCTCCACCGACATCAACTATTATAAAGTAAGAAAGTACTTCGAACGCTTGATGGCACTCAACTACGACAAGGTGTCCATTAAATGGTACGACATTCACTATATCAGTGACCTGGAGCGGCAGCCTGACGGTCGATATGTGGGTGTAATCACGATCTACCAGCGCTTTGAGGGTACTTCGGACGATGGGATGACCTACAAGGATACCACCAAAAAGGACATTACCATCTACGTAGAAAGAAAGAAAACCCAAATTTCTGGTCGCACCATTGAGTTTTGGGACGTGATGCTGGGTGATATCAGGGTAACCGAAACTTCTGCATGATAAGGATGAAGCGGCTGTTCTATGCGCTTCTTCTTTTGTCCTCCATTTTGTCTCCCTGGCAGGTCATCGCTCAGGTGGTAGACGAAATGGGGGACGAAAGCAAACTGTACGCCTCTACGAAACTGGTGAATCAGTTTTTCCGCCGCTTTAATGGCGAGGAAGATGAAAAAGGCGAGCGGTACTACGAAGGCAACAAAAACTTTCACGACCCTGCTATCCGAAGGAGGTACATTGGGATTCTTTTCGACAATCAAAATACGATGATTCCAGCCTCCTTGAAAAAGGAGTTTGCCCAGGAGATGACTGATAAGTCCGGGCAGAAGTTCCTTGACTTTCACTCCGGCAATTGGATGGCTGAAGTGAATGCGCTTTTCACCTATCAGGGGAAAGAGCAGCCTGTGACGTTGTTTATGAAGCTTCAACCACAACGCCTGGGCTACGAATGGGTGATTGAGGAAGTGTATTTTGAGCCTTTCAAAAAGTACTTTCACAAAGACACCACGGCCTCCAAGAAGTTTCTACACCCAATGAGCCATGAGCTGGATTTCATGAACCTGCGCAAGGCTTTCCAGGAAAGTGAAAATCCCGAGTCGTATACACCAGATGAATTTGCACCGAGCTATCTCACGCTTTTTCTTTACGAGATGAAAAGAGGAAATTTAAAGTTCAAAACCGTCAGGGAGGTGAAGTTTCATTTTTTTCAGCTTAACAATTGGTATTTTGAAGTGTCTCAATTCAATCGGTCAGGCTATAACTCAGGCTGGTTGATTTCTAATATTGTAAAAACGTCTGAGGAGAATAAAAAAGCGATCAAGAACTATTTATATGGGAAGAATTAGTCTTCGGTATGCCGTTGTCTTTTTATTAGTTGGGGCGTTCTCTACTACCGGAGTGTTTTCTCAAGCTGTCAATCTTAACCAGGACGACCTGAAAATCTATGAGCAAAAAAGCAAAGACCTTGTGTCTTTTCTTCAGTTTATGCTCAACACGGTCGGCGATCAGAAGACTTCCCCCAGAGACAAAGAGGTAATCATTTCTGAAAGTTACCTGAAGGTGTTCAGAGACGGAAAAGTACAAATAGAAGATGATCTGCTCACAGACAGGCAGGTAGTCATCAACAAAGATGTGCAGGCCTACTTCAAAGACGTTGACTTCTTTTTTAAGCATGTTTCCTTTGAGTTTGAAATACTGAAAGTAGAGCCGCTCAAAAGAGACAATGGACAGTGGTATTTCAAGGTAGAAACCAACCGATTAATAAAAGGAGCGGGAATAGAAGGCGATGCCGTCTCCAACACCCGAAAAAGGTTTATTGAGATCAATCTCGACGCTGAAAAAGACGATCTAAAAATTGCCAGCATTTATACAACTAAGATAAGTCGTGAAAAAGCACTGAGGGCTTGGTGGAACACTCTTTCATATGAATGGATGGCGTTACTACAGCAGACTGTAGCCATAATACCTGCCGATAGCGTGAGCAATGCCCAGTTGGAGACTATAGCTACAATTGACAGTCTTGATATTTCCGACAATCGTTACCTGGCAGACATCAACCCGCTGGAAATGCTGCCTGACCTGGTGTACCTGAAAATGAGCAACACCCGGATAACAGACCTTAGTCCGGTGAGGAGCTTATCGAACCTTCAGCACCTTGACATTTCAAACACTAAGGTGGAGGATATCACCTTTTTGAAGTATTCCGAAAAACTAAACATGTTGGATGCTTCTTTGACACCGGTGTATGACTTAAGCGAGCTGGCTGGTCTTTCTGACCTCCGTGTTTTGCTGCTTAAAGGGATTCCCGCAGCTGACTTTAGCGCCATTGGCTTGCTGACTGAACTTCGTTGGCTCGATGTTTCCCAAACAAGCCTCTCTACCACAGCGTCACTTATCAAACTCAGCAAGCTGGAGGAACTGAATATTTCGTCCACTGCCATTACCTCTTTGGAAGGATTGGAAAACCTCAGCAAGCTGAATGTGCTTCAAGCCAACAATACTTTTGTCTCAAACCTCTCGCCACTTTCCGGGTTGAGTGGACTAAAAGACCTCGTGATCAACGACTGCCCGGTTTCGTCATTGGACGCCCTGCTGGGAATAGCCTCTCTGGAAAAAGTCTATTGCGACAATACCTCTGTCTCAGACAAGCAGGCCGACGACTTTATGAGTAAAAAGAAAAAGACGCTGGTGGTGATGAACAGCCGTCAGCTGGATGCATGGTGGACCGGCTTGACCGGCGAATGGCGCCTGGCACTGATGTCGCTCATGCAGGTGCCAAAGGGGCAGAAACCTACAAAGGAGCAGCTGGTGAAGCTGGTCAATATGGATTCTCTTGTGCTTGTGAACAAGATGCTGTCTAATCTGTTGCCACTGGAACGATTCAAAAAGCTTAATTACTTAGACATCAGCAAGAACCCGATTGATGAGCTTATTTCACTCTCGAGGCTGGGGGATATCAAAGTGCTGAAGGCCAATGATACGCCGATAGAAAATATTGCTGGTTTAAAAGGCATAGTCACACTTGAAAGGATTGAGCTGATTAACACAAAGGTGTACGACCTAGAAGTACTACAGGGTTTGCCACGCCTTCAATACCTAAACCTCGACGACACCTTTGTTTCGAGGGGCTCTGTGGTCAACTTTATACGTACACACCCTGATGCGGTGGTGATTTTTCAAACAAAAGAAGTAATGGCCTGGTGGGAGGCCTTATCAGTAGATTGGCAAACGGTGTTCCGCCAAAATCAAAAGTTGAGCCCAGGCCCCACAAGCGTAGAGTTGCACCGATTGATTGCGCAAACCAGTATTGACGCCGCAGGTTCGTCTGTTAAATCGCTGGCGCCTTTGTATGCCTTTCTGGATATTAAGACACTCAACCTAAGCGGTATTGGCCTTTCATCGCTCACTGAGCTATCACGACTCGACAACCTGGAAGTCCTCAATATCTCCAAGAACCCAGTCTCAAATCTTCTGCCCATCCAGGGTCTTATTCATCTGACAAGACTGGACGTGAGCAACACCGCTGTTGCCGACCTGCGGGAAATAGAATATTTCAGGGAGCTGGAGTCGCTCAACTGCGCTGGCACCCAACTCAAGAACCTTAAGGGCATTGAAAGGTTTGGCAGACTGAAAGAAATTGATTTTTCTAATACGAAAGTGGGGAGGTTAGACCGTTTAGTAGACATAAAGGGTTTGCAATCGCTTACCTGCTTTAATACGAAGGTGTCGGCAAGGGAAATTGAGGACTTCAAGTCTCAGCAGCCTGATTGTAAGGTAACCTTTTATTGAATCAACTTCGGAACTGGCTTTCGTTGTTAACCTATTTTATTTAGCTATGGGATCTAATCGAACGAGGAAGCTGGTTTACGGCTTGCTCACTTTGTCATTTATACTGTTTGTATCTCCTTTCTTTGTCTGGTGGGGAGTGAAGGCGGGATTGTTCGGGGCTATTCCGGATGCTGTCGAAATTCAAAGCATAAGAAACAACCAGGCGTCTGAAATCTATTTCTCCAACGGCGACCTTCTAGGTAAATACTACCTTTACGACAGAACATCGGTTGACTACAACTACCTTCCAACTCACGTGGTCAATGCGCTGATTGCTACAGAGGATGCCCGCTTTTTCGAACACCATGGCATTGACTACAGAAGTCTTTTGCGGGTCTTTTTCAAAACGATCGTTTTGCAGGACAACAGCGCAGGTGGCGGCAGTACCATTACCCAGCAGCTAGCCAAAAATCTCTTCCCACGGCAGGATTTCGGGCTTCTGAGCATCCCGGTTAACAAATTCAGGGAGATGGCCATTGCCGAACAATTGGAGGAAATCTATAGCAAGAATGAAATCATTGCACTGTACCTCAACACTGTGCCCTTTGGTGATCATGTATTTGGTGTGGAAAGCGCTTCGAGGCGGTTCTACAATGCGTCGGTGAATGACTTAACGATAGACCAGGCTGCTGTGCTGATTGGTATGTTGAAAGGCAACTACGCTTACAATCCAAGGGTGTTTCCCGAGAGATCACTGAACAGAAGGAATGTAGTCTTATCGCAGATGAATAAATACGGTTACCTGACCGAACTGGAGCTTCATGCCTACCAGGATTTGCCAATCGAGCTGGACTATACCAAAATGACTCTGCATGAAGGGCCTGCGCCGTATTTCAGAGAGCAGATGCGGATGCAATTGCTGGAATGGTGCAAAAGTCATTTCAAAGCCGATGGGTCACCCTACAATTTGTATACCGATGGACTGAAAATATACACCACGCTGGATGCCGGCATGCAGCAAGCGGCAGAGCTTGCTATGCAAAAGCATATGGCAGCGCTGCAAACCGCCTTCGAAAAGGAGTGGGGAAACAACGCTCCATGGCTAGAGAACAAGTCGCTGATAGAGCATGCAGTTAAGCAAACGCCCATTTATCTTTCTCTCCTGAAAAAAGGACGGACAGAAAAGGAGATATCCGACTCGTTGCATAAGGAAAGAACGATGGAGCTTTTTGAATGGGCTGGAAATAAAGAGGTAAAGGCAAGTGTGTACGACAGTGTGCAGCATTACCTCAAATTTTTACAGGCCGGTTTCGTGGCGATGGATCCGAAAACCGGGGCTGTGAGGGCCTGGGTTGGTGGTATTAACCATCAATACTTTGAATATGACCACGTAAACGTCAACACGAAAAGACAAGTGGGGTCTACATTCAAGCCCTTTGTTTTTGCCAGCGCCCTCGAGAATGGAGTGAAGCCATGCGACTACTTTTCTTCGAAGCAAATTACTTACGAAAACATGGAGAACTGGGCGCCCGAAAATGCCGAAGCGGAGACCCATAACTTCTATACTATGAAAGGCGCTTTGACTCACTCTGTCAACACCGTGTCGGTGAAAGTGCTTGAAGAAACGGGAATAGCGTCAGCAGTAAAGTTGGCCAGGAACCTTAATATCTTGAGCACATTGCCGGAAGTGCCCTCACTGGCGCTAGGCACAGCAGACATTTCGACAATAGAGCTGGCAGGGGCTTACGCAGCTTTCCTCAATCATGGGATATCCGTCGCACCTCAAATGTTGTTAAGAGTGGAGGATGGCGAAGGGAAGGTATTGGAAGAGTTTGTTGCCGACGATCAGGAAGCCGCCATGAGCGAAAACACAAGCAAGATCATGCTGGACATGATGCAGGCAGTGGTAAAAGACGGAACTGGAAAACGACTTCACTCCAGGTACAACCTCTCCAATACGATAGCAGGCAAAACCGGTACTACTCAGTCGAACCGTGACGGGTGGTTTGTGGGAATGCTCCCAAATTTGGTGACAGTCACTTGGGTTGGTGCAAATAATCCTAAAATTTATTTTAAAAGTACTATATTAGGGCAGGGAGCTTCATCAGCTTTGCCTATATTTGCATTCTTCCTGGAAAAACTCAATAAAGACAGTTATTATAATGGCATTACCCGAGAGAGATTCGCTGCTCCTTCGGATGACTTATTGCATTTAGTTGATTGTGATCCGTTTAAAGAAAAGGAAGGATTCATTAAGGGACTGCTTACGAGAAAAGAACAGGAAGTAAGGGACTTTGGTGAGGAGAAAAAGAAGGGCTTTTTATCAAAAATAAAGAGCATTTTTAAAAAGAAGGAAAATTAGTAACCAGTGTTTATTTTAAATGATTAGCTATGAAAGGAATGATTTTACCGGAGATCAGAAGGGGTGGGGTGCTTATCCTTTTGATCGGGCTTAATGCCGGGATGGCATTTGGCAAACAAAGTGATGAAAATGGTACGCTGCAGGCCAAGTACAAAAAAATGGTGGAAGATGCGGAGACTTACGAAAAATACAAAGTGATCGCCACCCAACAGCTCAACAGCTTTTGGGGAGAAGTGGAAGATAGTTTGGTAAGCTATCGCAAGGAAATAGCGGATGTTAAAACTGCCATAGCTAATATCAACTCAACACTGGAAGCCGCTAACGATAGTCTGGCCGTAGTCAATGAGCAACTTCAGGCCAGCGAAGAAGTTAATAGCGAGATAAGTTTTCTTGGTATGTCACTCAATAAGTCCTTCTACAATGTGGTGGTTTGGGGAATTGTAGGGGGGCTGCTGGTTTTGCTGGGCATCATGTATGTTTCATTCAAGAACAGCCATTCCATTACTAACCGAGCCAAGAGAGACCTGGCCCAGGTATCTGATGAACTTGAGGAGCTTCGTCAACGATCCAATGAAAAGCAGGTAAAACTGAAACGTGAATTACAAACAGCTGTGAATCAATTGGACGAAGTTCGAAGAAAGACTCCGGCTGGCAGATAGCCCTTTACTTTGTTGTATGTGGGTGAGACTACCCTGGTTAATCCACCCACTTAGTTAGTTTCTAATACCCAAGAATCCTTTTGCGTTGTTCAAACGCACTGCGGGCATCTTTCGCACTATCTACCCGTAACAAGCTCTAATTTTACTTAGTAAAATACAATAATTTATAAAATTTATCGTATTTTAAGTGATGTACTCAAAACGGGTGCATCGATAAGTTTTTTACCATAAACCAATTAGCTATGAAAAATTACAAGTTGATTTTGTTTGTGGCCGTGCCGATGATTTTGGCTGGCTGCAACAAGGAAAAGGTGGAGAATTTGACGACTGAAAATGTAACGCTCAAGAGCGAGAATGACAGGCTGGAGGAGACGCTCAATAGCTACCTTGAGACTTTCAATGAGATTGAAAGTAACCTGGCGGAGATAAAGGAGCGTGAAGAGAAAATTGGGCTTGCTACCTCGGACGAGGTGGAAAACTCACCCTCAGCTGAGAAGGCAATTGTAGCCGATATAAAGGCAATCAATGCTCTTCTGGCCGATAACAAGGCCCGTATCGCTGAACTACAGGAAAATCTTCAGGGCTCGTCCGTTAAGATGAAGGAATTCAACAAGTTGGTAAATAGCCTTCAGGCACGGGTAGAAGAAAAAAATAAGGAAGTGAACGAGTTGAAAGTTACGCTGGCAGCTTTGAATACTTCTAATAAAGAGCTCTTAGACAACGTGGCAGTACTTTCGATGAAAGTGGACACTCTTAACGGAGTTAAGCTGGAAAATGAGAGCACAATAACTGAACAAAGTGACTTGCTGGCAACTCAGCGGGAGCAGCTCACCACTGGCTACGTAGCAACAGGCACCTATAAGAAACTGAAGGAGGAGCAAGTTGTTACCAAAGAGGGGGGTGTATTAGGATTGGGTAAAGTTGAAAAGCTGAACGCTGATTTTAACAATGCTTCATTTGAACGCATCGACATCACAGCAACAAGCGAAATATTACTTGCCGGTAAAAAAGTTGACATCGTGACAAACCACCCTGGTGACTCTTACAATGTGAGAGAAGACGAGAGCGGCGACTTCTCTACCCTGGTAATAACCAACCCTGAGGAGTTTTGGAAATCTTCAAAGTACCTGGTGGCGGTGGTTAATTGACCCGGTCATCAGTTTTGTTCATCTAAGAGGGATCTTTCGCCGGATCCCTCTGCTTTTTTACACCTTGATGTAGATGTTTCTTTTCTCAAGCCACTTGCCTGCTGCCCAGCAAATCATCATAAACACAAGGGCGAAGGCCAGGGAGTTAATATACGGGGGCAACCAACTGAAAAGGCTCTGGTAGATGACTCGAAAAAGGCTTCTGTCTCCAATTTTGACAACATACATAGTGATGGCCAGGTACTCGGAAAGCAGATAAATGAAAAGGGGATTCTTGCCGAAAGTCTGAAAAAAACTGAATTTGTACGATTTAGCAGAAAACTCGGTCAGGTAGATAATAAAGCCAATAATGATGAAGTCCAATCCGATTGTAAGAACCACAAAAGAGCTTGTCCAGAGCTTCTTGTTGAACGGGAAGACGAAGTTCCACAAATAGGCTACCAGCAATATGCAGGAACCATAAAGCATGACCTTAGCCAATTTTTCGTAGTTGACACCCTCCTTGAGATAAAGCCCCAGGAGGTAGCCACCAATTACGTTGACAATTGAAGGCAGTGTACTAAGTATTCCTTCTGGTTCAAAAGCGACACCCTCGCCGTGGTACATGTGCCCTTCGCCTAGAATCAGGAGATCCAGCGTTTGTCCTGCATTGCCCAGCATAGTGAGGTCGCCAAACCACGACATAATTGCCCAGTAGCCGAGCAACAGCCCTCCGGATACCCAGTACAGCGTTTTGGTGGAAAAGAAATGGATCATCAACGCACCGGCGAAGTAGCAAATGGCGATCCGTTGCAGTACCCCTAGCATTCTCGTGTCGGAAAATGGTATAAACGACCAGGCGCCAGATGCATCCTGTCTGAAAAAAGGAAACCAGTACATGATAAAGCCCAGAAGGAAGATGACAGCGGATCGTTTCAAAAGCTTTAGAAAAACATCCTTGAACTCCCAGCCCTTCCATTTGGGCATCACGAAAGCCAGGGCATTGCCTACAGCAAAAAGGAAGGAAGGAAAAACAAGGTCGGTGGGGGTGAAGCCGTGCCAGTCGGCGTGAAGCAGCAGAGAGAAGGTGCTGGCACCATCGCCAGGTGTGTTCACAATGATCATGAGACAGATCGTCATCCCACGAAAAATATCCAATGCTTCAAATCTTTTCATTTGAGGTAAGGTTAGGTATGTAGCGCTACGTGTTCAATCGCCCCAATTATTTGTTGTTGGCGGCAACATTGTAATATCCCATTTAATATGAGGAAGTCAAAACATAAAATCAACCTTTATGACAATCGGGGGTATTGAGAGAGGTGGGACAGTGCAAGGAAAATGTATTTATTTGTCTTGCCTGGTAGGAATTATGTCTTCTATTCAGGTCACAACAAACGACCGAAGTGATGGAGAGTAGCAAACCCTGGTCAATTATTGACAGCATGCGTTGCACCCATTAAACGACTTTCTGTCGGCTATTGCTGGATTTTCTGACCGCTTATAATTAATTTTTAACTTATTAATAATGAAACAGTTAATAAGTTAAACCAAATTCCTGCGCTATGAAAAAACTACTTACAATCTTCTTTTCAATGCTTTTCTTTATTGCTTCGGCGGAAGAGAAGTCCCTGAAAGCCAATTTTAAGGAGGGCAACCCGAATATCAAGTCGATCAATGCCATGACATTTGGCCCAGAAGGCATCCTTTTTATCGGCGATTCTAAATCAGCATCGATTGTTGCGCTCGACACAAAAGATGCAAAATCTACAGAAGCTCCTGCCAAAATAGAAATGAAAAATGTGGACGTGGCTATTGCGGCTGCGCTGGGAACAACAGCCGATAAAATTTCTATTCAGGACATGGTAGTGAATCCCCTATCTAATATTCCTTATTTCGCAGTTCACAACCAGGATGGGACGCCTGTGTTGCTAAAGCTTGTCGGTGATAAAATTGAGTGGGTTCCCCTCGACAAAGTTTCTTACTCTTCAAGAGGGATCGAAAACGCCTACGCTGAAGATTACAAGGACGACAGAGGTCGGGCGCAACGTGTCTGGACAGTATCCGACATAGAATACAAAAATGGCAAAGTGATGGTGACTGGGTTAAGCAATGCCGAGTTCAGCTCTACTTTCAGAAGCATGGCGTTTCCTTTCGGGAAAAGCCAGGACGATGCATCACTGGAAATATACCACGCTGCACACGGCCGCTTTGAGACTTACGCACCAGTTAAAACCTTTACGACAGGCACGATTAACGGCAAAGACTATCTGGTAGCTAGCTACACATGTACGCCGCTGGTGCTTTTTCCGATGGATGAACTGAAAGGTGGTAAACACATCAAAGGCCGCACTGTAGCCGAATTTGGTGCCGGCAATACGCCTCTCGATATGGTAGTGATTGATAAAGGCGGTGAAAGCTTTCTTTTGATGGCCAATAGTAATCGTTCGGTAATGAAAGTGAGATTTTCTGACATTGCCGGATTTGAGGGCGGCCTGACCGAGCCGATTGAGGAGCCTGGTAAAACGGGTGGTGTGAATTTCATAGCTCTTCCTATGGTAAATGTTGTGCAGCTGGATAAATTAGGAGACAAGAACTTTGTGATGCTGAAAAGAGAAGCCAATGGCGATCTCAACCTTATCACTGGCAATGATTTTTGGCTGTAAATAGACCATTACTTGAAGAAACTCTACTTAACACCCCTGCTGGTTTTAAGTTGCTTTGTGGCTACTGCTCAACTTTCTCCTGAGTTCATTTTGGAGGAGGGAAAGGCAGTAGCCATTCAGTTTACTTACACTGGCGACCTAAAAAGACTTTCAGTTGGATTCCAGAATAACCCCAAGCCCATTTTTGGACATTTTCTTACCGAAGAAGACAAAACTATTTTCAGAGCGGCTATTCCTTTTGCTGAAGGGCAGGAGTATGTGATCAGGGAAGGGGAGAAATTGCTTGCTCAATTCCGTTTGGAGGGCAACAACGAGCCGCCCCCCATGGTACTGGCCGTTTATCCAAGCTCAAATACTGTTCCCGCCAACCAACTTAAGATGTATGTCAAATTTGATCAGCCCATGAGGGCAGACGGCGTCTACGAGTACATCTATGTGGCAGACGAAAATGGGCGGAGGTTGCCTGGAGTCATCTTGCCATTGCAACCACCTCTTTGGAATGCGGAAAATACCACACTTACGCTTTGGTTTGATCCGGGGAAAATAAAACGGGACTTGCAGCCCAATCAAATGCATGGTACGCCGATACAATCCGGCAAGCGATACTCAGTAGTGATCGAAGGAGCCTTTAGTAGCCAAAAAGGAGATCAGCTGGGTCAGCAGTTTATCCGTCCATTTTCCACCGGCGATGAGGACAGGGTGAAGCCCAGCCTTGAGCGTTGGACACTGGTGGCCCCAGCTCCAGGAGGTAGGGATGCTCTCAGTGTTAAATTCGGTGAGCCGATGGATCTTGGCTCATTGGATGGAAAATTTATTGTTAAGACCGAAAGTGGCAACGGGCAAATAGTTGATGGCGTTTTTGAAATCATATCTGGAGAAACCGGCCTGACTTTTAAGCCAGCTAAGCCCTGGTTGGCAGGTTCCTATGTGCTGGTTGTTAACCCAGCCATTGAGGACCTGGCAGGCAACAACCTCCAACGACTTTTTGATGAAGATACAACCGCTGAGAACCCGGATCTGGCGAAGCAGGATTGGCAACTAAAATTCATCATAAGGTAAAGCACTTTTTCTGACCAGATCAATCAAAATTCTATAAATTGGAGGTTCAATTCAATCCATCTCATTATGCTCAAAAAAATACTAATTGGAGTCGGTGTGCTTGCGGTAGTGGCCGTAGCGACGATGTTTTATATGATGAATCGTGGCAGAACGCTAAGCCCTCCCGGTAGTGCCGAACTATCCAATGGCGGGGTAAAAGTCTCTTTGACTTACAGCCGACCCTCTGTTCGTGATCGGGTAATTTTTGGAACAGAGGAGGAGGGGGCGCTGCAACCTTATGGGGTTTACTGGAGGCTGGGAGCCAATGAGTCGACAGAGGTGACAGTTGATAGGGACGTAAGTATTAATGGAAAGCCTCTTAAAAAGGGGACGTATAAGGTTTACGCAGTTCCTGGACCGGATACCTTTGAGGTAATTTTTAATACCGAATTGGGAAACTGGGGCTATTCTGAGGCTGATCATAAACTAGATGTTCTTACCACAACGGTGCCGGTGGTGAAAGATGGAAGTGTCACGGAACAACATACAATCACACTATCTCCGGCTGATGGTGGGGTAGATATCAACGTAGCATTTGAAAAAGTAAAGTTCACCATTCCCATCAAGGCTAAATAATAGTAAGATGACTGCCTACATTTTGGTGAAGTACCTACACTACCTGGGTATTCTGGCTGTATTCAGCAGCTTGGTTGGGGAGCACCTGCTCCTGGAAGATAAGCTTTCCCGCAAGGCCATACAAAGGCTGTCAATGGTCGATGCCGTGTACGGTATTGGCGCTCTGCTGGTAATGGGAGCCGGATTCACCTTGTGGTTTGGTGTTGGCAAGCCTGCTGAGTTCTATAGCAATGGCTGGATCATTTATGCCAAGCTCATTCTGTTTGGTGTAGTTGGAGCCATTTCCCTGATTCCCACTTTTTACTTTTTGAAAGAAAGGAAGGGTGATCCAGAAGAAGTGATTGATATTCCAAAAAGGATGAAAATGATTCTGCGAATCGAGCTGAGTCTTGTGCTTATTATTCCGTTGCTCGGGGCCATGATGGCGATGGGAGTGGGGGCAAGTTGATTTTTTAATCTTAATAGAGTTCGATTAATGGGTTACTAAAATTTGAATTCAGCTATTAACTATATACTTGACTTTTTTTGGGTGTTTTTTGAGTGAATTTGTGTTTTTGAAAGGCTGATTTTTCTTTTATCTCACCTCGTCTTCATCAAAAATGAAAAGAATTTTACTATTTGTAGGGACTGTTTTTTCCCTCAGCGCAGCTTCATCCCAAACGCTCCCATTTAAAGATTTTTATTTTGCATCCCCGATGTTGATTAATCCAGCGATGGCGGGTGAACGGATCGATCCTACCTTCACGTTGATTTCAAATATCCCAACCAGTGGTATTGATGGGGCACCCTCAAGTGTTACATTTTCATATGACCAGCGTATTGAAAAAATTAACAGTGGATTTGGAGCAATGTTCAATAGGGAAACCATAGGTGTACATACTGAAATGAAGCAAGCTTTAATGTACAATTACCGCTGGAAAATGAGAAGCGGAAACGGATTGGCTTTGGGAGGTTCCCTATTCTACAAATCCTGGAGGAGTGACTGGGATAAATTGTTTTCTTCAGGCGGCAGTGTGTTGAGCGGCGTTGAAAGAGCCGAATCATTAGGTTATGACCTTGGGGTGGGCTATTCTTTTGTCAGAGGGGCCAGGGTGGGATTAAGTGTTATCAACGATCCGATTACATATTACACAATAGACAATTCAAACAGTTTATCTGCTATTGAGGGGAGAACCAAAGTAGTTGCGTTTTTACAGCAGAATTTCAGGATAAATAACTGGCTGAAGTTGACGCCATCGGCACTTTATGCTCTCCCGGGAGAGCTTCCGGCAATATTGAATTTGAATGCAACGGCCTACATTGGCAAATGGGTGTTTGTTGGTGCACAATATTCAAACAATAATAGTCATAATAACACATCAAATATTTTTGCTGGCGTCTGCTACAGCGATGTCATACAGATTGGTGTGAAGGTATTCGAAAAGCAATCTCCCCAAGCATATGGCTATCGTTCGGCTGCGTTCATGCTACAGGTAAGTCCGAAAAGGAAGAGTACCACCGCTATGTAACGCTGATTGTGCAACAATTGGCGACTTGATTGAGGGGCGGTTAGAATCGTGCTTTCAAACCGACCGGATGCCGTTGAAGATTAATGTATCCACAGGTAGATGGATGAAGCAACGGAATAGTGCAGAACATAGTATCGTACACAGTATTCCTTAACCCCAGGCAGCTGACCTGGATAATAATAATGGAGCCAATTCGCCAAACATGGGCTCCTTTATTGTTTTTAGTACAAAACCCTGAACCTGATCGTCCCCTCAATAGCCTTAAGGTCGGTCAGCACTTCTTTATCATACTTCTTGTTGATGTCGGCGATGACGTAGCCCGTCAACTCATTGGTTTTCAAATACTGCCCAACAACGTTGATTTCATGCTTGGCAAACACCTGGTTGATTTTGGCCATAATGCCAGGTATGTTCTCATGAATATGCAACAACCTGTGAGCCTCCTTGAGCAATGGTAATGTCACATTAGGGAAGTTGACACTGCCGCTGGTGGAGCCAGTGTTCACATACTCAATCATTTTGTTGGGCACGTAGGTAGCGATGTTTTCCTGAGCTTCCAGCGTGCTGCCGCCAATATGCGGAGTGAGGATGGTGTTAGGTAACCCTCTCAACTCACTGGTAAACTCTTCGTTGTTGCTGATGGGCTCATGCGGAAATACATCCACTGAACAACCACTCACTTTTTTTGATACAATGGCATCTTTCAACGCTTTGATGTCAACGATATGACCACGGCTCAGGTTCATGAAGATCACACCATCTTTCATTTTCTTGAACTCAGCAGCGCCAATGATGTTTTTGTTGGTTTTTCTTCCATCCACGTGAAGACTAAGAACGTCGGAAATAGCCAGCAGCTCGTCCAGCGTATTGCATTTGGTGGCATTACCCAGCGCCAGCTTTTCTTCCACGTCAAAGAAATGCACCTTCATGCCCATCGATTCAGCTAAGACAGAAAGCTGAGAGCCTATATTGCCGTAACCGATAATGCCCAGGTTTTTGCCTCTGATTTCGAAGCTGTTGTTGGCCGACTTGTTCCATACGCCGTCATGCATTTTTGCAATTTTATCGGGCAGGTTACGGATCAAAAGGATCATTTCACCAATGGCCAGCTCCACTACCGAACGTGTATTACTGAACGGTGCATTGAATACTGCTACGCCTTTCTTTTCTGCTGTTTCCAGGTCGATCTGGTTGGTGCCAATGCAAAAGGCGCCAATGGAAATAAGCCTTTGTGCACTTTCAAGTACCTTTTTGGTCACTTGAGTTTTAGACCTGATACCAAGAATAGAAACATCTTTGATGCGCTCGATGAGCTCATCCTCATCGAGGCCGGCTGCGTGAACCTCTACCTGATAGCCTTCTTCTTTGAGTATTTCTATGGCTCTCGGATGGATGTTCTCCAGCAAAAGTACTTTGATTCGATTCTTAGGGTAGGAAAGGGTGGTGTTCATCTTGTTCATGTACAAAAATTCGTCGAAGGATGGTGTTATATGGTCTGCTTTATCAGTTACTTTTTTTCTGGATACATTTTCGGTGAAGGCATAGAATTTCTTAGCAAAGCCTGCCGCCTTTATTTCATAGTCGGTATAACCATCGCCAATAACATACACCTCGCCATCAAGGTTCAGCGATTTAATAAGGGCTGGCTTTCCGTTGCTTTTCGATAAGATATTGTCTTCGTCAAAGCCTATGATATTTCCTTTGTCGTCAAAACGGAACTCGTTGGCAAAAACGTTTTCAGCCTTTACCCCATGAGGAGTTACAATAGGGACTATGAACTCTTTGAAGCCATTACTGATGATGAAAATATTGTCGCTGTAGGTTTCAAAAAAATCTTTGTTACGCTTTACCGACTTGGTAATGAGTTTGTTCAGCCTTTCGATAAGTGGCGGCAGGTGGTTTTTATGTGCTTGCAGAAGATCGAGCCTGCGTTTCAGCGATTCCCTGAAGTCGATGCTGCCTTCCATCCCTAAATCTGTGATGTCTTTTATTTTTTGCAGTACTTCTTCTTTTTCGGGTCGGCCTTCCAAAGATACCTCACATAACACGTCCAGGGCTTCAACTTTTGTAAAGGTGCTGTCAAAGTCAACGACGAAGAATTTCCTTTCTTCCATTTATGGCTTGTTTTAAGCGCACTAAGTTAAGTATATTCTCGACTGAAGAATGAACACGCTTCAATAAAAAGCACAGTAAACGCACCCATCCTTTTAAATAAATGACTTCATATTTAACCGCATACGATTGAAATCAAATCAACCTAAGGTTTGGGGGTTTTTGAACCCATGGAAAAAAATCTTAACAAGTAAGAAGCGAAAAGACCGTTTAAAGAAATCAGTGCTGTTTGGCCTAGCGATTTCAAACGTCGCCTTTGCTGCAACTGCGGCCTACTACTTCCGAAATTATGATCCCAGGGAGGTAAATCTCGTGCTTGGAATCGTCTATGGGATAGCCGTGCACTATGCTCTGGGGCTTTTGTATTTTCACCTGGATCGTTGGGTCAACAAGCGACAGGCTCCAGTGGGTGCATGGGTTGTATCTTCGATAACGGTTTGTTGGCTCATTGGGAGTAACTTTCTTCGTTTCCCATCTCAATACTACTGGTTGGGAGCGGTGGGCGTATGGCTAACGGCGTTGCCTTTGTCAGCATTTTTATTTGGTATTCTTTCCAAAAAAAAATCATCGAAGACCTTTCTCAATCTTGCGTTCATGCTGGGGTCAGTTGGTTCACTCATTCTCGTCATAGGCTTCTATTGGCTTGCTTACATTGGGAGCCCCGAGGAGGCGACGCTACCTTTGGCTCCGCCTATGAGAGGTAGCCAGTTGACCCTGGCCGACCCGACATTAACCGGCGCTTTTGCTGTGAAGTCTTTTAGCTATGGATCAGGAGATAGCAAGAGACGGAAAGTGTTTGCTAAGGAGGCGAAGTTTGTCACCCCTACTGTTGATGGTTCCCGAATCATTCCAGCCTGGAAAGGCAACAAACACAAGGGCAGAGAGAAGTATTGGGGTTTTGGGCCAAAAAAGCTTCCGGTAAATGGGCTGGTTTGGATGCCAGAGGGGGCAGGGCCGTTCCCTATCGTACTCACTGTACATGGTAATCACTCGATGCTGGAATATTCCGACCCCGGTTATGCTTACCTGGGTGAGTGGATGGCCTCCAACGGCATCATTATGGTGTCTGTTGACGAAAACTTTCTGAATGGCTCACCTGATGGAGACTTTGGTGGCAAGGAAATGCCCGCCAGGGGTTGGCTGCTGCTGAAGCATTTGCAGCAGTGGAAACAGTGGAGTGAGGACAAAACTCATGAGCTGTTTGGAAAAGTTGATCTGGACAGAATAGCACTGATTGGTCACAGCAGGGGAGGAGAGGCAGTAAGTATTGCAGCGGCCTTCAATGAGCTTCCCGCTTTTCCAGACAATGCGCTGGAAGCTTTTGACTTTCATTTCGGCATTAAAGGCGTGATTGCACTGGCTCAGACCGATTACCGTTATGAGAGGCGCATGGAACTGAAAGGTGTAAATTTTCTGGCACTTCAGGGATCCCTCGATAGCGATGAAGATAGCTTTTACGGGCTTCGTCAGTACAGAAGAACAGAGTTGACCCACAGCACTTTTAAGGCAGGAGTACTCGTTCATGGAGCCAACCATGGGCAGTTCAATACGATTTGGGGAGCCAATGATGCCGGGCCTCCGTACAGCTATCTGCTCAACAAAACTCCGCTTATCGATGCGGACGTACAGCGTGAAACCGCAAAAGTGATGATTGGTGCATTCCTTAAGTCAACACTTTTTGATCAGGTCGATTACAGGGCTGTGTTCAGAAACAGATGGTCTGCCGACAATTGGTTACCCAGAAACAATATCAGCATCGTGTATCAGGATAATGGGATAACCATGCTGGAAGACTTCGAATCTGATATTGATATTGAAAGTTTTGGCACCGGAGAAGCTAAAGCCGACAGCTTTAAGCTGTTCAGAGAAGAGCTGATGCAGTATAAAGGCAAGCTATTGCAGGAAAACAATGCATTGCTGCTGGGCTGGCAGCTTGACTCAGCGTCAGGGAGCACAGCGACCTATAAAGTACACTTCCCGAACGGCCTCGGAGAGGCGTTCAACCCCAGCCAGTTTGTGTTCGACTTGTCGCATGGAGATAAAGAATTGCTGGATTCGATCAAGGGGGAATTGTCTCCTGATTTCAGGATCATTTTCAAGGACAGTACGGGTAATGTTCTTGCAAAGCAACTTGGTGACTATCATGTGCTGGCACCCAGGGCAGAATCTCATTATTTCAAATCGGACAAGATGACAAAGGATCGCTTCAATGTTTTTTGGGAGCCGCAGTTTGAATACGTGGAAATAGACGTTAGCGACGCTGAACTGAATTGGTCCGGGGTAACTGAGATAAGCTTTGAATTTGGAAAGCCGTCGAAGGGAATTGTTTATCTTGATAACATTGGGTTTAGGCAGTGATGGTTTTGTGAAAAACAGTTAGGTATGAACGGAGAGTTTGTCAATATAAACATTGATAAACTCCTCCAGCCTTCTCAGCCTGTATTGCATCACCCACCTGGGATGTGGAAGTACTTCCAGCCTTTTGAAGAAGCCGTTTTCGTCATTCAGCTTTGAGAGAAACTTAAGGTTTTGTCCCTGACCCAGCACGTAGGCCACCTCACGATTGACGCCCATTTGCAGCTGGCTTTCGAAGCAGTTGGTCATGAAATCCACCCAGGGTTTGGTTTGCAGCTCCTTGTGGTCGTAGTAGTTGAGGTTTTTGCCATGCATGGTAAAGCCCACGGGCGACACAGCCGAAAAACAGAAGTGTTGGTAGAAGGCTTCGGTGCCACCAAAAGCAGTAATCATGTGATAGATAAACGTTGAGGAGAGCTCCTGCTTTCTGGCGAGGTTGTTTTCAATACCGCAAATGTCCTGTAACTTCAAAGGATCAGTGAACGGAATGCCTGTGACCCCACCGCCAAACCGGCCCGGGTTAATGCCAATAATGAGCGTTCTGACCTGATTGTCAGAATAGTATTTTCTGTAAAAAGTCTGCGTAAGTGCCCATGCCTTGGCTTCTGCATAAGGGTTCATCACTTCGACGTCCTTAGGCACTTCAGGCCACACAAGGTCTGCCAAAAACCCAAGGAGTTGATCTGCAAATGTAGCATCTCTATTTGAGGGTAGTTGTTCCATGGCATGAATATGATAAATGGAGCCCTTTTATCCAGAACAAATTTTATTATTGATCCGAAAACCAATCCTGCTCGATCATGATAGAAGGCCCGCTACTGCTTGTTGTCATCCTTTTGGCTGTTGTGATGATTGTCGTAGGGGCCTCTGTTTTTAAAGTACATCCCTTCATTATGCTACTGATTGCTTCACTGCTGGTGGGCATTGTGGTGGGCATTCCTGCCATCAAGGTGGTAGGCTTTATCAACGAGGGCTTCGGAAGCATCATCGGCGGCATAGGTATCGTAATTATTTTGGGTAGCATTCTTGGTGTAATCCTGGAGAGGTCTGGGGCAGCTGTAAAGATTGCCGAGTTTATTCTTCAGACGATTGGCCGAAAGAGTCCTGAGCTGGGGATTGGCTTTTTGGGGGCCCTCGTGAGTATTCCTGTTTTCTGCGATTCAGGTTTTATTATCCTTTCAAGACTTTGTCACGTGATGGCACAAAAGCGAAATATTGCGGCAGGCTCACTGTTCCTCTCATTGGCCGGTGGCATGTATACTACCCACACATTGGTGCCACCCACACCAGGGCCTATTGCGGCGGCAGGTAACCTGGGCGGCGAAAGTTACCTGGGGTTGGTGATCATTTCGGGCTTGCTCATTTCTATTCCGGTAGTTTTAATCGCTGTTGCCTATTCAAAATACATTTTCAAGAAGTATCCCTATGAATCCGAGCTGAGTGATACGCCAGTTGTTTCTGATCAGGAATTGCCGTCTCTCGGCCTTTCGATGAGCCCCATTTTTATTCCATTGATACTGATTGGGCTTGGGTCAGTGGCGCAGTTTGTTGGTTTTCAAAATAGTTTGATAGACTCCATGGTCTTTTTAGGAAACCCTGTCATAGCCTTGCTGGCGGGCTTGCTCATAGCTGTTCCATTGTTAAAGTATATAGGTAAGGCCGAACGCTCGTCTTCTTTTCAAGAAGGCCTTGTGCAAGCCGGCCCTGTGCTTATTCTCACTGGTGCTGGTGCCGCTTTCGGTGCGGTGCTAAAAGAGACTCCTATGGCGCAAATGGTAGAAGGTTGGCTGAGCGGGGGAGATGCTGGTGGTATTTACTTCATATTGGCTGGTTTTATCTTCACAGCTATTCTTAAAACCTCGCAAGGATCTACCACTTCGGCCATGGTGATTACTTCTTCCATACTTGGCCCTCTGTTGCCACTTGGTGGGCTTGATAACCCAACGGGCATTGTGCTCATGGTAGCTGCTATTGGTGGGGGAGGGATGACGGTGTCTCATGCCAACGACTCGTTCTTTTGGGTGGTTGCTCAGTTCTCTGGAATCAAGGACATAAAAGTCGCCTACCGAACCATTACTGTTATGTCGCTGCTGCAGGGCACCTCTATTCTATTTATTGCAATTCTGGCATTTTTGGTACTTCTGTAGGGTGAGAGAAGAAACCACATAAAATCGGCAATTGCTGTTTTTTGCCAATTTTCACGAAAATGCCAAAACTCGTCTATAGACGATTTAACTATCCATATCGAGTCATAGTCTTTGTTCGTCGAATGCTGCCCTCCGGCATTAGCAACGCTGCGTATTCACTAATAGATTTGAACTATTATTTGAAACAATCAGCGACATGAAATCAGGATTCTTAGCCATTTTAGTACTAGTTTTCTCAGCCTTACAAGTAGCAAAAGCACAAACTAATTATACATCAAAGGCCAACGGCAACTGGCACACAGGAACCACATGGAACGGTAACGCCGTACCAACTGAATGGGCTGGTCCTAAGAACAACGTCACGATCAATCACAACATCACAGGGACTACCAGTGGGTCTATCAATGGCTTGGGTAACGTTACTCTTGCTACTGGAAAAACTTTCACTTCTACAGGAAACCTTACATTGTCGAACATCACCAATTTCGTTTCCAACGGAAACATTACAATAAATGGTGACTTGACAATTCCCGCTACTTCTCTCACGATCAACTCTGGAACACTTGTAGTTACTGGTAAGTTGACTGTTACTTACGGAAGTACGTTGACTATAAAATCAGGCGCTTCTTTTACTGCCGGAAGCATGGAGGTTACAAGCAATAGTGACGCAGTGGTCAACCTTTATGGAAATGGCCGTGTGACAGGTGATATGGCTATGAACGGTGTATTCAATGTTTTTTCAGGTGGTTATCTGGATGTAGACAGAGACGTAACTTCCAGCGGTGGAGCTGGTAGATTTAATATTACTGGTGAGGTAAACATTGATAGAGACTTCACCATGTCGTCTGGCCCTGGTGTAGGAACGCCCATGATGACTATTACTCCAACAGGAAAACTGACAGTAGGAAGAGACTTTGCAGTAAGCGGAGGTACTTCTGCAACTATTGACGGATCAATAGCAGTGACGAGAGATGTAAAACTCGGCAACCCATCAGGTGGTTCGCAGATTAATGGAGTGGGTACTGCGAGCTGGGGCCGCAATTTTCAAATGACAAACAATGGATCGACTGTAAACGGTCATGATTATACCAACCCTCCCTCAAGCAGCCCTTTTGACCTTGGAAGCTACTCAGCGGTGGTTCTCCCTATCAAACTTGCGGCTTTCAGTGTGGCCAAGTCGGGGCAAGATATCCTTGTGAAATGGACCACTTCTATGGAAGAGAATTTCGAATACTTTTCCGTGCAGCGCTCAACGAACGGTGTTGACTTCGAAGAGATTGCTCAGATCAATGGTAAAGGTTGGTCAGAAGTGTTGAATGACTATGATTACACTGACACTTCAGCTCCTGCTGGTCGTTTGTACTACAGACTCCAGTCTTTTGACTTCGACGGATACACTGAGATATTCAAGGTACTGAGCATCGAAAAAAGCAGGTTCGCTACCTCATCTTTCAGCGCCTATCCTAACCCGTTATCAGGCGCTGAGCTGACCCTGTCAGATGGCAGCGTGTCAACAGAGGCAGTTGCGATTAACATCTTCGATCAGTCTGGTGTACTTGTTAAAACAGTAGAACTGGCACCTTTCCAAAACACAATTGACTTATACGACCTCCATGCTGGTGTCTATATCCTGAAAAGCAGTGCAAGTGGCGAGGTGTTCAGGTTGATTAAGAAGTAATAACTAAGCTATCTGGCATAGCCGGCGTGTTTTAGGTCTCCAATGCCCTGGATAAGATTAACGGAACCATTTTTCAACAGAAGCACGGTGTCGCTGCTGTCGATAACCTGCTGGTAGCGATGGTCAGTTAGCAAGATACCTTTCACTTGTGCCTGAGATCGGATAACGGGCAACAATTGCTCAACCTGCAAAGGTGATAAAAAGGAGAAGGGCTCATCCAGCAGAACGAAATGACTTCTGGAATGGAGGAAGAGCAGTGCTTCCAGTAGTTTTCTTTCACCTGTAGAAAGCTTAGAAAACCGTGTATTGAAATGCTTTTTGACCACTTCGTGGCATAAAACCCTCTCAACTTGATTACCGTCACAATCGAACAGCGTCAATAGCTCCTTAAATGTGAGGTGAGTAGGAATACTGGCAAACTGCGGCATATAACTGACTAGCCCTCGTTTTTGGAAAGCGTTCGTGATATATTTCGAATTCCATCTTACCGAACCGCCTCCGGGGCTGGCAGTGCCAAACAGGATATTGAATAGTGTTGACTTTCCTGCACCATTTCTGCCCAGCAAGCCCGTTACCTTACCAGTTTCACACTTAATGTAGGCACCAACCAACACGCTGTGGCTTCCATAATGGAAGTCTATCGAATCACCCTCCAATACATGGTGTGGCATCATGTGATCGAATCGGTAATTGCTACAGCACCTAAGAACAGAATAATATCGGAGAGACCAGCTATTGCTAGAAGTGCAGGCACCGACAGACCAAGATTATGAAAAAATGTAAGCTGGTGGTCTTTGGAGAAGTAATAAAGAGCGCAAATAGCGAGGAAACCGACAACCTTGATCCAGAAAATGTAGATAAGCCCCAACCAACCTATATTGACATAGATCACCAGCGCCAAGCTACTAAATATCAGCGTATACACTACGAACGCTCTGAAAATCAATAAGTAAATCTGCCAGTACCGATTCAAGTCAGTGTTAGTTGGTAAAAGACGGCCATTCCAACCACCTGACTTAAAATACGACTGACCAACCGAAATATTTTACCAGCTCCTATTATTTATGCTATCTTCAAGCCTTTACTTTAAAAACGACAACACTGCTTGTAAGTATGCGGCCTTTTCTGGATCATAATTTCCTACTTTCTAACAACACTGCGGAGTACCTCTATTTTGAACATGCCAGGGATCAACCAATCATAGATTACCATTGTCATCTGTCGCCAAAGGACATCGCTGAGGACAGGCGTTTTAAAACACTGACCGAAATTTGGCTGGAGGGCGACCACTACAAATGGCGGGCCATGCGGGCCAATGGCGTCAATGAAAAGTATTGCACTGGCCAAGCCTCCGACTATGAGAAGTTTGAAAAATGGGCTGAAACAGTTCCCTACACCATGCGGAATCCGCTCTACCACTGGACGCATATGGAACTGCAAAGACCATTTAGTATTCATAAAATTCTTAACCCTTCTTCCGCTAGGGAAATATATGATGAGGCCAATGAACAGTTAGGTGCCAAGTGGACCGTGAGAAGCATTTTGGAGGAGATGAAAGTGGAGACGATTTGTACGACCGACGACCCCGTCGATGATCTCACTTATCATCAAGCGCTTCAAAAGGAGGGATATAAAATAAAAGTCTTCCCTGCTTTCAGGGCCGATAAAGTGGTTCTTGCCAGCGATGCAGTCAGCTTCAACGCATATTTGGATAGACTTGAAAAGGCAGCCTCGCAGAGCATTTCAACCCTTACTGATCTCCTGTCTGCATTGCAAGGTCGGCACGACTTCTTTGCATCGCTTGGCTGCAAACTGAGCGACCATGGGCTGGAGACCTTCTATGCTGCCGACTTTACTGAGGCGGAGGCTGCAAAAGTATTTGCGGAGCTGCGATCCGGGAAAATGCCTGCCAGGGCCGACATGCTGCTTTATCAATCGTTCATGTTGCACCAGCTGGCCCTTATGGACCATGAAAAAGGCTGGACGCAGCAGTTTCACATCGGCGCCCTTCGCAACAATAGCAAGCGCATGCTGGATACCCTGGGGCCAGATACCGGCTTCGACAGCATGGGCGATTTTGAGCATGGCAGAGCGATGAGTCGCTTCTTCGATAGACTCGATACAACGGATCAACTGGCAAAGACCATTCTCTACAACCTCAACTCAAGAGACAACGAGCTTTTCGCTACTATGGCGGGCAACTTTAATGACGGATCTACACCCGGCAAGATGCAATACGGCTCGGCCTGGTGGTTTCTCGACCAGAAAGACGGGATGGAAAAGCAAATCAACGCCCTGTCGAATATGGGGCTCCTCAGCCGGTTTGTTGGTATGCTTACAGACAGCCGCAGCTTTCTTTCTTACCCCCGACATGATTATTTCCGAAGGATTCTGTGTAATTTGATCGGCTCCGATGTTGAAAACGGTGAATTGCCAAACGACCGGGAGTGGCTGGGTAAAATGGTCGACGATATCTGCTATTTCAATGCGAAATCATATTTTGGATTTAATAAATAAATAAGGTGACGACAACTACCCTAAGATACCTGCTCTGTTTTTTTTTAACGCTATCGATTGCAGGCTGCGCTGTAAAAAGCGATGTGAAGGTAATCAAGCTTGGCCATGCCCTGGATGTAAACCACTCGGTGCACAAAGCAATGGTGTTTTTGGCTGAAAAGGTGGAAGAAAAGTCGAATGGTAAAATGCGGATCGACGTTTATCCGAACGGGCAGCTGGGGTCAGAAAGAGAGCTGCTTGAACTGTTACAAATCGGCTCTATCGGAATGACAAAAGCTTCCGCAGCGGTGCTGGAAAGCTTTATGCCTTCCATGGCCGTGGTTAACCTGCCTTATGTTTTTCATAGCAAAGATCATTACCGCAAGGTGCTGGGGGGCGAAATTGGGCGGGAGCTTTTGACAAGTGGCGAGGAGTTCTGGATGAGGGGCATGTGCTTTTACGACGCTGGTAGTCGCAGCTTTTATTCCAAAGATAAGCCCATCATGAAGCCGGAAGACCTTCAGGGGCTCAAAGTAAGGGTACAGTCCAGTGCGTCGGCCATTCAAATGGTCAGGTTGTTGGGTGGTTCTGCAACTCCCATCCCATTTGGAGAGCTTTATACTGCTCTTCAGCAAGGTGTTGTTGACGCTGCAGAAAACAATCCCCCAAGCCTTTACCTGACCAGGCACTATGAAGTTTGTCGCTATTATAGCCTCAATGAGCACACCTTCGTGCCCGACGTAATGCTGGTGAGTACCCATACATGGAACGACTTGAACGACGAACAAAAGAAGTGGCTTAGCGAAGCCTCCTATGAGTCGGCGGTGCATCAGAGAACGCTTTGGGAGGAGTCGGAAAAAGAGGCGCTGGATGCTATGATTGCCGATGGGGTGCACGTTGAGTATCCAGAAAAGGGGCCATTTATTGAGAAAGTAAAGCCGATGCTGGATGCATTTGCGAATACCGAATACCGAAAAAAACTACTTGAAAGAATTGAAGCCGTAGATGAAAGCTCTCAGACAGAAAATTGACAAAATAACGGAAGCGGGCCTGGTTATCCTCATGGCCCTTTTGGTGTTGGATGTCCTTTGGCAGGTTGCTTCCCGATATATATTGAGAAGTCCCAGCTCTTTTACGGATGAGTTGGCCAGGTACCTGCTCATTTGGGTAGCACTGATTGGCGCAGCGTATGCCACAGGCAAAAATATGCACCTTGCCATCGACATTCTTCCTGGTAAACTGGAAGGAGCTAAGGCAGTTTTGCTTCATCGATTCATCTATTTTTTGATACTGATTTTCGCTGCATTAGTGATGGTCGTTGGAGGCATCAGGCTTGTGTATATATCCTTCGCTTTGGGGCAGCTGGCAGCCACACTTCAGGTATCGCTAGCCTACGTATACATCTCACTGCCTGTCAGCGGGCTACTCATATGTTTTTATTGTATTCATGAAATGATCAAAGGGAGGGCCGAAGTATGAACTGGACGGAGATAGCCATTTTAGTATTGACTTTCGTTGTACTGTTGGGCATTGGTGTGCCTGTAGCCTATAGCATCGGACTTTCGTCTCTTGTCACCATCCTCATTACGATGGATCCGGTGATTGCCTTCACCACACTTGCCCAGCGAATGGCCACGGGAATTGATAGCTTTTCACTGCTTGCCATACCGTTTTTTGTCCTTGCGGGGCAGTTGATGAACAAGGGTGGCATTGCCAGTCGCCTGATTGATCTGGCGAGGGCCATGGTTGGGCCGCTTCCCGGCGGGCTGGCCTTCATTAACATACTGGCATGTATGCTGTTTGGAGCCATTTCTGGCTCTTCTGTCGCTGCCGCATCGGCAATTGGTGGTTTTATGGTACCCAGAATGGAAAAGGAAGGGTACGATAAAGCGTTCGGCGCTGCTGTGAACCTCACCTCAGCATCTACTGGCCTGGTCATTCCGCCGAGCAATATTCTCATTGTGTTTAGCCTGGCGAGTGGCGGAGTTTCTATCGCAGCGCTGTTCCTGGCTGGCTATATTCCCGGTCTTCTGATTGGCCTTGCACTGATGATCGTTGCTGGCGTTGTGGCCCTGAAAAAAGGATACAAATCGAGCGAGACAACGAGTGTAAAGATATTCTTTAAAAGCTTTTTCGGGGCATTGCCGAGCCTTTTGCTTTTGGTAATCGTCATTGGAGGCATTATCGCTGGCATCTTCACAGCCACCGAGGCGTCGGCCATTGCAGTGCTCTACACCCTGATCCTGTCGATGGTCGTGTACAAAGAGGTGAAGTACAAAGACCTTCCAAAGATTTTGCTCGATACCACCATGACGACGACCATCGTATTGATGTTGGTGGCGACCTCCATGGGCATGTCGTGGGTACTTTCCTACGAAAATATTCCGCAGGGCGTTAGCGACTTTTTGCTTAATGTGAGCGATAATCCGATTGTGATTCTGCTAATTATTAATCTGCTATTGCTGGCTGTGGGAACCTTTATGGACATGACGCCTGCGGTACTGATCTTCACACCTATTTTTCTGCCGGTAGTGGTGCAAATGGGCATGAACCCCATTCATTTCGGTATTGTGATGGTGATGAACCTTTGTATTGGACTTTGTACACCGCCAGTAGGCTCTCTGCTCTTTGTGGGTTGCAGTGTGGCCGACTTAAGCATTCAAAAGGTGCTCAAACCGTTACTTCCGCTGTTTTTGGCTATGATAGCTGTGCTGTTGCTGGTTACCTATGTACCAGCGCTCAGCTTGTGGTTGCCGGAACTGTTTGGGTATTAGTTCTTCCGATACTTTTTAAGAGCGGGGTCTTTGATTTTAATTTCAATGACTCCGTTCTTACCATCTTCTCCGAACCTGTCAGTGGCGGCTGTTCCCTTGTAGACAGATAAGGCTTGGATATCTTCTGGGTTGACGTCATCGATACTCGATATTTTCTTATCGATTGTCGGCTTTTCATCTCCCCCATATAGGATGAAGAGAGGCTCTTTTTTGACATCAATACCAGTGTCACTTTGCTTTTTGATGATGATTTTTGAATCCTCATCGAAGCCTAAAGTCAGTTCGAAGGCTTTGCTGTACTCGGGATTTTGTTTTTTGATATCATCAAGTTTTGATTGCTGATCTGCTGTCAGTAAGTTCTTGATTTCTATCAAAGATTTTAGTTTTATCTTCTTTATTTCACTTTCGAGGGCAAGGACTTCACTGAAACTTTTGTCTAGCGCATCATAGTTGACTTCTGAAGTCGCCATAGCGTCCTGAAATGCCAGCAAGGCTTTTGACCACTCGGTCTTTTTGGCGTTGAATCGTGCGTTATTCTTTTCGAATATGGTACGTAACTGGTCTGACTGCTCTTGTGTTAGCTTAATAGCATTTTTGTTTTTTATGATCAAATCCGGTTCGTAAAGTGCCGACGCAAATGGATCAGAAATCTGTGCATAGGAGGTCATTGAACCTGTAAGAAGCAGCATTAAACATATTGTGATTATATTTTTCATCGTGATAGGATTAAAAGTTTGTTAACAGCTTGTCCGTGGGCGTTTCCCACGTCATCATATCGCTGTTTTGATCAATTGAAGGTGGTGTGTCAACATGGGGCAAAGCATCCACGACTTCGGCTGGTTGAAGACTTCGGTACCAAAAGCCTCCAACAAAAAGGATGATATTGATGGTTGCGGCGACTACAGCCCAAACAGGGAGCTTTTGCTGCTTTTGCTGAAGCAGTAGCTTAGCCAAAGGTGGAACCTCACGGGATGCATCACCCTTTTTCATTTCAAGAAAAAAATCTTTCAGCTCGTCTTCTTCGCTTTTCATATCGCTTGCTTTAATTGTGAAGCCAATATCAATTCTCTAAGTCTCTTCTTACCTCTGTCGTAGTGAGTTCTGGCAGTGCCAATGCTCGTTTCCATTACTTCGGCTGCCTTTTCCAGCGTCATGTCGTGGTAAAAAACAAGCAACAGCAGTTCAGCCTGGCGCCCAGGTAGCTGACTTATCATGCCTTCGTAGTTAACTAAATCATTTTCGCTCTGACCTTCACCTACCTGAACTCCATCAATGTCAAGGTGTCTGGTGGCGTGCAACCGCTGAGCACTCAGGAGGTCCATGGCAGTGAACCTGATGACGCTGAAAAGCCAGGTTTTAAAGCTTGATTTGCCGTGGAAGAGTGCTCTTTTCTCCAGCACCTTCAGGTAAGCTGTCTGCAAAACATCTTCAGCTAAATCAGGCTGAAAGCGACAGCATTGTCTGGCCCAGAACCAGGCCTCTTTGTGATGTACTTCCAGTTGCTCCCTTGTTGTCATCTGCTAGCTTAGTCTGGAAAGGAAGGGTATTATATGACAAGCTTTCTGAAAAAGTTGAAAAAGCTCGGTTACTTGGTAAAGTTTTCCAGAAAAACTTCATTGGTGTAGCCCAGCGCATTGAATCTTATGGTGAGAAGGAGGGGAGGCTCTATGCTGTTCTCGCAGGCTGGCCCTGGTTCCATGTAATACACGAAAAACTTCTGACTTCTGACATAAAGCTCCTGCTTGTCCGGTTTACCCAACAACCTGAGTATTTGAGGTTCATCCAGGCCTTTTATTTTGTCTTTTTGGCTGACAAACACTTCAGTCATCGAAAGTCTGTCTCCATTACATCCGTTGGTGTCACTTTTCCATGCCACATCATTATACCCATCCAAATCGGCAGGTAGCCCACAGCCGTAAAACAACAATGCAATGATGGGCAGTAAACTGTACTTTTTCAATTGGCTTAGGTCAGGCATTGATGATTTGATCCGGTTTGGAAGTCAGAGTTCTAATTTTGTACATCCAAATTAAGGAGGCAATGCCAACAACTCCCAGTATATAGACGGGAATTAACGAATAGGTCAAAAAATAAGCTAAAACCGGTTGAATAAGTTGCCTGATGCGCTCGGCGGAGAAGGCCCACTCTCTCATTTCTATGATACCCCCAAGAATGATGATAGAAGCCACAATAGTTACAGCTATTATCGATTTCTCTGTGATAGAGAAATTACCTTGATTGAACATAAAGAACGAAGTGCCTCCGAGGACAATCAGGTATTGGAAGATCAGGTACGCCGAAAATGCCGACGGTGGATGCAGGTTGAATTTGTGATAGGCACCTTTATCAACTTCAGGCACGCCCTGATAGCCACCAAGGTAATCGGGCAGCCAGCCGGGCTTATTAAACATGATCTTGATGCCATCACTCAACGACCTGACTCTTTTGAGTTGCCCCGCCATGTCAATATAATGCTGCAGGTTGGCTTTGATGGGGTTCCAGGTATTCACAGGCTTAGTAATGCCATATGTTGGCCGCTCTTCCTCTTCCTGAAAAGTGCCGAAGAGTCGATCCCAAATAATAAATGTGCCACCATGGTTTTTGTCGATATACTTTGGGTCACGACCATGATGCACCCTATGGTGGGAGGGAGTATTGAAAATGTATTCGAACCAGCCTAGTTTGCCAATCGTTTCAGTGTGGATCCAAAACTGGTAGACCGTGTTCAGGGCGGCAATCAAGACAAAAGTAAGAGTGTCCACACCAATAATTGCCAGTGGAAGATAGAAAAAGAAGGTCCAGAACACCTGAAACGAGCCCTGCCTGAGTGCTACAGAGAAATTGTAGTCCTCGCTTTGATGATGAACCACATGGCCTCCCCAAAATAGGTTGATTTCATGGCTCATCCGGTGAGCCCAGTAGTAGCACAAGTCCACACCCAGCCAGATAAGGATAAAAGTGTACCAGGTCACAGGTATATTGAAAAGAGCAAAGTTCTCGTAGATCAACTGATAGGTAGTGACAGTAAGTACTTTAAGGAAGGCGCCTGTGACTTGCTGAGTGATACCGCAGCTCATGTTGGTAAGCGCATCATTCAGCCGGTAAATTTTCCTGTGCTGAAAGTGTTGAATGATGAGTTCTACGCCAATCAGAAGAAAATAGATAGGGATAGAAAGAATGACAGGGTTAATGTTCATGGGTGTTACTAATACAGATAACAATGTAATTAAAAAAGCTGTTTATTTAAGAATACTGACTAGTTTTGCATCCAAATTGATGGCTGTCGCATGAAGAGGGTATTTTCATTTATCAGAATTATTTCGCTGCTTTTTTTTCTGGGCGGACTCCTGTTTGTGTATGCTTACTTGCCGGAAAATGTTTCGTTGTACAGCGATGAACTGGGAACGCCGGTCTATTTCATTTCTAAAAGCCAGTTCTTCTATTACTCATTTGCTTTTTCCCTCATTGTTAACCTTTTGTTGTTCATGTTTGGCAAGGTGCTCGATGGTGTGCCTGTCACTGAAGGAAGAGGTTTCTTTTCATCTGAGGTATTCAAGAACAAAACACTTATTTGGCTGGAGGTGCTCATCAGTCTCATCAACGTATTTTTTGTAACAGGCGCTGTCTTTATAGGCGTTTACAACAATCGGGTCAACCTCGACTTTAATAATTTTGCGTATCTGGTCTATTTGGGCACTTTTCTGATTTTTGCCTGGATTCTTTCTTACGGTTTTGTTCTCCGTTACCGGAGCTATCAACCCTCTTAATATCAGTATTTTAGTGCTGGAGTATTCAATCAATAGTTGAATATAAATCCTTCATTTACAGCAAGTTAAGAGAAATTATATTCCAGAAAATTTCCATAATTATCCTAAATTCACTGCAATTTTTGACCCCAGACAGGGCCAAAATGACGGAAACTTTCTGCGATTGAAGGACTTATGGCAAACGAACAAGCTGCAGTATCAAATTACACCGAAGACAATATTCGTTCACTTGACTGGAAAGAGCATATCAGGCTCAGGCCCGGTATGTATATCGGCAAGCTCGGCGATGGTGCTGCGATGGATGACGGTATTTATGTGATGGTTAAGGAGATCATCGACAATAGTATCGATGAACACATGATGGGTAATGGAAAGGTGATCAACGTGAAGGTGACCGACCATAGGGTGGAGGTGCGTGACTTTGGGCGTGGCATACCTCTTGGTAAAGTCATCGACTGTGTGTCAAAGATCAACACAGGTGGAAAATACGATTCTAACGCCTTTCAAAAATCGGTAGGCTTGAACGGAGTAGGTACCAAGGCAGTGAACGCCCTTTCGGACTATTTCAAGGTGCAGTCATTCAGAGAAGGTCGCACTAAATTGGCCGAGTTTCACCAGGGAGAGCTGACCACCGATGCACCGGAAACAACTACTTCTGAAAGAAATGGTACGCTGACCGTCTTTGAGCCCGATGGCTCCATCTTCAAAAATTTTCATTTCATTCCTCAGTATCTCGACAATCTGCTTTGGAACTATGCTTTTCTTAATGCCGGATTGACGATCAATTTCAACGGAGTTAAGTATTATTCAGAAAACGGTCTTCTTGACCTCCTGAACCGTAAGACCAACGAAGAGGAGTTGCGTTACCCAATTATTCACCTAAAAGGAGAGGACATTGAGATAGCCATTACACATAATAACCAGTACGGCGAAGAATATTACAGCTTTGTTAATGGTCAGTATACTACCCAGGGAGGTACGCACCTGGCGGCTTTCCGGGAAGCACTGGTGAAAACCGTGAGAGAGTTCTACAAAAAGGACTTTGATGCATCAGACGTGCGTACAAGTATTGTGGGTGCTATCGCCGTGCGTGTGCAGGAGCCTGTTTTCGAATCGCAGACCAAAACGAAGCTAGGCTCTCAAAGCGTTGGGCCGGAAGGTCCAACCATGCGTACTTTCATCAACGATTTCGTTAAAAAGTACCTCGACGACTTTCTGCATAGCCACCCCACGGTGGCCGATGCCCTGCAAAAGCGAATTATTCAGTCGGAAAGAGAGCGCAAAGAAATAGCCGGTATTAAGAAGCTGGCCAATGATAGGGCCAAAAAGGCCAATCTTCACAACAAAAAGCTGAGAGATTGCCGCATACACTTCGACGACCTGAAGAATGAGCGCCGGGACGATTCCATGATCTTCATTACTGAAGGTGACTCTGCCTCTGGTTCTATCACCAAGTCTCGTGATGTTCAAACCCAGGCTGTGTTCAGTTTGCGTGGCAAGCCATTAAACTGCTACAGCCTGACGAAAAAGATCGTGTATGAGAACGAAGAGTTTAATCTTTTGCAACACGCACTCAATATTGAGGATGGGCTAGAGGGACTTCGTTACCGCAAAATCATCATTTCTACTGATGCCGACGTGGATGGAATGCACATCAGACTACTGATGCTGACTTTCTTTCTGCAGTTTTTTCCTGACCTGGTTCGAAATGGCCATGTATACATTTTGGAAACACCACTTTTCAGGGTTAGGAATAAGAAGGAAACTATCTATTGCTATAGCGACGAAGAAAGGCAGCAGGCCATCAACAAGCTTGGGTCTAAGCCGGAAATAACCCGATTCAAAGGACTGGGGGAGATATCACCAGAGGAGTTTGGCAAGTTTATCGGGGAGGATATGCGGCTGGAGCCCATTATTTTGAAGAAGGAAACTAAAATCCCTCAATTACTGGAGTTCTTTATGGGTAAGAATACGCCGGACAGGCAAATTTTCATTATCGATAACCTGAAAATAGAGAAGGATTTAGTGGAAGAAGTGGTGATAGAAGATTGAGACTAAACATATTGGAGAAGCGGTACATTTTGATGGGAGATATAGTAGGGAGCACTTCACAAAATGGAGCGCAGTTGATGATGGATTTCAAAAAGGTTATTGAAGCAACCAACAAGAAGTTATCCGATTACATATTATCTCCCCTGACAGTTACTCTTGGGGATGAATTTCAAGGAGTTATGATGGATTTGTTGAGTTGTTTAGAAGCGATGTTTTACCTGGACGAGTTAGTGGTGTCATTGAAACAAGAATTCAAAATTAGGTATAGTGTTCAATATGGGGTGATCGATACACCGATAAACGAAAAAAGTGCTCATGAAATGTTGGGAAAAGGGCTGGTGGACGCAAGAAGAGGACTTGAAATGTTAAAGAACAAGAAAACTCGCCATCATTTAGCAACCGATGATTTTTACTTGGACTCGATGCTGAACGGCATTTTTCAACTGTATGATTCAATATACCGTGATTGGTCGCTTAGGGACAAGGAATATCTAACAGTGTTTTTTGAAAATGATGACTACAAGGAGGTTAGCAAAAAGTTAGGTAAAGATCCATCTACTGTATGGAGAAAAAGAATTTCATTAAAACTTGATCAATTTTTTGTTTCAAAAAGTCTTTTAAGATTGGTAGCGTCCAATAAATGCAGTCTGCAATAGAACAGAAGTAGAGTTGAGAGAGGAACTAAAATATATTTTTAGCAATGTAAATGATTGGCTCAAGTTTGCCGAGGCAAAGCATGGTGGTTTGATTCTCCTAAATTCGGCAATTATCATAGGGGTTATTAGTGTACTTCCCGATTCAAAGCTATTTGATAGCTACTCGGCAGCTGCTTCATTGGCAATTTGTGGGTGTTCAATTTTGATAAGCCTAGCCTCTCAATTTCCGACAACGTCGAATTTGCTTATTGGCGCTTCAAATAAAGCAAACCCGAACATTTACTTCTTTGAAGACTTGTCAAAGACGAGTTTAGATGGGTTTTTGCTTGAATACAGGAGATCCTACCCTGATTTCAAGCCCACTGCGTCCGACGAGAATCTGGTAAATCAGATTCTCGTTAATTCTAGAATAGCAACTTCCAAATTTCGAACATTTAAAATTTGTTGCTATGTGTCAATATTTGGAATAGGCCTTTTGGGGCTATCATTGTTGATGAGGGTTTTGTTGGTCACAACATCGTTGTAAATAGAAGTTTTGAAGTAAAGTATGGAAGAAGAGAACCTTAACAGTCACGAAGGAGAAGATCAGATTCACGATGTGGTAGCAGTTTCGGGTATGTACGAAAGCTGGTTCCTCGATTATGCATCTTATGTAATTTTGGAAAGGGCCGTGCCTGCGATTGAAGACGGATTCAAGCCAGTACAACGGCGTATCCTGCACGCCATGAAGGAAATGGACGATGGTCGCTTCAATAAAGTGGCGAACATCATAGGTAGTACCATGCAGTACCATCCGCACGGCGACGCTTCCATTGGCGATGCCATTGTCAATATAGGCCAGAAGGACCTGCTGATTGAAACCCAGGGCAACTGGGGAGATATCCGCACAGGAGACAGGGCCGCAGCACCCCGTTACATCGAAGCCCGACTATCGAAGTTTGCTCTCGAAGTGGTTTTCAATCCGCAAACCACCAACTGGCAGCTTTCTTACGATGGCCGTAAACGTGAGCCCGTCACTCTTCCGGTTAAATTTCCGCTACTTCTGGCGCAGGGAGTGGAAGGTATTGCTGTTGGCCTCTCCACCAAGCTGTTGCCGCACAACTTCCGGGAGCTGATCGAAGCTTCCATTGCCGTGCTTAAAGGCAAAAAGACCAATATTATGCCCGACTTTCCTACAGGTGGTCTGGCAGATTTTTCTGACTACAACGAAGGCAAGAGGGGCGGCAAAGTCCGTGTGAGAGCCAAAATAGAGGAACTCGACAAAAAGACGCTCATCATCAAAGACATTCCATTTGGCACCACCACCACTAACCTGATGGACTCTATCGTGAAAGCCAACGATAAGGGAAAGATCAAGGTCAAAAAGGTGGTGGACAACACGGCCAAGGATGTTGAAATTGAGGTGCACCTGGCACCGGGCGTGTCGCCTGACATCACCATCGACGCTTTGTACGCCTTCACCGATTGTGAAGTATCCATTTCTCCCAATGCCTGTGTGATTGTTGAAGACAAGCCTGTATTCATGTCGGTCAATGACATTCTGAAGGTTTGTACCAATCAAACGGTCAACCTGCTCAAGCGGGAGCTGGAAATAAGAAGAGCAGAATTGATGGAAAAAATGCTCTTTTCTTCATTGGAAAAGATATTTATCGAAAACCGAATCTATCGGGACATTGAAGAATGTGAAACCTGGGAAGCTGTTTTGGATACTATTGATAAAGGGCTTGATCCTTTCAAAAACCAGTTTTACCGTGAGATTGTACAGGACGACATTCTGAAACTGACTGAAATCAAGATCAAGAGAATCTCTAAATTTGACTCCTTCAAGGCCGACGAGCTGATGAAGAAACTTCAGGAAGAGCTGGAAGAAGTCAACTATAACCTGGAGAACTTGGTGGAATATGCTGTCAAGTACTACCAAAGCCTTCTTGATAAATACGGTAAAGGAAGAGAGAGGCTTACCGAAATAGCTCAGTTCGATACTATTGCGGCTACCGTGGTGGCGGCCAACAACCAGAAGCTGTATGTCAACCGGGCAGATGGCTTCATAGGCTACGGACTGAAGAAGGACGAATACATATGCGAGTGCTCTGATCTGGACGATATCATCGCCTTCAGGAGGGATGGGAAGTTTTCGGTCGTCAAAATACAGGACAAAGTGTTTGTCGGTAAGGACATCCTTTACGCAGGCGTGTTCAAGAAAAACGATGAACGCATGGTGTACAATGCCGTGTATGTAGATGGCAAATCAGGCCGTTCCATGATCAAGCGCTTCCAGGTGCTGGGCGTTACCCGTGACAAAGAATATGATGTCAGCAAAGGCGAAAAAGGCTCCAGGATATTGTATTTTTCGGCCAATCCTAATGGAGAGGCGGAAATCATTAATATCAGCCTTACATCCGGCTCGAAGGCCAAGAAGAAAGTTTTTGATTTTGATTTTTCGGAAATAGAGATCAAAGGCCGTGCTTCGCAGGGCAATATTCTGACGAAATATCCAGTAAGAAAGATCGTATTGAAGGAAGCAGGCAGGTCAACGCTGGGTGGACTCGATATATGGTACGACGCTACCATCGGACGACTCAATACTGATGATAGGGGAGAGCATCTTGGTAATTTCCTGGCGGATGATAAAATCATTGCCTTCTATCAGGATGGCAGCTATGAGCTTACTTCGTTTGAGCTGACTAATAGATTTGACTACCATCAAATTCTTGCTCTTCAGAAATTCAACCCGAAGGCTGTTATCAGCGCAGTGTACATAGATGGGAAGACGAAGGTACACTTTGGTAAGCGATTCCAGATTGAGACTAGTACGGTAGAAAAGAAATTTGTGTTCATTTCTGAGGAAAAGGGATCTAAGCTGCTACTGGTGAGCTCGCATGCGTCGCCATCTTTTGAAGTCAGCTATAAAAAGAAGGGCAGCAAGGAAACAGAAAAAGAGATCATTGTATTTGAGGAATTCATTGACATCAAGGGATGGAAGGCAGTTGGTAACAAATTAAATTTCCCAGACATCAAAAAGCTGGAGTGGTTGGCCAATGAAGACCCAGGGACAGAGGAGAAGGATGACAATGATGACGACTCTGGGCCAGCCACTACTGAAACAGGTGGTGACACCTCACCGGCAGCAACCGACGATAAGCAGGAAATAGCTGAAACAGTAAAGAAGTTGAAAGAAGAGTTCAGCAAAGAAACTGATGAGAATTTTGACGTGGGAAGCAGCATAGACCTGGATATTAAAAAACCAAAAAGCAATGGAGAAGACCAACTTGGTCTTTTCTGATTTGCAGATAATAGATGGATGATGCCACCAGAGAGAAGCTAATTAATTACCTGGGAAGTTTCGTAACCCCTGAAAGGGCGGCGAAGGTGCAACAGGTGCTTGAGAAGAGAACTCGTCACATTACGGTGGTAATGGAAGATTTTGAAAACTCTCTGAACGTAAGCGCCGTTCTAAGGTCATGCGAGGCGATGGGAGTGCAGGATGTTCACATCATCGAAAACCAGTTTAGGAATAAATTAAGTGCTTATGTGGCCAAAGGCGGCAGTAAATGGCTGACTATTACTAAGCACAATGAGGATCAGCCAACGAATAGTGCTCGTTGCTTGCAGTTGTTGAAAGAGGCCGGTTATCAGATATGGGTAACCAGTCCGGATCAATCTGCATCCAACTTGAACGACGTTGATATAGATTCAAAAGTAGCCCTGGTGTTTGGTACAGAATTCGACGGTGCGTCGAAAGAGGCACTTGAGATGGCCGACAAAAGAGTGTGCCTGGCCATGCAAGGTTTCACCGAGAGTTATAATGTTTCAGTAAGTGTAGCCTTGTGTTTGCATGTTTTGTTAAGGAAGTTAAGAGACTCGGAAATTGATTGGTGTATGAGTAAAGAAGAAAAGAAGCAGTTGACCCTGGAGTGGTATCGTAAGATTGTTAGGAGATCTGATATTCACGAAGTGAGATTTCTTTCAGGCATTTAGTATTAGCGCTGACGGATGCGGTTTTTACTAAAAATGCTTTTTATGCTTGGCGCATTGGTGTTTGCCCTTGTCATCGCCAGTAATGTATGGATCATGTGGAAGACTACAGATGATATCCATTTCAATGTGGAAGAAATCCACGCTGTAGACGTCGGGGTAGTGCTCGGAACATCGAAAAGAAGCGTGGATGGGGGGGCAAACTCATTCTTCACTACTCGAATAGAGGCCGCTGCTAAACTATATAAGGCCGGCAAAGTAAAGCACCTGATACTCAGCGGCGATAACAACACAAAGTACTACAATGAGCCCCAGGACATGTTCAATGCCCTTGTACAGTTGGGTGTGCCCGCACAAGACATGACAATGGACTATGCCGGCTTTCGAACCCTTGACTCCATAGTGCGTTCAAAGGAAGTATTTGGGCAAAACGAGATTGTTATTATCACCCAGCAATTTCATGCCTACCGGGCGCTCTTTATCAGTAAGTTTTATGGGATAAAAGCAGTTACCTTTGCGTCTGATGATGCGGCAAAATCAGGGATGAAGTCAGTGGTGAGCAGAGAATGGCTTGCCAGACCGAAAGCAATTTTAGACCTTTACGTTCTCAAACAACCCCCCAAATTCCTTGGTGAGAAGGAAATTATAGAGATTAGAAAATAATTCTCACATTTTTTGAACGATTTAGCGAGAAAAGTGTCCTTAAGGATGTTATTGGTTTACCAAACCTATGAAAAGAGTACAAATTCTCTTTCTGTTAGTTAGTCTGTCTATTTTCAATTGGGTTCAGGCCCAGGGCACAACCGTGGTATGGGGTAAAGTCACAGAGGCCTCCACTGGTAGTCCGATTCCTTTTGCTAATGTGATCTTCAAGGGCACTTCCATTGGGGCTACCACTGATTTTGAGGGTTATTACAAACTTAGCACTACACAGCGTTTTGATTCCATTCACTTTAGCTACATAGGGTTCGTCCCTAAAACGAAATTTATTGTGGCCGGAAAGGAACAAAACATCAATATTCAGTTGGAAGAAGATGTGGTCAGCCTTCAGGAGCTTGTTTTTGAAGCAGGCGAAAATCCAGCGTTTCGAGTATTGAGGAATATAGTCGACCATAAAAAGGTGAACGATAAGAGGAGGCTTTCTGCCTATGAATACGAGGCGTACACCAAAATTGAAATGGATATTGATAACATTTCAGACAAGTTTAAGCAGCGCAAGATCATCCAAAAAGTAACTTCGGTGCTCGACAGTATCGAGCAAATTGCAGGCGACGACGGGAAACCGGTACTGCCGGTGTTTATTTCAGAAGCCATCAGCAAGTACTATTACAAAGACAGTCCACGGATGGCGCACGAGACTGTTTTGAACACGAAAGTAACGGGAGTGGGGGTAACCGACGGTACTCTTACTTCGCAGGTGATAGGCGCCTCTTTTCAGCAGTATAACTTTTATCAAAACTGGCTCAATATTGTTGGCAAAGATTTCGTGTCGCCGATTTCGGATGGTTGGAAGATCAACTACGAATACGACCTGGTAGATAGTCTTTGGCTCGGCGACTATTACTGCTACCGGTTAGATTTCTTTCCCAAGAGGGAGCAGGATCTGGCCTTTCGTGGCTCGATGTGGATTCACAAAGACACCTGGGCCATCAGACAAATTGACGTAACGGTCGGTAAAGAGGCGAATGTCAACTTCATTGAGAAAATTAAAATTCAACAGGAGCTGGTGCCCACTACTGAAGGTGCCTGGTTGCCTGCCAAAACCCGGGTGATGATTGACGTAAGTGAGCTCACCGCCCGATCAGCTGGGTTTCTTGCCAAGTTCTATGTGTCCAACAAAGACATTGTGGTGAATCAGCCAAAACCCGACAAGTTCTATGAAAACCCCATTGAGATGGTGGAGGACGTTAACGATCGGGCAGGCGACAATGAGTTTTGGGCAGATATCAGGCACGACACCCTTAGTGCGACGGAAGTTCACGTGTACGAAATGATTGACACACTGACGAAGATTCCGGTTATCAAAACCTATACGGACATAATTCAGACAGGGTACACAGGCTATTACAAAATAGGAAAGTTCGACATAGGCCCCTATTCTTATTTCTTTGGCAATAACAACATAGAGGGCACCAGGCTTGGGCTTGGTGGTAGAACCAACATTGACTTCAGTAGGAAATGGGAGCTAAGTGCTAACGTAGCCTATGGTTTCAAAGACGAGGAATGGAAGTACAAGTTTCACGTACGACGGATTTTGGGCCGTAGCCCCTGGACCGAGGTGAAATACATGCACCAGAAGGAAATCGATCAGATTTGGCTCTTGAATGATGACATTGACAATGCCAATGTCTTTTACACGTTTTCCCGCTTCGGCACTCTGATAGATCCCTTTCTCCGGCAAAAGAACTACTTTACTTTTTTTACTGTACTGGGCCGTGGCCTTTCTCAGAGAGTGTCGTATCGTCAGGAATACTTCAAGCCATTATTTGACTTTACATACTATAAAGACCCCTATGCTGAAACGCCCACGGTTCGAAACAACCTGAGTGTTGCAGAGGTAATTCTTGACACCCATTACGCCCCTGACGAAATTTTTGTCATCAACGACAACCAGCGGGTAAGCATGGGCACCATTCGCTGGCCTGCTGTTAACTTTCGCTACACGCTTGGCCTTAGTGCCCTCGGGGGCGATTTTACCTATCACAAACTCGGTTTTTCGATTGAAAAACGGCAAAAAATGGGCATTTTCGGAGTGGGTTATCTGACATTGAGCGGCGGCTATAACTTCAATAATTTGCCTTATCCGTTGCTGAAGGCACACATAGGAAACCAAACGCCTTTCTATTTTAACTTTGCCTACAACATGATGGACTACTTCGAGTTCGTTACCGATAAGCATGTGGCATTCAGATGGAACCACTCATTCAACGGGTTTCTGCTCAACAGCATTCCGGCAATTAAAAAGTTGAAGTGGAGACTTGTAGGCACTGTCAATGTGCTTTATGGCGGCGTAGGGAAGAAGAACTACAACCTGATACCGCCCAGTTACGATGCCAATGGCGACGAAATAGCGCCGTTCTTCGCTCTTGGCCAGTGGCCTTACATAGAGGCCGGTTATGGTGTGGAGAATATTTTCCGGTTTTTCAGAGTTGATTTCATACACAGACTTACTTACACCAACCGCCCCGGAGTAAATAATTTTGGGATTAAATTCAGCTATAAGTTTTCTTTGTAGTATGGTGTTCACTTCACAAAGAACTTTTCTCGGCTTAATACTTTTCTCGGTCGTGAGCATGGTGGGGTGCTCCTCTCCTCCGGCATCATTGCCAATTGCAGATAATCCAAATCCAGACAAAGCCTACTACAGTGAGTTATTGGCGCTTGTGGAAGACAAAGTGCTGGAAGATCCTGACAACCTCGGGCTCAGGGTCAAATTAGCTTCATATCATCAAACGCTTGAATGGCCGGAGGTGGCCAATGCCAATATCGAGGCGATTTTAAGAATGGCGCCCAAAGACCCGGAGGTGATGGTGCTGGTGGCGGACTACTACATACATAGAAACGATTTTGAGAGAAGCTGGATATATGCCCAGCAGGCCGATAGGCTGGGTTCGGTTCACCCTAGTTTATCGCTGATTAAATCAAAATATCACTATTCCAGAAGGAACTACGGCGAGGCTGCCAGGTACCTGAATCATTATTTTGACACAGGAGGCAAGCTCCCCGAAGCATTTCTTGTGGCGGCAGAACTTGACCTCCAGAAGAAAGACACCACCAAAGCGTTGTCCGTTTTGGAGAAGGGGGTCGCTGCTAACCCAGGTCATAAGAGCATGACCCGCCTGTTGGTGACCCTGCACGAGCAACGAAGCCAGCTAACCGAGCTGGTTGCCGTATTGGAGGGGTATGCTGAAGTCACAGATGACCATAGAACTTACAGGGCGGAGTTGCTTGACGCTTACTTCAAGGCTGCTGACTATGGAAAAGCATCGGGGTTTGCTGCTAGCTGGCCTGAGCCCTCCGAAAACGGACTCTTTCAATACGGGAGCCTGATGCTCGAATCGTCGATGATCGACTCCGCCTTTTGGTATGCTGAACGGATGATTCAGCAAGATTCCCTAAGTGTGTCCGGACGTTTGCTCAAAGCACGCTACTTTAACCGTAAGGGTAGAATGGGGGATGCTTATAATTTTTACACGTCGGCGCTGGCGTTGGATTCCACCAACCAAATAGCCCTTGAAGAACGGGGTATTGTTGCTGGAAAAATTGCATATTTGCGAAAACTTAGGGAGCAGCAGGCGGCAATGCCGGTGTTTGATCTGGCTCCGAAGAAATCTGATAATTAGTAGAATTGAATGAGTAACGAGAAAATTAAGCTTACCCTCCCTGATGGAAGCGTTCGGGAATATGATAAGGGGGTAACTGGGTTGGATGTGGCAATGAGCATCAGCGAGGGGTTGGCCAGGAATGTTTTGGCTGCCAAATTCAATGGAAACGTAATTGATGCATTCCGTGCCATCACGGAAGACGGCACTTTTCAGTTGCTCACCTGGAATGACAAAGAGGGTAAATCAACTTTTTGGCACTCTTCAGCACACTTGATGGCTGAGGCGCTTGAAGCACTGTATCCGGGTGTTAAGCTGGGTATCGGGCCGCCGATTGAAAACGGTTTTTATTACGACGTTGATTTTGGGAACAGGGAATTTACAGCCGCCGAGCTTCCTAAAATAGAGGAAAAAATGCTGGAGCTGGCGAGGCAAAAAAATGCCTTTTCCCGCCGGGACATCAGCAAGAAAGATGCCGTGGCCTACTTTGAAGAGAAGGGCGATCCTTACAAGCTGGAGCTTATTGCCGATTTGGCAGATGGCACCATTTCTTTTTACGAGCAGGGCAACTTCACGGATCTCTGCCGGGGACCGCATATTCCAAATACAGGTTTTATCAAAGCGACCAAGATACTGAACATCGCCGGTGCCTACTGGCGTGGTAATGAGAAGAACAAGCAGCTTACAAGGCTTTATGGGATTACTTTCCCTAAACAGGGGGAGCTCAAAGAATACTTGGAGCTACTTGAAGAGGCTAAGAAGCGTGATCATAGAAAAATAGGTAAGGAACTGGAGCTTTTCACTTTCTCAGAAAAGGTGGGCAAAGGGCTTCCGTTGTGGTTGCCTAAGGGTGCCATTCTTCGTGAGCGCCTCGAAAACTTCATGCGCAAAGCGCAGGTGAAGGCCGGATATGACCAGGTGGTGTCACCTCATATTGGCAGTAAGGAGTTATATGTGACTTCGGGGCACTACGAAAAATACGGCAAGGATTCTTTTCAGCCCATCAACACACCGGAGGAGGGTGAAGAGTTTCTTTTGAAGCCGATGAACTGCCCTCACCATTGTGAGATGTACAAGAGCAAGCCGAGGTCGTACAAGGACTTGCCTGTGAGGTACGCTGAGTTTGGTACTGTCTACCGTTACGAGCAAAGTGGCGAGCTGCACGGCCTGACCCGTGTGCGAGGCTTTACTCAGGACGATGCGCATATTTTCTGCCGCCCGGATCAAGTAAAGGAGGAATTTGCTAAGGTAATTGACCTGGTATTGTATGTATTTAAGTCATTGGGCTTCAGTGACTACAATGCTCAGGTATCGCTGAGAGATCCTGAGACACCCGAAAAATACATCGGTACTGAGGAGAACTGGGTAATTGCAGAAAATGCGATTATAGAGGTGGCCGCTGCAAAGGGACTAAAAACAACTGTAGAGCTTGGAGAAGCAGCTTTTTACGGCCCTAAACTCGATTTTATGGTCAAAGATGCTCTTGGTAGAAACTGGCAGCTGGGAACGATACAAGTGGACTACACATTGCCAGATCGATTCGAACTTGAGTATGTGGGTGCCGATAACCAGAAGCACAGGCCGGTTATGATCCACAGAGCACCGTTCGGCTCTATGGAGCGCTTTGTGGCTATTCTGATTGAAAGCACTGCCGGCGAGTTTCCGTTGTGGTTATCACCAGAGCAGATTGCCATCCTGCCCATTTCGGAGAAATTCCATGACTACGCCAATCAGGTTAGACTGATGCTCCAGGAGAATGATATCCGGGGCAATGTCGATGAAAGAGATGAGAAAATAGGCCGGAAGATCAGGGATGCGGAAATCAAAAAGATTCCGTTCATGTTGATCGTAGGGGAGAAGGAGGCGGAAAGTAAAACCATTGCTCTTAGGGAGCATGGCAAGGGAGATATCGGCACCTTTTCAGGCAACGAATTCGTTGACTATTTTGGAAAGCGAATAAAAATGAGTCTGGCAGGCGAAAAAGAAGCCTGAGGATTATAGAAGGCTATTTATAAAAGCGGCTTGCTGCTTTTGATTAGTAGAATTTTTGTGGATATTTGCATCCTTGTTTTGAAACCTAAATACGGAGGTATAAAATTTTAAGACCGAGACCACGAGGTTTTAGGGGTAAACCTGAAGAACCTTACAAGATTAATGAGAGAATTGAAGCCCGTGAGGTAAGGGTAATAGCCGAAGATGGAAATCTTGGCGTTATTCCAACCCGGGATGCAATCAAAATTGCCAAAGAGCAAAACCTGGATTTGGTGGAGATTTCTCCTACTGCCGTTCCTCCTGTTTGCCGTATAGTTGACTATTCGAAGTTCAAATACGAGCAAAAGAAGAAACAGAAGGAAATCAAGGCCAAAGCCCAGAAGACTGTCATTAAAGAAATTCGTTTTGGTCCTAACACGGATGATCATGACTTCAACTTCAAATTGAAGCACGCCATCAACTTTCTTAAGGAAGGTTCCAAAGTAAAAGCATACGTACAGTTTGTGGGCAGAACAATCGTATTTAAGGAAAGAGGAGAAATCCTTCTGCTTAAGTTCGCTCAGGAGCTGGAAGAGTATGGAAAGGTAGAGCAACTACCCAGGCTCGAAGGAAAGCGGATGTCGTTGTTCGTAGCCCCAAAGGTTGCCAAGAAATAATTTTTGTTAAACTATATATACAATGCCGAAAGTTAAAACCAAATCGGGAGCAAAGAAACGCTTTAAGCTAACGGGGACTGGTAAAATCAAACGTAAGCATGCTTTCAAAAGCCACATTCTTACTAAGAAGGAAACCAAGCAAAAGCGCTCTCTTACTGACATGACTTTAGTACACAAGTCAGACGAGAACAGAGTAAGAGATATGCTCAACATCTAAGAAAAACTTAGGTTCTATGTTTCACCAGGTTTTTGGTCAACAAGTGTTCTGAGTAGAACCACCAAACACCAAAAAATGTAATTACTATGCCAAGATCAGTAAATCACGTAGCGTCAAGAGCGAGGAGAAAGAAAATCCTCAAAGCAGCCAAAGGTTTTTATGGCCGCAGAAAAAATGTTTGGACGGTAGCTAAGAATGCCGTTGAAAAAGCATGGAAATATGCTTATGAAGGCCGCAAGCAGAAGAAGAGAAACTTCAGAGCTTTGTGGATTCAGCGTATCAATGCAGGTGCCAGAGAGCACGGAATATCTTATTCTGTATTGATGGGCAAAATGAAAACTTCTAAGATCGATTTGAACCGTAAGGTACTTGCCGACTTAGCCATGAACCACCCAGAAGCTTTCAAAGCTGTGGTGGACAAGGTAAAGTAGTTCGACAAGCCTTTATCAATAATATTAAAAGCTCCAGAGATGGGGCTTTTTTAGTTTAAGGGTGAATGACTTACCGCAAGCAAAAGGGGTCAAGCGGAAAATCTGGGGAGTAAGATTCTGAAACAACGTTGTACCATTTGGTGAACGATAGACAATAAAGAAGCAAAATGGTTCAATGCGTCCCGCTTGGACCTTTTGCTTCTTTAAGTAATGACAAAATACTCTTGCAAAAAAATCAATCCGCCAGAAATATTGCTTGATCCATCCGCAAAAGGCTGTTAAATACTGTTGCCTCCAAAGAGATACTTCCTTGCTGAATTGTAATCGATGAAGTAAGTAAGCCTGACAGACAAGCTGTTGACTTGCGGCAGGCTCAGGGTTTTGTCAAAGTTTTCAGCAAAATTAATGTCGGTGTTATTGTCGCTTGAGCTGATGGAGTCTTTCCAAACCACATTCAAAAAGCTGCCTGGCGCAATTTGGTAGAAGTAAACAAAGTCAACATTGAGCGCATTGAAGTTGGTATCGTGCTGCTTCTGTCCGGATTCGTCGATGCCTTCATACTCAGAGTCGGCCAATTGTCCGTTGCCCTGTAGGTCATAAAATCCGTTATACTTAACATTGCTCCAATAGTGCCTAACCCGGAGAGTCAGCCCCATTTTGTTATTGAAAGTGTATTTAGTGCCAAGGATATTATTTGTGGTAAGGACGTCTCTTTCTCCAAAGATGATCTCATCAAGCGATTCGTTATCAGCGTACAATTTGGTAACGTAGCCCTTAGAGTCCTCAGAGCTCTCTCTGCTAACCCGGAAGTCGATGGATAGTCTGTTGTTGACTCTGTAGCGGATGGAGGCTCCCAATGAATTGTACGCTTGCTCCCAGTCGGGTCTTCTCCAGGTATTTTGGCTTACATATATTTTTACGGCTTTGCGGGAATCGCTTTCTACCCATGAGTTCACGCTGTAGGAACCCGGCTGAACAAAATAGTAGCCCTCTTCTCTGGGCTCAAAGTAGTCGTAACTGTCGATAGGCTTCAGGCTTGACGACATGCCCACTCCCCAGAAATTCTTGAATTGGGCATAAGTAGATGCGTAAACGTCGGTGCTTGTGAATGTTCTTGGCTCAAAAAGCTGCCGGTATGATCCGCTGACATTGGCCCGGTAGTAGTTAAATACCCCCATGGGCTTAAATATCCTGTACATGAGGGACACGTTGTGGGAGACACTATTGGCAGCCCTGTTGAATCCGAAATCGTTGGGGTTGTAGTCTTTGCTTTCAACACTCCTGCCGATGCCATACTGAAAGCTTCCGCTGACCTTTGAAAGACCCACACTGTACTTATATCCATCCTCCAATTCCCTTGACACATCGGCGTCTTCGGCATTGTAGATGTTGGAGACTGCACCGAACGCTGAGAACCGGTAGGTATTGGTGCTGTCGAGCAGGCTAACACTTGCCCCTGTGACGTTGGCATCGTTGGCGCCATCAAGTCTCGTTACATTGGTATTAATAAGGTTAATGCTCGAATTGTTTTTCAGGATTTTGTCTACCACCAGCACATTGAAGTTGGTCAGCGGGTCAACTTGTTCCTGTCTGCTTTCGCCAGTCTCGATGTTGCGTATATTCGCATAAGTCTTGTTGGTCACCGCATTCAGAAAGCCTAGTCCCCAGCCTTTTCCGTTTCTACCGGAGATTTTGGTGGCATTGATCAGGGGTGCTGCCGACGGAGAACTACTCACTTCTTCTGTTTCGTTATTGTAGTCAATCCCGCCAAAAGTAGCGCCGATACGTCTGGAATACACCAGGTCGCCTTTGTCGAACAGTTCCGTTCCTTCTGTGAAGAATTGCCTGTTTTCACTGTATTGCACCTCATAAGCTGACAGATTAAGCACCACGTTATCGGACTGTACCTGGCTAAAGTCGGGGATGAGGGCCATGTCGAGGGTATAAGACTCGTTGATGCCATACTTTAGGTCCATGCCGCCAGTGAATGAGAATTTTTCTTTGCCATTGACCCCATCGTTGGTATAAATGGTGGTAGCGTAGGGGAGTAGCGATAAGCGAACCGGTGGTTTGATGTCTTCAAGCCCTCTGAGCACTCCCGATTGGTTCACAGTACCCCTGATCGAATTGTCTACCGGATTCCAATATGATTCCTCCTGATTTCGTTTTACCTGGCGATAAAAGTTGATACCCCAGTTCTGTTGCGAGGTGGCTGGAAACCGGAGTGCGAAATAGGGTATTTTTATCTCAACAGTCCATCCGTTTTCATTGTAAGCGATAGCACTTTCCCAAACCGCATCCCAATTTTCGTCCCAATTATCACCATTGATGAAGTAGTCGCCTTGCACGCCTGCGGCTGAAACGAAAAAGCTGAAAGCATTTTGACCGCTGTTGTAAGGGTCGACCAAAATACCAAACCAGTCTGTGTTCCTGTTGAAGTCGTCTCTTTTGCCAAATTCTCTTCTTATTTCGGAGGGATTTGGATCGTATAGTCTTGCTGAAAGGTAGAGGGCATTGTCATCATACACCAACTCAACGGCAGTAAGGAAATCCGACTTTTCGCCGTTGTTCGGCTTGAATTGAGTGAACTGGGTGGGTGTCGGGCTTTGACTCCATATGTCTTCGTCAAGGATGCCATCCACTTTTGGACTACTTGTGATGCGTTTGGTGGCAAACTCATTTTTACCGGAGCCGGAGGCTGACGCCAGGTGCGGAGAGAAAAGAAAAATTAAAAGGAAACAACCAAGGGATAACAGGTCTTTATGATCCAATTTGAACATTAAGGGCTATTTGTTAAACTATCTGTGCTAATATGCTTTGCAAATTTAGCTATGATCGCCGTTAGCTCAGTTGTAATTCTGATAAATGGTAAGGATCATGACATCTTTTTACACTTTAGCTCACTCTGTGTTTTCGCACACACTGGTTTCGTTCAATGATCAGCTTGACTGGTACTCATCAATGCTTTGATCTCGGTCAGCAGCTCGTCTCGTTTAGTCTTTCCTACATTATTGAGCATAATGATCACCTGTCCACTCTCAAGGTTTCGTTCGATGTAAGTACGGAAGCTCGTTAGTGTACCGTTGTGCCGTACGCTCTTCGGGTTATCCTCGTCGATGTTCCAGCCAAAGCCATACCATGATTTGCTTCCGTCATTCAATATCATAGGTCTATAGGCTTCTTCCATCGTAGCTTGCGATACCAACTGATAGCTTTGCAACGCCTGGTGCCACTTGTACATATCCTCTATGTTGGAGTAGAGCCCGCCGCCACCTGTAGTGAAATACTGATAGTCGTCTTCTTTTCCATCAGCATCAAAGCCTTTGCACGGATTGGTTCTTTCAGGCATTTTTTCGTCATAAGCTACCGTGCTGGTCATGCCTGTGGGTTCGAATACATTTTCCTGCATAAACTGATTGAAGCCTTTGCCGCTGATTTGCTGAACGATGGATGACAGCAACACATAGGCGGTATTTGAGTATTCATATTGGCCGCCAGGAGCAAAATTGAGTGAGTCAATGCGCTCAACCACTTTCACCACATCAGAATTGGTAAAACCGGGAACTGCCACACCCAAGCCGTAGTAGTCGGGGATGCCGGAAGTGTGGGTGAGCAAGTTTCGTATCGTAACCGAGTTGGCCCAGGAAGGGAAGCTTGGGAAGTACGTGCTCAGTGTGTCGTCGAAGGTCAGCCCGCCGTCTTCTTTTAGCAGCATGATCGCCATCGCAGTAAACTGTTTGGATACCGAGGCCATATAGAAAGTTGAAGTGACATCGAGCGGCTTGTTGGCATCAAAATCGGCCATACCGTATGCTTCCTTAAGAAGCGTGCCGGTGCTGTCAGCGATAAGCATAGTGCCGTTGTAGAAGCCCGTATTGTGGTATTTTTCCACAACATTGTGAAGCTGGTCAGTAAGATTTTCTTGTTGTGAACAGGCTCCGAGAAATAGAGTGCCAATAATAAAAGCTGCTATGGATCGCATAGTTTGTTAAGTTTGGTCTGTGTAAGATAGCGCTGGAAAAAAGAACATGAAAGCTTTTTCAGGGAAGCGGCAAAATGGACGTTAAATAAGGCTTTATCTTGATGGGAGGATTGCTATATCAGCCAAACTTTTGTTAGTTTTCCGCTTAATTAGCGCTCATGGACAGAAGAAAATTTATTACAGGGAGTTTGCTGGTTACGGGGGGTGGGCTGCTAGCCCCAACAATGGCGAAAGCCGAAAGCAAAGCTTTTGCATCAGGAACCTGGCCAGACCGAATTATCAAACCCAAAAAACTTAGCAAAGGTGACACAATAGGTCTTATTACACCTTCAAGTGCCATTTCCCGGGGATCCTTTGAGAGCACACTTGAGAACATGGAAGCCCTTGGTTTTAAGGTGAAATACTCTGACAATATGCGGGTTCGAAAAGGCTTTCTGGCTGGCACTGATCAGCAGCGACTCGACGACCTCCATACCATGTTTGCCGATCCATCGGTCGATGGAATTTTCTGCGCCAGAGGTGGCTACGGGGCAGGCAGGCTTTTGCCAGGAATTGATTACAGCTTGATTGCCTCCAACCCAAAAGCATTTATTGGGTACAGCGACATCACAGCGCTTCATTTTGCGATATTCAACAAGACCGGGTTGGTGACTTTTCATGGCCCCGTCGGTGCCTCCAACTTTACCGACTACACCGCTGACAGCTTTGAAGATACCCTCATCAAGGGCAAAGGGAAGATCAAGATAGAGCAGGCAAAAGAAGACCGGGAAAGGCAGGAAGACTATATTCAGATCTATTCCATTACAGATGGCGTAGCCAAAGGTGAACTCGTAGGAGGCAACCTTAGTCTTGTAAGCTCGCTTACAGGCACACCATTCGATCTCGACTTTACCAACAAACTGGTTTTCCTGGAAGAAGTAGGCGAGTCGCCATATAGGATTGACAGGATGTTGACACAACTTCTGCTGGCTGGGAAGTTGCAGGCAGCCAAAGGCATAGTTTTAGGCGTGTTCAACGACTGCGATGAAAAAGACACTGACCCCGATTTTGGAGACAAAACCTCGCTCAGGGAGACACTTGCGGAGCGTCTCGGAAGTTTAAGTATTCCGGTTTTATATGGAATGTCTTTTGGGCACGTGTCCAATATTGCTACGCTTCCCATGGGCATCTCTGCTGAGCTTGACACTTACAAACAATCGTTGACCCTTCTCGAAGAATCCGTTCTTTAAGCTTTATGAAAGTTACATACCACCCTGTCAAAATGCCCCTGAGGCATACTTTTACCATTGCCCATGGCTCCACAAGTGTGCAGGAGTCTTTTATTGTTGAGCTGAGCCGAAACGGGAAAAGCGGCTTTGGAGAAGCCACCGCTAATCCATACTACGGTGTAACCGTTCCCAAAATGACCGAACAGGTGGAGAGTGTGCGAGCCATCATTGAGTCGGGAAACTGGGACACCCCGGAGGCATTTCACAAGGCCATGCTGGCGACAGGCAAGCTGAAAGCCTTCACCCTTTGCGCCCTCGACCTCGCTTTCAACGATCTTTATGGAAAGCTACAGGGAAAGCCGCTTTACAAGATCTGGGGACTGGATGGGAGCAAGGGGCCTATTTCCAATTACACCATTGGCATTGATACGGTGGAAAACATGGTAGCCAAAATGAAGGAGGTTCCCTGGCCACTGTACAAAATCAAATTAGGCACTAAAGAAGATATCCGGATCATTGAGGAGCTCCGGAAGCAAACGGATGCGGTTTTTAGGGTGGATGCCAATTGTGCCTGGGGAGTGGACGAAACTATTGCTAACAGCAAAGCGCTTAAAAACCTCAATGTGCAGTTCATAGAACAACCTTTGAAGGCAGATGATTTGGGTGGTATGAAAAAGGTGTTTGCCGAAAGTGCGTTGCCCGTTATTGCCGATGAAAGCTGTCAGGTGGAGTCAGAGGTTGACAAGTGCTTTAATCATTTTCATGGTATCAACATCAAGCTGACGAAATGCGGTGGGCTAACACCAGCCAGAAGAATGATTGCCAGGGCACGTGCACTGAACATGAGCGTGATGATGGGCTGCATGACAGAGTCTTCTGTCGGTATTTCTGCCATAGCCCAGGTTGTTCCCTTGCTCGACTATGTAGATATGGACGGTGCATTGCTGCTGGCAGAAGACCCGGCCAATGGCGTGCAGGTGACCACAAGCGGGCTGATTTTCCCCAATGAAAATGGCACCGGTGCCAGCCTTAAGTAGAAACGAATGATGCGGTCAGAGGAATTTCCAGGAAGAACACTGCATGTCAATGGTAAAGAAATGCTTTACTTCAGCGGCACGTCTTACCTCGGTTTATCGGTGGATAAGGAATACCAGGAGTTGATTAAAGAGGGAGTAGATAAATACGGTGTGCATTTTTCCGGCTCCAGAAATGGCAACGTGCAGTACAGTCTCTTCGAAGCAGCAGAGCGGCACATAGCCGACTGGTTGTCGACAGGTGATGCTGTAGTTACCTCGTCGGGTTTTGCCTCCGGGCAGCTCCTTATCAAGGTGCTGCAAGACATGGAATGGAGCATGGAGTATGCCCCTGGTTGCCACCCAGCTTTGTGGCGAAATTCAGACGACGCTACCAATGGTGACTTCATCAGTTGGTCAACAATGATCAGGGTGCAGCTGGAAGGAATGCTTCCTCGTCGGATGGTTTTGCTCTGCAATTCTACTGACCCGCTTTTCTGTAACCCTGTAAGTTTTGACTGGCTTACCGACATCTCCACGCTGCACGAAATACTGTTGGTGGTAGATGATTCGCACGGTATTGGACTGACCGGGGAAAATGGAGAAGGGGTGGTGTCGCAGCTTCGGAAGCTGCCGTCACATGTGCAGTGGGTGGTCACCTCATCGCTGGGCAAAGCGCCTGGTTTGGCGGCCGGTTTCATCGCTGGCTCTCACAATCTCATCAAGAAAATCCGACAGTCTCCATGGTTCGTTGGAGCTGCTCCGTCGGCACCGGCATTTCTTCATGCGCTCTTGAAAGGGGGGGAGATAAGAGCCCGCCAACTCCAAAAGCTTCGCAAGTTTCAGATGCCATTCGGCAGCCATTCACTGGTGAAGAGGCATTTCAATTTTCAACCAGTGTTGCCTGTTTTCTTCTCAAAGAGCCAGCCACTTTACACTTACCTGCTGAGCAGAAATATTATCATTTCACATTTTCCATATCCTAAGCCAACCTCAAGCCCAATCAGCAGAATAATTCTGCATGCAGCCCTTGAACCGGTGGATATTGGAAATTTACTGGAGGAGATCAAAACATTTTATGAGGACTTTCAATAGGCTGCTATCTTTGGAGCTTCCTGGGTGTTTTATGCACGAAAAGACCCATAGATGAAATCTATAAATATTTTATAAACATCTTTTAATCAATTGGTTAATTTCTATTAATTAAAGTAAAATATAGCATCAATGGCTGATATCACTTCTTTGCCCGGCAGCACCCAAAATATACCCACCCCCTTCTATTTCTATGACCTGGAACTTCTGAGAAAGTCACTGGATGAGGTAAAAAAACATGGGTTAAGCAAAGGCTATAAGGTCCACTATGCCATGAAGGCCAATGCGAATCCACGGATTCTTGAAGTCATAAAACAGTACCATTTGGGTGCCGACGCCGTGAGTGCGAATGAAGTGAAGGCTGCGTTAGCCGCTGGCTTTCCGAAAGAAGAAATTGTGTTTGCCGGTGTGGGAAAATCGGACGAGGAGATCATGGTGGGATTGCAGAATGATATCTTTTGCTTCAACTGCGAGTCGGCGCAGGAAGTAGAAGTCATCAATGAGCTGGCCGGTAGGATGGGTAAGAAGGCGAAGATAGCTTTGCGGATTAATCCTAATGTGGACGCCAAAACTCACCATTACATTACCACTGGAATGAAGGAGAATAAGTTTGGCTTGCCCCCGAAAGAGATCGATCAAGTGATCGACAAACTGCCGCAGCTAGCCAACATACAGTTAACCGGAATCCATTTTCATATTGGTTCTCAAGTGACGAGTTTGGAGAGCTATACACAACTTGCCCAGCGGGCCAACGACTTTAATGCTTACTTCAGAAGCAAGGGCATCGAGCTTCAGCATGTGAATGTCGGTGGTGGTTTGGGCATCGACTATGTCGACCCAAAAGGCAACCCTGTTCCTGACTTCAAAAGCTATTTCGAAGTATTCGAAAAGCACATGAAACTAGCGCCAGAACAGGAGCTGCACTTTGAATTGGGAAGGGCCATTGTGGGGCAGTGCGGCAGCCTCATCAGCAAGGTGCTGTACAACAAGGAAGGGGAGACGATAAAGTTCTTGATTATCGACGCAGGCATGACAGAGCTCATCCGCCCGGCGCTGTATCAGGCGGAACACTTCATTGAGAACATTAGCTCCACAAGTGCCAGCAAAGAGACCTACGATGTTGTTGGCCCTATCTGCGAATCTTCAGATGCATTCCGCAGAGGTATTGAGCTGAAGCAAAGCAAAAGGGGGGACTTGCTGGCCATCCGTTCTGCTGGTGCTTATGGCGAAGTAATGATGAGCCGCTACAATTTGCGGGACAATGCAAAGACGTATTTTGATGTAGATTTCAAGTAAATCACTCGGGAGTCGCCACCCTACCAGGCTCCCGGTTCTCCGATCCCTCAACGCCTGTGAGACTATCTCCAAGTTTCGCTCTCATGCCATCCGCTAATTTGAGCAGCCTTTCTACGACTTCAGGGTTGGTGGTTGCCACATCGGTGGTTTCCTCCATATCTGTGTCGAGATTGTAGAGCTCTGGCTGAGTGACTTCTGTTTGCTCATAGTCGATAGGCAAACCGTCGTTGGTGCCTTCCCGACCAGCCAGTGTTCGGTAGGTATGGGGCAGATAAAGCTTCCACTCGCCACTTCTTACAGCCTGTAATTCATTCACTCTGTAATAGATGAAATATGCTTCGTGAGGTGACTGCTTCGAACTGCCTGTTATGACTGGCCACACATCCTTGCCATCGATTTTCTTTTCAGGCATTTTGCCTCCAGCCAGCTTAGCGATAGTAGGGAGCATATCGATGGTCATCATTGGCGTATTGATCAGGCTGCCTGCTGGTATTTGGCCGGGGTACCTCATGATGGCTGGCTCACGAATGCCACCTTCCCAACTGGTGCCTTTGCCTTCTCTAAGTGGATAGGCAGATCCAGCATGGCCGCCGTAGGAAAGCCAGGGGCCGTTGTCCGATGTGAAGATTACTAGTGTGTTGTCGTCAAGTCCGTTTTCTTTCAAAGCAGCCAGTATTTGCCCTGCCGACCAGTCAATTTCCATGATCACATCGCCATAGAGCCCACGTTCCGACTTTCCCTTGAATTTATCGGACACAAACAAAGGCACGTGAGGCTGTGGATGAGGGACGTACAGAAAGAACGGCTTGTCTTTGTTCCGCTTGATAAAGTCGACGCTTCGTTCAGTGATTTGCGTAGTGAGCATCGTCTGATCCTCCAGCGTATCGATCACTGTTTCGTTTTCATACAACGGGAGAGGTGGAAAGTCGAAAACTGTTCCCTGCCATGGGTGGTTGGGCCACATGTCGCCCGAGTAGGGAATACCAAAGTATTCGTCGAAGCCCTGGCGGGTAGGCATAAATTCAGGCTCATCACCCAGGTGCCATTTGCCATAGATGGCTGTGGCGTAGCCTTCAGCTTTTAACACCTCCGCAAGCGTGGTTTCATCTGGGTTCAGGCCGATTTTAGATTCAGGCACTAATGCATTGTGGATATTGACACGGTTGGAGTAACACCCTGTAAGCAAAGCAGCTCTCGACGCAGAGCACACCGCCTGGGCCACATAGAAGTTAGTGAGCTGGGCAGCTTCTTTGGCCATTTGATCCAGGTTGGGCGTGGTAAAGCCTTTGGCACCAAATACGCCCACATCGTTGTATCCCTGGTCGTCGGTGAAGATGATAACAATATTTGGCTTGGCGGGAGCCTCTTGTTCCTCGGCCTGGGGTTTGGTCTGGCAAGCGCTGAGAAGCAATAAGCCAGCTGCGAATAGGTAGGTGTTTTTCAATGCCACAACGAGAGTGTTTTTGGTTCGAAGTTTTTTCAACGAAGTCAAAGTAAAGAAAAATGGAAGAAGTTTACCCTGCTTTGTGACGGGCGATAATAGAAAAGGTCTGTCGGGGTACAAATCTCGGTTGGGATGTGGTGCCACCAGTTAGCACTGTGGGCACCACATCCCCGTTGAATAGTCATTAAAAAAGGCCTGCCGGGGGACAGGCCTTGGTTGAGATCGCAAAACGAGAAAGGTTTTTCAATTACTGAGCAGGGTACCACTGTCGCAATCTCACATCCACTTTGCTGGCCCCTTTGTTTACCAGCTCTTTGAATTTATCTACATCATTGAGACCGCCCTGACCACGGTAATGGTAAGGATACACAATGCCCGGCTTGAAGTCGATCACAGCACTGGCTGCTGCATCCACATCCATGGTGTAGGGGAGGTTCATGCAGACAAACGCCACGTCGATGCCTTTCAGGTTGCGCATTTCAGGGATGTCGGAGGTGTCGCCCGATAGGTAGATATTCTTACCTCCGAAGTTGACAATATAGCCATTGCCTCTGCCTTTGGTATGACGAGAGTCGGCACTTTCCGGCAGGTTGTACATAGGGATAGCTTTGATATTGATGCCACTTTGATCTGTACTTTGGCCATTGCCAATGATCAACAACTGGCTTTTGTTCTTCTCAGCGATCTGGTCTGCCACAGCTTGGGGAACGACAATCTTAGCTTTGGATAGATCCAGCCCATCCAATGTCTCCTGGTTCAGGTGGTCGCCGTGTATATCCGTAATCAAAACAAGGTCAGGTGCAGGCATGCCTTTGAACAGGTCAGCCCCTCCGTATGGGTCAACGAACACGGTCAAGTTGTTCCATTGGAAGGCCACCGTGCCATGGGTAATAGGGGTGATGGTAAGGTCTCCTTTGCTTGTCTTGATTTTGTCGGACTGGCTAAATGCCAGAAACGGTACAAGCATCAGAGAGAAAGCGTAGGTGAATATCTTTTTCATAGTTTTTAATTTTAGTAGTCCTTAAAACTGGTTGAAAGGGCTTTTGTTTTAACAAAAGTCCATAGTTAGTGGTAAAGTAATTTTAGTGAGATAATGGGAGTTATCAAAGGAGAGTTTGATGGGAAACCAGTGTGTCATGGTTTTTGGTTGACAGTCGGAAATGTTTTTAAATGGTATTGAATTTCATTTCTATCCTCAGCTTTTTGGGTATTGCCCTTATCCGTCTCATGTATTGCGCTTGTTCGTCTCATGTCTTGCTGTTATTCGTCTCGTGTTAAGCGCTTAACTGGGGGGCAGACAAGCGCTTAACAGGTACCGAGACAAAGGCTTAGCACAGAGGGAGACAAACGCTTAACACCTACTCACGTAAGCGCTTGTCTTTAATGGAGAGCTGATGTACCTGGCAAAACCCCTCTTCTAGCCCGTGGGAGTGGTTTTAACCCATCATGCCTTTCTCCAAATAGCCCCTATTTCTTATAAGTCAAACCTTCATCATAGTTAAACAAGGCGTAGCCATCTCCTTCCAGGTAGCCCGGCACGTCCTCCAGGTTGTCCTCGACCGCTTCATCGGAAACGGGAGTGGAGAAGGGCATTTTACCTGCCGGGTTAAACTTGCCTGTGATCACATCCAGTAGAGCTTCTGGTGTGGTGCCAAAGGTTGCAAAAACACCGACTACGTTCCCCTTGTTGGTATCATTGTAGATTTCATCTACCACCCACGGATTCGTATAGTCAATTACCAAAATAGTAGGAACAGTGCTAACCACCTCCTTGATGTGGGCCACATCAATTCCTTTTTTTGAGAGTGAAATTGAAATGGGTGCCCCGTCTGAATTAAATACTGAGTTAGAAGGAATGATCCACTGGATAGCCAGGTCAGCTTCCGCAAGGGTTTTCACAAATTCCACTTCATGATTGCCGTTTGCTTCCATCATAAAGTTGGTCGAACCCTCTTCTTCTCCACGGCCTGGCGACTGTAGGGTTTCTACATATATCTTTGTGCCTGCTTTGATAGGAAGCATGTTTTTTTCGTTGCGAAGCATCACGATCGATTTTCTTAACGCCACCGCAGCCTTTTCTCTAAAGCGATCATTGCCTACTGTTGCCTCTGCTGCGGCTACATCTACATACGGGTTCTCAAATATCCCTAGCGTAAATTTCTCTTTTAGCAGCAGAAGTACTGAGTTGTCGATCAAACTCATGTCTACCATGCCCTTATTGATGACTTCCAGCAGGTCGGCAGGATCAGAAACTCCAGAAATGATATTTGAACCGGCTTCCAAAGCCTTTTTATATCTCTCGTGTAATGTAAGATCTTCCACTCCCCACACCATGCGTGTGATTGGGCCGGTGTCGGTATTGATGATGCCGGAAAATCCCATTTTCTCTCTTAACACACCTGTTATCACCGCTTTGTTGTACGAATAGCCTACTTCTTCAAATTCGGTACCCTTAGGCAGCGAATAATAAGGCATAATAGCTGAAGTGCCAGCATCTATGGCTGCCTGGAAGGGCAGGAGGTTGTCATAAAATCTGCCACCAGGGTATACTTGTTCTTTTCCCCAGTCAAAGTGAGAATCCTGGCCGCCTTTTCCTGATCCACCGCCCGGAAAATGCTTCATGGTCAGTGCGATGGAATTGGTATCCAACTTTGTTCCTTGAAATCCGATCACTATCTCTTTGATCACCTGTGCGACCCATTCAGGGTTTTCGCCGAAAGTACCATCGACCCTCGACCAGCGAGGCTCGGTGGACAAATCAGCCATATACATGTATCCCTTTCTAATCCCGGCTGCCAGCCATTCCTGGCGTGAGTCATTGGCAAATTCACGGATCAGGGCCAGGTCACGTGTTGCAGATAAGCCAAGCTCACCAGGCCAGGCAGTAAAAACGGAGGCGTTGAGTGCCGTGCCGACAGATGCATTGCTGGAAATATGATTACGGGGATTGGAAGTAATGATCGCCGGAATGCCCAGAGGCTCACTTTCGCAAAGCTCCTGAAGCTTATTGTTCCATTCAGCAATTACGCTTGCGCTTTCGTTGAGTCGCAGGATGAAATGCCGGTTGTGAAATTCTTTTACCCTCTGCGTAGTACTGGTGGCTTCATTCATGGCGCCAATAAAATTGCCCCCACCAGCAGGACGATCATCTTTCACTTGTCCCTCGTCCAGGTCGCTCGCCTGGTATTGTCCCTCGGAAGTCTTGGCTTTTCGGCTTCCAAGCATGCTCAATGAGTTGATCGCCATAAAGCCCGCTTTTTCTTCCACAGACATTTTCGCAAGCAAATCCAGACTTCTTTCTTCAGGTGTCAATCGCCAGTCTTCGTATTTATCGAGTGTTCCGTTTTTGTTCAGGTCTTTGAACTGAAAGCCATCCACGTCTATCAATTGAGCTGATCGGGTGCCCAATGTTGGTTGGACAAAGCTGCTTTTCTCAGTACAGGAGGCTAATAGAAATGTGCCTAGTCCAAGCAGGGCCGAAGCTTTGATAGCTGCTGCTCCTACCTCGAACCTCTTTGAAGGCTTTTGGAATAAAGTGATAAATGACTTCATAAATGCGAGTGGTGTTCGATGATAAGTTGAATATGATCTCGCCGCACTTGCGGAAGGAGACCAATCAAACCTATTCAACAAAAAGGCAGCAAGCGTACCAATGGATAAGTTGGTACTTGTAGTTGGTGAAGTACCTCACTTGATAGGAAAGCTTTATTAATTCACTGGTGGCGTTAATTAGTTGACCGTTCCAGTGTTTGCTTAAATTCGGTCGGAGTGAGTCCCGTCTCTTCTTTGAAGATCCGGTTGAACGAAGTTTTGGCATTGAACCCACATTCCGTGGCAATTCCGAGTACCGAGTAGTGGTTGAACGAAGGGTCGGCCAGCATCGCTTTTGCCTCTTCCACCCGAAACTGGTTAATGAACTTGTAGAAATTCTTCTTTTGTCCCGAATTAATCACGTGTGACAATTTGTGCCTGGAGATAGCCAAATCATCGGCCATCATCTGCAGGTTGTAGTCTGGATTCCGATAAGGCTTTTTGTCAGTGAGATAGTTTTTAACTAGTGCCGACAGCGCTGCGATCTGTTCATCGGACAGTAGAGCTCCACCGGATTTTGGGAGCGATTCCTCAGGAGACAGTTGTTGGTGGCGCAGTTTAGAGTGCACTTTTTCTCTTGAATAAATGGCAGATTGGTTGATGCCGAAGTAGACCATGATGAAGGTAAACACCGTCAGATTGAGTGGAAGCGTAGTGTATGACACTGGAGCCAACCCCAAGATATTATTAACGAAAAAGCTAAAGAAGCTGGCCAAAAAGACAATCAGAAAAAGCGATAGAACGAAAATCAGCCAGTTCAAAGAGTTCTTACCAGTGTAATTGGAGAAGTAAAGGGGCATCTTCTTTCGATGCTTAATGATGAGCTGCAATCCCAGAAACCAGTAACTGAACGCCGAAATAATCAATAGTGTATAATATACTTTATTGAAGAGGTATTGAGGGTTCTCTACTAAATCCGGGCTGCTGGAAATTGGCACTACCTGAATGGTAGAGCGATGGATAGCCACCAGCATGAAGGGGATCAAATGCAAAAGGTGTATTGGTTTAAGTTGGAAATCTTCTATCGTGAGCGAACCGACGTAGAGATAAAGTAGGGGCCCGGTGAGGAACATAAGAGGAAAAATTCCTGGCTTGAAGTAATCCACCACCTGGAACGGAAGGAGTGAAGCCCCCATAAATATGGCGATTATCCCCATCCAAATTGTGAGAAGGGTAAAACTTAAGTGTCCCGGGCGTTTTGTTAAAAAAACCAGAACCCCGAAAACTGATTGTACAAATCCAATGATATTGACTGTGTCAGACACCAGGCATTTTTGACTAGGGTGGTAAACTTGCCTTAATCTAATGCTTTCCTGAAAAGGGGAAAAGTAACCCACCAAGAACTTAAACAAGCCATAACTGCGAGTGTTGAAATAGATAGTTTATGATCTTTTTCTGTGCGAAGGATCTAACAAGTAATTGATCAGAATCTAAATCGTCAGCAATAATGTTGCTTTTTGACGTTATCTCCCCCAAACTGGTTGTCCGGGTTCTTCGTTTTTGGGATGAATACTGAATTTGTGGTGAAAAAAAAACTTAATCACCCATTAAAAAAGGCAAACTGTTTTAAATTGTTGCCAACTTTTTTTGTCGCATAATTTTTTGATCAGCTAATGTCATTTTCCGATTCAGTTTCAAGCACACAGCCATCTCCCCAATCAGTTACCAGTGATAAGATCCTCCAATGGACAAAGACCCTGCTCGTCACCACGGTGTGGGTCAGTGCCGGGCTGTTTGGTCTTTATATCCTGGCCTTCTACGCTGCTCCGCTGGCCGGAGGTAATCTGGAAAAATGGAACGACCTGCTCCCCAATCTTTATCGGGAAGGTGACACCGCAGCCACTTCCGGTATTGGCCTGCACTTTGCCGCCGGGGGAATCATTCTCATTCTCGGAAGCATTCAACTGATTGATGCTGTCAGAAATAGTTACCCGGCGTTTCATCGTTGGGTTGGTCGTGTGTATGTTGTTGCCTGCCTGCTTGCTGCCGTTGGCGGGCTGACCTTCATCTTTGTGGAGGGTACCATCGGCGGTACGGTGATGGACATAGGCTTCGGGCTTTACGGTGTATTGATGTTCATTGCAGGCATTCAAGCCTACCGGCACGCCGCTGCACGCCGCATCGACCTTCACCGTGTATGGGCTTTGCGCCTCTACGCACTGGCCATTGGCTCCTGGCTCTACCGGATGGACTACGGTTTTTGGTTCTCTTTTACCGATCGCCTTGGGCACACCGAACATTTCACTGGATTGTTCGACCGGGTGATGGCTTTCTTCTTCTACTTACCTAACCTGCTGGTGGTGGAGCTTTTTGTTCGTTCTCAAAAAGCCAACAGAACGGCCTTGTACAACTATGGCGTTGCCTTCGTTTTGTTGCTCACAACCGGATTTTTAGGGTTGGGTACTTACTATTTTACCAAGATGTATTGGGGCCCGGCCATTGTGGGGTGGTTGATGGCCTGAGCATAATACTCATAGAGCTGTGTAGCGAAATGCCGGAAAATCATGCCGTTTCTCTAACCGCCACCGCATCCAGAATATACCCGATGACTTTCTCATCAGCAATAATATGGTTATGGCTGGTGCCGGTTACGTGCACAAACGACGACATTGGCAGCATTTCGTTCAACTCCAGCCCCTTTGTGAAAGGCACTGTTTTGTCATGCTCGTCGTAAATCATGTGTAAGTCGAGATGCTTCAGGTTGTCGGTCTTACTCCGGAGATCGAAGTAGTCGATTGACTCGTGATAGTGCTTTTCAACCAATTCACACATTTCGGTGAACACCCGCTCTTTGCAACCTACCTGGTCAATGATTTCCTGGAAGAAATACCGGGTATATGGTGGCGTAGCAATAATAATTAAATGATTGGGGTGGAAGGCGGTGCTCATTTCATTCACCGTCAGCCCGGCGGCCAGTCCGCCGATGGAATAGCCCACCAGGGCGTGATAGGGGCCATTTCGTGTATAGTGGGCTTTTAGCACGTCCCGTATTTCAGGGAGTGCAGTATGAGTACCGGCGGACAAGCCATGCCCCTTCATATCTACACCTTCAACCGTATAGCCCTCTGCTACGAGTTTTTCAATCATCCGCCGGAAATCAGCAATTTTAGAACCCCAGCCATGGGACAAAAGGATCGTTTTACCGTTGCTGGCGTCTGTGGGCAACCACCGGTAGGCCTTAAGGTCATTTCCCCTATATTTAATGACACTGATTTCAGCCTTTTCGATCAGGGCATGCTGTTTGTCGTTGAACCTGACCCTTGGCGTTTTGGTGAACTGGTTCCAGATAATGGAAGAGGTTAATTTGGGAGAAACGTGCTGCAACGTATGAAGCCCCTTGATCAGCCATTCCATTTGCACATTAGCCATTTTGGCTGGCTTCTTTACTTTCTTTTCTTCGCTTGATGTTTGGATAAGTACTTTCTTCATAGCTATATACCGATTGGTATTTAATAAGGTAAAAAAATTAGACTGTTATTGAATCAATGAGTGAATGAAGGTATTTCTTAATGACACCATATGACTGTCCATCACCTTCGACCTTCGAAAGCACAATCGCTCCCTGGATAGAAGTATATATCATCATCCCAATAGCCTCAGCATTGACACTGGCATCAATTTGTCCCTCCCTAATACCACGGGTCAATATTTTGGTAATGGAGGTTTTCATAATCCCCACGGATCGAATTGCTTTCGACCTCAGCTGTGGGTAGTTGTCGTCTGCTTCCACGCTGGTGTTAATGATAGGGCAACCTCCCGAAAACGGCGGTGACTTTATGTACTCTTCGTGATAATTTACTATAGCTTTCAGCTTTAGTGGAGCTGTTGCCGCAGCGCTGATCCTTTCTTTCAATTCCTGCATCACCACTTCAATGGCATATTCGAAAGAGGCTTCTGCTACCTCATCCTTGTTTTTGAAGTTTCCGTAAATGGCCCCTTTGGTAATGCCGGCGGCTTTGGTAATGTCAGACAATGATGTAGCCCGGTAGCCCTGCGTATTGAACAGGGAGATAGCTTTCTCTACAATCAACTGTTTGGTTACCTCAGGGTTTCTCATACGATACAAATATACCGATCGGTATTTTAAAATCAAAATACGGACTATCACACGAAAGGTTTCATAGAAGGAATAGAACATCTAATTTTGGCAGCTTATGCCAGACTTGAAGTTGTTGAACGTAGACAGGTTGCCTACTCGGGGGGTGAAGGAACTGCTGGACAATAATGTCATTGGCACGCCGGGAAAGAGCATGGTGTATCAGCACTTACAGGCTGCAGAGAAGTATACGTTCATTCCCCAGCCCTTTTTTGTCAGCCTGGTGCGCAGAACCAAAGTGATCGCTACCTGTTGCTTTTGTAAACGGGAAACGAGCAATAGGGGCGTGGTGGGCGAATCGTATTATGTGAGGTACTTCACCTTTCATCCTTCGTTGAGAAAACTGGGCGACAAGTACATAGAACGACCTCAGGAAGACGGGGTGTTGCGTCGGGAGATTCGCTCGTTGCTTATTGGTACACATTTAGAGGCAAAGGCTCCCCATTTTTTTTATGCGTACATCGATGGCGGAAATGTTAGATCAGAGGCATTTGTGAAGAGCTTCGGTTTTGAAAAGGTCGGTTCCTTTGTGTCGCTGGTGTTTAGCCGGTTCAATCCACGGTTGAGTAAAACCATTAAAAAGCTGTCGCCGGATGAATGGGACGATTTTAAGCCCAGGCTGCTAAAGTTTTACAGCGACCATGCACTTGTAACGGACGAGAACCTTTTCTACGAAGGGAACTACTTTGTGGTCAGAGAGCAGGGAGAAATAGTGGCAGGCATTCAGGCAAATCCGGAGAATTGGAAGGTTCATGATATGCCGGGAAAGGCTGGTAAAGTGATGATGAATGTTTTCCCAAAAGTGCGACTGCTGAGCAAGATCTTTCACCCCAACTATCGTTTTATTACTATCGAAGGGGTGTACTATAGGCCGGGCCACGAAAAGAAGCTGGCTACACTACTGACACATGCGCTTGCAGTAAATGGCGTCTACTCGGCTGTCATTTGTGTCGACCCGACTTCCAGACTTTACCCTGTCATGCAATCACTGGGCCTTGGGTTAGTGAGCAAGCTTCGCAAGCCCAAACTGGTGGATGTGATGGTGAAATCGAATGGTGTTGATGTGGCCGACTTGAAAGGGCCGGTGTATGTGTCGGCGGTGGACGTGAGTTGAGAACGAATTAAAGAGGTTACGCTGTACCGAAGCGCACAGAGTAACCTCTTTAATCCCATTCTATATCGTTTTTCCTCCGATTTTTTTGTAATTAGGGTGTCGTATTTTATGAAACACCTGCTTAACTACCGGTTCCTTATTTTGCCTGCCATTGCCCTTGTTATAGGACTAGCCGTCTGGCAAATGTACCCCCGCAAAAAAGTTGACTTCAGCACAGAAGTCAAGCCCATTCTTAACCAGCATTGTATTACCTGCCATGGTGGCGTAAAAAAGAACGGTGGCTTTAGTGTGCTTTTCAGAGAAGAGGCCCTTGGTAACACCAAATCCGGGAAGCCGGCTATTATCCCGGGTCACGCTGATGAAAGTGAGTTAATGAGAAGGCTTCTGGCCAATGACCCGGAGGTGAAAATGCCTTATAAGAAGAAGCCGCTGTCTGACGAAGAGATTGATATTTTAAGAAGGTGGATTGATGAAGGAGCAGAGTGGGGGGAGCATTGGGCGTATCAGGCGGTAGAGAAACCAGAACTGCCTGCCGCCAAATCCTTTGCTTCTTTGAAGGAAAGTGAAGTGCCAGCGTCAGAGCAACCCATCGACTTGTTCATAAGAAAAAAGCTTTCCGAGGTGGGTCTGCAACCCTCGCCCGAAGCGCCCAAAGATATTTTACTGCGAAGGGTAAGCCTGGATTTGACCGGGTTGCCACCTTCTGATGAGTTGGTAGAAGCTTTTCTTACGGATGGGAATCCAATGACCTACGAAGAAGTGGTGGACGCATTACTGGCTGACCCTGCCTATGGGGAGCGCTGGACGGCGATGTGGCTTGATTTGGCGAGGTACGCCGATACAAAGGGCTATGAACGTGATCCTGGCCGGGAGATCTGGCATTACCGTGACTGGCTGATCAAAGCATTCAACGAAGACAAGCCTTACGATGATTTTCTCATTGAACAGCTGGCTGGGGACCTTTTACCCAATCCCACCGATGACCAGCTGATTGCTACAGCTTTCCATCGCAACACAATGACCAATGATGAGGGAGGTACCGATAATGAGGAGTTCAGAGTTGCGGCGGTGCTTGACCGTGTCAATACCACCTGGGAGGTGCTGATGGGCACTACTTTCGCCTGCGTGCAGTGCCACAGTCATCCTTATGACCCGATCAGGCATGAAGACTATTATAGATTTGCCGCATTTTTCAATAATACGAGGGACGAAGACACTTATGACGAGTACCCGCTTCTACGGCACTTCGAAACGGAAGACAGCACCAAGCTGGCCTCTCTGAAGAACTGGCTTGAAGAAAATGCGACTACTGCTAAAACGAAAGAAGTTGTCCAGTTTGTGAAGACCTGGCAGCCCGCCATCAATTCTATCACGGCCGACGAATTCGTCGATGCAGAGCTTGCTGATACCAAGTGGCTGGTATTCCGAAATCATGGAGTGGCACGGCTGCCCGGCGTGGAACTGACGGCCAGGAATTTACTCACTTACCGCTACCGAACCAATATAAAGGACGGCACGTGGACGATCAGACTGGATGACCAAGAAAGCGGTAGTGTGCTCAAAGAACTAAAAATGAAAGATACTGGAGGGAAGTGGGTGATTGACACACTTTCGCTTACTGAAGCAAAAGGGCGGCACCATGTTTATCTTTCCTACGAAAGCCCCAGCCTTACCAGCCCGGCGGCAAACGGTATTTTCTTTGACTGGTTTCATTTCTCCAGCCAGTTTCCTGAAGGTGAGGCTGCCGATGAAGCCCAAAGTACTTACTGGGAGCTGGTGAATGCCAAAGTAGAGACGACGCCCATCATGGTGGAAAATCCTCCAGGGATGGCAAGGGAAAGCCAAGTGTTCGAAAGAGGCAACTGGCTGGTAAAAGGGGGGAAGGTAGAGCCCGGCGTTCCGGAAGTCTTCCCGGATTTGCCAGACGGAGCACCGGCGAACAGATTGGGCATGGCCATGTGGCTGACGGATCCTGCCAACCCACTCACAGCAAGAACGATCATTAACCGACTTTGGGAGCAACTATACGGTCAGGGGTTGGCGGAAACGCTTGAGGACCTCGGCAGCCAGGGCATAGAGCCAACACATCCGGAGCTGCTGGATTATCTTGCCTGGCAGTTGGTGAACGATCACGACTGGAGCCTGAAGCAAACGCTGAAGACGATGGTGATGTCGGCTACCTATAGGCAAAGTTCAGTAGCGACCGACGACGTGCTTGAGGCAGATCAATTCAATCAATACTATGCAAGAGCGCCACGTACAAGGCTATCGGCGGAGCAGTTGCGTGACCAGGCATTGGCGGTCAGCGGATTGCTGAGCAGTAAAATGTATGGCCCGAGTGTGATGCCTTACCAACCTAAAGGAATTTGGAATTCAGCCTACTCCAACGCCGACTGGAAGCAGAGCGAAGGAGAGGATCAATACCGGCGTGGTGTGTATACTTACTGGAAGCGCACCAGTGCTTACCCGGCCATGCTCACTTTTGACGCCACTGCCAGAGAAGTGTGTGTGGCCCGCAGGATAAGAACTAATACGCCGTTGCAGGCGCTGGTGCTGCTCAACGACTCTGTGTATGTGGAAGCGGCAAACCATTTGGCGTTGAACATGATAAAGGCTGAAACTGGTACCGCTGGCCAAATTGCCTGGGGGTACAAGGCCGCCATGAAAAAGCCCATTACACCGATGAAGAGTGAGGCGTTGGAAAAGCTTTATGACGAGGCACTGAAAGGCTATGAAGGAAAAGATAGCGCTGAAGCGCAGGCAATGCAACTGGTGGCAGCAGCCATTCTAAATTTAGATGAATTTGTAACGAGGAATTAGCCATGACCAACTACGAGAAACTGATTCACGAAGCGAACATAGAGCAGGCCAGGCTCAAAACCAGGAGGCACTTTCTCAAAGACTGTGGAATGGGCATGGGGGCCATGGCTTTATCGTCCGTTTTGTGGGGCTGCGACGCTGGTGCCAATTTAAACTCATTTTCCTCAGGCAACCCAATGGCACCGAAAGCTCCTCATTTTCCCGGACGGGTCAAGTCAGTGATTTATTTGCACATGGCTGGTGCTCCGTCACAGCTGGAGCTTTTTGATTACAAACCCGAGCTACAAAAGCTCAATGGGCAAGACTGCCCAGCGTCATTTCTCGATGGGAAACGTTTTGCATTTATTCGTGGAGTGCCCAAAATGTTGGGGCCTCAGGCCAGTTTCAAGCAAAGAGGCCAAAGTGGAGCATGGATTTCCGACTTTTTGCCACACCTGCACAGCATTGCCGACGACATCACCTTTGTCAAAGCACTTGAAACGGATCAGTTCAACCATGCACCGGCTCAGCTGCTGATGCACACGGGCGGAGCCAGACTTGGACGACCTAGCATGGGTTCGTGGGTCACGTATGGCCTCGGAACAGAGAACCAGAATCTGCCTGGCTTTGTGGTGCTCACCTCTGGCGGTAGCACACCCGATGCCGGGAAAAGCGTGTGGGGAAGTGGCTTTTTGCCAAGTGTTTATCAGGGGATTCAGTGCCGCTCAGTCGGCGACCCGGTATTGTTTATTAACAATCCCGATAACGTAACCCGTGACTTGCGCAAAGCATCGATTGACGCCATCAACAAGGTGAATCAGAAAACACATGAGGAGTTCAACGACCCGGAAACACTGACTCGCATTTCTCAGTATGAGCTGGCTTTCCGGATGCAGATGTCGGCACCCGAGGTAATGAATATTGACTCGGAACCGCAATATATCAAAGACATGTATGGGGTGACGCCGGGCAAGGCAAGCTTTGCCAATAACGTGCTCCTGGCTCGCAAGCTGGTAGAAAATGGCGTTCGGTTCGTGCAGTTGTACGACTGGGGTTGGGACACCCACGGAACAGGGCCGGATGCATCTGTTGGCGCAGGCCTGCAGGGTAAATGCCGCCAGGTGGACAGGGCCACAACAGCACTGATCCTTGATCTGAAACAAAGGGGTCTGCTGGACGAAACACTGGTGGTGTGGGGAGGTGAATTTGGCAGAACGCCCATGCTGGAAAACAGGGAGGGCAAGGCTAATCCTTACCTGGGCCGTGACCATCATGTGGAAGCATTCACAATCTGGATGGCCGGAGGTGGCATCAAGAAGGGCTTCAGCTTTGGGGAAACCGATGAGATAGGCTATGCGGCGGTGAAAGACAAGGCGCTTACGTACGATATTCAGGCCACCATTCTTCACCAGCTTGGCTTTGACCATGAGAAGCTAACCTACCAGTTTCAGGGGCGCCCGTTCAGGTTAACCGATGTGCATGGAAGAGTACTCACCGAGATATTGAGCTGATCACTGTAGATGAGAAGAAGAGATTTTATTGGAACTACATTGGGAGCAGGCATAGGAGTAGGCCTCGCCACTTCGCCATTGCTGGCTTCCGAAGCGCAACAAAACAATACACCTGACATGAAAATTAAGATACTGGCCACCAACTGGGGAGATGGAGACACTATCGAAGTCTTTTGCAAAAAGATTAAAAGCTATGGTTATGATGGCCTTGAGGTGTGGTACCCAACCGACGCATCGGAAAGGGAAAAGCTGGTAAATGCAACGAAAGCCAACGGGCTGGAGTTTGGCTTTCTCGTTGGCGCCTATCAACCTGAGTTTCAGCCGCATTTTGAGCTCTTTGAAACCAACTTGCGAGCGGCAGTGAAGATGAAGCCACTGTACATCAACTGTCATTCCGGAAAAGACTTTTTCTCTTACGATCAAAATAAGCAGTTTCTGGACTTAACCAGCAAAGTAAGTAAAGAATCGGGTGTGGGTATCCATCACGAAACGCATCGCTCCCGCATCATGTACTCTGCGCCGGTCACCAGGAATTTTATGGAGAAAAACCCGGAACTGACATTGACGCTCGATATTTCACATTGGTGCAACGTACATGAAACCCTTCTTCAGGACCAAAAGGAAACGGTGGAAATGGCTTTGCAACGTACCAGGCACATTCACCTGCGTGTCGGGCATCCGGAAAGTCCTCAGGTGAACGATCCAAGGGCGCCCGAATGGAAAGAGGCCCTTGACCAGCACCTGGCCTGGTGGGACAAGGTGATCGAGCTTCGGAAAAAGGCCGGTGCCGATACCATGACCTTCCTGACTGAATTTGGCCCAGCTGACTATATGCCTACTATTCCCTACACCAGACAACCCGTTGCCAACCAGTGGGACATCAATCGCTATATGCTTGAGTTGATCAGAAAACGATACACTTCATAACCCAGCTACTCAGGCTTCTATGGACTACGGTATCGTTTCATTTATTGGCAAATTTCACCCCCTGCTTGTGCACCTGCCTATCGGTATGCTGATAATTGCCATCCTTTTTGGCTTTATGAGCTTAAAGGAAAACTACAGTTACCTCAAGGGAGCTAACCACATTGTGCTTTTTCTTGCAGCGATTTCGGCCACGCTGTCAGCTTTTACAGGCTGGATACTTTCACAATCGGGTGGTTACGCAGACGAACTGATCGACTGGCATCAGTGGATGGGCATAGGCCTGGTTGTTATTAGCTGGGTGGCATTTTTTGTGCATGCGAGGAACGAAAAAGCTTTTAAAATGGTGCTGATTGTCTCGGGATTGCTTTTGGTAATTACCGGACACCTGGGAGGCAGCATTACACATGGAGACGGTTTTCTGACGCCGCCGCCACTCTCGGAATGGTTTGCAAAAGAGGGTGCGGCTGTTCCGCCTATTGTTCTGACAAAAGAGACGCTGGGCTACGAGGCCATTGCCAATATTGTGGACAGAAAATGCAAGAGCTGTCACGGCCCCGGCAGCCAGAAGGGAAAGTTGAGACTCGATTCACCTGAAGAAATGCTGAAGGGAGGGAAGCACGGAGAAGTGATAGTGGCTTCTTTGCCAGAGGAAAGTCATTTGATAGAAAACATCCTCTTACCGATTGACAATGATGATCATATGCCACCTAAAGAGAAGAGTCAGTTGAGTAAGGCCGAGGTGGCTATATTGGTGCAGTGGGTGGCCACAGGTGCTTCTTTTGACAAGACAGTGGAAGAACTGGCGTGGAGCGACAGCCTGATTGTGGCCTACAATACTGCTACTTCTAACAAACCAGCTACTTATACCTATATTCCTCAGGGTAGCGTTCAGCCTATTGAGTCAAGTTTAGTCACTAGACTAGACACGCTGGGTGTGAGTATCGTACCTGTGAGCGACGGCAGTAATTATGTGAACGTCAACTTCTTGCATGTGCCACAGAATTATATGGCAGAAGCTTTGCAACTGCTTCCATCTCTAAACAAACAGTGTGTGTGGTTGGATCTTACCGGGAAGCCGCTTAGTTCTGAGCGCCTGGAATTTGTCGGGAAGATGCAAAACTTAACGAAGCTGAGCCTCAAGGACTGTGGATTGAGCGATAGCTTGCTATCAAAACTGCAATCCTTGTCGAGGTTGGAGTATGTGAACCTTGTGAATAATCCAGTGACAGCAAGTGGTATCAAGGGCTTGCAAGGCAATGTCGGTCTTCAACAGCTGTTTCTTTTTCAGACACAGGTGCAGCCTACGGATACGGCAGCCCTACGAGGAATGTTCGCAAAGGCAGCCATCAATCTTGGTGGCTACGAAATGCCCCTGATAGATGCAGATACCAGTAAAATTATCTATTGAGATTTTACCCCTTGTTTCTTTTTGATGAAGGTACCAATGCCAAAACCAACAAGTAGCAGCCAGGGAAATCCGTGAAAAATTGTATCGAACCAGTCCATAGGCTGCATGCCGACTGCCCCGCCTGCTACCCACTTGAGTTTACCCCAAATGTGCGGCTCAGGAAAAAAGGGGGCCAGGCCCAAAGTAAGGCAGAGTAGTAGAATGGTTTTTATTGAGAGTATCCGCATATCTTCATTTTTCTACAAAGGTAAGTTAGCCGAACGTAGAGATGAGTGACATAAGTTACACCCAAAGCAAAAAACAAGGCCCTTGACTCAGAGGAATCAAAGGCCTTGGTGACACCGCTTCTTACGATTTACTCGCAGGCTACGTCATTCAATGTTGTATCCCAGCAGTGGTACAAGTTATCCTCAAAAAAGACCTGGCTTTTAATTTTTCCGTTGCTGTTCTCGGCACTCCAGAGCACCTGTATTGTATTTTCGGTATTGGTGTCAATGATAGTGACGTTTCTGTTCAGCTCGGCACCGGCATCAACCATATAGCTAATAGAACTTCCGAAACTGTCGCCCGGCTTTTCAACTGTGAAGGTCACATCTGCAACTCCGTCAACCTCCGATTTGGACCATTCTGATGACAGCCACGCATTTGGTTTTTCGGGGCTTTCGTAGAGTGTCCATGTGCCGGCATTGGCCATGAAATTGGACTCCCCCGTAAACCACACGAAGTCAGAAAAGCCACCTGCTTTCGAAATATAGCCTGTCCAGGTAACATCACTGCCATCCACGTCAGCAGTAAGTTTTACGGAGTAAGAACCACTGTTAGGAACAGATATATCATAAGCCCAAACCCATAATTTGGTTTCTGTATCAAATGTAGCCTCCTGATTCACCGCTAGTTTAAACGCAGTGACAGGAACAACCAGCGCTCCGGAAAGGATGCCAGAATACACGCCAACACTTGTAGCAGCATAAACCCAATTCCTGACAACCATTTGCCTGCCACCTCCATCACCCTCACTGCCGCTAAAATCATCAAAATTGGGAGCCATACTCGTGCCAGGAGGCATCGCAGGAGCAGTGCCCGGGTCTACTTCCTCGTCTTTGTTGCATGACACCAAAAGGATTGAAAATGATAATAGGAATGCTAGTTTTCTCATTTTGGATTTTATTGGTACAACTATAGAATTAACGATCACAAAAGTCATTAGTTGTATAAAACGAATATTAAATATAATATTTTAAATAAATCCAAATTCGACCGCCTTGAACGTGCCTATACTATCGGAATGACAAAATAGGGCGGCTACTCTTGCTATTTTTGCATAAATACTCTGATGTCTTTCACTAACAAATCAAAATCAGGCTGGTGGTTGTACATCATGTGGCCGCCTTCGTAGTAGGTCAACTGAACCATCTCTTTAGGAATTCCATTGCGGGCAAAGGTGTATTCTGCATCAAAAAACGGTGTGATCAGGTCATAATAGCCGCAAGCCACCAACACCTTAAGATCCTTGTTACGTCGCATGCTCTCAGCAAGCTTTCTGGCTACATTCACATAAATCGGTTCCCAGTATTCACCTTCCGGCGCATCTCGCCATCTCCAGTTGGCACCAACTTCTTCGCTGGAGGTGATATAGGGCCTGTCCATTTCAATATTTAGCTCTGAGGCAAAATAGTGATTGAGGGCTGCCGTATAAGCTGCATCCATTTGGTAGTCGGAAGCATCTCCTAGCGTTGGATATTCCGCCACGTCATCTGCCTCATCGCCTTTGAATCTTCCATCGAGTCTGCCGATGGCAAGTCCTTCCTGCTCCATCAATTTCTTCTGAAACCGTGGAATAAGTACTCGCAGGTCTGATTTTAAGACGTAATCTTTTGATAGCCCGGTAAAATAGGAAAGTTTTTCAGCGATTTGATTTTGAGCATCTGCAGTAAGCATGCTCCCTTTGAGCAATGCCGGCGCATACTCATCCGTAGTGAATACCCGACACTCCTGCACAAAAGCCTCCAAAGTTTTTCCTTGCCCTGCTTTCTTATGGTACCACGCAGTGGCAGCCATACTTGGCAGGTAGGTAAGGTAGGAGATCACGTTGTCGTGGATGGAGGTGGAGCCCTGATAATCGACTGCCTGAGAAATCAGGACAAGGCCATTCATTGAAACACTTTGTCCGCTTCCTTCCAGCGCATTTGTTACCGCCGCAGCCCGTGTGGTGCCGAAGCTTTCACCAAATATGTACTTGGGAGAATTCCACCGCTTGTTTTCTGTGATCCAAAGTCTGATAAATTGCGCCACTGAGTTGGCGTCTTCGTTTAGTCCCCAGAAATCTTTGCCGGTTCCTTTGCCAACGGGAACGCTGAAGCCAGTGCCAATAGGGTCTACAAAAACCAGGTCCGTAACATCGAGCAGACATTGTTGATTGTTCACGATAGGATAGGGGGCGCCGCCGTCGTCGGTATCTGCATTGCTGGCGATTTTTACAATTCGAGGCCCGAGAAAGCCCATGTGTAACCAAACAGAAGCTGAGCCAGGGCCGCCGTTGAAAATGAAAGTGACAGGCCGCTTGCTATAGTCAGTGAGGCCTTCCTGCAAATAGGAGACCGCCCACAACGCTCCAATAGGCTCGTTTTTGTCGTTTTTCAGATGTGTTTCCTTTCCGACGGCTTTATAACGCACGGCCTTTGCGTTGAAAGTGCCCTGATGCTGAGTGATAAATGATTTCGGCGCAGGTATATCCTTTACTATTGAGTCAGCCTTCTGTGCATGGGATAAATGCACGAGTGCAAGTAAAGTGAAAGCGCATAGAATGGATTTCATTGAGTTCACCATTTTGAGTTGAATGTTTTGTGCCCACAAGTTGATCAATCTTTTTTATTATCAACAGAACAATACATAACGAAAAATATGTTGTGATGTGAGTAATGTCACGCAATGTGTCGGACGGTATTTTTATACTTGCCAAAACCTTTGATATTTGTCGGGCTAAGCGAATTTTAACACAACAAACCCTATTATAAATGTTCTCATACGATGCCAGGGCGCTGAGTGGAGAGTTGTCAGCCATTATTGAATCCTTTGTTTCTAACGATGCCTGGCAATGGCTTCAGGAAAAAACGGGTGATATATCTTCCTCTGAAACCGGATCAGCATTAAATGTGGCTTTCGCTGCTATTCCCAGAAAGCTTGGCAAGAATCATTTGAGCCTTAGCGAAAGTACCATTGCTAACATTCAACAAATAAGACCAGGTTTTCGAATGGCCCATTGGCCAATAGATCGTTTGTGCCGGGTTTGGGTGTTGATTCAGGTACCAGCTTCGAACAAAAGCAGTTACATAGCCAGGATTCAAAACTTGTTTCTTGCGGCAGAAATGAATGAGCTGGTGGCGTTGTATTCTGCGCTGCCTGTGTTAGCTTATCCCGAAGCGTGGAAGGCTCAGTGTGCCGAAGGGATAAGAAGTAATATCGGTGATGTGCTGGAGGCAATTATGTGCAATAACCCTTATCCCTCTGAGCAACTCGATGAAGCTGCCTGGAACCAACTGGTGCTGAAGGCAATATTTACAGAAAAACCGTTGCATTCGATTATTGGCCTGGACGACAGAGCTAATTTGGAGTTGGCCAACACGCTTTCTGATTTTGCCCACGAGAGATGGGCGGCGCATAGAACGGTACCTCCCATGTTGTGGCGATGCGTCGGGCCATTTATCAATGAAAAAACCATAGGCGACATGGAGCGCCTGATGCTTTCCGTCGATAGCACCGAAAGAGAAGCTGCGGCACTTGCCTGTAGTGCAAGCCAATTTCCTGCTGCCGCTGAACTCCTGAATAGGAACAAACAGTTGAATGCATTGGTTAAATCGGGCGACATTACCTGGGAAAGCATAGCAAAGAAAACAGAGCTGGTTTAGCTCAGAATAAAAACAGAACGATTATGTGTTGTAGTGATAATTTTACTGAGGCGGATTTACAAAAAAGGGACGCCAACCCTGTTTATCTCGATAGTGTAAAGGGCATGCAGTTTTTCGACCCGCATGTGCACATGACATCCCGCACGACGGACGACTACCAGTCCATGGCGGACGCCGGTGTGGTAGCCCTTATCGAGCCTGCCTTCTGGCTCGGGCAGCCCCGGACAGGCATTGCCACTTTCCGTGACTACTATGCCAGCCTGATCGGGTGGGAGCGGTTCAGGTCTTCGCAGTTTGGCATCAAGCACTACTGCACGATAGGGCTGAACAGCCGGGAAGCCAACAATGAGGCTTTGGCTGAGCAAGTGATGGAAATCCTGCCACTGTTTATTTACAAAGAAGGCGTAGTGGGTGTTGGTGAAATAGGTTTCGACGACCAGACACCGGCAGAAGAGAAATACTACCGGGCACAGCTTGACCTGGCCAAAGAAGCAGGGCTGCCTGTGCAAATTCATACACCTCACCGGGACAAAAAACGAGGCACCCAACGCAGTATGGACATCGCTCTGGAGCAGGGCCTTGACCCGAAGATGGTGATTGTTGACCACAATAATGAAGAGACGGTAAAGGAAGTATTGGATCGTGGCTTTTGGGCAGCTTTCACCATTTATCCATTTACCAAGATGGGCAACGAGCGCATGGTGGAGGTGGTGAAACAGTATGGGCCTGAACGTATCATGATCAATTCAGCTGCCGACTGGGGCATCAGCGATCCGCTGGCAGTGCCTAAAACTGCCGCTTTGATGAAGCAGCATGGTATTAGCGACGACATCATCCGGCAAGTCACTTATCAGAATGCTATCACAGCTTTTGGTCAAAGCGGTCAAATCGATGAGGCGGACTTCACTACTGTGAAGGACATCGATCAAAGTCAAAAATTCGAAGGCAATACCGTTTTGCGTGGTGGACAGCAGCCACGAATGGACAAGAATTCCCTGATCATTAAATAATTTGAAGCAAATCATCGGACTTCTGCGCCTTACCAGGCCAGCTAATATTGTCACCGCCATTGCCGATATCCTGGCTGGTGTGGCTATTTCGGGCTACCTGACCGGCTTCATCTACGGGGCAACGCCCATTATCTGGCTGAGCCTGGCCACTATGGGCTTATATGGTGGCGGCGTTGTACTCAACGACGTGTTTGATGCAGAGCTTGACGCCGTGGAGAGGCCGGAACGACCGATTCCCAGTGGTGTGGTTTCTAGGTTTATGGCAGCAATGTTTGGGATGGTGCTTTTGGGTATCGGTATTTTAGCCGCTGGCAAAGTTAACTGGATGCCTTCCGGGTTGATCGCTGTGGCCATCGCCCTCTTCTCAGTTGTCTACGATAAGTGGGGTAAACATCAGTTGATTTTGGGGCCCATCAACATGGGACTCTGTAGGGGCTTGAATCTGGCGCTTGGTATGAGCATTGTTCCCAACATCCTCGACACCTATTGGTGGCTGGGTATTGTGCCGGTGATTTACATCGCTGCCATTACCATGATCAGCCGGGGTGAGGTGCACGGAGGTAGTAAACTGACGCTGTACAGTGCACTGGTGCTTTACGCAGGGGTAATTGGCGCCATTTTGTGGTTCTCTATAGAAAACAGCACTTTTTATCTCACATTGGGTTTTGTGCTGGCATTTGGCGGAATGATTGCTCCGCCGCTGTTCAAAGCAATAGCCGACCCGGTAGGTAAGAATATTGGAAAGGCAGTGAAAGCGGGAGTCATCGCATTGATATTAATGAATGCTGCCTGGGCATCTGCTTTTGGCGTTACGTATTTTGCCCTGGGTATTGTACTTTTGTTGCCCTTGTCGTTATTGCTGGCGAAAGCCTTTACTGTAACGTGAATTTATTTGTTTTAAATTTTGAGCCTGACATCAGGCAATTAGCATAGTTATGGAGTTTTTACAACAGTCCTTCAGTGTGAAGTTTGACTACAAAGTGTATTTCACTACAGGCCTTTTCGACAAGTCAAATGATACACTTTCAAGTTTTCTGAAAGAAAGAATGGAAGAAGGTACCATCCAGAAGGTACTGTTTGTTTTGGATCAGGGAGTAACCGAAGCGCATCCTGGGCTACAGGAAAGCATTCAAGACTATTTTGAGACTTTTGATAATATCCATCTCATTCCTGAGACACTAGTTGTGCCGGGTGGTGAAGACGCTAAAAACGACGAGAGCCTGCTGTATCAGGTAATTGACGCTGTAAACGAGCACGGGATCGACCGTCATTCTTATCTGGTGGCTATTGGCGGTGGGGCTGTGCTTGATATGGTAGGTTATGCAGCCGCTATTTCCCACAGAGGTGTACGGCACATTCGCATACCAACAACGGTGCTTTCTCAAAACGACTCTGGCGTGGGCGTTAAGAATGGTGTCAATTTCTATCGAAAAAAGAACTTTCTCGGCACATTTGCTCCACCAGTTGCAGTGTTCAATGACTATCATTTTCTGACGACGTTGTCTGATCTCGACTGGCGGTCAGGGATGTCTGAAGCTGTAAAAGTGGCGCTGATCAAAGACGCTGCCTTCTTTGACTGGATTGAGCACAACGCCACTATGCTTGCAGCCCGTGATATGGGGGCCATGAAATATTTGGTGAAACGGTGTGCTGCACTGCACCTCGACCATATTGCGGGAAAAGATCCCTTTGAGACGGGTTCTTCCAGGCCGCTCGACTTCGGTCACTGGAGTGCACACAAACTGGAGGCGCTGGCGGACTTTTCTATCAGGCATGGGGAGGCTGTAGCGATTGGGATCGCCCTCGACACTGTCTATTCAATGCTTACCAACCGACTATCGGAGGCCGATGCCAGGAGAATCCTCGTTGTGCTTCAAAACCTTGGTTTCCCGCTACAGCACCCACTGTTGCAGTTTGAAGAAGGCAATAGTCCACTGCTTGACGGACTGAATGAGTTCAGAGAACACCTGGGCGGCAAACTCACCATTATGCTGTTAATAGCCATTGGCACAGGAGAGGAAGTGCATGAAATGAATGGGGAACTTATTCGTGAGTCCAGTGAATGGCTGGAAAATTATGCTCATCAACAAACGATCAGGCTCTGATTATGAAAACAGACTTTGGCTACTTAACCTACTGCTCCAACATACATGCCGGCGAAAGCTGGCCAGATCATTTTGCCGCACTCAGAAAGTTCATTCCTTCAGTGAAAGAGAAATGTAGCCCAGACCAGCCTTTTGGGATTGGGCTACGATTATCTAACGAGGCATCGATAGACCTTGCTAAAGAGGCGTCCATGGCTGAATTTAAAGACTGGCTGACAACAACCGACAGTTATGTCTTCACCATGAATGGGTTTCCTTACGGTGGTTTTCATAACACCCGTGTGAAAGAGCAGGTACACGCTCCCGACTGGACTACCACGGACAGGCTGAGCTACACGATCAGGATGTTCGACATTCTTTCACAACTGCTTCCTGAAGGGATGGAAGGAGGGATTTCTACCTCACCTTTGACGTATCGCTACTGGCACAAGCCTAAAGACCTCGAGAATATTTTCGAAGCCACAACGCTGAAAATGATTGAGGTAGCCAAACACCTGAAAAGGCTACATGACACGACAGGTCAGCTACTCCATCTTGACATTGAGCCTGAGCCAGACGGGCTTTTGGAGTCTGGACCAGAGTTCATCGACTGGTATGAGGCATACCTGCTTCCGCTTGGCACATCTGAGCTACAAAAGGCATTTAGTATTTCAGCAGCAGAGGCCGAAGCGACCATCAAGCGCCATGTACAGCTTTGCTACGACGTGTGTCACTTTGCAGTCGGTTATGAAAATCATCAGGAAGTGGTCAACAAACTGAAATCCTCGGGCATCAAAACAGGCAAAATTCAGATTAGCGCTGCGCTAAAAGCACCTATGGCGTCAGGAAAGGCGAGGAATCCAGTGATCGCTGCCTTCAAAGGATTCAACGAGTCAACCTACCTGCATCAGGTAGTGGCCCGTACCCAAAGCGATGGTTTTAATCGCTATCCGGATTTGCCAGAAGCCCTTGCTGATGCTGACAATCAGGACATAAAGGAATGGCGTTCTCATTTCCATGTCCCCTTATTTGTCGAAGACTACGGCGTATTGAAGTCGACACAAGAAGACATTGTGAAGGTGCTTGACCTTCAAAAGGCAAAACCATTCACCAATCATCTTGAAATTGAAACCTACACATGGGAGGTGCTCCCGGAAGGTTTGAAATTAGCTATTGATGAATCCATCGTGAGAGAGATGAACTGGGTTACTGATCAGCTAAATACCGAGTTCGACTAAGTAGCAAATGAAAAAAACCGTCGTTATTGATATTGTAGGGCTATCGGCACACCTGATAGGAGACCAAACACCATTTCTTCAAGAGTATTTAAAGGGAAGGCACGTTCAATCCATTGTGCCTATGCTGCCTGCGGTTACCACTTCTGTACAGTCGACCTATGTCACCGGCAAATGGCCGTCTGAAACGGGCATCGTTGGCAATGGCTGGTACGATCATCAGGATTCGGAAATAAAGTTCTGGAAGCAGTCGAATAAACTGGTAGCCGGAGAGAAAATATGGGAGAGGGCGAAGAAAGTTGATCCTTCGTTTACCTGCTCCAAAATGTTCTGGTGGTACAACATGTACTCATCGGCCGACTATTCTGTGACACCAAGGCCGCAGTACTTAGCCGATGGGAGGAAAATGCCTGATTGCTACACCCAACCAGCTGGGCTTAGGGATGAACTGCAAAAGGAGCTTGGCCAATTTCCCTTGTTTCAGTTTTGGGGGCCTGGTGCCAATATCAAGTCCACCCAGTGGATTGCTGATGCTTCCATTTTCACAGACCGGCGATATGACCCCACGCTGACACTCATCTATCTGCCCCATCTCGACTACTGCTTACAAAAATTCGGCCCCGACTTCGAGTTGGTAGGAAAGGAGCTCACCGAAATTGACCAGGTGGTAAAAGGGCTGGTGGACTACTACACAAAAAAGAAGGCCAGCATTATTCTGTTGTCAGAATACGGCATAAGCCCGGTGAGCAGGCCTGTTCATTTCAACAGACTGCTTCGCAAAAAAAGTCTTCTGAGTGTCCGGGAGGAAAGGGGGCTGGAGTTACTGGATGCCGGTGCCTCGAAAGCATTTGCCGTAGCCGACCACCAGGTAGCCCACATTTACGTGAACGATCCGTCAGCAATGGAAGAGGTGAAACGGTTGGCAGAAGCCACACAAGGAGTGAGTTTGGTACTGGATAAAGCCCAGCAAAAGAAACATCATATCAGTCACGAACGGTCTGGCGACCTGGTGTTGATCGCCGACGAGCATAGCTGGTTTACTTACTATTTCTGGCAGGATGATGCCAAGGCGCCCGACTACGCCAGGGCTGTTGACATCCACAAAAAGCCAGGCTACGACCCAGTAGAGATGTTTATGAGCTCGAAGCTCAGGGCAGGGTATAAGCTGCTCCGCAAAAAGATGGGCTTTCGCTATGTGATGGACGTTATTCCGCTGGATGCCAATTTGATCAGGGGCTCCCATGGAAGCCCCTTCGTTGACAAGAAATACCATCCAATACTTATAACTGACAAAAAAGTAAGCGATTCTTCAATACCAGCCACATCTGTGCACGACATTATCTGGCAATCGCTCAATACCTGAGCTTAGCTGTTTCTCACGGCAATGGGTGCTGACAGCAAAGTGTCAGGGATTCCAAAAGCGTCGGTGAGTGCTACGGCGTTTTGCCTCACTTCCAGGCAAAGTGTATTCACTAGCTGACGAATCGCCTTGGTTTTGGCACCAGCCATATAGTCCGCTTCCAGGTACCAGCCTTTGTGTTTCTCTATTTGGGACAAGGCAAATAACTGACAAAGCTTGGTAAGGATATGCTTGCTGCCTTCATCAGTTACTTCGCTAATCTTCTCCTGAAACTGTTCCAGAATAATTCTTTCGATGTAAGCATGCCCGACCATTACCAGGTGGTACTGGCATTGATTGAAAGCGTCGAAAGAGTCCATTCCCTGATCGATGTAGTGCTTCAGTCGCTTGGCAGAAGATGCCAGAATGCTTTTTTCCCGGTACCTGAATGCTGCCAGGTGAAACTCTGAATCCAGCAGGTGTTCTTTGTCAGTGTTTCTGATGGTAATGGGGTTCATTTCCTGAATACTCACCTTGGCCTGGTCGGTCACGTAGTTCAGCATGCCGAACAGGTTCATGTGGCCAAACTCCTGCCTGAATTCAGAAAGTCTGCTCTTCGCCACTAGCTGCATCAGTACTGTGTTGTCTCCTTCGAAAGTGGTGTAAATCTCTGTGTCATTTTTCAAAGCGGCGATGCGGTTTTCAGCTAAATAGCCTTTGCCCCCAAGTGCTTCTCTGCATTCTTGCAGGCTGGCAGTAGCATTCCATGTCGCCCACGACTTTAGCCCGGCGGCCAGTGCTTCTATCTCCTGCATATCTTCTTCCGTTCTTTTAAGGAACCGTTTTGTAAGATACTGAAGGGAGAAATGCAACGCATAAGCATTGGAAAGGAGTGGCATGAGGCGACGCTGGTGTGTGCGGTAGTTGAGGATGGGAACCTCTGTACCACCTTCAGGTCCGAATTGTCTTCTGCCATCGGCATATCGAATAGCAATAGTAAGCCCGGATTTCGTGGCACTTAGCCCAGAGCGGGGAATGCCGATTCTGCCGCCGACGAGAGTCCCAAGCATGGTAAAGAACCGGCGATTGTCGCTGCTGATTGGGCTCGCAAATTGTCCTTGTTCATCTATGCTGGCAAAGCGATCCAGCATGCTTTCCTTTGGAATTACCACATTGTCGAAACGTATCACTCCGTTATCGACGCCGTTCAAGCCCATCTTTCTGCCGCAATCTTTGATTGTCACCCCCTGGTGCATGACGCCCTTTTTGTCTCGTAGGGGAACAACGAAGGCGCTGACGCCATAGTCGGTTCCCTCGATGATAAGCTTGGCGAATACCGTGGCCATTTGGCCATGCAGCGCTGCGTTGCCAATGTACTCCTTCTGGGCTTTGGGGTTGGGCGTGTGAATGGTGATTTTGCCCGACTTGTGATCATAGGTGGCAGTGGTCTCAATACCCTTTACATTTGAACCATGGCCTGTTTCTGTCATTGCAAAGCAGCCAGGGAGGTTGAGCGTACCCGCATCAGCCAGGTACTTTTTATGGTGCTTTTCTGTGCCCAGAAAATAGATGCTCATTCCAAAAAGCCCAAATTGTACTCCAAACTTGATCACCATGCTCAGGTCGTGGTAGCTAAGTGTTTCCATGATGGTGAAATAGCCTTCCATGTCGTCAGCGCCACCAAACTCTTTAGGGTAGGCACGGTTTCCATAGCCTTGCGAGGCAAGGATTTTGCACCAATGGAGTACTTTTTCACGGTATTCTGTGAGGTCTCCCGTGTCCGGGTATTTGAACTCGGGGTCGGATAGGAGTGTCTTTACTTTGGTGATGAGGGCAGCTTGATCACCATCCAAAATTGCCCTGAGGTTATCAACCGAAAAGGTTTTCTCAGATGCTAGTGTTTCAGCTTCGGTAGCGGCCCTGTCGTTCGATGCAAGGTGGAAAGCTGATTCCCGGCTAATAATGCCCAATGCATCCTCGATATCTTTCAAAGGCTGCTGAGCGTTCTGAAAGGCCACCTCATCCCGGCCAATACTGTTAAGCTCTGCAAGCTTATTGCCAATGTCCACAAGGCTGGTTTTCATTTCGGGCGACAGCTCCTGGGAAATACGTTTTATTTCTGTTAGCCAGCTTTTTATCTCGTTAGGAGACGGCGGCTTAGCAGGGTTCAGGTAAGACAGCAGCAATTCCCTTTCCTCGATTTTCAGCCACGATTGCTTGTTAATCAAACTTTGGATATTTTTTATCTCACTTGGCGTAAGTACATCATCTGCCCATACCATGTAAAACATGGGAAGGAAAGAATACAGAGATGGATTGGCTTTTAGTAGGGGGGAATTGATCATGGGTGTTTTATTTGTGGTTTAAATTAGTAAAAAGTTAGCATTGTGATAGAGCAGGTGAAAAGTTTCATGTGAGTTTTTAAAGCCGGGGCAAATAAATTTTACCCTAATGATTTTAAATTTGTACTCGTTTTAAACTCTACAATTTTTAGTACTTATTTTGCGTTCAATTACTGTTAAATAATCGAATCAGCTATCTGAATGAAGTTTTTGTATTTAACTTCCATTTTTCTTTTTTGTGTTTTTAGTGTTACTTTTTCTCAGGTAAGAATTAATGAGCTCTGCGCTTCAAACGGCGACGTTCTTTACGATAAGGAATACTATAACTTCTCAGGTTGGATAGAAGTTTTCAACTCTTCGCCGGAAGCAGTGAATCTTGGTGGATATTTTTTATCCGAGAACTCCTCAGCGCTCAATAAATGGCGTTTTCCTGACGGCACCATCATTGCTCCCAATGAATATCTTATTGTTTGGTGCGACGAAATGGGTAGCGGCCTTCATACTAACTTCACTCTCAGGTCAAAAGGCGGAAATGTTTTCTTGAGTTCAGGATCCGGAGTAATTATCGATAGTACTTCTTTTCCCGCCCAGCCCACTAACGTTTCTTTTGGGCGAAGTGATCTAAGAGAAGGAAAGTGGACTTTTCAGTCCGTACCATCGCCAGGAAGGCCGAACATCGCCGACGCTGATGGAGCACAGTTGTCTGCGCCAGCTGCGTCTATTACCTCAGGCAGGTACGGATCTCCTATCTCCGTAAGTTTGGTAGCTGAGTCAAAAGCAAGTACAATACACTACACCATCAACGGCTCTGAGCCATCCTCCAACTCCCCTGAATATAAAAGGCCAATTCAGGTGACGAAAACCACGACAATTAAAGCACGTTCGTATGCGGCAGGTGGTCTGCCTAGCGAAACATCGGTTTTCACCTATTTTATCAACGAACATCTTTTCACCATTCCAGTCATTTCGCTTAGCACATCACCAGACTACCTGTGGGACGATGAAATTGGCATTTATACTGATGGTAAAAACGGTGTGGTTGGCCCTTGTTTTCTAACGCCTGTCAATTTTTATCAGGACTGGGATAGGCATGTCGACTTTGAATACTTCGCAATCGATGGTAAAAGGCTGTTCACGCAGTCGGGCGATCTGAGGATTAGTGGGGGCTGTAGCAGAACTTTTCGCCAGAAGTCCTTCGCCCTGAAAGCGAGAAATAAGTATGGAGACAACGAGTTCAGGTATCCTTTCTTTCCTAATAAGTTTCAAGCCAAATACGGAGGGTTTTTTATAAGAAACTCAGGGAATGACCAAAGTTTAACGATGTTCAGAGATGCTCTGCTGCAAAGCTTGATTGTTGAGCAAATGGATATTGACTACCAGGCTTACCAGCCGACTGCGTTGTACCTTAATGGGGCCTACTGGGGTATTCAAAACCTTAGAGAGAAGGTGGATGCTGATTACATCAAGACCAATTATGATATAGAAGAGGATGACATCGATTTGCTGGAGTTTAATGGGGTGGCCATAGAAGGCACCGCCAATGCTTACCTAAGCTATCTGGAAGGATTAAAACGTATCAACGTTGAGGATTCAGCTTCGTTCGATTATATCGCTGCAAACATCGATGTGGATGAGTACATCAACTATATGGTCACCGAGATCTACTACGCCAACACCGACTGGCCTGGCAACAATATGAAATTTTGGAGGCAGCGCTCCAACGGCGGTAAGTTTAGGTGGATACTACTGGATTTAGACTTTGGCTTTGATTTGAATAAAAGTAAACCATCAGGCGCTCTACACCCAACGCTGGAATTTGCAACCGATCCCGATCAGACAGAGTGGCCAAACCCCGCCTGGTCCACTCTGCACTTCAGGCAGCTGCTGAAAAACCCAGTATTCAGGTCAAAGTTCATAGAAAGGATGAATGCCGCTATCAATGTCACCTTTCAGCCACAGCGGGTCAATAAGTTTATCGACAGCCTGCAAAACACAATCCAGCATGAAATCCGCTACCACAAAGCGAGGTGGGGGCACAGCATGGAAGAATGGGACAAGGACGTTCAACTGCTACGAGACTTTGCTGTTGCACGGAATGCATTCATGAAAAAACATGTAGCCGAATTTTTCAACCTTCCGGGTCAGGAGGTAGAGTTTAGCGTGCGATTAAAGCCTTTAAAACATGGTTCCTTTGTGTGGAATGGAGTCAGGTCATCCGAAGCTATAAACGAGCAAAAGTACCCGAGGGGGTTGGATTATACGATTGAAGCTGTGCCTGACTATCAAGAGCAGTTTAAGTATTGGAAAGTGACCGAGTGGGATAGTAAATCGGAAGAGCTGATCAGAAAAAAACAAGCATGGCAGTACTTTGATCAGGGCAGGCAGCCTGAACAGGGTTGGACTTCACTGGACTTCACTGCTCAGGATTGGCAGGTAGGTCTGGCCGAATTAGGTTACGGCGATGGCGACGAGAATACTGTTATAGACTATGGTTCAGATGAAAACAAAAAGCATACGACGACCTATTTTCGACATGTTTTTTATGCAGCGAATGTCGGTGACTTTGACTACCTGAAGGCTTCCATTTTATATGACGATGGGGTGATAGTTTACCTTAACGGACAAGAAATCTTCAGAGAGAACCTGCCGGTAGGTAAGACAGACTTCAATACTTATGCATCGAGAATTAAATATGCTGAAGAGGCTTTTTACAATTTCCGAATAGACCCGGGCTATCTGGTCGCAGGAGAAAATGTACTCGCTGTCGAGGTTCACCAAATTAGCGATGTTAGCAGTGACTTAAGCTTCGATATGGAGCTGTCGGGTGTTCAGCTATTCGGACAGACCCTGGAGTACATAGACGAGCCCCTTATCCGAAGGACAATGGACAAGAATATACTTCTGGAAGCAGTTTTTGAAATTTCTACTGTTAAATCACGAGTTGTCATTAATGAATTTTCAGCGACCAAAAATAAAACAGTGGTGGATGAGTATGGCGAAAGAGAGGATTGGATAGAGTTGTACAATCCTTCAACCACTGCATTCGACCTGGACGGTTTTTTCATTACTGACAAACTACTAACAAAACAAAAACATCAGTTGCGTGATGCCGATGGAGCCCTTGTAATCGAACCTGGGGGATACCTTGTGTTGTGGGCAGATGAAGATCAAAAACAGGGCCCCTCACACCTGAATTTTAAGCTCTCCTCAGAAGGCGAAGCGATTGGTTTATATCAATTGGTAAATGGGGAGTTGATTACGCACGACGAGGTTATTTTTGAATACCTGAATGATAACTATTCTCTGGCCCGTATTCCGAATGGTTCAGGGGAATTTGTCAACACTAAAAAAATGACCCCCAATGCACCGAACGTGTTTATTAATGGGGACGTCGAAGTTCTGATTTATCCCAATCCTATAGAGAGTTATCTGCATATAGAATCTAAACACGAAATTCAGATGGTGGCAATTTATGATTTTTCGGGGAATGTCGTTAAGCAGTTTGTTCAGGTAGACTCTGAGCCGATTAATGTATATTATCTCAAACCAGGCCTTTACGTGATCAATATTCTAATAGACGGCGAAGTATTGAAGTACAAATTGATCAAGGAGTAGCTGTTAGGTTTTCTTCAGAATATTTCCAGTCCGATAAGGGATTTGCCATTTGAAAAAAGAATCAGCCAACTCCGCTTCATAATTGCTAGCTTAAAACAAGTAAGTAACTGTAGCAATTATGAAAAGGATTCTTCTCTGCACCACTTTGTTGGTGACAACATTATTTTCAGCACGGTGCAGTCATGCTCAGCCGTTTTCTTTCGAATCTGTCAAATCCTATCCGTTTCCGGCCGATATGACCTCGTCTGCTACGGGTAGCAAGATAGCATGGACTTTTAACGAACAAGGGCAAAGAAATATCTATGTGGCTGAAGGCCCTGATTTTAAAGCAAGAAAGCTTACGCAGTACAACAACGACAGTGGACAGGAAATATCGAGCCTGGCAGTGACTGCTGATGGCCAATGGGTAGTTTACGTGAGAGGGGGAGACCATGGTTCCAATTGGGACGATGATGCGCCGGTGAATACCTCTTTCCTTCCGGAGCCCCCACAAGTTCAGATTTGGAGCATCCCATTTGCAGGCGGAGAGCCAAAAATGTTAGCAGATGGGGATTTACCTTCTGTCTCACCAAACTCGAAAACGGTAGCTTATGTTAAGGGTGGGCAGATATTGTCTGTACCCATCGAAGGCACTGCCAAAGGCGAGGCGCTGTTTACTGCAAGAGGAAGGAATGGCAGTATTACATGGTCACCTGATGGAACGAAAATGGCTTTTGTCTCCCATAGGGGCGATCATTCATTTGTGGGAGTTTTTACCAACAAGGAAACGCCGATTACCTGGCTGGCCCCTTCTTTCAATTTTGACAGATCTCCAGATTGGTCGCCGGATGGCACAAGAATCGTTTTAGTTCGTACCCCAGGTACGGGTGGTGCGCCCGACTCGATACTGGCAAGAAAGCATCGCCCGTGGGCCATTTGGTCAGCCGATGTGTCAACTGCTCAGGCCAAAAAGCTCTGGGAGGCACCGAAAACGCTGGCTGGCTCAACACCCAACACTCACGGCGGCACCAACTTACATTGGGCAGCAAAAGGAAAAATCTTATTCATGTCGTACAAGGATGGCTGGCCTCACATGTATTCCATGCCTGAAGCAGGCGGCGAGCCTATCTTGCTGACGCCCGGCAACTTCATGGCTGAGCACGTGAGTCTCAGTAGTGATCGTACAACATTGTTGTTTAGTGGAAACACAGGTTCCGACCCGCTTGATCTCGACAGGCGGCATGCAGTGCAGGTGTCGGTAGACAAAGCCGACATGAAGGTACTTACCCCAGGCAGCGGCCTTGAGTGGACACCCGTAATGACTGGCGACGGCAAAAGCATAGCAATGATCAGTGCCACACCGCAGCGGCCACCTCTTCCGGCTATTTTACCGGCCAATGGAGGGAAAATAAAACTGCTGGCTGAAGACCGGATTCCTTCCGGGTTTCCTACGAAAAGTCTTGTGACACCAACGCAAGCGGTGTTTACATCTGAGGATGGCTTCACTATCCATGGTCAGCTATTTACACCGACCAATAGGCCAGCCAAAGGCCCTGCAATCATCTATGTTCATGGTGGGCCGCCAAGGCAAATGTTGCTCGGATGGCATTATTCTGACTACTATACCAACGGCTATGCCACCAACCAATACCTGGCCAGCCTTGGCTTCACTGTGTTGGTGGTTAACTATCGACTAGGTATCGGTTATGGCTACGAATTTCACAACCCGGCTGATGCAGGTACCTGGGGAGCCAGTGAGTACAAAGACATCAAGGCAGCTGGGCTTTGGCTGGGCAAACAGCCTGGCGTGGATGCATCTAAGATTGGCGTCTACGGTGGTTCGTATGGAGGCTATTTAACAGCCATGGCGCTGGGTCGAAACTCCGATATTTTTGCAGCAGGGGTCGACGTGCATGGCGTCCATGAGAGAACGACTGGTAGGATAGGAGACATTCTGTACCCCGACCAATATGAGAAGGCACCAGATGCCGAGAAGGCGGCCCAGGTAGCCTGGGAATCTTCTCCGACATCGACAGTTGGTGGCTGGACTTCGCCAGTGCTTATAATCCACGGTGACGACGACCGAAATGTCCGCTTTAGTCAAAGCACTGACCTGGTGCAACGTCTGCTTGAAAAAGGAGTGGAGATGGAAACCATCGTCATAGTCGACGATACCCACCATTGGATGAAGCATGGAAACTCCTTAAAAGCAGGAAAAGCGACGGCCGATTTCTTCGTTAGGAAGTTAATGAAGTAAGATAGTCTACTATAATAGTTAATATTTTTATTGCTAAGGGTATGTATTTAGTTTCCGGTTTATGAAGTAAATATTTTTAAAACATTTACTTTTAACCAGTGAAACTCTTGAGCCGGCAACTTCTTTTTGTATCTTTTATATGCCTTATGTACATTCATAAGGCATCAGCGCAACAGGTATTGTCTGTTAGAGACAAATTAGGATATTCAAAGTCCTACCGTAGTGGGAGCCACGTTGCAAACGCCTTTTCCAACAAAGATTCCCTGGGAGTAACTCTCTATGCGAAAGGGGCATCGAGCAACTCGACAGAACCAGAGGCAAAGCGAGGTGAATTTATCGTTAAATTCAAACAAGGGGTACCTTCTGCTTCGCAAAGCAAGCAATTTGGATTTAATGCCAAGCCTTTCAAGGATCCAGTTCTGTTCGATAAGTTGCGTTCAGACCTGAATTTGCTGCACTCGGCCCGAACAAAAGGGAGTAAAAGTACATTGGCTGTTTCTTCGCTTGAAAAGGAGTATTCAAAAGCTTTCTTTGGGGCGCATATAAGAGTTAGTGAAGAGTTGGTTGACGAAATACAAAAACTGGACTATGTCGAATCCGTCCACCCAAATGGTGTTGTAAAGGCTTTTCTGGACACCAGCGTGCCTTTAATTCGTGCCCCGGAGGTGTGGGATAGCTATGATACACGGGGTGAGGGAATTGTTGTTGGTATAATAGATACGGGCATTGATTACAATCATCCCGCTCTAGGTGGTGGCTTTGGTCCTGATTTTAAAGTAGTTGGTGGGTATGACTTTGTGAATGATGATAATGACCCCTTCGATGACAATGAACATGGGACGCACGTAGCTGGTATTGTGGCAGCCAATGGTGGTGGGCTTATAGGAGTAGCACCAGAAGCTAAATTGGTGGCTCTGAAGGTGCTTGACCAATATGGATACGGATACGATGATGACATTCTTGATGCCATAGAATGGGCGGTTGACCCCAATGGTGATGGTGATTACAGCGACCGGTTGGATGTTGTGAATATGAGCCTTGGCGGGCCAGGTGACTACCAGTCGCCAACAGCAATTGCAGTCAATGCTGCTGTGGAAATGGGAGTTGTTTTTTGTGTGGCTGCTGGTAATTCTGGTGGCTTTAAGACGATCGGCAGCCCAGGCACAGCAGAAAGAGCCATTACAGTTGGTGCCAGTGACGACTACGACATGCTTGCCTACTTTAGCAGTAAGGGGCCAAATGCAGGAAATTATGCGATCAAGCCCGATTTGTTGGCTCCAGGCGTAAATATAGCGTCGAGTGTTCCTGGAGGAGGTACTGCGAATTTTAACGGCACATCCATGGCTACTCCTCATGTTGCTGGAGTAGCTGCCCTTTTAAGAGATATTCATCCTGACTGGACTGTAGATCAGGTAAAGGCAGCACTAACCACTACAGCCAAAGACCTTGGGCTGCAAGAAATGCAGCAGGGTTCTGGCAGATTAGATGCCGTGAAAGCTGCAGGTGTCAGCAGTACTGCATATCCAACCCAATTGAGCTATGGACTAAATGCAACCGATCAACCCAATTGGGGTGGTTCTAAGACAGTGACTGTTACGAATAATAGTGTTTCTGAACAATCCTATTCCATAACAGTAACGGGAACGCAAGCAGGGATAACATTGACTCCAACTGAGACAGCTTTTACGCTAAATTCTGGCCAATCCACTACCATAAGCTTTTCTCTTGCCGTTGACAATAATGTATTTGAACAGGAGCCCAAAGCCTCACAATCCACCGGAGGTAGGGTGACAATTGCAAGTGAAGAAGATGCGCTTGTAATACCCTGGGCCTTCGTTAGTGGAACTATTGTCAGAATAGTTTTTGAGGATAATCAATTGAACAGGGACTATAATAAACTGATCCAATTATTCAACGACGAATTTTCTTATGGAGCCAATGATGCTTCATTTTCGGGAGATGGATTAACTGCAACCTTTCTTGTTCCGAACGCTACTTATAACGGATTTTTCTTGTTTGAAGACTGGAGTAAGATTGCGCTGAAAGAAAATATTGTTGTTGATGGCAGTACCACTATTTCGGTAACCTCGGCCGACGTAGAAAACAAAATAACTTTTGCTGCCGCAGATGAGAATGGTGAAAGTTTAGCAGACAGTTATCAGGGAACCTTAACCTTACTGATCCAGTCAAAGAGCAGCCGCTTTGGAAATATTGTTTCATACGGCACTGCGCTTCGTGAATTAAATTTCTCGGATTTTTCCTCAGAGTACTTCGCTACAACAAACTACACATTTGATGTTCGGAATGAGTCTGGTAACAAGTTGTATAACATAGAGTTAGGTGCTTTCGATGGTCTCTCTGAAAGTGCAGACATTCAGCGAAACTCCGAGGATCTTTACCATTTTGGTCTTGATTTTGATTTACCGGGATCGTCTGCCGTTCATGATATTACCTTCTTTGTTAATGCGCACTGGTTTGACGACTATGGTGGGGGCGGAAATACGGTTGGTTTTGGTCGGAATTGGGGCAGTAGTGTAAACTTGCCGATGGATATCTGGCATGCAGACGCATACATTACAGAGTCCTCAGTCATTAATAATTGGGGCTTAGGGATTGATGCGCATGTTTCTAAAAATGTCAACGATTCATATCAATCGTTGCGAACTAAACTGCTTAGGGTCTTTGATAATAAGATTGCCAGTTTCGATGGCAAATGGCCACTGAGCGACACGCCGGGAATGAATATGGGGCAAACACTCAATTTTGGCAGTGGTGTTCTGCACCCAGGAACCTACCTGAATAATTACGATATCCGTTCAAGCGCTTTTTTGGGATCCTTCGGGGAAGAAACCTATTTCCTGTATGATCAGATGAATGTGAAAGTTTCAGCGAGCGACTTGGTTCTTTTCAATGGAACAGGGAGAGATTTTTTCTCAGACTGGGGGTTTTATCAGGCTGGACAGTATCAATTTGACTTCACTGTTCCACATGAACAAATGCCTGGCCAGGAAGGCGTCATCAAATACACAACCAATTCCATTGTTCAAAATGAAGGCGGCAGTGTTACGTCCCCTTTCATGCCAGGGTTTTATTTTCAAGATAAATCGGGCGAGCTTACTAACCAATTTGAAAAGGTATTGGATGGTAAGGTAAGATTTTCAGTAAGGCCTGGCCTGTCTTCGCTCGTTGGTAGCCAGCTTTACATTAAGAGAAGTGGTTCGGATAACTACGAGATCGTTCCAGTGGAATTTGTTACTACCGAAAACCTCGATGGAAGGAAAGTGTTCGAAGGAAGTATTTTTAACAAACCATCTGACGATACATATTATGACATCAAACTGGTGGCCAAGGGATCTTCCGGTGACTCTATGCAATATATAATGACCTCTGCGCTGTTCGTAAAAGCGAACAAAATTCCGGAAGTTGTTGACCAGCAACCAGTCACAATATTCAGAGGCGCCTCTCACGAAATATCTTTGGATGATTTGATCATTTTGGATGACGACTCCAATGCTTCTGAGATGAGCATAATTGTGGAAAATGGGGATAATTATTCTGTTGATGGAAAAAAGATTATAGCACCGATCGATTTCGTTGGCACAATTAAGGTTCCCGTTTCGGTTAATGATGGTTATGATAGTGGTGAGCCATTTCTATTGAACATTAAAGTTGTTAATCAGCCTCCGGTTGTTACAGGGCAAGTAGCTGTTGAAATAGATAAAAACAACGCTTATACGTTGTCCCTAACAGACATTACTGCGACAGACGCCGATGACATTTACCCAACAAAACATACGCTACTTGTTCTACCTGGCGAGCACTATGTAGTTGAAGGCATGACAGTCTTTCCTGACGAAACTTATGGAGGTGAACTTCAGGTAAACATTGTTGTTAGTGATGGATTTTCAAACAGTGCAGTATATAAGTTTGAAATTCAGGTAACAAATGAGCCTCCGGTGATCACAGGACAGCAAGTTATAAGTATTTGGAAGTCAGCATCATGGGAGATCGGCGTCGATGCTCTTATCGTCGTAGATTCAGATAACCACTATCCTGACGGGTTTACTGTGAAAGTGTTGGCCGTTTCAAGTGGGCAGTTGGAAGATAACCTCGTTACACCACCAAACGATTTTAATGGTGTCTTAACCGCTTCGGTTGTTGTGAACGATGGAACTGACGATAGTAATATATTTGAGCTGGAAATTGAAGTGATGAATGTTGCGCCATCGATTGTTGGGCAGCAGTCAAAGCAAGTGACTAAGAATAATAATTTTTCTGTATCAGTTGATGACTTACAGATCATTGATGAGAACGATGGGCCTGATTTTGCTTACCAGCTTTCTATCGGGCAAGGTGAGGACTTTTCTGTTACCGAGGATGGCATGGTTCGGCCTACTGCAGGGTTCGTCGGCACCATTATCATTCCTTTGACAGTGAATGATGGGGTGGATAGTAGCCCGGTTTTTGAGTTCTTAGTAGACATTCTTAACCAGAAGCCAGTAATAACCGGGCAGGTAGCGACAACGCTTGGCAAAAACAAACCGATTGAGATCGATTTGGCGCAGCTAACTGTGACTGATGCAGATGATCCGCTTGAAAGTCTGACTCTGAAACTAGTTGAGGGGAATGGTTATCAGATTGTTGAGGGTAAGATTATGCCATCAGTCAATTTTGTGGGAGTTCTAAAGATCAATATAACGGTAACCGACGGCATTGACGACAGCGACCTGTTTAAGTTTTCAGTAAACCTGAGTAACGACATTCCGCAAATTACCGGTCAACAGGAACTGAGTATTGACAAAAATGCTTCACTAAAAATCCTGCCTCAATATGTATTTGTTGATGACGATGATGATGAATTTCCAGTCAACCATTCTTTGAAGATAGGGGCTGGTGTCAATTATAGTGTATCAGGGCAGACGGTAACTCCTGCTTTGGACTATATTGGGGAGCTGGAAGTACCAGTTGTAGTGAGTGACCCAAACAGCACCAGTCTGCCTTATAATCTAATCATCATGGTGAATGCAATAAGTGGCATTCAAAGCAGTATGTCTCAGCTTGTTGATGTTTACCCTATTCCAGTTAATGATTACCTAAGCATTCGATTTAAAAACCAAATAAGTGGGCAAATCATGCTAAGCATCGTTGACCTGGTGGGGCAAACACTCACGGAAGATAATCTGGAGAATGTCCAATCTAATAGTGAATATGCGTTGGTTACAAGCCATCTCCGTCCTGGAGTTTATCTCTTGCTGGTTTCGACTTCTTCAGGGGATAGTTTCAGTACTCGTATCGTCAAAGACTAGGCACTAGCCGCCTCGTCCAGAAACCAATAAAGCACGCCATTTGTGGGCTTTATATGCGAAGCAGGGTATGTCCTGAACTTGCCCCTATGTTTAAGTATTTCCTTCACTTTAGCTTGCTTGCTTTCGCCAGTCACCAGGAAGGCGATGCTTTTCGCATTGTTAATCACTGGGCCGGAAAGGCTGATTCTCTTTTGCCCTGATTCAGGGTGTGTAGCAACAACACAGGTTTCGGTAGCTTTTAACAACTCCATTTGATCAGGAAAGATCGATGCAGTGTGTCCGTCAGTGCCCAGACCAAGTATCACCAGATCGAACCTGGGGAGCCCGTCGGATGATGTCACGTTCTTTTTGATCTCGTGGCTATGTCGTTGAGCCTCCTGTTTGGGTTCGTTTTCGCCAAGGATGCGGTGAATATTGCCTTCAGGAACACCAACCTTATCAAACAGATGTGTCTTTGTCATGCCATAGTTGCTGTCCTTATCGGTAGGAGGGACACAACGTTCATCACCCCAATAGAAATGCATCTTCGACCAATCAATCGCCTTTTTGTAATCGGCAGCAAGAATGTCAAACAGTAGCTGTGGGGTAGAACCTCCGGAGAGTGCGATGTTCAGTTTGTCACTGTTTTGATTGAGATCGACCAAAAAGGTGGCAAAATCCTCTGCTACTGCCCTGGGGTTTTTTGAAATATGTAATTCCATCAGCTATTATAGTTCGCAATAAAGTCCGTCATCAACCAAATTGGCGCAAGGATTTCGCCAGCCGTGGCCATTTTCAATTAGTGTATTTGCCTGTTCCGGTCCCCAGGTGCCTGAGGGATATCCGTAAACGGGAAGGTCGGGATCATCTTTCCATGCTTTTAGTATCGGATCAACAAACTCCCAGGCAGCAATAACACTGTCGCCTCTGGCGTAGAGTGTCGCATCGCCCTGCATGCAATCGAGCAGCAGCCTTTCGTAGGCTTCTGGCACGTATGCGTCCGTTAGCCCGTCATACTGAAAGTCCATATTCACCGTTTCTACCTTAAAGCCGTTGCCCGGCACCTTCAGACCGAACTTCAATAAAATACCCTCGTTGGGCTGAATTCTGAAGACAAGTACGTTTTGCGAGTTGGCAATTCGCCGCTGGCTGAACAGGTGATGGTGGTTGGGTTTGAAGTGAATCACCACCTCAGAAACCCTGGTTGGCAGCCGCTTGCCGGTGCGGACGAAGAAAGGCACATCGGCCCATCTCCAGTTGTCGATGTAGAATTTTAAAGCCGCAAAGGTTTCGGTTCTTGATTCGGCATCCACGCCTTGCTCATCTCTGTAACCGAGATATTCCTTGTCTCCGAATGTCGAATTGAGGTATTGACCTCTAATGACGTTGTTTCTTATGTCATCGGCACTTAAAGGGCGTAGGGACCTAAAGAGCTTCAGTTTCTCGTTATGGATCGATTCTGCATCCATTCTTGCCGGGGGCTCCATTGTCACCAGCGACACTAGCTGTAGCAGGTGGTTTTGGATCATGTCTCTCAAAGCTCCGGAGCCATCGTAGTAACCGCCACGCTTCTCTACACCCACACTTTCTGCCGCTGTAATCTCCACTTTTTCAATGTATATGCGGTTCCAAAGTGGCTCGAAAATCGTATTACCAAACCTGGCAACAAGGGTATTTTGCACGGTTTCTTTACCCAGGTAATGGTCAATTCTATAGATCTGATCTTCTTTGAATGATTCAAGCAGGCTGTTATTCAATTCTTTTGCACTTTCCAACGTGTAGCCAAAAGGCTTTTCAACAATCAATCTCTTCCAACCCTTTTCTTCCGTGTTGAGTTGAGCTTCGCCCAAATTTTTAGAAATCACTGAGTAAAGTGAAGGGGGAGTAGAAAGATAGAAGATATAGTTTTGATCCGTGTGACAATCATTGCACAACGTTTTTAGCCTGTTGGCCAGCAACTGATAGTCTACAACCGCTTTCGTGTCAATTGACTGATAGAATACCAACTTGGCGAAGCTCTCTAACTCATCTGGCTTTTCTTTAGAAGCTTTCAGGTGTGGGTTGTCAAACACAACTTTCTTCCTGTATTCCTCGTCGCTAAAATCTGTTCGGCTAACACCAAGAATGGCATAATTCTCCGGCAAGAAACCTCTTTTGAATAAATTGAAAACGGCGGGAATTAGTTTACGCTCAGTAAGATCGCCAGAGGCTCCAAAAATAGTAAGTATCTGATTATCAGTTTTTTTCATTTAGGTACTACACAGGGGTGATAGCAAAATTCAATTTAATTGGCGAAGATCAGTATTTTTGGTCTGAATCTCTTGATATTCGCTAAAAAACAAGCAATTAACATCATATGAAGGCAGTTGGTTGCATGCTGGCCGTCATATGGAAGGAAAAATAGGATAGGAATGGAAAAAACGTATGACTTTGGCCTTGTAGGCCTCGGAGTGATGGGAAGAAACTTCATTTTGAATGTGGCAGACAATAATTTCTCCGCCTTTGGGCTGGATACGGATCTCGAAAAGGTAAAGTCTTTGAGGGAAGAAGGGGCAGGAAAGGTTGTTGATGGCACTACCGACAAAAAGGAGTTTATTTCTAAGCTTTCCAGGCCAAGAAAGATCATGTTGTTGGTTCCCGCCGGAGGGCCTGTCGACGCTGTTATCAACGATTTGTCCCCATTGCTTGACAAAGGCGACCTGATCATTGATGGTGGAAATTCATTTTTTACTGATACAGACAGAAGAGCTGAAAACCTGGAGTCAAAAGGCATTTATTTTTTTGGTACTGGCGTTTCCGGTGGTGCCAAAGGAGCCAGATTTGGGCCCAGCATTATGCCTGGAGGAGACAAAGATGCCTATGAAATTGTAAGGCCAATTTTTGAGGCTGTTTCAGCGAAAGTCAATGGCGAACCATGTGTCGACTACATGGGGGCACGGTCAGCCGGTAACTACGTGAAAATGGTGCACAACGGTATCGAATACGGGCTGATGCAGCTTATTTCCGAGGCATATGATGTAATGAAGCGGGGGCTTGGCCTGAGTAATCAGCAGCTTCGCAATACTTTCGATCAGTGGAACAAGACCAAGCTACAGTCGTTTTTGGTGGAGATAACAGCGGAGATTTTCAAGAAGAAGGACGAGCTGACAAACAAAGACCTGGTCGATGTGATCCTTGATAAGGCAAAGCAAAAAGGCACAGGCAAGTGGACGTCTCAAAACGCTATGGATTTGGGTATCCCGGTACCAACTATCGACGTGGCCGTGAGTATGCGGGAAATATCCTCAATGAAGGCTGATCGGGAAAAAGCGGAATCACTCTACGGAGCCAAGACCATCAAAGGAGATAGCAGCCTTACGGTGAAAGACGTTGAAGACGCACTTTTCTTTGCCTATATCGTTACATACGCTCAGGGAATGACCCAGCTTTGGGCTGCTTCGAAAGAGTACAACTACGGCTGCGACATGGAAACCATCGCTAAAATATGGAGAGGTGGCTGCATCATCCGCTCAGGCCTTTTAGAGGACATGAGGAAGGCGTATGCCAGGGATAAAGCACTTAGTAGCCTGTTGCTGGATAAGGACATTGCAGCCAAAGCTAAAAGTTGCGAAGCGTCGGCCAGAAAAGTAGCTGCTTATGCAATCGGTCAGGGCATTCCGGTATCGGGTATGGTGGCTGGTTTGAGCTATTTCGACGCTTTCACCACCGGTCGTTTGCCACTGAACCTGATTCAGGCACAACGTGATCACTTTGGTTCACATACCTATGAGAGAACCGATAGGGAAGGGATTTTCCACACAGAGTGGTAAAGGAAAAAGGCTGAGTTAGTAGCTCAGCCTTTTCATTACCTATATTTCCAAAATACATTCTTGGGGTTGTTATATAGCGTCAGAACCTCGTTCACCGGTTCTGATTCTTATGCATTCTTCCAGTGGCGTAATAAAAATCTTGCCGCTGCCTATCATATCGCCATCGTGCGCCTGCGCAGCATCCATAATGGCGTTGCAGGTGGTTTGAACAAAACTATCATTGACAGCAATTTCCAACCGGATGTTCGATACCAGGTTGGGGATCACCTTCTGGCCTCTGTAGACCTCTTCGGACACCCGTCGTCCATGACCGGAAACGTTGCCCACAGTTATTCTTGATATGCCAGCCTGAATCAACGATTCTCTCACTTGATCCAGCTGATTTTCTCTTATAATGGCTATAATCAGTTTCATTCTCTGTTAGTTAGGGGTGATCATTCCGTATCCTTTCTCACCATGGTACACATTGTCGAGCCCTTTCATTTCATCTTCCTCGGTGGCCCGGATTTTGACAAATTTATTGAGCACAAAAAGAATGACGAAAGTGCCTACACCGGCGTAAACTATGGCTATCACAATAGCAGTTAGTTGCACTCCAAGTTGTTGCATTACTGTCCACGTGCCACCTACAGCCGTTGCTGCATCAGCCATCCAGCTTTCTCTGATAAAGAAAACAAGGAAAATGGCACCTATGATACCGCCAACACCGTGGATACCAAAAGCATCTAGTGTATCATCATAGCCGAGTTTGTTTTTTAGTATAATAGCGAGGTAGCACACAATAGTAGAAAGTGCTCCCAGTACAAGAGCTCCTCCTGGCTGAACAACGCCAGCCGCAGGCGTGATGGCTACCAAACCTGCCAGGATGCCCGATGCAAAACCAAGTGCTGTTGCTTTCCCCTGATGGAAGCCTTCCACGATCAGCCAGGTAAGTGCACCGGCCGCAGCTGCTATTTGTGTAACGGTCAGGGCCTGGGCAGTGCTCAACCCACTTGAGATACTGCTGCCGGCATTGAACCCAAACCAACCGACCCAAAGAAGCCCGGCACCTATCATCGTCATCACAAGGTTGTTGGGCTGCATGGGCAAATGGGGGTGCGATTTTCTGGCTCCAATAAAGAGCACGGCAACCAATCCGCTAACACCGGCGGAGATATGTACAACCGTGCCTCCGGCAAAATCAATGGCACCGTTGGCTCCCAGGTTGAAAAGGAAGCCGTCGGACGCCCAAACCCAGTGGCAAAGCGGATTGTAAACGACAAGGCCCCAAAGCGCTATGAAAAAGCAATAACCTTTAAACGTGATTCGTTCGGCCACGGCACCGGCAATAAGAGCAGGGGTGATGATGGCAAATTTCGCCTGGAACATGGAGAAGACATACTCGGGGATGCCGTCAATAATACTGTCATCGATACCTGAAAGCATCACATAGTCGGAATTCCAGCCAAACCAGCCACCAAGTACATTTTCACCAAAAGCCATGCTATAGCCGCAAACTACCCAAAGAACAGTCATGATACCCATGGCTGTAAAACTGTGCATCATAGTGCCGAGCACGTTTTTAGTCCTGACAAGGCCACCATAAAACATGGCAAGGCCAGGAATCATAAGGAGCACAAGTGTGGTAGAAGTCAGCATCCAGGCAGTGGCACCTGAGTCGATCTCAGACGTTTCCTGGGCAAAGGCAACAGTGGAAGAGGCAATAATAGCCAATCCACTCAATAGAATTGGTCGAACAAAAAGCTTCATGTAGGGTGTGTTTAAAATTCAATCACCAGCTTTTTGGGACATGTTGTTTAGGGTGACGCAATATAGGAATTCAGATTTAAACTTCCTGAACGAGGCGCATTAAACCTGAAAGTAGCCGCTTCGAAAGCGTCAGAAACCTAATTATTGCAATTATTTAAGCTTATGTGCTCGCTCCAATTTCCGTGGCTAACTTCAACGGTCATGCTCCCACCCTTAGCGTCGAACCTTCCGTCTTCCAGCACTACGCCATCGCCACTAACGACCTGAAAGGAGGCGCTTGTGGAGAGCGAATACCTGATGCCGTTCGTAAAAGTAACTATGGGATTAAGCCTTTGGAAAACCAGCCCGGCGGTCGATTGGCTGGGAATGCACTCTTTGATGACCTCATAGCCTTCAACTTCCTCTGGCGCTCCATTTAGGAATAGTCCAAGAGGAATATGTAACCTACTGGCCCAATCGCTTTCAGCATGGATACCACCTGGCACCTCGTAGTAGAAAATGTCTTTCCCATACCCAAACCCCAGATTCTCCAGGCTTTCAATCATCGGCACGTAATAGTTCCACTCTTTTGTGCCTATGTCAAAATAGAACCGGGTGTTTGACAATTCCCTTGGCTCATCGAAAATAGCATAGTCGGCCACCCAGAATGAGGGTGACATGGAGGCGGAAAAGGAAAAGACTTCCGGGTAATTAATTCCGGCCCAGGCCGCATAAAGCCCGCTGAGCGAGAATCCAAATATGGCCCTCCTTTTTGTGTCAACAGGATAGTCTTCCTCAACCTTCGGAATCACCTCATTGATCAGCCTTTGAGTATAGTTAATAGACCCCGGAGAGTAATCAGACCAGTTTTCTTTGATCCACTGATCATTGTAGGGTATATATCTGCCGTACCTATGGCCCGCTGCTGAGATACCCACCATTATAAAAGGTTCAATCCCCGAGGATGCTTCAAATTTGTAAGAAGTAAGGCTGGCGATGGCTCCTTTGAAAACGTCCCCATCATTGAAGTAAATAATAGGATATTTCCCCGAAGCATTTTCTACCCTCGGCACGTAAATGTCGATAGTTAGGTCATTGGATAACTCCTGTGTGATGATGTCAAAGCTTGAAGTTCCCGACGGAGGTGGTACGTTGTCATCATCTGACGGTGATGGGTTGGAATCACTACAGCCGCAACTGAACAGGATGCAGGCCAGGAAGGCAATCTGGTAAAGTGCTCTCATATAACGATATGACAACTCAGGATATAAAAGTACTTATTTGTAGAGAAAATCATTTTGATCTGATCTGGACCTACACCCAAAGCGGCTCCATATTGGTTATTTACCTAAACGGTTTTATTATTTTACTGACCAACCTGTATATTGTTGAACGACCAAACTGTAACCCATTGTGAGAAGACCAATTAAACTGATCCTTGTTTTAGTTTCCATATTCATCTTTCAAAGTTGCGAAACTCCTCAACAAGCAACTGCTGAGTTTACAGCTGACGAAATACAACGATGGGAGGCCACGGCCTCTCGTGTCACCATTATTCGTGACAACTGGGGCATTCCCCACATTTATGGTAAAACTGATGCTGACGCTATTTTTGGAATGCTGTATGCACAGTGTGAAGACGACTTTAAGCGGATAGAAACCAACTATCTCACCTCAATTGGCCGAATGGCTGAAGTGGAAGGGGAGAAAGCGTTATATACTGACCTTCGCCAAAGGCTTTTCATCAACGAAGAAGAGATAAAAGCCCTTTATAATGAGGCACCGGAGGGAATGAAAGAACAAATGAAGGGCTTTGCCGATGGCATCAACTATTACCTTTACAAACATCCCGAAGTGAAGCCTATGCTACTCACCAGATTTGAACCGTGGATGCCCCTTACTTTTAGTGAGGGTAGTATCGGTGGAGACATCGAGTCTATTTCAACTGAAAACTTAGAGGCGTTTTACGGGGGGAAGCCAGTTTCTCCGGTTTCTTCAGTGTATACCTACGAACCAGAACCTGAGCCTACTGGATCCAATGGGTTTGCTATCGCACCTTCCAACAGCGCATCGGGGAACTCTTTGCTACTAATCAATCCCCACACATCTTTCTTTTTTCGCTCCGAGCAGCATGTGGTAAGTGAAGAGGGCCTTAATGCCTATGGAGCTGTCACCTGGGGGCAATATTTTATCTATCAGGGCTTCAATGAACACTGCGGCTGGATGCATACTTCCAGTGCAGCAGACGTGATAGACGAATTTGCGGAGACTGTTGTAGAAAAGGATGGGAATTATTTCTACAAGTATGGCGAAGAGGAGAGGGCTCTGGAGGCCTCAGAGGTCACTTTGAAATACAAAGACGGCGAGAAAATCGCCAGCAAAACATTCACGACCTACAAATCTCACCACGGCCCGATCGTAAGGGAAGAAGATGGTAAATGGATTGCCGTAGGGCTGATGCAGGATCCATTGAATGCCCTCAGTCAATCGTACATGCGAACAAAGGCTGCCACTTACAACGACTTCAATAACAACATGCGTCTTCGGACCAACTCGTCGAACAATACGGTGTATGCCGACGACCAGGGCAATATAGGTTACTACCATGGCAACTTTATGCCCGTTCGTGACCCCCGTTTTGACTACTCAGGGGTGATTGATGGCAGCAACCCAGCCACCGACTGGCAGGGGCTCCACAAAATCGAGGAACTCGTTAGTTTGCTGAACCCTGAAAGTGGCTGGTTGCAGAACTGCAATTCTACGCCATTTACCGCAGCAGCAGGATTTAGCCCCAAGCCTGAACACTACCCTGTATACATGGCGCCAGATCAGGAAAACGCCCGGGGTATTCACGCTGTTCGGGTATTGGAAGGGAAAACGAATTTTACACTTGATAACCTGATTGAAGCGGCTTATGACCCGTATTTGGTGGGATTTGAAAACCTCGTTCCCTCTGTGGTACAAGCGTATGAAGGCTCCTCAGAGAAAGACGCTGATCTAGCGGCTCCGATAAAAGTGCTTAAAGAATGGGATTTACGTTTTGGAGAAGAATCTATCGGTACGGCGCTGGCCATCTTCTGGGCCCAGGAGTTAATGAAAGACTTGTACGAAACAAAAGATGTTCGGCTTAGGCAGTTGGCTATGATTGACTATATGACCACCGAAGCAGAGCCACAGATGAAGCTTGAAGCATTGAGAAAAGCCGTTGAAAAGCTGACAGCAGACTTTGGCACATGGGAAACAGCCTGGGGACAAATCAATCGCTTTCAGCGGGTGGAAGGTGCCATCAGAGAGCCTTTCAACGATGAATTAGCAAGCAACCCCATTGCTTACACAAGCAGCATGTGGGGAGCTTTGTCTGCGTTCGGTAGCAGGCCATATACAGGCACGAAACGTTGGTACGGAACAAGCGGCAACAGCTTTGTGGCCGTTGTGGAGTTTGGAGACACTGTCAAAGCCAAGGCGATAGTTACGGGCGGACAAAAGAGCGATCCGGCTTCATCACATTTCAATGACCAGGCGGAGATGTACCGGAAAGGAGAGTTCAGAGACGTATTATTCTACCGGGCGGATATTGAGGCAGTGGCGGAGAAAACATATAAGCCGGGAGAATAGCTCCCCCGGCATTTTTCTTTATTCAGTAACCAGCAAAGATTGCCAGGCAGCAAGCTTCCAAACTCCCTTCTCCTTGCGGTAAACGTCGGTGTACTTAAGGATAATGGTACGATCACCGTTTGGGTCGCCAATCAGAAACCGGGCTTTTCCTGAGATTACGCCTGTGTTTCCCCACGAAATTAGATTTTGCTCAAGAATCTCCACATTTTTGTAGGTGCCAGCGGCCACCGATTCAATAATTTTGGCTTTGCCGTCAACGCCTCCGTGAGAATGAGTATACATCAAGTCGTCGGCAAGAATGGTTTCAAGTGTCTTGGTGTCCTTCTTCGCCATGACCTCGAATCGGTACTTTTCGGCATCCAGTAGTTCTTTCTGGCCAAACGCTGTCAAAGCAAACATAGCCAGACAGACAGTCAATAATTGCGTACGCATATTTTTATAGTTTAAGTGTTCAGTTATTTTGGAGGTAATTGAGGGTAGGGAATGATGGACTCTATCAAAAGCCCCACACCACTTTTGGTAAGCAAGGTAAGGGTTATGATGATACTACCAATGATGATGGCAATGCCCACATTGTTTTTTCCTATTTCTTCAAATTCATCAATCGGAGTGAGCCGGGCATAAAGGGAGGTGCTCAGCAGCGCTATCACAATAGAAGCGCAGTAGGCGATAGCAATGTAAACAGCGCCCTGCCCAATATACCTGAAGGCCAACACATAGCTGGCAGCGTCCTGATTTAGAAGCCTGAAAGAAGAAATAAGTGGTTGAATTACCTCATTGATCATGAAACCAACCGAAAACATGATGCTGGCAGTGAAAATACTGTAGGCCAGATTGCTTTCGGCGATTTTATAATACCTTCTACCTACCCATTGCAATATTTTGTAGGTAATAGCAAGGATGAAGATACCAATAGTGACGGCCGACACTATCTCGATGAGCCCAAGTATGGCGATGTTATAGTTCATTCACTAAAGCAATTTCCCAGTAATCAATATTTTGCATGTCAGGTGGTAGCATGCCAACAGGCCAGCCTTTGGCGGTAGTCTCCCAAAAATAGTAGTTTTTTCTACCTAAAGTAATGTGGTCGCCAGAAGACGGGATATTGAGTGCCAGCATGGCGTGCCGGTATTCGTAGCTCACCACAATCATTGGGTCAAAATTCAACTTGCGAAGCAAAGAAAAGAGCAACACCGCCCTTGTATCGCAGTCGCCAGACAAAGTGTGCAAAAACTCATAAGGCGACAGAATGCCAAACTTGGCCAGAGCTACGCAGGGATGCTTCTTTTTGTCAGCTTCAGAGCAGTCTCCGGAACTAATGAAATGGTAGGGAATGTCCTGAACGAAAGACACGGTCAACTCTGCCAGCGAGACAGCGTGGAGGCTGTCGAGCAACGCAGTTTGCAGAAGACTGTCCGCCATAAAGCCCACCCATTCATCGTTTTCTTCCACTAGCTGCTTGTACACACTCCCCCAATAGGCTCCATATTCATTGTTTGACGGACTGATAAGATTCCTTTTCTCCCTGCTCTGTTTGGCAAGGTCTTCATAGCTGCGATAATGCGTACAGTAGGAGGCCCTGTAGTCAATCAAATCCCAGTTTCTGTAATGAGTTCTGTCTGCGGTCAATGAATCAAACTCGGTGTAGTCTTCGCACAATTCTGCCTCATAGGCAATCTCAGCATGCTTGAGCCCATTTATGAGTAAGCTGATGATCCAGAAGAACAGCAGAAACAGCCCGAAAAACCTGACAGCAGCTTTCATATTTGCATGGGCTTTATGCTACCATATCTCCTTATTGATATTTTCATGGATGATTGACCTCAACCTGGTGTTTTTGCAGTCTGATTGGTAGCAGCACGAGCTGATTTTTCACCTAAAATCGATACATTCATCAAAAATTCAAATAACCTCATCTTTTTATATCATGAAGAAATTTAGCTACCTGCTGCTAGCAACATTTTTCGCCTACAGTTGTGAGCAGCCAGAGACTACTCTACTGATAAAGGAGGGCTCTGATTTGTCTGTCTCATCTCCCATTGAGTCTGAATTGGCAAAAGGTGTAGCTGATACTTTCAGGATTCATCTCGAAAAGGGAGCGCTTGCCAGCGGGTTTGCTGACCAGCGCACGGTAGATGTGGTGGTGAAAGTATTTGGTCCGGAGAATCAGCTGCTGGGCGAGTTTGATAACCCGGCACGAGGGCCTGAGCCATTTCAGCTGGCAAGTGAGGGAGGCTTGTACAAGATCGTAGTATCGCCTTTTGAGGACGGTGAAGGTGAATACGTGATGGTGCTGGAAAGAGTAGAAGCCATTGCCAACACCAAAGAAGGCAAGATTGACCAGCTGATGAAGTTTGCCCTCGGCCCCGATGAAGCTGTGCCGGGAGCGACGGTTGCTGTGGTTGAAGATGGCAAGGTGACCTTTAGCAAGGGCTATGGCTATGCAAACCTTGAATATGATATAAAAAACACACCAACGACTATTTTCCACGTGGCTTCAGTCTCCAAGCAGTTCACAGGGTTTGCCATCGCCATGCTCGCCGACCAGGGCAAGATTTCCATGGACGACGACATCAGGAAGTACCTGCCAGAAATGCACGACTTTGGCGAGAAGATCACGCTCAATCACCTGGTACACCACACCAGCGGGCTGAGGGATCAATGGAGTTTACTGGCGCTTGCGGGCTGGCGCTTGGATGATGTAATCACCAGAGAGCAGGTGCTGAGACTGATTTTTAAACAGACGGAACTCAACTTTAAGCCGGGCGAGGAAATGCTTTATTGCAATACAGGATTCACGCTGCTGGCGGAAATCGTGTCGAGGGTTACAGGGCAGTCTTTTGCCGAGTGGACAAAGGCCAACATGTTCGACCCCCTTGGAATGAAGAACACGCTTTTTTACGACGACCATGAGAAGATTGTGAAGGGACGAGCGTACTCATATTACAAAAATGACCACGGAGAGCTAAAGAAATCGGTGCTCAGCTACGCCAACGTGGGCGCCACCAGTCTGTTTACTACGGTAGAAGACCTGGCACTTTGGGCTGTCAATTTTGAAAATGTTAGTGTAGGTAACGACAACGTTATGAAAATGATGGATCAGCGTTATATTCTCAACAAAGGCGACACCATGGGTTATGGGTTCGGACAGGGAATAGGAAACCACAAGGGACTGGTTAACAAAACCCATGGCGGAGCCGACGCTGGTTATCGCACGTTCATCAATCGTTTTCCTGAGCAGCGTTTTTCAGTCATTGTTTTCAGCAACCTGGCGTCATTCAATCCTGGGAATATTGCCTATCAAATTGCCGACATCTACCTCAAAGATCAGCTAACAGAGATTCCAGCTCAACCATTGGAAGCTCCTCCGGCTGACGATCAGCCTAAAGAGGACTTTGATGCATCTTCGGTAACTCTGTCGGAATATACAGGCCGATTCTACAGTCCCGAGCTTGAAACGACCTACATGCTTGAGGTAGTCAACGATACGCTCGTAGCTCACCATCAGAGGCACGATGATATTAAACTGACCATTAAGCAAAAAGATGAATTTTCATCATCGGCCTGGTGGACTGGAAACATCAATTTTACCAGAAACAGCAGCAATACAATTAATGGCTTCAAAGTGAATGCCGGCAGGGTAAGAAACGTGGCTTTTGAAAAGCAATAATGGGAGCGCAATGGGATTTGTACATGATGGCTGTGCTGTATGTGTTGGCGGGAGTTAATCATTTCGTTAACCCGACGTTTTATCTCCGCATTATTCCACCTGTTTTGAAATACAAGCAGCTGATCAATAGCGTAAGCGGCGGCACTGAGATAGTTTTGGGGGTCTTGCTCTTGACTCCTTACAGGTCGACCGCTGCCGTCGGCGTTATAGGCCTTTTGATCGCTGTGTTTCCCGCCAATGTATATCACCTGATGCAAAAGGGAGCCGGGATGAAGGTGCCCATTTGGGGGCTGTGGCTGAGGCTTCCGCTACAGGGGTTACTGATTTGGTGGGCATGGCAGTACGTTTAAAGTAAGGCTAAAAAATAATATCACTTTCATGCTAAAAAACTGCTTTACTTTCCATTAATTTTGCAGCAGTTTTATTAACAATATGGAAACAGAGCCCAGCCTGCTGGTTGAAGTAAAAACACCTGATTTACAGGAGTTTAAGGAAGTAACAAACGCCCCTCAAGTTCTTTTTGACATACTTCCTGACGATTGGCAGGAATGTATAGTGCCGTTCTGGGGTCGATACGCTGCTACAGCCCGTGTTTTTTGCTTGCTAAGTGATGAAAAAGTGCTGGGAGGAGGCATAGTATTCAGCACAATTCCGCCAGATACGCTCGATGAAAAAATGGCTCAAGAGCTTTTTGACAAAGGCCTGCTTTATATCGGCTTTTTGTGGATTTCGGAAGAGATGAGAGGATGCAACCTTGGCTCTAAATGGATTGAGCAGGCAAGAAAGGTTTTTGACGACAAACAGTTCTGGCTCACAATAGACGATTACAGGTTAACCTCCTTCTACAAGAGAAACGGATTTCAGCTGATCGGGGAGGTTTCGAAAGATGAATCTGTTGAATGGGTAATGGCTGATACTGACGTTTAGGGTATCAGCGATTATTTTCAGGAGGTCTAATTTAGACTGTTGTAGTAGGCAGCCAGCTTCTTCAAATCTTCCTTCTTACGGGAGATTTTTTCCTTTTTAACAAATTGCCTCATCTCGTCCTGGTGATCGGGTAACCTTTCAACCAGCGCTTTCACCTTTGATATCTTGAATACCTCTCCTTTATCGAGCTGGTAGTAGTACTCGAAGCCCAGCTTGAGGTAGGTGGGGAGCGTTGGAGCACTTTCCATGGCTTTCGGAGCCTGTCCTGGTCGCAGCCTCACCACCTGTTTCATCATCACATTCAACCTACCGGTATCAATTACCTCAAAGAAGCCGAGGTTGTACTTGTTTGCCTCAATATACTCTCCCAATATGAACAAATGTTCACCCACCGACACCATGTCGATACTTAAAACAGGCTCCATCAGATAGGTAAAGTCTCCCCGCTTAAACTCCATTTGGTCGGCGTACATGTTGTACCGCATGGGCACCGGATTTGTCTTTCGATCCTTTTCTATAAATACGATGCCGTCTTTAAACTCGTCGTCCATATACGGAGAGCCCTCGTACTCTTCACCCTTGTTGGCTCCTGTAATTGCCTTTGAGTAGTTGATATAGTCCTGATAGTCTACCACATTCCTATCCTTATAGGAAACTATCTGGGCGTTTATCACGTCAGTGCAAAGCAGCAGTAAAAAGCTCACTATAATAAGCTTCCTGAGGCGGTTAATGTATCCGGGGACAGAGTTCATAGCAGTTGGTATTCGGCGCAAAAAAGGATAAAGATAAAAAAACGGCTATCGCCATAAAATCATTTTCCGAAAACTGTCAATAGAATCGCAGTCGCCGCAAGAAAATCCTGATATGGCGCCCCGAAGAAGGGCAGTCAGTATATGAATTCGCAACAATAAAAAGGGCTCAAAAAGAGCCCCTTTTACCATATCAGCACAACATTTAAACTAAAAACTCAAATCAGGGTAATGTATTGTGTCGTTTTCCACTCGCCACTTAGCATCATCACTTTCTCCACCAACAGTTTGTAATTCTTCTGTCCGTATAAAAACTCGATTACCAGCGAGTTTGTGCCATCTGCCCGGGGAGCTTCTGTTTCGTAAGCGCCGACAAATATTACTTCCGACCACTCAATACCAAGCTCACAGCCAGCATAGAAAGTTCTTAAATAAGCCGACTCAATCTCGGGCTTTATCCTTTTTTGGTAAACCTTGGCAAAGTCTTTTTTGGCCACGTCCAGAAACACGCTGTACGCTTCGGAATTGGCCATCATTAGACCGTGGAGTTCTTCCAATGATGGGAACAGATGATAATACTCTTTGATGGATTTGTTCTGAAACGAACTCAGAATTTGCCTGCCGAGGTTTTCAGCGGCCGTACCCTTCTCTTCCTCAGGCGAATGAGCCGTTGCGAAGTGTATTCCGAGCAACAAAGTTGAAAAAATAGCTAGTGCTTTCATTAATTGTATGTTTGAAAAATAGACGCTAATTCTTGACGTTAACAGCTACAATGTCTTGTGGTGGGATCGGCGCCGGAACTGCATTTGGCACGGGCTTTATAGATTGCAGGTAAGCAAAAATGGCCTTCAGATCCTGATCTGTCATTTGCTGGTACATCTGCCAGGGCATTGGCGGTAGCAGGTCACGTGCTCTTTCCAACCCCTTCGACTTGCCTTTTCTGATGGCGGTTTCGAATTGCTCATAGGTCCAACGACCGGTTCCGGTGGCATCGTCGGGTGTTAGGTTAGCGGAGAACGAAATACCCCATGGGCCAACAGCAGCCGTGAGACCTTGAGAAAACAGTATCCAGTCTTGCTGCATTGGTATGCTAGCAATCGCTTCGCTTGCCGGATGCCCTGACAAAAGACGAGTGGTATCCAGGGCAGGCCCCTGTGGAGTCATTACCTTAGGCGTATGGCAATCGTGGCAGGCGCTGGTATTTACAAGGTATTGGCCACGGAGAATTTGCTCTTTTTTTGCCACCTCTGGCGATATTTGTTGCTCGTTCACAGCTGTTGATGGAGAGCAGGAGTACACAGCGGCGGCGAAAGCCACAAAGCATGCCATCTGAAGGATGCTTGAGTGTAGCGCCTTAATGAACCTGTTTTTCGTGTTTACATTGTTTGATCGAAGATTGTCTAACATTTTCATGGTTAAATTATTATGATTTGACCGGTTTTACGAAACAACTAACCGGCCAGCCTACGTAAAAAAGAGAGAATAGTACGTGAAAACACTTTCCTTCTATTTGCAGCTCTTTGTATGTTTTTTTTGCTGAAGCGAAACTTATAGACGGCTTTTTTCGTGGAAGAGCTTTATCATCGGCCTGATGGTCGGTATTTTTTAATATGAGTGACTACATTACGCTTGACTCCCCCAATGTTCCGATATTGAGGCATGGGGAGAACGACACCACTCCCTATGGTGTTTTTATTAAGTCTCCTGCTGAGGCGGATACGCTGCCGGACTCGGAACTTGCATCTTTCAAATCGAGAGACATGTACCTCCCAAATTTCTCCATTCGGGAGGTTGAGGGGATATTCTCAAGGGATGTGGTGCTTAAAAACCTCCGCAGTGAGGGAGCGGATCTTCCTGGAAGCTGCCTTTTAATGAAAGCTGATGTAAAGACTTATCTGAGTGGATCGAACCAGGTTATAGCCACTAAGCAAGCTTCTCAAAACTTCAAATTTAACCCCAACAACGAATACCGTCATCATATAACAGCTAACAGCGAGCTTCATTATGTTCACGTGTCGTATGCACCGGAATATCTCGATAGCTTCCTGCCGCAAAACGAGCCATGGGCTGACTGGGTGAGGGAAAAGATAGCCAAAAAAGAAAGGGTTTTTGGAAAAGAGTATCAGCCGCTCAGCCTTGCTCAGCTCAGGGCCATTCAAACCCTAACCGATTGTCCGTTGGTTGGGAGTTTGGGTGTAATGATGGTTGAGACTTCTGTAACCCAGATTGTTTTATTGCAGCTACACTCGCTTTTTGCGGAGGAGTACAGGTTGACTGATAAGACTCAATCCCCTAGAAGGGATCAGGACCTGGTGCACACAGTCAAGCAATACCTCCGAAACAACTATTTGGAGGATCATTCCATTGCTGGTCTTGCCAGGCAGTTTGCAACTAATAGCAATAAGCTGATGTTGGTGTTCAAATCCGTAGAAGGAAAAAGCATCTTTGAATACATAAGCGACCTAAGAATGCAACATGCGGTGCATCTTCTTCACGACAAAGACGTGAAAGTTTCAGATGTGGCTCGAACGCTCGGCTACAAAAACCCGAACCATTTTTCTACAGCTTTCAAAAGGATTTACGGTGTTGTGCCAACTGAATTCAGGTATAAACCAACATACTAGCGGCTATTTTCCGGCAATTTTCGCCTCGGAAGATGTTTTTTTACGCTATCGTGCCAAATGAAGAACTTTTTAACACCAAATATCATTTTACTATCGCATAAACCTTTAGTGACGTCGATCTGAAAAGGCATAAAGAACATCTTTATTTCATCTAAATGCCTCAGAAAGAGAAACGTTCTCAAAATTAAAGGTTACCTTTGTCTTCACATTTAAAAAGCTTGGATGAGACAACTCAAAATAAGTAAACAGATTACCAACAGGGAGAGTCAGTCTCTCGACAAGTATTTACAAGAAATTGGAAAAGTAGACCTCATCACCGCAGATGAGGAAGTGATCTTAGCCCAAAAGATCAGAGAAGGAGATCAAATAGCACTTGAAAAACTAACAAAAGCCAATTTGCGCTTTGTTGTTTCAGTAGCTAAACAATATCAAACAGGTAGCCTCAGCCTTGGAGACCTAATCAGCGAGGGCAACGTTGGCCTGATCAAAGCGGCTCAGCGTTTTGATGAAACCCGTGGTTTCAAATTCATCTCGTATGCTGTGTGGTGGATTCGCCAGTCTATTATGCAGGCATTGGCCGAGCAGTCTAGAATTGTGCGTTTGCCTTTGAACAGGGTAGGCTCTTTGAATAAAATATCGAAGGCATTTTCTGACCTGGAACAGAAATTTCAGCGTGAGCCTACTGCTGAGGAGTTAGCAGAAGTGCTTGATGTGAGCCTTAGTGAAGTGCTTGCTACACAGAAAGTATCAGGCCGTCAGGTAAGTATTGATGCACCATTTGTGAGTGGTGAAGAAAACGGCTTGCTTGATGTGATGGTTGACGAAAATGAAGAAAGACCTGACGCCGGCCTGATGGTGGCTTCTTTGCAAAAAGAAATTCAGCGTTGTTTGTCAACACTTACCGCCAGAGAAGCTGAAGTAGTATCATTCTACTATGGCATTAACGGTGAGCAGCGCATGACACTGGAAGAAATTGGCGACAAGTTCAATCTGACAAGGGAAAGAGTTCGCCAGATCAAGGAAACTGCTACTCGCAGGCTTCGCAGTGGCACCAGAAGCAAGATATTGAAATCGTTTTTAGAGTAGACCAGTGAGTAATTCAGTGCAAAAATATAAGAAGCACTTATCCGAAAGGGTAGGTGCTTTTTTGTTGATGTTAGGCTGCTAGGCTTCAGGTAGTTTCACCAGCTCTTCAAACAACCTGTCAAGCGTCTCCTCAGCATTTACGCACAAGCCGGGGTGTACTTTGGAGGTCTGCAGCACGGTACTTCTGGCGGCTGTCAGCCAACGGAAACGTTCTGTTATTCCGAGCTGCCCGATTGGGCCTGCTTCTTTTCCTCCCTTGCAAATCTTCTCAAAGGAATCTACATACCCTTTCAATTCACTAAAATCTGTCTTTTGGCAAAATCCCGACAGTCTTGACTCGTTCCAGTCAAATCGAGCCCGCAAAAACTTTTGCCCTGAGCACAGCAGAACCACACCCACGTTGAGAAACTCTTCACGCTCCACGTGTGGCACCACACGAACGACTGCATACTCAAATAGCTGTCTCTCTTGCATGTTGGGCTTCGTTAACAAAAAAAGAAGAGTTGGCTACTCGTGTAACCAGGAAATGCGTGTAGGCGACCCTGTGCTGTTCGGGGTTTTCAAACGGAGAGTCCTCCGCCAGCCATTCATCGGGTATTAGGGCCACAATAGCTTTGATGGCCTGCTCAGTCAACACAGGTGCGAACTGCTTGTCGACAGCAGCAAGTTCACTGGCAATGGGAAGCAGTACGTGCTTTGAAATTAGCTGAAAAGGCTTTTTTGGCTTGTCCCAGTTGTCCCAGCTATGATGGAAATACAGTGAAGCACCATGATCGATCAGCCAAAGCTCTTTGTGCCACCAGAGCATATTGGTGTTGCGGGCTGTGCGATCCACGTTCATCAGCAGGCTGTCGAGCCACACGATCTGAGACGCCAGCAAAGGCGATAGCTTAGTCGCAACCGGATCATAGGTGATAGAGCCTGATAAATAATGCAGCCCCAGGTTAATACCGACGCTGGCCTTTAACAGATCCTGTATTTCTTCGTCGCCCTCAATCCGGCCAAAAGCGACATCCAGGTCTGCAAAAACAATTTCAGGTACTCTGAAACCTAGTAGCCTGGCAATTTCGCCACCAATAAGTTCGGCTATCAGTGCTTTCTTGCCTTGTCCGGCTCCCTTGAATTTCAGTACATATAGAAATTCATCATCAGCCTCAACAATGGCAGGCAGTGAACCGCCTTCCCGGAGAGGAGTGACGTAGCGGGTAACGCTAACAGTACGAATTTCAGCTGCGTGTGCCATCAATTGTTGTAAACCGTTGCGGCAAATGTAACACAACGCCGCCTGTTAATAAAAAGCAATCTTTCGGCGGGAGGGAGTTGCGTTAGGTAGTGACTTACTCGCCGCAAGCTCAAAAAAATGGGGGAACATGTCTTGTCGACATATTCCCCCACAAATATCATCAGCGCTAATCGCCTGCTGTTTATGCTTCTTTTTCAGCAGTCTCTTCTGCCTCTACTTCTTCTTCCTCAACTATTTCTTCGCCCCGGTTGATATGCAGCACGAAGTGTTTGTCCATAACAAACTCATAAGTAGCCGTGCTTACCAGGTCGTTGGCAGTTTTTGACGACTGCAAAATCACCAGAAGGTCTTTTGCTACAATAGAAGTCCTGATATCATTTTGAGCCTTCCCTTTGAATACATTCAAGGAGAAAGAATAACCACCCTTCTCCTTAGGGTTGATGATGGTAAATTCATGTTTAGACATCTTGTAGGTCTGTGGACCTTCTGCCGAGTCTATCATGTGCTTGAGAATTGCCGGTCTGTACTTGTTCCACAAATAAGTGTAAGTGTGGGAAACTTCAGAAGAATAATTGGCCATTGAACTATATTGATTATTTACAAATTGTTTTTCTATGAATATTTTTTGCCGACGAGTTTATAACGGTAGTCGACTCATGTATCACCCTCAGTTCGGAGCTGATATGGATAGTCGTATTTTTTAGAGCAGATAATTACATGTTGTGGATTCTAAATAGGAACAAATCTAGTAACGCTGAAGTTCAGCGAATATGTGTTCCAGCTCTGCTCTGGTCTTTTTCAGCTTTTCTTCAAGCTTCACCAGCATGCTTTCCCGGTCAGTATCAGCCAGGAAAAAGTCGCTGTCATTGAGGTCAGGAAATCTCCATTTCAACATTACCTTTTGCTCTCTCCAGCTTCTAACGATCTCCATATGCTGCAAGGTAAGCATATTTGCGGAATATTTGTTGTTATTTGGATTTTACATTATAGAGTTGTAGGTTTTCCTCATTTTCTTCAGCAGGAGGGGTGCTCGATTTTTAAGACACATGTGACACTTCTTCCACCTGCTTTACCTGGCCAATGATCGTCTTCCAGGCGGTAAATCCCCCTGCTACATTGTAAACTTTTTTGCAGTTGTGGTGAAGTAATATAAGAGATGCCATATAGCCCCTTAATCCTTTTGCACAGTAAACATAGGTGGGCCTATCAAGGTCAATTTCATTAATTCTCCCCCGCAACTCGTCGAGAGGAATATTGAGGGCATGCTGAATATATCCTTCTTTATGAATCTCGGTAGGGTTTCTGACATCAAGCAGTGTGTAGCTTGCGGGGAAAACGGACTGATCGAGAGCCCTTGCTGCTTCAACGACTGATACTTCGTGGTACCGGGCCCTCATCGAATTGCCTGCTGCGAACCCAGCCACTACCACGGGGTCTTTGGCGGCCGAGAAGGGTGGTGCATAGGCCAGATCGAGGCGGGGGAGGTCATCAACGGTCAATCGGGCATACAGGGCAGTGGCCAGCACATCAACCCGCTTGTCAACCCCATGCTCACCGAACAGCTCTGCCCCGAGCAAAACGCCTGTATTGGGGTCGTAGTGGATTTCTATCAACAAGTCTTTTTGATCGGGGAAGAAACCGGGAGTGGAGCCTGCGATAATCAGAGTCGATTTAAATTGAATACCAGCCCTTTCGAGTGATTTAGGGCCCATACCTGTGCGTGCAATGGCGTAGTCAAATATTTTCATAATTGCAGTGCCGTAGCCTCCCTCAAAAGTTATATTACCCCCAGCTGCATTGGCACCAGCGGCCCGGCCTCCTTTGTTGGAATGGGTGCCCATGGGGTACCAGCTATGCTCACCCGTTATCATGTTGGTGATGGCTGCACAATCGCCAGCCGCATAAATGTCTGGGATGGAGGTCTCCATGTGCTTGTTTACCAGAAGTGCACCGTTTGGCAGATGCCTGGCACCTTTTCTAACCAGCATTTGCGTATTTGGCTTAATGCTAATGCCTATCAAAAGGTAGTCTGTATAAAGGCGCTTTCCGTTGCTCAGGATCAACTCATTGGTGGTGTGGTCAACTTCCACGACTGACACGCCAAGGCGGACATCAATGCCATGGTCTTCAAGCACGTTCTTTGCAAGATGGGCAAATTTCACATCCCAGTTTGCCAATACCTGGTTGCCAAGCTCAATCACGGTCACCTTTTTGCCAGCGTGAACAAGGTTTTCAGCAGTTTCCAGTCCTATGAGTCCGGCACCCAGGATGGTGAAATGCTCGGCACTGTCCATAACACCGCTTTTCATCACCCTGTCAAAATCTTCAAGTGTTTTGGCGTGAGCCCAATTTTCGAAGCTCTCAATGTTTTTAATAGGAGGCAAAACCGCCTGTCCTCCCGTGGCGAATACAAGTTTGTCATATTCATAAACGCCTTTGTCTGTGTATACTATGTGTGCTTCCGGGTCAATGTCTGTTACTGGCTCATTTAGATGGAGTTCTACACCAAATCTTTTCTCAAACAGCTCAGGTTGGACGACAATGAGTTTGTCTCTTGTTTTTATTTTGCCTGAAAGGGCGTACGGGATGCCACAGGTCGCATAGCTCACATGTGATGTCTTTTCAAACATGATGATTTCTGCGTTTTCGTCTGTCCGTCGTGCTTTAGCTGCCGCTGAGGGACCAGCAGATAACCCGCCTATGACAATTATTCTCGTCTTTTTCATTTTTTTTGATACCTTAATGTTGGCGCAAATTTGACCTCAGTCTGGGCTAATTTTTGTGACTTAAGTAACAAAGCGTTCCTGATATTTATCAGATTTCATTACAGGAGGTACCTTATGAAATTGATTTTTCAGAAAGTCATTAGGACATCGTAACTTGGTTAAATGATCCATTTTCTTTCTTTTGGTTAGCAATAATGAAAAAGCTACTATTGAGTTCATCGCCGTTTTATCAGCAAGAGGCACTCGCTATCATTCGCATGATCGTTGGTGGTCTGATGATTTATCACGGGCAGGAAGTTTTTCAACCTAACCTCATGAGGGAATACATGACCTGGGAGGTTTTTCAAGATACTAACGCACGGCTGCTGGTATACGCTGGGAAGTCAAGCGAGCTGATCGCCGGAGTTTCTCTTTTTCTGGGGCTTTTCACCAGAATAGGTTCGCTACTTTTATTGGGTGCCATGTCTTACGTCACCTTTGTGATGGGCAATGGCCAGTTCTGGTATGGCGACCAGCACCCTTTTATGTTCGTTCTTTTTGGGTTGCTTTTCTTTTTTTTTGGAGCTGGCATGTGGTCGGTTGATCAGCGTATTTTCGGGGAAAGAAGGTAGCTGATCTTTACGAAGTTGAGCTTTTAGCCAAGCCTATTACCAAATAGCTATGTTTGGACTGTTCCCTTTTTCGATAAGGTAGTTCAATACTGTGTCTCTGTTTGTAGAAACTAGATTGCTTTGATAGGCTTCATAGAAAGTGATTCTCGTATTCCCTGAGGAGTTTGTTTCTTGTAGAAAAAGAGGTAGGTATGATAGCGTGTACGAACTGGCCAGCTAAAGTCCGGACTTATTGCAGTCAGGTGCCTGAATTTATTGATCACACCCTCAGTCGGTTTACGGGACTGAAAGGGGCGGTGGTTCCCGCACACATCACAGGATTGGGAGTAGCGGTGGTAATGAGCGGCGAGGCAACGTTTCGGATTAATGGGGAGGTGATAGCAATAAATGAGGATAGCTTTTTGGTGGTTAACAAAGGAAGCAAGCTGTCTTTTGAGCTGGAACGGGACGATACCCTGGTCGCTTTGCTGTACTTTGACGCAGCGCTTTCGAAGCTATTATACAACGGACTGATTAAAAGCGGCGATGAAACTGCCGGTTGGTCAGCAGTTAGTGAAGAGGACTTTTCGCTCGTGGAGCACGTACATTTCATGAATGCTTCGCTCAGAGAACAGTTTCAACTTCTGATGGAGCTTGGAAACAGTTGTGCCTCTTTTCACTCATTAAAAGCTGACATGGTTGTGCGATCTATACTGGATAGCTTGATAAGCGAAAATCATCATGCCCTTCAAATTTCGGAGAAGCTCAGAGTTGTGAAAACAGTAACGAAGGTAGCACTGTATAAGCGATTGGCTGCCGTCCGGGAGTGGATAATCAACAATTGTCAGCAGCCAATTGATTTGCAGCAAGCGGCAGATGTTGCCATGCTTGATAAGCAGCATTTCCTCAGGCTTTTCAAGCGGGCCTATCGAATCACACCTCACAACTTTTTGACCAAAATGCGGTTAGAGAGGGCAGAGAAACTATTGGAAGAGACGGATTTGGCCGTGTCTGACATTTGCCGGGCTGTAGGCTTCGATAGTATACCTTCGTTCACTAGTCTGTTCAAAAGAACATATGGCGAAGCGCCTGGGCGTTACCGGCGGAAAATGAGGCTGCACTAAAATTCTCCATTTTCGATAAGCCGGGGGGAGTTGGTGATACTAGTTTTGAAGAAAAAAACACAATAAGATGGAAAGAGATCAATGGAGCCAGTTCAAGCTGAGGGTAAACATCAACGCCCCGGCAGATCAAGTTTATAACTCCTGGGCAACACCCGGCGGTTTGGAGAAGTGGTTTTTGAGAAAAGCCTTGTTCAGGGACAAAGCTGGGATGACAAAGTCAGAGGACGCACCTATTGAACAAGGCGATACGTATGAGTGGTATTGGCACGGCTATCCCGATAGTGTGGTGGAGAAGGGGACAGTGCTGAAAGCCAATGGTAAAGACCTTTTTAGCTTTACCTTTTCCATGAAATGCCCTGTTACAATCAATATGTACGAAGAAGCTGGTGAGTTGATTGTTCAACTGGTCGAAAGCGGGCTGCCTCTGGACGACGACACAGCGATGAAGCATTTTGTAGGCGACTCAAGGGGGTGGATTTTTTACCTGGCGAACCTAAAGTCGGTGCTGGAAGGAGGGCTGGACTTGCGAAACAAAAGGATGGAAATCACAAACGTCATTACAGCTTGATCCGAGACTTTGCAGGTATATTTCCGAGCGGTGTGAAGAGGATTGACAGCTAAAGATAATACCGATTCATAGCTACAACTGACCTATACTTAAAGTAGCTTTGCGCCACAAAATGGCTAACTAACTGCTTTTAAGTATGGGTCTTAACTCCATTCGCCGAATATACGATCACACCACGGAATACAACATCGTTGCGCTTGAACAGTGCCGGGCTATTTTGCTCTCCCAGTTTCCCTACATGAGCGAAAAGGAAGCTGATGAATTGCTACTTGATGCAGGCGAGCATTCAATCAAGCCCTACCGGCCCATCGTGATCATTGCTGAAGGCAGAGACAAGCAAGTACTGGGGGTAGCCATAGCATCTCACTTCATCAAAGACAATTTTATATTTCTCGATTTTATCGCTACCAATAAGCACCGCATCAGTGGTGGAATAGGCGGGGCGCTTTATGAACGACTGAGAGACGAAGCGCACAGTATCTCGGCCGTCGGAGTTTTCTTTGATTGTTTGACAGACAAACGGGAGTGGGCCGTTGACGCAGCGGAGCACAAACAGAATCTGGCCCGACTGAAATTTTACGAGAAGTATGGGGCACGACCACTTGAGGGGTTTAGCTATGACTTGCGCCGTGATGACGAGTCTTACTTTTATCTCGTTTTCGATGGATTAGGCAAGAAAGATAACCTTTCGGCCCAGCTTTCCAAGAGCATCGTTTCAAGTATTCTGGAAAACAAGGCTAAAGGGAAGGTGTCGGATGAATACGTTGGGCAGGTGCTTCGCTCGATAAAGGGATCGATAGCACTGCGACCTTTTAAGTATGTTAAGTCGGAGCCGATAGAATCTGCCAGAGTTTCAATTCCCGCCGACAAGCAAATAGCCCTGGTTATTAACCAAGGGCACTTGATCCATCATGTGCGGGAAAGAGGATACCTTGAATCACCTGTGCGGGTAACCACCATTCTAAAGGAATTAAACAAGACGGCTATTTTTAGAGATGTTTCGGCCAGACAGTATCCAGACAGCCATATTGAAGCAGTACATGACAAGCAATACCTGAAGTTTTTGAAGAAGATTTGTGCGTGGATTGGGGAAACCACCACTATGTATGGAGACGTTTTTCCTATTAGAAATGCAGCAAGGCTTCCGAAGGACATTGAGCTTCAAATAGGCTATTATTGTATCGATACATCTACACCACTCAATGCCAATGCCTACAAGGCGGCAAGAGCGGCCGTCAATTGTGCACTCACTGCCGCTGATGTCATTTTGGGTGGGCAACCTATGGCCTACGCCCTGGTAAGGCCCCCGGGGCATCACGCCGAGCGGAAATATTTTGGCGGCTTTTGCTACCTGAATTCCAATGCCGTGGCTGCGCATTACCTGAGCAAAAACGGCAAAAAAGTGGTGATCCTCGATATTGACTATCACCATGGTAATGGCCAGCAGGATATATTCTATCATAGGTCTGATGTTTTTACAGTCTCTATTCATGGCGATCCGGAATACGCCTATCCCAACTTCACCGGGTTTACTGACGAAATTGGTGAAGGGGAGGGCGAAGGGTTTAACCTCAATATCGCTTTGCCCAAGGGCGTAGAAGGGCCGGCTTATCATAAGGCATTGAAGAAAGCACTTGAGGCCATAAAAAAGTATAAGCCAGATTACCTTGTTATTGCTTTGGGTCTTGATATTGCAAAGGGTGATCCATCTGGCACCTGGTTACTGTCGCCGGACGACTTTGCTATCAATGGAAAAATGATTGCTTCACTCAAGCTGCCCACTTTGGTTATTCAGGAAGGTGGCTACAAGAACAAGGTACTTGGTCTTAATGCCAGAAGATTCTTCCAGGGGCTGTGGGAAGGGTATTACTTGAACCCAGGCTAAACCTATTTCAGGGAGGTCACTGTTCCTGTATGTGTAACAAGCCATCTTAGCGTATTTTTTGGTGTGGGGTAGTTAAAACCCGTTGTCATGTTTATGATGCATATTGTTATGCCAAACAATTTGAACGGCCTATATTGACCAATCAATCAGCTGGCTATTTTTTCATGAAAAGAGGACTTTTCAGTTTTTTTATCTTTTTGACGCTGCACGTTCCACTCGGCAGCTATGGGCAGGCAGTGAAGGGCGTCCTAAGATATGCCGGAGAGGAAAGGTTGGCTTTGGACGGTGAATGGGCTTTCTATTGGAAGCAACTTCTGCCGCCGGGAGATAAGGCATTTGTCGCCAGCGAAGCTCGCTACGTTACACAAGTATCCTATTGGAATACCCACAAAGAGTTGAAGGAGAAGCTGCCAGCGTTTGGCTATGCTACCTACCGGCTAGTTGTTGAGTCGACTCAGGACTACAGGATCGCCATAGAAATACCCGGCTTCAATTTGTCGTATGCACTTTTTCTCAACGGCGAACTGATCAGCGGTGACGGCGTGGTGTCCGACTCGAAAGGCTCCTACGTCCCCGACTGGACAGTCAGCATGAAAACCGTGATGCTGCATGAGGGCGAAAATGAAATAGTGGTTCAGGTGGCCAATTTTGACCACTCCAATGGCGGCTTTTTTAAACCCATTATAATCGGCGACCCCGATATTCTTCCACACGAAAGAGACCTCAACCTCATCATCGAAACGTTCAATATTGGCGGGGTGTTTCTTATCGGATGCTTTTTTGTTGGCTTGTTTTTCTATCTGGGTGAAGACAAATCATTCCTTTTCTACGGTCTGTTTGTCATTATGTACGCCTTGTATATCAGCAACTATGGTCAGTATGTGTTCGGTACAGTTTTTCCTGCCGTTCCTGCCCGGATCAAGCTAAAAATCACCTACCTGACCATGTATCTGGCGTGGCTGTTTTATACGCTTTTTTTATGCGAACTGTTCAGGGAGGATTTTCATAAAATTGTTTCAAGGATTGCTCTCATTATTGCTGTTCCCCTCTGCCTTTCCGCATTGGTATTACCCATGAGCATTTATACGCTAACCCTGGTTCCGTTCAGTGTTGTTGCTTTAGTGTATATCATTTATGGGTTTTATATCACTTTGGTGGCACGAGTGCGGAAAAGGGGAGGCTCTTTGTCTATTTTTGTAGGCTTGGCTCTCTGCACGTTGGCGATCATGATTTTGTCGGCTTACCATTATAACCTGATTCTTACCAGGCCCAACGCCATCAGTATGTTGTTTACGGCCACTTTTTTTGTCATGTCCTTTGCTTTTGCTGAGAAAATTGGCAAAGCCTTTAGTTCTGCCAAGGCGCTACAGCTTGAAACTGCTTCCCAAAAACGGGAGATCGAAATACAAGCCAAAGAATTGAAGCAACTGGATGAAGCCAAATCTCGGTTTTTCGCTAATATCTCTCATGAGTTCCGCACCCCGCTTACCATGATTTTTGGGCCTGTGCGGGAGCTCTTACTAACCGTTCACGATAGCCGACCCAGAAAGTATTTGCAAACTATCCAAAACAACGCCAGCCGTTTGTTAAAGCTGGTTAACCAAATTCTGGAGTTGGCAAAGCTTGATGCCGGGCACCAAATGCTGGTGAAAGAGTATGTCGACGTCAGCAAATTCATTAATGAAACAGTCGAGAGCTTTCAACTGGAGGCGAAGTCAAATAGTATCAAGCTCTTGCTAAGGGCCAGCGATCAGATTTCAGGCTGGACCGATCCTGATGCGCTTGAAAAGATCGTATTGAACCTGTTGTCGAACGCATTCAAGTTTACGCCGGGCGGAGGAACTATAGCCCTGACACTTTCTTTGGAAGGGACAAAAGCCAGGATCGATGTTGAAGATACTGGTAATGGCATACCCCAAGATCAATTGCCTTTCATTTTCGACAGGTTCTACCATACAGAGAGTGACAAGCAGGCAAGCTCAGGTATCGGGCTTAGTTTGGTAAAGGCGCTGGTAGATCAGCTAAATGGTGAGATCACGGTAGAGAGTGAGCCGGGGGTTCGAACCTGTTTTAGGCTTTTCTTACCCCTGGAGAAAGACGAAACCGAGGGCAGCTCCACAATTGGTGGTGCTGCTTTTGCTTCCGAAGAGGCGGCAGGCGTTACCGCCAATGGAGAAACTCCCACGATACTGGTGATTGAAGACAATGATGAGGTGCGCCAGCTTATTGCAGATGTCTTAAGCCACGATTTTGAAGTGTTATCCGCCTCCAATGGAACCTCAGGCATCGCAACAGCCATTGAGCAAATGCCTGATGGGATCATCTGCGATTTGATGATGCCTGGTGTTGATGGGTTTGAGGTGTGTGCGCAATTGAAACAAAACGAGAAAACCAGTCACATTCCCATTGTGATGCTGACTGCCAAAGCCGACAAGGAAAGTAAAATCAAGGGGCTGGAGACGGCGGCCGACGACTACCTGACCAAGCCGTTTGATCAAAAGGAGCTCATTGTGAGGCTCAGGAACCTGCTGGAGAGCAGGCGGCAGCTCATGCGTAAATACAGTCAGCAGACGATCCTGAAGCCCCAGGAGATTGCAGTCTCTTCCGTCGATAAGGTTTTCCTGGAAAAGGTGATTGCGGCGGTTAACACCCACCTGGCCGATGAAGGCTTTTCAGTAGACGAACTCAGCAGGGAGGTGGGCATGAGCAAAAGCCAACTCAACCGTAAACTACAGGCGTTGATAGGCCAAACACCCAATAAGTTAATAAGAAGTTTCAGGCTACAGCAAGCCTATGAGCTACTCGAAAAGAACGCTGGCTCAATAGCCGAAATTGCCTATATGACCGGCTTTTCCAGTCCCAACTACTTCAATGCCGTGTTCAAAGATGAATTTGGTATAGTGCCGGGACAGGTCCAACGCAATAAGCCGGATTAGAGAATCAACCCGACCACTCTCGACATGCTAGTCAGTAAGGCAATTTTGCTTCTACAAAACCCTGCTTATTCTGGAAATATCCCTCTTCGCTTCAAAACCTTAAGCATTTGCATCAAATCCTTAAGCCGAAGAAAATGCTAATACTGAGCTTTGAGACTGAATTAAGACGAATCCAAATTCAGCTCTATGAAAGTCAGAATGATCTTCGCCCTTTTGGTACTATCTGTTGTAAGGCCAACCTGGGCTCAGTTTAATGAAGACGCAGTCAATAGCATCGTCATCAACGAGACTTCAGCCGGTGGAGTAAGTGATTGGGGCGACTATGATAATGATGGCGATCTGGATTTGGTCATTGGTTCCTTTAGTTTTCTTTTCGTGGAGCTATATATCAATGAGGGGGGCACTTTTGCTCTCTCAAACCCAGGCATCTTTAGCACCAACGGCGGCAATATAAAATGGGGGGATTACGATGGAGATGATGACCTCGACTTACTGGTTACTCGTTCCAGATCATTTTCCGACGATTATTTACTGAAACTGTATGAAAATGAGGGGGGTATTTTTACAGATGTAACTAATGAAGTGGGCTTACCGAACACGCTTTCACATTTTGGGAGTTGGGGCGATTTTGACGGCGATGATGACCTCGACCTGGCAGTGATCGCCACAAAAGACAGCAAAATCAAAGCTATTATTTACGAAAACAATGGGGGTGTTTTTACGGACATTGATGCTGCACTGCCTGAAGCGGAAGAAGGCACGGTAACCTGGGCGAATTTTGATGAATCAGAAGGCCTCGAGCTGTTAGTCACAGGCTTCAACCGAACGGCATTCAAAACACAAAGCAACATTTTCAAAAGAGTTGACGATGTGTTTGAAGACATCAGCGCCGGGCTCTCCGGCGTTATGTATAGTTCAGCCAGTGCTGGGGATTTTGATGGAGACAGCGACTTTGATATTATTCTGACAGGTTCCGCCAATAGCCTCGCCAGCCACTCGGCAGGGGTGCCCAAGTCTTTTATCTATAGAAATGACGACGGTGCTTTCACGGCCATAAACGCTGGGATTGACAATGTGATGTATGGCTCCTCCGAATGGGGTGACTACGACAGTGATGGCGATGACGATCTTATCATAACTGGTCTTACAAACTATCAGGAAGGGGAAGCTATTACTAAAATATATCAAAGTAATGGTGACGGGACTTTTACTGACTTAGACGTACCACTCCCAGTAACCATTTTTGGCGATGGGCAATGGGGCGATTATGATGGTGATACCGACCTTGATTTTGTTCTCATTGGGCAACAATACATCTATGACGACCTGCGGGTCAGAAAAATTTACACCAATATATTGCTGCCGGAGACATCCATTGATTTGGCGATTACCGATGAGAACACGCCGATAGGCACCCTCATCGGTACGTTGTCTACCGTTCCGGCCGGTACCTATACCTATGGTTTAGCAGAGGGAATAGAAGACAACGAGTCGTTCAGTATAGTCGGAAATCAACTCATATCCGACATTGTATTTGACTATGAATCACAAAACAGCTATTCGCTCAGCATTGAGGTGTTCACCGAAGGAGAAGTGATACATTCTCAATGGCTTACAATTGAAGTAACGGATCAGAATGAGACGCCATCGTCCATCCAACTAGATAACCCGTCAGTCAATAGATCCGCAGGAAACGGAGCCCTCGTAGCAAAATTGTCTGCCAACGACCCAGATGCCGACAATGAGCATGAATATTCTCTGGCCAGCGGAGAAGGAGACGACTTCAATAGCCAATTTAATATTGAAGGCAATGCGCTGACTGTCAACAGTCCGGGAAGCCTTTCGGCGGGAGCCTACAGCATTCGCATAATGGCAGTAGACCAGGATGGGGCCGCCGTTGAGCAAGCTTTTGTCATTGAAGTGATTGATGACATTCCCTGGACATTCGTGCGCAATGACCTTGCCTCCGAAGTTCTGCAAGCGATGACTTTCACCGACGCTGATTGGGCGGACTATGATGGCGATGGCGATCAGGACTTGCTCATCGTTGGAACAGATGAATCCAGTCAGCCGGTGGCAAGAATCTACGAAAACGATCAGGGTACTTTTGTTGATACCGAAGCCAGCCTACCAGCTGTGTTGGGTGGTGCTGCGAGGTGGGGCAAAAGAACAGCTGATGGATATGCCGACCTGCTGCTGACAGGCTCAGTCGACGGAGTTGCTCAAACAGATGTTTATCATTACGAGAGTGGGGGGTGGAATAAGAATGCCAGCAACTTTGTAGGCGTGGGCGATCTTGGATCAAGTTATGCCGATTGGGCGGATTATGACCAGGATGGTGACCTGGACGTGGTGCTGACAGGGTCTACCGCCAACAGTATAAAGTACTCAAAAATCTATCGAAACGATGACGGAACCTATGTCGACATTGAGGCTACACTGGCCGTGGTGTCGGATGGAGTTGTAGAGTGGGGCGATTATGACGGTGATGGAGATCTGGACCTGGCTTTGGCTGGTGATGGCTGGTTTGAATTTGTTGGCAAGGTTTACAGAAATGATGGTGGACAATTCGTCGACATTGAGGCAGGCATCACGGCAGTGGGGGTTAACTCTATGACGTGGGGTGATTATGACAATGATGGTGACCTAGACTTATTGCTTCACGGCATTGATACTGATTGGGTCACTCATACCTACATCTACGAATATGACGGCGACAGCTTTGTAGAAACGGAGCTCTTTCTGGGTTTTGGAAGCAGTTACGTGGACTGGGCAGACTACGATCATGACGGTGATTTCGACATCATTGCCACAGGCTCATTGGTGGTGTCGGAAAACATTACTACCCGTGTTTTTGAAAACAACGACAAGACTTTTTCCGACCTGCTGATGGATTTGCCGGGGGCAATCCTTGGCCAGGTGCAATGGATCAATATTGATAGCGACCTCGACCTCGACTATCTGATCACAGGGTTTAATGGCAGCAACGTCATTTCTGAATTATATCTCAACCAGCTTCTTTCCAATCAGGCGCCTGCCGACATACTGCTTGACAATGCTCATCTCAAACAATCTGCCGGCTCACAGGCCCTGGTTGGTAGCCTTTCTGTGATTGACCCCGACGAAGCTGACACTCACAGCTTTTCTCTGTCCACTGGTGACGGCGATGGACACAACGACCTATTTGCTGTGGCTGACAATAACTTGCAGGTACTGGATGCCACTACATTACCAGCGGATACTTACACCGTAAGCATAGTGGCCGACGATGGGAAGGGAGGGCAAATAAAAAAGGTATTTGAAATAACCGTGGGGGATGATATCGCACCTATTGCTGTGGCCAAAGACATCGAGGTTGCACTAAGCGAAGACGGCACGGCAACAATAGACCCTTCCATGGTTGACAATGGAAGCACTGACCCGGCAGGAGGGGAGATTGACTTTTCTTTAAGCCAGACTTCCTTTTCCTGTGATAACATTGGACAAAACGTAATATCCTTTACAACAACAGATGGGGCAGGCAACAGTTCCTCGATAGACTTTACCGTCACCATTGCAGATGACACAGCTCCCGTTTTGAAGGTGCGGGATGCTGCTATTTACCTTGGGAATGAGGGAGCTGCCACCCTGTCTGTTGTTGATATTGACAATGGGAGCACCGACAACTGTGGCATTGCACTTAGTTTGAGCCAGGCAATTTTTACATGTGAGAACCTTGGGGAAAATGAAGTTACAGTGACGGGGAAAGACCCCGCTGGCAACACAGTTACCGCTGCCGTGAAGGTTCAGGTACTGGACACCATCGCACCATTGGTTGTTGGACACGACATTACTGTATACCTCGATGGAGATGGGGTAGCAGCAGTGGCTGATATAGCTATCGACTTTGGGACGACCGACAACTGCGAGCTTGACGCTCTGTATCTGGACTGGCCTTCCGATTTCATTGATTGCGAACAAGTAGGTGACCATTTGGTAGGTTTAGTTGGCGTTGATAAAAGTGGTAACACCACCGTGAAAGAGATCACCATGACTGTAGCGGACAACCAACCTCCAAACCTTTTTACCAGGTCTCTCACTGTTACATTGGACGAGATTGGGCAAGCCGAAATAACCGTCGATGAGGTAAATGACGGGAGTTATGACAACTGCTCAACGGCCGAATACACACTGAGCAGGACAGTTTTTACCTGTGAAGACCTTGGGACGACTACCATCGAATTCGCAGGGGTGGATGTCTATGGGAACACATCGTCGCAAACAGTAGAATTAACCGTAGAAGGCACCTGCAACGAAGTGCTGGGAGCTAAGGATGCGTTGGCAGCCGACGTTGTCGTTTATCCAAACCCGGCTACAGATTTTATAATGATGAGGTCTGCGAAAGACACCAGCTTTGATAATGGAGAGGTGTACGTGTATGACCTTACAGGCACGCCAGTCGTCAAACAAACAGTCAGGGCAGGCGAAGTTGAGGTCAAACTGTCTGTAGTAGGCTTACCAATAGGTGTATACCACCTTATATTCAAGAAACACAACAGCAGCGATAGTTCACTGAGAACCTCATTTATCAAGCACTAGGTGTGGAACACTTCTTTGATTAAGAATGGGTTAATTCAAAGAATAAAATAACACGTCTGGTCTGGAGAAAATGAGGTCTCTCTTTCATTTAAAGCAATAACTTACGATTATTTAACACATTCCTGTTTGCTAAAACGTGGCATTCGCTATACTTTTGACTACTAGCCTTTGTAAGTAGGGTTATTTTTTTGGCTTCAATCAGTTGTGTATTTTTCCAATATATTTGAATGAGTCTTCATTCATGAAATATCTGCTGTTTTTTCTCTGTTTGGGTCCTTTGTCCTGCCTTGCGCAAAGCGTCGATTTTTCAGTCGATTTTTCGGAAGGTTGTGTTCCGCTGACGGTCAATTTTACCGACAAATCCACTGCGAGCCCGGTCACTGACTATCAGTGGACTTTTGGCAATGGAAATAGCTCCGTACTTCAAAACCCCAGCGCAGTATATACCGGTTCTGGTACATTTCAAGTGACATTGGTCGCTAAATCTGGCGCCACTACACTGGGGACTAAAACGATGGACATTGTGGTGCATGACAAGCCTTCCGTTGATTTTTCGTTTTCTCCTGCGGAAGGATGCAGCCCTTTGCCGGTGTCTTTTGTTGCTGAGAGCCTAACAGCAGGAAAGACCCTACAGTCTTTCGAGTGGGTTTTTGGAGATGGCAGCTCCAGCAACGACGAAGCACCTACGAACACATACCAAAGCCAGGGCGACTATTCTGTTACACTTGTGGCAAAAGACCAGTTTGGCTGCGAAAACACGGTTTCAAAAAGTGCTATCATCAAGGCCTACGGCATCAAAGCAACTATCGATACCGATAAAACCGTTTTGTGTGAAACGCCAGCACAAGTGAGCTTTAGCTCAACCGTAACCGGCACTGGCCTGAACACTAGCTATAAATGGGACTTTGGCGATGGCAGCAGCAGCACAGCCCAAAACCCGCCGCATACCTACTCAACTGCGGGTGATTATAAGGTAACAATGACAGCAACTGACGAAAAAGGCTGCCAGGATAGCCAGCAGCTTTCAGTTGTAATAGGCAGCGGAGCTGGTATCTCTTTCACAGCGTCTGCTTCACAGACTTGTGTTGGAAACCAGGTTTACTTCATAGAAACATCTGACAAGACGATACTTTCCAGGCACTGGGATTTTGGAAACGGGAAGACATCCGATGCAGCTTCTCCGGTCACCACCTTCGGTGAGCCGGGCAAATATCAGGTAGTGCTCACGGCCCAGCTACAAGGGCAGGCTTGTGAAGCAAAAACAGTGAAAGAGATCATTGTGGGGGCAGATGCGGCACCGTCGTTTACCGCCCAGCAAAAGTGCTCACTTCAAATCCAGTTTTCGAACAGCTCGACCAACAGCAACCGATGGAGTTGGAACTTTGGTGATGGAATGACCTCGGAAGACGAATCACCCATTCATGCTTATGCCGCTCCGGGGTTGTATCAGGTAACTTTGACCAGCTATAGCATTATGGACTGTGAGGCACTTTACACCCATGAGGTTGAGGTGGTTCATATTGTCGATACAAAGATTCTTCCCGAAGACCAGCAAAGCTGTAGCGAAATTTCGCTGTCGGGCTGCGCACCGTTCACGCTTCCGTTTACTTCTGTAACAGAGGCAAGTGAAAGCTACTCCTTACTCTGGACCTTTGGCGACAATACGTCGACCACTGAAGTCAATCCTACACATGTTTTCGCTCAGCCAGGCACCTACGAGGTTGTGTTGCAGGCGACAAGCGCATCTGGTTGCACGAGCAGGAAAGAAGTGGACGTGGTGGTGTCATCCACAGTGCCAACAGCGGCCTTCACTGTCAGCAAACAGGTTGTTTGTGCCTGGGAACCAATCAACTTCAGGAGCGAATCCCTGAATGCTACTTTTTATTGCTGGGACTTTGGTGATAGTACAGGGACTATTGAAGAGAACCCGATACATAGTTATGAACGGCCTGGCTTATACACGGTGAAGCTTAAAGCAAAAAATGCCGGTTGTGAAGACGAGGTTATTAAAACAGAACTAATAGAGGTATTGAACCCTTATGTTGGTTTTGAGTCTTCGAAAAGCTGCGACGATCCTAACACGATTACTCTCAGCAACTTTTCAAGCGACTATGATGGCATTACATGGGAGTTTGGCGACGGCACTAAGAGCAACGAAATAGCCCCATCGCACACCTATCCCGGCCGGGGCACTTATACATTGAAAGCTACCGCATTCAACAATGAAACGTCCTGCGTGGTATCGGTAGAGCAGGGAGTAACCATTTACAACGTTCGGGCAGACTTTTCCACTGTCGACAGCACGACCTGTAAAGGTATCCCTGTTCAATTTAACGATGCATCAACCGATGCCGAGCACTGGGCATGGACGTTTCCTGATGGCAGCAGGTCGGATGTTACCAACCCGATGCAAATCTACTATGATGCCGGGTACTTTGGAGCAGAGTTGACTGTTACTGATCCCGACGAGTGTACATCTACCATAAAAAAGGAGGATGTCATCAGGGTATTGGACATCGATGGCGCATTCAGTTTTATTACAAATAATAAATGTGACTCTCTCGTAGTTGACTTTAAAGACTTCTCCCGTGGATCGCCAGGCATAGTCGCCTGGGAATGGGATTTTGGGGATGGTGGCTCGTCCACGTCGCAAAACCCTGTACATGCCTACTACGACGAGATGAACTATAATATCGGGCTGACACTAACAAATACCGAAGGCACGTGCTCAATATTCAGAGAAAACGTTATTTCGTTTGTTAAGCCTGTTCCCAGGTTCATGACGGAAGCCGATGCGTATTGTGTGAACGATACGTTGACGTTAGAAAACATATCGATGAACGCCGTCAGCTATAGCTGGGAACTAGGAGATGGCAGCACATCCACTGAGCTGGGGCCGGTTGTTTCTTACAACACGCCGGGCAGTTACACCATCAAGCTTCTTGCGCAAGACGTTGATGGATGCTTGAGCAAAGAGCCAGCGATCAAAGAGGTCATTGTTGCACAGCCGCAGGCTAAGTTCGAGGCTGTCAATACTTTTGCCGAATGCCCACCGCTGATTACCACCTTTCAGGATAAGTCTGGAGAGGGCATTGCCTCTTACCAGTGGGATTTCGGCGATGGGCAAACATCGGCACTGGCCCAGCCGGTGGTGACTTATCTCATCCCGGGCGACTACTCAGTGTCACTTTCTGTAGTTGATGAGTATGGCTGCACAAGCAGCGTTACAAAAGATACAATAGTCAGCGTAGGCGGTCCCTATGGTTCGCTTGACTTTGATAGTTTGAGCACGTGCGAAGGTTTTGATATACTGTTTGAAGCACATGGCACAAACACATCGACTTACAGATGGGATTTTGGTGATGGAGACGTGGTGGATACGCAAAGTAGTTCCATAAACAGAGCATACGATGAAGCTGGTAGCTATTTTTTAAACCTGGTCTTCATCAATTCACAAGGGTGTACTGTGCCCTATCAGGTATCACCTGCCATCACCGTGGCACCCGGGCCCGAGTCCGACTTCACAATAAGTGAAATGTACCCTTTTACCCATGAGGAAGTGGTGGTCTCAGTAACCGATGGCTCAGATAGTCTGGCCTACTTCTGGCTAATAGATGGCATAGAATGGGAGGGAAATGAAGTTGCCGTGGCCTTCGAAAACTATGGAGACAACGATGTGACGCTCTTTACAAAAGACACAGTGGGATGCGGGTCTGCTGTTGTCCATTCTTTTTTTGTGCAAGAGGAAGTCACAGATCTCCCCAATGCATTTTCTCCAAACAACGATAGTTTCAATAACTCTCTTTACCTGCCTGGCGTGGAAAACGGCTTGTGGACACTTGAAATATACTCCCGGTCGGGCAATCAGGTATTTCGCAGGGAGCGATATGCAAATGACTGGGACGGAGGAGACCTTGCTGCCGGTGTTTACTTCTATCAGCTCGCCAACGAGTTGCGACCTGAAAAAAAATTGAAAGGTTACCTTCACCTTGTCAGGTAATAGTGAAGGCGAGCGGTAAAGGCGCTGCCTCTTCATATTCGAAGGCCGTGAATCACTGTAAGCAGCCACTTGAATTTTTCTTTTGACCTTTCTGAACTAAAAGTTAAAGCTTGCGTTAACAAAAATGTTAAACAAAAAAGTAAAGGGCTTTCGTTCATGAAAATCGAAGAAGCACAGACTGAGCAGGTGATCAAACAGAAGGCCAAAGAACTGTTTTTTAAGAAAGGGCTGATCAAAACAACTACCCAGGAAATTGCTGACGCCGCTGGGGTGAACAGGGCTTTGATCCATTACTACTTCAGGTCGAGGGAGCATATGCTGAGTATTCTGCTGGACGAAGCGATGGAAGAAAAGCGAGAACGGGTAAAAAGCATTCTGTCATTCGACCTGCCATTTAGGGAAAAGATAGCCAGGTACATTGATGCGATCATTACTTACAACATGACGTATCCATATCTGGAGAACTTCATTATCAGCGAAACTGTGAGAAACAAGGATAGAACCGAAGCCTACTGCGCCAGGAACCAGTCCCGATCAAGTGACCTGATTCGTGATCAACTGGCCGAGGAAATCCAGCAGGGAAGGCTGGCACCCATTACACCCGAACATTTTTTGGTTAACCTTATTGCGTTATGCAACTATCCAATGCTGGCTAAGCCTATTTTGAGAACTATTCACGGCATGACGGAAGAGGCTTACCACGAATTTTTGCTTGAACGAAAACAGGTCATCTACATGACCATTTTTAAGGAAGAAATGCCATCAGTTAGCTAATGACTTCTTCTTCAACCGGTAACTTATTAATAAACTTTTAAGAACAAATTTGAGTATGCAGCTTTTTCTACGGAAAGCACATTTGTTTCAGAAAGCATCCATAAGGATGTCGATGCTGACACTTGTGTTAGTTTTATTGAATACCACTTTATCGCTGGGCCAGAGTGGCGACCCACTGGAGGTTGCCACACTTGACAAGGTGGTGGAATATGCCCTGGCTCACCAGCCCAATGTGCAGCAGGCCCTGATTGACGAAGAAATTACCGACAAGGCCATCAAAGGGAAGCTGGCCGACTGGTATCCTCAGGTCAATTTCACCTATAACTACCAACGGTTTATTGACTTGCAGGCGAGTGTGATAGGAGGGAATGTGATCCGGTTTGGCGTTAATAATACCTCTTCGGCACAGTTCAGTGCCAGCCAGGCTGTCTTCAACAGAGATGTACTCTTGGCCAGCAGTACCGCTTCTCAGGTAAGAAGTCAGGCAGGTCTCAATACCAGCCGCAGTAAAATTGATGTGGTAGTGAATGTGAGCAAAGCATTTTATGATGCCCTGGCCATGATGCAGCAAATAGAGGTGAGCGAGGAATCAATCGTTAGGCTGGAGCGGAGCCTGAAGGATGCACAAAGCCGGTATAATTCGGGTGTGTCGGATAAAACGGACTACAAAAGAGCCACTATTTTGCTAACCAACGCCAAAGCCTCTTTGAAAACCAACCAGGAACTATTGAAGTACAAGCAAGAGTACCTGAAAACGCTGATGGGCTATCCGCTTGATCAGAACTTGCCAGTGCAATATGATCCGCTGTTGATGGAAGAGGAAATAATGCTCGACACCACACAGCAAGTGAATTATGCTGATCATATTGACTTTCAGATCATGCAGTCACAGAAAAGTCTTCAGGAGGCCAATGTGAACTACAGTAGGTGGGCCTTTCTGCCGTCTGTCAGTTTGTTTGGGAACTATAATCTAAATTATCAAAACAATAACTTCAGCGACTTGTACAACACCACCTATCCCTTTTCTTTTGTGGGTGTTACATTAGGTCTTCCGCTTTTGCAAGGAGGAAAAAGGCTTGCTAAGATACAGGAAGCGAACCTGTCGAACGGGAGGTTAGACCTTGGACTGAAAAACCTGAAGAGCGCCATAAATACTGAGTACACCAGAGCGCTGGCTTCCTACAAAAGCAATTTGGGGCTCTACCAGGCTCAAAAGGACAATGTTGAACTTGCTGAGGAAGTGTATGACATCATTCAGCTTCAATACCAGAGTGGCGTAAAAACCTACCTCGAAGTCACTATCGCAGAAAGCGACTTGAGAACTACCCGTATCAATTATTACAATGCCCTGTACATGGTGCTTGCCAGCAAAATGGATGTGCTGAAAGCCCTGGGCCAAATCAATTATTAATTCTTTAATTACTCAACCATACATGTCAGTGAATAAAATTTACATCTTTTTTGCCTTTGGCTTACTGCTAATTGCCGCAGGATGCGGAAGTGACAATCAACAAGGAAGGCCAGCACGGGGCCCGGTAGCCGTTACCGTGCAAGAGGTCAATTACACAATCGCTCCTTATTATGAAGCATACCCAGCTACTGTGAAGGCTTTGCAGGAAGTGGAGCTTCGTCCGCAGGTCAGCGGTTATATCACGGGAATCTTCTTTAAAGAAGGTGATAAAGTAAAAAAAGGGCAGAAGCTCTACACCATCGATCAGCAGCAGTCGCAGGCGGCATATAGCCAGGCATTGGCGAACCTTGCTGTGCAGGAGGCTAATCTCGATAAAGCAAAAAAGGATCTTGAAAGATACAAAGAGCTTGAAAAAGACGATGCGATTGCCAAACAACAGGTAGACTATGCTGAGTCGGCCTATACCTCGGCAAAGCAGCTTGTAGAGGCAGCGAAAGCCACTGTGAACAGCGTGCAAACCAATGTGCGCTACTCGACGATTGTGGCGCCATTTGACGGAACCATTGGCATTTCGGCAGTGAAGCTTGGTGCGTCGGTAACGCCCGGCCAAACGCTGCTTAACACTATTTCTTCCGATGACCCCATGGCAGTGGATGTAGTTATAGACCAAAGTAAAATCAGTCGTTTTAGCCAGATATTGGCTAAAGGCAGTGACAACGACATCGATTCCACTTTCCAACTGGTGCTTGACAAGTCTTTGTATCCGCATTTTGGAAAGCTAAGCTTTATCGACAGGGCGGTAGATCCACAAACGGGCACCATCAAAATTCGGGTGGAACTGCCAAATCCCGAGCACATGTTGCGCCCGGGCATGAGTGGCAGCCTGCAAGTGTTGTCGAACGTCTCCGGCAAATCTATCACTATACCTTTTAAAGCTGTGACGGAGCAGTTGGGCGAATTCTTTGTCTACGTGTCCGACGGTAGCAAGGTGTCGCAAAGACGGGTCAAACTGGGGAAACAAATTGGCCACAACATCGTCGTCGTAGCTGGTTTGAAGCAAGAAGAGGTAATTGTGGTAGAGGGTGTTCAGAATCTTAGAGAAGGCGCAGCCATCACCGTTGCCTCACCTACCGTAGCGAAGTAAATAATTCAACCAGAATCTATTCAATTAAGAAAAAATGGTCGCAGATGTTTTTATAAAAAGACCCGTAACCGCCATCGTCATATCTATTGTGATTGTGCTGGTTGGTCTGATAGCGATGAGCACATTGCCCATCTCTCAATACCCTGATATTACACCTCCCACGGTAGCAGTGAGTGGCCTGTATATAGGAGCTGATGCTGAAACAGTGGAGCAAACCACCACCACGGCGATAGAAACGCAAATAAACGGTACGCCGGGCATGACCTACATGTCGAGCAATAGTACCAGCAGTGGTGCGAGTGGCGTCACTGTCACATTCGACATAGGCACTAATATCGACATTGCTACGCTCGACGTCCAAAACCGGGTAAGCGTGGCTGAGCCCACTCTTCCCGAGATTGTGAGGAGGTTGGGACTTACGGTGCGTAAAAGGAACCCGAGCATCTTTATGGCACTGGCCCTCTACTCTCCTGAAGGCACACATGATGCCACTTTCCTTGGCAACTTCGCCAATATCTACATGAAAGATGCCCTCCTTCGGGTAAAGGGAGTGGGTGATATCTTTTCGGTGGGCGACGACTTTGGTATGCGCATTTGGTTAGACCCTCAAAAACTGGCTAATCTCAAAATTACTCCCGCTGAAGTGAATGCCGCCCTACAGGAACAAAACCTTCAGATTTCGGCAGGAACAATTGGCAGCACACCTCAGGCATCGACGCAGACATTTGAGTTCAATATACTAACAAACGCCAGGATAAGCACCGTTGGAGATTTTGAAGATATTGTGGTAAAAACCAATCCAGTCACGGGAAATATGGTTTACCTCAAGGATATAGCCAGGGTAGAACTGGCCAAGTCCAGCTATGGTAACCATCCTTTTGTAATGGGTAAGCCGGCTTCGTTTGTTCTTCTCTACCTGGAGCCGGGTGCCAATGCTCTCGAAGCAAATCAGGGTGTGCGGGAAACTCTTGCAGAGCTTAAAGCCAGCTTCCCCAAAGACGTGGACTACCTGATTCCACTGGAAACAACTTCTGTTGTAGAGGTGTCGCTCAAAGAGGTGGCCTTTACGCTGATGGAGGCCATGATTTTGGTGATTCTTGTAGTGTTCCTTTTCCTTCAGACCTTCAGGGCGACTTTGATCCCCATTTTGGCAATCCCAGTGTCGCTGATTGGCACCTTTATCTTCTTTATTCCCTTTGGCTTTACTATTAACACGCTTACACTGTTTGCGTTTGTGCTTGCCATCGGTATAGTGGTCGATGATGCCATTGTGGTGGTGGAATCGATTCAGCACAATATGGATACTCATAAGCTTTCAGCAAAGGACGCTACCATTAAGTCGATGAAGGAGATCTCTGCGCCGGTCATTGCCATTGCACTTATTCTGGCTGCGGTGTTTGTCCCGGTCGGCTTTGTTCCAGGGATCATTGGCAAACTTTACCAGCAATTCGCCATTACCATTGCTATTTCGGTATTGATTTCTGCTTTTGTTGCTCTTTCGTTGACACCGGCGTTGTGTATGTTGCTGTTGAGGCCGTCTGATCAGTCTAAAAGCAAGAAAGGGCTGGAGTGGTTCTTCAGCCGGTTCAACCGTTGGTTCGACAAAGTGGCGGGTTCGTATACCAACGGGGTAAGAAAGTGGATCAAGGGAACTCCGTATGTTCTGGTGATGATGATCTGTCTTTTTGTAGGGCTCTTCTTTCTGTTCCAAAACAAATCGACCGGCTTTATTCCTACTGAGGACGAAAAACGTTTTTTTGTGACGTATGAAATGGCAGAAGGCACGTCTACAAATCGGAGTATTGAAATGCAGTTGGAGCTTCAAAAGCGAATCATGACACTACCATCGCTGGATGTAGTGGGAGGTTTGGCCGGATTGAACATCCTCACCTTTTCCAATAAATCGAACGTAGGAACACTGTTTGTGAACCTAAAGCACTGGGACGAACGTGACCCGGAAACGGAGAGTGTGGAAAAAATTATTGGGCAGGTCATGGCCATGACTTCTGATATCAAGGAAGCAAGAGTGCTGGCGATTGCACCACCGCCTATTCCAGGTCTTGGACGGTCTTCAGGGTTCACTTTCGAGCTTTTGCAGACCAGCAGCCCCGATGATATCTTCGGTTTTGAGGCGACCATGCAAAAGTTTATTGCAGCAGCCAATCAGCGGCCGGAGATAGCAGCCGCCTACTCGTTCTTTTCGGCCCGCACCCCCGCTTACCAGGTCGATCTTGACAAGGAAAAGGCAAAAAAGATGGGCGTCAACGTGGCGCAGGCCTATAGTACTTTGTCGACTTTGCTGGCAAGCAGCTACGTGAACGATTTTAATATCTACGGGAGAAACTTTAGGGTGGTAACCCAGGCCGATACTGTGTACAGAAAAGACATCGATGACATCGGTAAGTACTTTGTGAAAAACAGTATGGGTGAGATGGTACCATTGAGCGCTCTTATCACCACCAAGGTGATAGAAACGCCGGCGCTCATCTCACACTACAATATCTACCGGTCGGCTGAGATTCTCGGCACTTACGCTCCGGGCTATAGCAGCGGCGATGCCCTGAAAGCGTTGCAGGAAGTGGCAGCCGAAGTACTCCCAAATGGTTATAGCTATGAGTTTGGTGGCATGAGCTACGAGGAAGTAAAGGCTGGCAACACGCAGAGTATCATATTTCTCGTGTCCATTGTCTTTGTCTTCCTGTTTCTGGCGGCACTCTACGAAAGCTGGTCTATTCCATTTTCGGTGCTGTTTGCCGTGCCTATCGGTGCCTTTGGCTCAATTTTGACCCTCACATTTCTACCGGGGCTTACCAACAATATCTATGCTCAAATTGGCTTGATTACGTTGATAGGGCTGGCAGCCAAGAACGCCATTCTGATTGTGGAATTTGCAAAAGAGCGAGTTGACGCCGGGCAGGACATTATAGAATCAACGTTGGAAGCCGTAAGGCTGCGTTTGCGGCCCATTATCATGACGTCGCTGGCGTTCATTTTGGGTGTGCTGCCGTTGGCGATCTCCACGGGCGCCGGTGCCGAAGCCAGAAAAACCATTGGCTGGACGGTGGCAGGAGGGATGGTGGCAGCTAGCTCCCTCGCCATCTTTGTGGTGCCGGTACTCTACGTCGCTATCTCGAAAATTGCTTATAGGAGAAGAATGAGGAAGGCTGGAGCTAGCTAATGCCTTAACCAAACTGATATAGCAAAAATTGAACAGGCCCGGGGATAATCCGGGCCTTCTTATTCTATCTTTTGGTCGAATTGTCATTCGATTTGGTTTCAATGTATGCTCCGTGTTGTAAGAAGTCTAAACTTGATTCGTTCAATTTCTATACCGTTGTCAGAGACAGTACGCCATATATTAAATTGGATTATCCACTGATGGAACAGGTTGGACTAAACGCAGACTTGCATATTCGCAAAGACGATTTGGTTGTAGACCGAGTTTTTCTCGGTACGTTTTCTGATTTTGAGAAAGGCCGTCTTACCGACTATTATGAGCAGGTACTGAACCGGTTACCTTGTGGTTTGAATGCCATTTTGACCCACCCAGCCTTCGATAGCCATGAGATGCAAGGTATTGCCATCAACCATCCCAACTTTGGGTCAGAATGGAGGCAGACTGACTATGACTATTTTTCCAGTCAGCGATGCCGAACTGCGCTTTTTGAAAATGATATCAAATTGATTACCTGGAGTGATATAAAAAATGTGATCAGCAAATCCTAGCTCACATCCAATTGAGCCGGGTCATTTTTATTTTTTCTCTTTCGATAAAGTCAGCTAACCTAGTGGGGCTTTTGCCTGTTAGTTTTTCGAAGTTTTCAGAGATTTCAGGTTCTTCTTGAAACCTTGGTAAAAAGTGAAGCATCGTCATCACTAATGCGAAGCCTTTTTGAACGCCCTCATTTCTCTTTTTAAAGTAAAAACTTAACGGGTTGATACTGTTGAAACAAATTTCTGTGCCGATCACTTTGCTCATTAGATAAGTGACCTGGTAGAAGTCTTTGTTTTCGGTGCCAGTAATATCGTAGCCAGCATTCTGATACTCAGGAAATGAGTTAATTAGCATGGCTGTAGCCTCTCCAATGTTCCCTACGTCAATCCAATTGAATTTGGCGTGTCCTGAAGGGAGTGTGATTGTGTGGTTCTCCCGGATTTCAGCTAAAAGCGTCGTTGTCAGGTTCTGCATAAAGTAGCCGGGACGGACAAAAATATACTTGAAGCCGTAACTCCGTATAAGAGCTTCTATTTTGTTGTGAGGGATAATGCTACTCTTTTCCACGCCTTGAACCGACAAAAAAACTATCTCTTCAATGCCACTTTCCTTAGCTGCCAGCAAAAGAGGTTGAAAGTACTTTTCAACTTCCGAAATATGGGGCGGCCTAAGAAGAAACAGCCTGTCAATACTTTCAAACGCCGAAGCAAACGAGTTCCGATTTTCAAAATCAAACCATTCAAAGGACAAGCTCGGGTACCCTAAAAACTCTTTTTTTGCGCTCTCAACATCTCGAGCGGCGGCGATTATTTCGCATTCTTGGTTCAATTCGTTGAGAAAGTGTATCACCTCTCTTCCGATGTTTCCCGTTGCACCAGTTACTAGTACTCTTTTCATTTTCTTACTTATACAATTCCACGTTTACCGGAGCAATCGAAAGGGCGAATACCCACTGTTCAAATTATGCCTTTCACCAAAATGGCAAACAATTATACCAAAATCAAACTAGTAAGTCAGAGCATTTTCTCTTCAGACGACACGCCGGTACCACAGGCGATTGATTGCCTTCACATGGCAAGTTTGGATAGTTGGCTTTTTGAGCTAGCTCAAAAAAAACATCCTTTTTCGAAAACCTATTTGCGAACACTCTGTTCGGACTGCAATCAAACAAATTAATCATGAAAAAATTATTCGTTCTAATGCTCGCTTTGGCTACTTCATCAGTGGCTTTCAGTCAGGGAAAAGATGTTGTCGATATTGCGATCGGCTCTGCGGATCACACTACACTTGTTGCTGCAGTAAAAGCGGCTGACCTGGTTGCCACGCTGAAAGGTGAAGGGCCCTTCACTGTATTTGCGCCAACCAACGCTGCGTTTGCAAAACTTCCGGCAGGTACTATTGAAAGCTTATTGAAGCCGGAGAACAAAGCACAGTTGGCAAAAATATTAACCTACCATGTAGTACCCGGAAGATTCGATGCTGCTGCCGTTGTGGCCGCTATCAAAAGTGGGAAGGGAAAGTCTGAACTAACAACTGTGAGTGGTGGTAGGCTAGTTGCGTCGATGGAGGGAATGAAGGTGAAATTGACTGACGAATCAGGCAATGCTTCATATGTAACAGCAACTGATCTAAAGGGTACAAATGGCTTTGTTCATGTCATTGATACTGTGGTGTTACCCAAGTAATTTATCCTATTGAGTTGATCAAAAGCCCCCTTTCACGGAGGGCTTTTTTGTTAATTTATTCGAAGCCATCTTACTCAGTTCGCAACTGCTCCACAGGATTCAACTTACTGGTTTGCATCATTTTGTAGCCCACAGCACTTACAACAATCCCAAGAATGATCATGGTTGGCCAAACATAGTGGAGAAGGTCAATGTCGATATGGTAGGCATAGATACTATCAAAAACAGCGTTCATCACCACTGACCCGCCGGTAAGGCCAATGAGGGCGGCGATACCAAGGATCCAATAGATGTCCCTTCCCAGCAGGTGGGTGATCTGCTGCCACGAGGCGCCCATCACTTTCCGAACACCAAACTCCTTCTTTCGCTTTTGTGCGATAAGTGAAATGAGCGTGTAGAGCCCAAGAATCGATATAAGAATGGAAATAGTGGCCACTATCGTGCTGATATTGATCATGATAAAGTTGGTTTGCCTCACCTGCTGCATAACGTCTTCCTGAAGAAACCCACCGTAGAGCTCCTGTGGAAACAGCTCATACCATAGGGCTTCCAATTCCCTGTTTTTGTCTGTCGTCAATCCATCCACTTTCAGTGTGGCATAGCTGTAACTTGAAGGAGCTTCAAGGCGCATCATACAAGGCTTTACCTTGTTGTCGAACATGATTTGGCGCAGATTGAAGTTCTCCACTACGCCAATCACAGTGTATTTCTCCCCATTAAATGTGACCGGCTTGTTGAGCGCATCGCCTCCCAGCTGCTCTTCAAACATTTTGTTGATCACCATTTCTTTCCTGGCCTCGCCTGTGTTGGTCTCAGTCTGCGAAAACATTGAGCCATTGATGAGCCTTACTTCCAGTGTTTCAAGGTATCCGGCACCTACACCCAGTTCGGCGACTTCATATTCCTGACCATTGAAACCAATTGAGTGGTTGTTAAAGCTGAACCCAATCAGCGAGCTCGTACCAGCCATTTGCCTGACATCAGTTTGCTGTTTCAGGCGATCTTCTAATGCAGTGTACTGTTGGGGTTGACTCAAAGGAATATTGATCACTCCCCCAAGGTCATAGCCTCTATCGAGCCTTTCCTGATACGATGCGTTGTCGGCGGTGACCAGCAGGCCAAATATATTGTAGAAGCAGAGCGTAAACTGCATTGTAAGCAGTACCGTCATCAGCCTATTCTTACCAGAAAGCACTACTTTGTTTCTGAAGATGGCAAGCGAGGGAAACTTTGAAATGTAGAAAGCAGGATAGGCACTTGCCATCAGCCCGACACACAACACCAGTACCAAACCAAAGTATACAAAAGTGGTCCATGGAATCTGGTCAGGTTGAATGATCTCGTAGCTCATCATGGCATTGTAGCCTGGAATCATGTAGTAGGTAAGGGCCAGCGCAATCACCACAGCTATCCCTATCATCAAGAAGTTTTCCAGAATGAACTGGGCAATTGTGCTCGTTCTATTTCCTCCCAGCACTTTTCGCACAGCGATCTCTTTGAGGCGGTTGCCCGACAGTGCAATACTGGTGTTGATAAAATTGAAGCAGGCCAAAAGCAAAATGCCAATGGCAGAACCCAATGTACCAGCTACTGCTGCCGGATGCATTTGCGGCACAAAAGCAGAATTGTGCAACGATGCCTCTAGGGCTGGCCACTCCAGTATATTGTCGAGTCTGTACCCACTGATTTGTAAGTCCTTGTTCGCTTGGTTCTGAACATCCAGGTAAGTATTCATTTGCGACACCAACCTGGTCATATCGCCTTCAGGTGCATAAACAAATGTGCCATCGACCCAATTGGACCAGCTATTTTCATCTATTCCATAAAAGTCTGATAAGTGATCAAAGTCGGCAATGACAGACAGCCTGAAGCTCGTATTGTTAGGGAGCTTTGGGAAAACATCTTTCACCGTTAACAGCTGCTCCTGATGATTTGGCAATATAACCGTCAGCAGTTTGCCAACCGGATAAGGCTCGCCAAAGAACTTCATCGCAGTTTCATCCGATACATACACTTCACCATGGCTCAGGACTGGCAATGGTTCGTTGTTGATATTTATCAAATCAAAGTAGCGAATGAAGCCAGGTTCAGAAAAGGACAAGCCTTCCATGAACAGCTTATGTCCGCTTCCGGTGCCAGCCTGGTTCTCAAGCTTCACAGCTATGCGCTCGTCGTGATAGCGAAAGGCTGCTATGCCGACGAGGTTCAGGGCAGGGGCCAGGGCTGCCGGACTGGTACCTACGGTTGACTCACCAGTGCGCAGTCCGTTGACTTTATAAAGGGATGTCGCCTCAGGGAAATATTCGTTGAAAGTATCGTTGAACCGATAGTTGAAATACCCGATGGTGCCGATGGAAAGCGCAAGGGCCATACCCAGGATATTGGCTCCTATATAGAATGGGTTGTGCTTGAAGGCCCGAATGGAAGTAATAAGGTAATTTCCTGGCAACTGACTGATCCTCACGGCAGGTACGTTTTTGATTACAGATGGACGCATCAGCTTTAGTATCTCTAGCCGGTAAATTCTTCGTGCTCGCTTCAAACCAAAGCTTTCAATGTTTTCTCCAAAAGCCTCTTCCAGGTCTCCCTGAAGCTCTTCGAACAGTTCTTCCCTACAAAACCATTGTAGCAGCCGGGACCAAAACTTGGGTAAGTGCGGATGACTCATAACAGTTGTGTTGAAGGGACAAGGCTCCACATTTCGTCTCTGAGGGTTTTCATTTCCCTGAGGCTGGCTTTGCCACTCACAGTAAGCGCATAGTAGCGCTTGCGCCGACCGCCACGTTCTTGTGTAGCACCGCCATAGTAGGAGGTAACAAACCCTTTTTCGCTCAATCGTGTGAGAGCTGTGTGCAATGCGCCCCGGCTCAAACGCCTGTTGAGTCTTTCACTGATGTCCTGCTGAATTTTCAGTCCATAAGCATCTTCATCAAGTATCAGTATCGAAAGAAGTATAACCTCTTGTAATTCACCGAGCTGCGTTCCCTTCATAGTATTAGTGTTCTAATTGGAGACCAAATATAAAGACTTATTTGTTTCTTAAATGGAGACTTGATAAAATTTTACAATTGCAAGGCTCTCCCTGTCCTCTTTATCAAACCAATATTTTATTACTGATTCGAAAAGGGTATTTTGAAACCATGAAAAAGGGATTCGGATTTATATTGACGATATGTATTGGTCTACTGGGGCTGGCAGTCTTGTACCAGTCGACTTGTCAGTACCTGCTGGAAGGTGAGACTTTATACGACTATGGCCTGCCCATAAAAGCCGATGTGATAGGGGAGAGCGTGGTTGAAAAACGTGAAAGAAGCAGCAATGGTAAATTCAGAGACTATCTTGAGATTACACCCATCATAAGTTTTGAACATCCCCAAATGACGGTTATCGATACTGCCCGTCAATTTACCCGCATTATTTTCAAAGGCAGTACAGACGATCCGTCTGAAGTTCACACAGGAGATACCCTCAGCCTTCTTGTGAACCCCACAGTTCCCGAAGCGTATATCGTAGCCGGAGAAGCCGATTCCGACAATTGGGTTGGCTTCATTCTTTGGGGTGGGATAGGCGCAGCCCTCATGTTTTGGTTTTACAGGCGGTTCAAAAGCCATTTTCCAAAAGAGGCTGAAACGAGACAACTTTGACAGCACATTAATTATTAACTAAAACATTAGTTTATATATAACTATATTTTTAGTTTTGAGGAGTCACCACCGTGCTTCCTCATGTATGAATAGATTTCCGGCGCTTGTCCTTCTGCTGTTAGCCTTTAGTTCTTGCAATAGAACGCTGCTGACCAGAAATACGCCTCCATGTAAATTTCGCCTTACTCAACAAGCACTGTTGCTTGCCAACAAAAGGTGGCAGGAGGTAAGCATAGAGGCAAGGAGGTTATCCGATGGCGCAATGCCGACCACAAAAGATTTCAAAGACGTTACCGGCCAATTCAATCCATCTGATCTTGATGACGTAGCTATCTTTGATGCGAAAGGCACCTATGTCTTCGACGAGGGGCCAGTCAAAGCCCGACCCGAAAGCCCACAGGTGTATGAGAAGGGAACCTGGTGTATTTGCAAAGGAGGGAGCCAGCTCATTCTTACCAACGGCCCCGCCATCACTGTATATGACATCATTGAGCTAAAGGAGCAATCGCTTGTACTACAGCTGCAGCGAAGCAACGAGGACATCGCTGATACTTATCTGCTTACTTACCAACCTTTTTGAGTAGTGGGGCCTAAGCCGAAGTCATAATTTGACGACCTTCTTTTCAAATGCTGTATCCATCAATTTTGTTAAGCAAAACTGATTTATTTTGCTTTTCTTCGGGCGTTTAATAATCAGTTCATTTTAATTTTAACTAACCAGCATTATGAGAAAATTTATCATTCTATCGTTTTTTGTTGCCCTCTGTTTTCTGCAAGTAAAAGCCCAGGATGTAAGCCTGAAAGGGGGTCTTGGGTACGCCATGCAAAGTGAAAAATTAGGGGTGCTACTTGGAGCCAGGGTGGGCCTCACGCCGAAAATCGATCTAGCAGGAGGTTTTGGGTTGTTCTTTCCTGATACCTATAATAATGGAAACGGAACTAAAGTGAAGTCCAACATATGGATGTTCGACGTGGACGGACATTACAATTTCATACCGGGAGGGGCAGTCAAATTGTATCCTTTGGTGGGGATAAACTTCACAACCGGAAAAGTAAAAGTCAATGACACCAAAACGACCAACACAGAAGTAGGTCTGAACATGGGTGGCGGCTTGGCTTATTCCTTCACAAGCAAGATTGACGGATTCTTTGAGATCAAATATATCCTGGGCAATGCAGACCAGGGCATGTTGGGATTTGGCGTGTTCTATAAGTTACAATAGTTCGCAGGGAGGATGGCCGGTCTGCATTGGGAGACCGGCTGTTCTTATTTGTGCCATGCTAACCACAATTGCAACTTCGCAATTCAGCTCTGCGGCTCCTATTTTTTTAAAACAGAGACATCGTACTGTTTAACCTTTTCCGGTTTCGGGATCAAATCAGTGTGCAGCGAAGCCATTTCGTAGTCCGCAGGTTGACAGAGAGAAAGCTTCTGCCAGAAGGAAAATTCCCTCGCACAGGGAAGAGTGGCAGTCAGGCAACCCTTCTCAATTGGTCATTGTCTTGCACTCTTCAATTATTAAAGGGATATCTCTTATATTGTCCTTCCGGTTAACTCTCACGCACAATGAACCACTACTTCGAAACATTTTTTAGTTATGTGGAACAGATTCTTACCATGCCGGAAAGTGACAAGGAGCAATGCAGACAGTATTTTACCCCGCTTTGGGTGCCAAAAGATACCATACTTGAAGAAGCTGGAAGAGTGCCCAAATACCACAATTTCATCGTGTCGGGCTATATGAGGAATTTCCGGCTTGATGAAAAAGGGGAAGAAGTAACAGTCGACCTGAACGATGCCCCAAGGTTTTTCACTTCTTATTTTCACTTTGCTAACCAAACCGTTTCCAACGAGAGCCTTCATTGTATCACCGACTGCGAGCTGCTTAGAATCACCAAGGAAGGTTTTGACATCACGGTGGCCACTGGTTTGACCGCAAAAGACTACGCTTTATTACTTTTTCAAAAGCTTATGGAAGAGGACAAGCAAAGAACGACTGACCTTGCTACCCTCAGCGCCGAGCAGCGCTACCTCAAGCTGGTTGACGAAAAGCCAAACATTCCAAAAAACGTCCCGCTCAAATACATCTCCTCTTACCTGGGCATCAAGCCCGAGAGCCTGAGTCGCATCAGGCGGGAGTTGCTTTCCTAACAATTGTTAAGTGTGCTTGCTTTTTGGTCAGCTATTATTGTCTGGTCAAAAAAACTCAATATGAAAGTACAGAATCATTCCGCAGCAACGAAGGCTGTGGATTTTGCCGCAAAGTCATGGTTTGTAGTGGCGGTAATAGGCCAAATGATCTTTGCCTGTTACGTGCTCATGCTCTACTGGAAGTCGGCAGCACTCGGCGACTTTGAAAGGTGGAATGCGGCCTCTTCACACTTCTACGTCAAGGGCGACCTGCTGGGTAATGCCATCTTTGGCTTACATGTAGCCCTGGCGGCCATCATCACCATTCTCGGGCCTATACAGCTTGTTCCGCAGGTTCGCAGCTATGCGCCCAGGTTTCACAGAGTTAGTGGACGCATTTACATTGCCTCTGCCTTTATTATCAGCCTGGCAGGCCTTTACCTCAGCTGGATAAAAGGGTCCGTTGGAGGGCTGGAAGGTTCGGTGGTTATCACCATGAATGCTGTAATTATCATGATTTGTGCCTTTTTTGCCGTGAAAAATGCTATTCGCAGAAACATCGCTTCACACAATCAATGGGCAGTACATTTGTTCCTGGCAATGAGTGGCGTTTGGCTGTTCCGGGTGTTTTTAATGCTGTGGATCATGGCATGGCAGGCACCTGTAGGTTTTGATCCTGAAACATTCACCGGGCCCTTTTTGAATTTTCTTGGCTTTATGGTTTATGTCTTTCCGCAAGCCATTGTCGCTTTCTATTTTTTGGCTAAAAAATCACAGGTGTCCGCAACAAAATGGGCGTTTTCCGGCCTGGTTTTTTTGATCACTATAGGCACTGCCCTGGGTATCGTCGCAGCTACCATGGGTTTGTGGGTGCCGAGGATGTAGGTGTAGAAAGAGAGATGTCTGATTAGCCAAACTTGGCGATTAAGGAGGTTGCTTGCAGCTAGCCACTTCTTTTAGCTATGACAGCTAGTCGCTGAAAAGACGAAGCCCTTGGAGGGTTATCTGCGAAGTTCGATGTCAGGTTTAATTCTTTTCAACAATCATTTTCTTTGAATATTTTACTATTATTATCTACCAAAATCACTTTTGAGAAAGGCTCCGATCCACATTCCCGCTTTTAGTCAATACTTAAAAAAGCCCAAACATGAAAAGCCTGGTCGCATTGTTATTGATGATCCTGATAGCTGTATCAACGTATGGGCAAGACATAACAGGACAGTGGAATGGTATCCTGAAAGTGCAGGGAATACAATTAAGGGTTGTGTTTAATATCAACAAGGTTGGAGATGGCTACCGATCCACAATGGACAGTCCCGACCAGGGGGCCAGAGGAATACCCGTTACCAACACAAGTTTTGAAAATGCCACTTTGAAACTTACCGTCGCAAATGCTGGAATTGTGTATGAAGGCGAGTTAGGCAGCGACGGTGTGGTAGTTGGAAACTTCAAGCAAGCTGGTCAATCTTTTGCCATGAATCTATCAAAGGATATCGTTGAAAAGGAAAGGGTTGTTAGACCACAAGAGCCAATAAAGCCCTATCCCTACCACTCCGAGGACATCACGTTTGAGAATAAGAAAGCAGGCATTTTCCTGGCGGGGACACTGACGCTACCTAAAGAGGCTGGCCTGTTCCCCGTGGCTATCTTAATAAGCGGCAGTGGTCCGCAAAACAGGGATGAGGAGCTGGCAGGGCATAAACCGTTCCTTGTTCTATCCGATTACTTAACGAGAAACGGGGTTGCCGTGCTGCGTTTTGACGACAGAGGAACTGCTTCATCCGAAGGAGATTTCAAAACCGCTACCAGTGCGGACTTCGCAACGGATGTGGAAGCAGCTATCGACTATCTGCAAGCACGAAAGGAAATAGACAAGCGTAAAATAGGGCTGATTGGTCATAGCGAGGGAGGGCTCATAGCACCAATGGTGGCCGCCCGCTCCAAAGACGTGGCTTTCATCGTATTGTTAGCCGGAACTGGCATCCCCGGCGACCAGCTGCTTTTATTGCAACAGCAATTGATTGGAAAAGCGTCGGGGCTTAACGATGACGTTTTGCAGAAGAACCAGTCAATCAGCAAAAAGGCATTTGAAATGGTGGCCAGCGCTACCAACACCGAACAGCTAAAAACAAACCTGACGAACTACCTCAGCAGCGCTCTGAAAGAGAGCGGAAGCGGTGTATTGCCGCAGGGCATGAATGTGGATGACTTTGTGAACTCGCAGGTGAGTCAGCTTGTAAGTCCCTGGATGCAGTATTTTATCAAGTATGATCCGGCACCGGCCCTGAAAAAGGTAAAATGTCCTGTTTTGGCGCTCAATGGAGAAAACGACTTGCAGGTGCCACCAAAGGAGAACCTGGAAGCCATTAAAAAAGCATTAAACAAAGGGGGAAATAAGAAGGCAACCATCAAAGAGCTGCCTGGCCTGAATCATCTGTTTCAGGAAAGCAAAACCGGTTCCCTGGCCGAATACGCCGTCATAGAGCAAACCTTTTCTCCCGTGGCCCTGACGGAGGTATCCGATTGGATAGTAGGACAAACGAAATAAGTCGGAGGCAGAAGGTGCCGATTAAAGGTGTTACCCCAACCCACACACAAATACAACCAGCAGTTGTCAAAAAGCAACCAAAATTAGCGTAATTACAACTATAAGGATCGAGTTAATTGATGATCCGGGAATTGAGTTGAAATACCTTTATCGTGTCGAAAACAATAAAGATGACACATATGGAAACAAAGATGATTGGTAGCAAAATTGCCGATGCAAGGAAGAAACTCAATGTCTCTCAGGCGCAGCTGGCGCAGCAGCTCTTTATTAGCCCGCAGGCAGTGGGCAAATGGGAACGAGGAGAATCTATCCCGGATATTATTACTCTTGACAAGCTTGCCAAAATAGTAGGAGTTGACCTCAACTATTTTTCAGAAAGCTTCTCTACTAGCGGCACAAATGGAGACAGATCTGCATCAGAAAAACAGAACGTACTACTGACTGGAGAATCAGGCACCAACGCAAGAAAAAGTCTTAACTGGGATATGTCGCATGGGAACTGGCTGGACGTTGACTTTTCCGGTCTCAAAAATCTGCAAGAGAAGTTCAGCGCATCCAACATACAACGCTGTCTGTTTGTCGGTTCAAATTTGTCAGGACTTCTTCTCAATAGCAACAATGTGAGTGACTGTGACTTTTCAAATTCTGACATTACTAACAGCCACATTCAACGTTCTCACTTGACCAACAATATATTCAGAGACTGTTCGCTAAATGAAGTTGAATTTTTAAAAAGTTATATCGAAAGCGGCGACTTTACTGGTGCCGATTTTACTGGTGTGGAGTTTAAATCGGGTGGTTTCGGGAACAATAAAATTGCCAATGTTGTGTGGAGCCGCACCTCATTTATTGGCAGTCGGCTTGCTGACTTGGTTTTTGAAGGCAAAATAGACGGTTGCTTTTTTGAAAGCTGCACATTTACAAGAGTGACATTTCAGCGTGCAACCCTGGTGAATACTTTTTTTAAGAATAACAAGAAATTGAAGCATATCCAGTTTATTGACTGCCAGGCGGACAAATTGACCTATGCTTTTTTGAAGAGTGGAAGGGCAGACTTGAGTGGTGTTATGTTGATGGGGGAATAGTGGCAACAGCCTTATTTGATGAATAACATGTCGTGATAATAAAAAAGAGGCTGTTTTATGTAGCCTCTTTTTTTATTGACTAACAAAGCCTATTTATTCGCTTCTTAAATATTTCACCGGGTTAATATACACCGCCTTAATGGTTCGGTAGAGGATGGTTAGCAAGGTGATTATTATCACAGCCAAAATGGGAACGACAAAAAGGACTGGAGAAATCGTTACCTGATAAGCAAACGAGTCAAGCCAACCGCTCATGAAGTAGTAGCCAAGAGGCAAAGCCACCAGCGAAGCGACTGATATCAGCCAAATGAAATTTTGACTGACCAGCCAGATGATGTGAGGCGATTTTGCTCCCAACACCTTTCTGATACCAATCTCCTTCGTTTTGCGCTCGACAATGAACGTGACCATTCCCAGCATTCCCAGGCAGCTAATCAACACAGCCAGCACAGCAAATGCTTTGAACATGGTGCTGAGCCTTTCCTCGCCCTGATACTGGTTTTCGAATGACTCATCGACAAAATTGTAGTTGATAGTGTTCTTCTGGTCAAATTTAGCCCAGGTCTGCTCCACAAAGGCTATTGTTTCTGAAAGGTTTACCGGGTTTATTTTGAGAGAAATCCTGCGGTAATTATCATTCTTAACCATGATCATGGGGCCTATTTCGCTGTGAAGCGATTCAAAGTGGAAGTCCTTCATGACGCCGATAATTTTTCCGTCGGTGCCACCATAGTTCATCGAACGGTTGATGGCGTCTTCTGCGCTGGGGAAGCCCATTGCCTTTGCCGCAGCCTCGTTGACGATAAAATAACCAATTGAATCGGAGTCCATATACCTTTCGAAGTCGTTTCCTGCGGCCATTTCTATTCCGTAGGTCGTGATGAAATTTTCATCGGCAACGATATAGGGCAGTCTGAAATTTACCGGTGTAAGCGAATCGCCGAGAAAGATGCTTGCTCCCTGAGAGTCGAGCAGGTTACCTGTCGGAATCCGGGACACAAAAGTGGCGTGTATGATGTTCTGATTAGCAAGCAGTTCATTTCGGAAAGCGTCCTTTTTACCATATATATCGTTCGATAGCGAAACATCCAGCACGCTTTCTTTGTCGAAGCCAGGGTCAGAGTTGAATATAAATCCCATTTGTGCGTTGAGTACCGCCAGCGAGAAGATAATAGCGATAGTGACCACATACTGGAACGTTACCAGTACGGAACGGAAGTTCACTTTACCGGTTCTGAAAGTCGATTCTCCTTTGAGAGAGCGGATGGTGTCCAGCCCCGAAAGGTAAATGGCGGGATAAATACCAGCCAGCATGGCCACCAGGGCCAATAAACCGAATACACTCAAAAATAGCCCAAAATCCTGGAGGAAATTGATCGATAGCTGCTTATCCATAAAGGCATTCACCGATGGCAAGGCAATGGTGGCCAGGCCGACCGCAAGAGGAAACGAAATCAATGTGAGTATGACCGACTCAGTAAGAAACTGGCTGATTAGCGAGCCTCTTGAAGCGCCAATTGACTTACGAACGCCGATTTCCTTCATCCTGCGGGTGTAACGGGAGGTAGCCAGGTTCATGTAGTTAATGCAAGCCACCACGATGAGCAGCATACCGATAACAGAGAATATCACCACCTGCGACATGCTGCCATTGTTTTCTATTTCTCCAGAAATATTAGAGGTGAGGTGTATGTCGGTGAGTGGTTGCAGCACCAGTCCGTAGTAGTTGTGGGCTTTTACCCCTCTGATATCGGCAATGTGCTTGTCAAAAAAAGCATCTCCGCCCGCCTCTACTGCGGTGGCCGCCTCCGCATCGTTGAGCCTTACGTAAGTCAGGTAGTTGTAATTACCTGTTACATTGTTCATTGCATCAGGGTTATTGACGACGTTTTCATAAATAGCAAACGGGGCCAGGTAGTCGAAATGAAAATGCTGCTGACGGGGCATATTCTCCATTACCCCGGTGATTTGGAGCGATAACCCGGCACCCCTTGCTTCAATTTTCACATTCTTGCCAACAATGTCCTGCTCTCTCCAGTCGTTGCCAAAAATTCTGATGGCAGCATCTTCCGAGATAACCATAGAAGTCTCGTTGCTGAAGGCCGACTCTTTGTTTCCCTGCAAAAAAGGGAAGGTGAAAATATCAAAAACGTCAGGGTCGGCAAACACGACCTGCTCACCGGGCAGTCTTTTATCACCATAAATAACGTCCGGGAAAGCCCAGGGAAAGAAACGGGTGGCATGAGTCACCTCTGGAAAGTCTTCCTTAATGCGGGGGGCGTGACCAGCGGAAGCGAACGCCCAATGACGGGACAGTGTCTCACCGTCGCCCGAGAAGTTCTTAATCGTTATTCTGAAAATCTCATCCGCATGTTCATGGTTGCGGTCGTAGCTAAGTTCGTCTTTCACAAACAATGCGATGAGAATAAAAGCGGCCATGCCGGTGGAAAGCCCCAGCAGGTTAATAGCGGTACTCACCTTGTATTTGGTGAGGTTGCGCAGTCCGATTTTGATGTAATTCTTAATCATATCCAATTTATTGTTGAGTTTCAAAAAGGGGAGAAGAGGCCTCATGAGTGAGGGGCGCATCATGCCTGCCACCTGCCTCACAAACCAAAAGTCGGCCATTAGCTTGCTCACTGCTGGCTCATGGAATTGATATTCCTCTTCCAGGTCACCAAGTATATCCTCGGCAAAGTCGGCATGACAGAACCAAAGAAACCATTTGGTGGCCCAGCTGGGCGGGTAATATTTTGTTTTCCTATCTTCCACTGATCTTCAAATCAAGTACAGCACCAGGTATGGCATCCCAGAGGCTCATTCTTGTTTCTTTATAATGCTCCAGGGCTTTTACACCAAAAGGGGTAATCTTAAAGTAGCGCTTTCTCTTGCCGCCTCTTACTGCGGTCGCCTCGCCAAACTCGGAGGCCAGGTAGCCCTTGGCTTCCATTCTGCGAAGAGCCGTTTGCATAGCACCCGTACTTACTTTGCGTTTCATCCGCATTTCAATTTCCTGCTTGATGTTGACACCATAGGCATCTTCATTCAAGATGGCCACGGTTAACAATACAACCTCTTCAAACTCGCCCAATTGATAATTATTCATAGCATTTGCCTTTAATGTCCTAAATGTATATAAAATAGAAAGGCATAAAAACCCTAAATGTATATTTAATATATGGCTAGACGTTAAAAGATGAATTGGGTTTCAGCTTTTGGGTAAAAAGATAAGGGCTAAGAGTTGATTGCTGCCTTCAACTTTAAAACTTCGTCTGCCTCGTCGTGAAGATTTAAATTTTATGGGAAGGATTTTATTGAATCAGCTCGAAGGAAAGGTAATGTTGCATGAGCCCAAAGTGTTTGTCTTTGCTCAACAGTGTCAAATTGTGCTCAATAACTTGCTGCACAATAATTAAATCGGGTATCCCAACTTTGTTTACACCGTTGCTGATATTCAGTGCCTGATATTTTCTGATGAGAGACCAATCAATATCCAATTCAACTAACGGGATAGCATGCAGACTATTGATTACGTCCGTTTGCTTTAATTTCTCCAGGGGTGGAAGAAGCTCTGTTAAAATGAGTTCATTTGTGCATACAAGATCTTCCCGTATGTATGTTTCCAGCCTTTCGTAATTTCCCAGCCTGAAGAAGTCAATCCAGATAGAGCTATCGACTAATATTTTGGGACTTAGTCTCATTCTCGTTCTCGTAGCTGATCGAGGTCAATGTCAAGGTCAATTTTCCCTTTAAATGATATGAGCTTTAACCTTTGATTTCGATTAATCATCTCCTCCAGGGCTTCCGTTACCAGTTGACTTTTGGTTTTTGCGCCGGATATCTTCATGGCTTTATCGATTAGCCCATCGGGTAAATCCAGAGTAGTTCTCATAGTACATCAATTTATATGCAAGATAGCATATAAAACGGTGTATTTGCCTATGAGTTAACTAATTGAAAACAACAATGCCGGGCCATTCACTCAAACAACCCCAGCTGTCCACCCCGTAAACCCTTCGGCAGTTTCGCCTTGCCTTTCACGGTTCTACCACCATAGCGCCAGCTATTCTCTCTTTCCTGCCTGATCACGTCGTCAAGACTGCCTGTTGGCTCAAAGTCTTTTTCCAGTGCTTGTGCTGCCTTTGTCAGCGAATTCAATGCCTTGAGCTTGTCGCTTTGGCCCAGTTTGGCCTTTTCAATAGACGTTCGCAGCACATCAATACTTTCATCATAAACTTTCGTAGGTACGGGAAAGGGATGCCCGTCTTTTCCGCCATGAGCGAAACTGAACCTGGCCGGATCGGTGAAACGAGAAGGAGTGCCATGGATTACCTCACTCACCAGGGTTAGCGATTGGAGGGTACGTGGGCCGAGGCCGTCCAGAAGCAGCAGGCTTTCAAAATCATGCGTTGGCAAATCTTGCGCCAGCACCAGCACGGCACCCAGTCGTTTGAGGTCGACATCCTTCGCTTGCACATCATGATGGGAGGGAAGTTTGATCTTTTTGATCTCAGCGAGCATTTTGTCTGGATGCTCTTTCGAAATGGCGATGATTCCATTCTTTGATTTGTCAGCTTCCCTGGCCGTAAGGTTTAGTATCTGCCCCTGGTTTCGGCCATATACAAACGTATGAGGCTCTTCGGTAAAGCTCTTCAATTCAGAAGAATGCCAGTGGTATCTTCTTGCATAGCCAGTGGCATCATTCATTCCCTGCTGGACAACAGACCATTCTCCCGTATCAGTTAGCACAAAAGAATGAAGATAAATCTGGAACCCATCCTGAATAGCCGTATTGTCCACTTTAGCCGAAAGCCGACTACTTCGAACCAACTCAGCGCCGTTGAGGCCTGTTTTGTCAGCAATAGCCATGAGCTCATTTGGGGTGTTGCGGCTGTGCTTGCCCCGACCGCCACAGATGTAGATGCCAAGCTCTTTTGAAACCGGGTTAATCGACGACTTCAAGGCACCCATTACAGATGTGGTAATACCAGAAGAGTGCCAGTCCATGCCCATCACACAGCCCAGCGACTGAAACCAGGCTGGGTCGCTCAGGCGCCTGATCACTTCCGCTTTGCCATATTCGAGTACAATGGCTTCCACAATGGCCCCACCGAGCAGGGCCATTCTTTCTGCCAGCCAGCGGGGCACAGTGCCATAGTGTAGTGGAAGATCGGTGTGGCCGGAACGTTGCATAGATATAAAGTTATGGCTAATGTAGAACAAACCCTTTTCAGGGTATTAAAAATCGGGTAGATTGCTGCCTTTAAATGACTCCCCAGCCAGCCATCTGATGACAAACGAGGACAAAGCCATACGAACCACCTACTTCAGCATTGTTGGCAATACCTGCCTGGCGTTGCTGAAGGGGCTGGCTGGCTTTTTTGGCAACTCCTATGCGCTGATAGCTGATGCCATAGAGTCGACAACCGACATTTTTTCTTCTGTTTTGGTGCTGCTGGGGCTTAAGTACGCCCAACGCCCGGCCGATGACAATCATCCATATGGCCATGGGCGGATCGAGCCCCTCATCACCTTCATTGTGGTGGCCTTTCTCGTCACCTCTGCAACGGTAATCGCCTACGAAAGTATCCTGCACATTCTCACTCCGCATAAAACGCCAAAGGCCTGGACGCTGTATGTGCTGGGTGCCATTATCCTTTGGAAAGAAATCTCCTACCAGGTCGTGATGAAACGAGGTAGGGAAACCAACAGTTCCTCTTTGAAAGCTGACGCCTGGCACCACCGCAGCGATGCGATCACGTCGATCATGGCCTTCATCGGTATTTCTATCGCCATTTATTTTGGTGAAGGTTACGAGGCTGCTGACGACTGGGCCGCTTTGCTGGCGTCGGGCTTTATTTTGTACAACAGCTACCTTATTTTCCGACCGGCACTTGGTGAGATCATGGATGAGCACATGTACGATGACGTCGTCGCTGAGATAAGAGAAGTGGCGAAAACAATTGATGGAGTCATTGATACAGAAAAATGTTTTGTTAGAAAAGCCGGTATGCAGTACCATGTCGACCTTCATGCCATTGTAAATGGGAAGATTAGCGTCACCGAAGGCCACGACATTTCTCACAAACTGAAGTCGGCCCTAAGAAAACAAATACCAGGCATTGCCCAGGTACTGATACATATCGAGCCCGACGAATAAAAAGCTTTAAGGGTTGCTCAACAGTGTTATTTAATAAAAATGAAGTTTCGAGAACGGTCCCGGTCTATTATTTCTTTGCATTTCGATCTAAATTCGATAAAATGCCGGTCTATACCTACTCAAAATGTATTGAAGCTTCTGCCTGGCTAATTGAGCATTATCACCATTGGCCGGTAGGCGCTTACCATCAGTCATGAAAAGAATTTCAACCCTCTCCCTGTTCATAGCGCTTTTACTTGGTTGTCAACAAAACAATCAAACATCCTCAAACAAACATCCGGAGCCGGTTGGCGCCGACAATGTTGCCTTTAAATGGGGCAAAATGGCCTTAATGGCTACTGCGAATGACACGGAAAAGTTCAGGCCACGTCCTACTATTACCTCCCGTTACCTCGGGTTGATCTTCGTGTCGGTTTTTGACGCCTGGTCCAGGTACGACGAAAATGCAACACCTGTTTACCTTTCCGGAGTTGAACGAAGGCCTGCCGATGAACAAACCCTTAAAAATAAAGAGGTTGCTATCAGCTACGCCGCTTTCCGGGCCATGAATGAGTATTATTTTTCAGACGAGCCCATGTTCCGGGATTTCATGAAGGAATTGGGCCTTGATCCAGATAACCAGTCGCTGGATGCCAGCACGCCGGAGGGGATAGGCAATCTGGCTGCCAAAGCAGTGATAGATGCAAGAAAAGGCGACGGCGCTAACCAATATGCGGAAGAGGCCGGATCGGATGGCCAACCCTATTTCGACTACACAGGCTATGCGCCGGTAAACCCGGTTGATAAGAATGTGGACCCGAATCGCTGGCAACCCAAATATTTCTCCGATGGCAAAGGAGGGAAATATGCGCCTGGCTGCCTTACACCATTTTGGGATAAAGTGAAGCCAGTGGCGCTAAAGTCAGGAGATCAGTTTCGGCCAGGACCGCCACCCATGGTAGGGTCTGAACAACTGGAAAAAGAGGTGTGGGAGGTGATAGATATGCAAGCCAACCTCACCGATGAGCAGAAGGCCCTTGTGGAATTTATGCGGGACGGCCCGCAGTCGGTGCAACAAGCTGGCCACTGGCTCAAATTTGCTCAGGACGTATCTGTAAGAGACAACCACACGCTTGATCAGGATGTGAAGATGTATTTCTACAACCAGGTAGTGGCCATGGATGCTTTTATTGCTTCATGGGATTCAAAAATGTATTATGACTATGCCCGTCCATATGCCTTGGTGCATCAGTACTACGAAGATCAAAAAATCAAAGCCTGGGGTGGTGAGGGAAAGGGCATGATTGAAATGACAGGTAACCAGTGGCGACCTTATTCTCCTGAAACCTTTCTATGCCCGCCATTTCCCAGCTATGTTTCTGGCCATAGCACCATCAGCGGTGGCTGTGCTGAAGCGCTAAAGCTATGGACGGGCAGCGATGAGTTTGGCTCAGAGGCTGTGTTGGTGGCTGGTGCCATGACAGAGCCTGACAATCTGGGAGATACCGTCACGCTGCGGTTCCCAACATTTACACAAGCTGCTGAAATGGCCGGCATCTCCAGGGTGCTTGGGGGGTATCATATCCAATCCGACAATATTGAAGGACTTAAGCTGGGCCGTGAGGTGGCGAGAGAGGCCTGGAAGTTTTATAAAATGCATGTGGGAGAGGATTAAAAGACCTCTGAAGTGGTGTAAGCTTGATGATTGCGCAGTTGTTTGCGACTACTAAGTTCAGTCACCTGATGTCAATGTTGTTCCGCTTCTCCAGAGCATCTATATTACAGCAATGAAAAGAGCTTGGGTGGTTTCTATTTGCTTGTTGGTATGTTTTGGAGCAAACGCTGAAAACGCTGTCCCCATTGACAGCCTGCTTTTGGCGTACAAGAAAAACTCCGGTAACAGGCAAGCCCTGGAGGGAATAGTCAATTATTATCGGACGGAGAACCTTGACTCGTTGCGCCACTATTCTCATCAGCTGACGGCGTTGGTCGGAGAGAACAAAGAGTTGGTAAATGAAGTTTTGCTGACACGAGTCAACGCTTTTATCCTTTTCAACCACTATGACAGCGCTGCTAGTCTGCTTCAGCAGGTTAAATTGGATGAAAGTGCCAGCCCACTGATAGAAGTGGGGCATATCATGGCCACAGGCCGTATATTACTTTTCAATCAGCAGTACGACAAGGCTTTGGAGAATTTCTACAATGCCCGTCAGCAAATAAAAGACAATGACCTGACCGAGCTTTTGCCTGAAGCATACGCCGATATTGCGTCGGTGTTGCGACAGAACAATGACCTTGAAAACTGTGCCAGGTATTATGCTCTTGCTTTAGCAGGAGCAACAGCCATGAATAATGCTGAGCTGCAGGTAAGAGTTTGTTACGCCTTGTGCAGGATATATAATGGGGGTATTTCTGTCAACCTCGATTCGTCGATATACTATGGTGAGTTGGGTATGAAAATAGCCCGGAAGGCCGGGTACAACTACGGGTATGCCACCATGGTAGACGTTGTAACTGCGCCCATCATCCGGCAGGGCCAATACCGTAAAGGCATACAAATGGCCAAAGAAGCTCGCAGGTATATTGAGAAATATAACTTTCCGCAGCGTTCTCTCTATTATCAAATACTCAACGAAGGCTTTGCTTATGAAAAACTAGGTGTCTATGACTCTGCTATGCTTCGTATGACTGAGGGAGAAAAGCTTCGCCCAACAGGTATCGATCACTATCGACTTAAGTACCTGATTCACAAATCGAAGGGAGAGTTTAATCAGGCACTACAGGCGTATGAGCTGTACAAGGCCAAGTATGACTCTATAGTGAGCGGAAGGAATTCTGCAAGCCTGTCGTCGCTACAGGCAAGGTTGGAAGCAAATATCAAGGAGCAGGAAGTTGCCAGGCTGACACAAACTGCCGAAGTACAAGCCTTACAGCTATCCCAGCAAAGGTATTTTTTGAGTGGCCTGGCCATTTTAATCATATTGTTGCTGGGAGGTGCCGTGTTGATTTACAGGCAGCGGCAAATAAAGCAACAACAGGCGCTCACCAATTTGGAACTGGAAGAAACGAGAAAACGGCTAGCGCTGGAACAGCAATACAGGGCTTCCGAACTCAAAGCGCTGCGCTCCCAAATGAACCCGCACTTCATATTCAACGCACTCAATTCCATTCAGGAATACATCATGATGAACGAGAAAAAGTTAGCAGGTAAATACCTTGGGAAATTTGCCGATCTGATGCGCATTTATCTTCATCACAGCCAGATCAAACAAATAACTGTCGCTGAGGAAATTGAGGCGTTGAATCTTTACCTTGAGCTCGAAAAGCTGCGTTTCGAAGATACACTTTCCTATCAGATACAAGTTGATGAGCACCTCGATCCGGGACTTGTTACAATTCCTACATTTCTCGTTCAGCCCTACGTGGAAAACGCCATCAAGCACGGCCTGCTTCACAAAAACACTGATCGTGAGTTGTCTGTCTCTTTCCACTACCATCCCGATCATCAGGTATTAGAATGTGAAATAGTTGACAACGGCATTGGTAGAAAAAAATCGGGAGAAATCAATGTTCTGAGAAATCCCGATCACCAATCGTTTGGTATGAGCGCTACCAAAAACAGACTGGAATTGCTGAATTTCAACAATAAAGACCGGCCGATAGGGGAGACCGTCTATGACCTGCATAATGACGCCGGTGAGTCCATAGGCACTAAAGTGGTGCTAAGCATTCCCATATTGGAATTCGTCAGTTAGGAAGTTGAAAATCGGCATTGGGAAACTTGGGCGGGATGAAGCTGAAATACGCCATAGTTTTAGAGGAAAGAAGAGTATATGAGGGCAGTAATTATTGATGATGAGCAGAAAGCCAGAAATCTCTTGCGGATTTTGCTGGAGGAAAATTGTCCTCAGATCAACGAAATAGAAGATGCCGACAGTCTGCCAAAAGGAGTAAGCCTTATCAATCAGTTCAAACCTGATATTGTTTTTCTCGACATAGAAATGCCTGGGTACTCAGGCATTCAGTTGCTTGATTTTTTCACCCGGGAGCAAATCACTTTTGAAATTATTTTCACTACAGCCTATAGCGAGCATGCCATCAAGGCCTTCGAGCTTAACGCCATCAGCTACTTGCTGAAGCCGCTCCGGGACGAGCAGGTTGAAGGAGCGGTAAAAAAAGCCATTACCCAAATTGGTAAATCGAGAGTGAGTGAGAGACTGGAAGAGCTTAAAAACTCCTTCAAGGCTTCCAGTGTTCGTAAAGTGGGGCTTCCTGTGTCCAATGGTGTCATCTTTGTCGAATTCGATGACATAGTGATGCTCGAGGCAGACAGAATGTATACCAAAGTTTCTACCCAAAGTAGCGGAGACATCCTGGTTAGCAAGCCGATGAAGTTTTTCATTGACGTATTAAAAGAAGCCGCAGAGTTTTATCGTCCGCACCGCTCGTACCTCATTAATCTGAAACATATCAAGCAATATGTGAATCAGGATGGCGGCTATATCATCATGGACAATCAAAAGACCGTCGGCATCTCCAAGGACAAGAAAGACGAGTTTTTCGAGGTAATACAGGGCAGCTGATTGCCTTTCTTTTCGTTCTTACCTCACCTGCCTACCATTCCTTAATCTTTCCATTCTCCGGCTTCGGAAATTCAAACCAGCCCTTTGGAAGTTCGCTTGAAAATCCACTCAGGAACGAAAGCATCTTTGTTTAGTCACCGCCATCTAAACAAAGAATATGGAACGGAAAACAACAATTGTAAAAGCCTCAGTAGTTCTACTCTGCCTCATGGTCTTTTCCGCCGCCCGGGCGCAGGAAAGTCAAAACACGATTTTGAATGGTTTTGAATCCGGAAACTACACGGTTTACAAGCTGGGCGAGAAAGGGAAGTTTGAGAAAGTTGGGAAACCATGGCCGGTAGTTATCACCAAACAGGGCGGCAACGTAAGTGAGGTCCTGGTGAAACGGTCGGGCATTCTCGACGAGCCCTTTGCTCCGGATGTGCCTGGCTATCCTGCCTACTTTGCCTTCAAAGACCTCAGGCTTTCGTTTCTCAATGACTATGCCGTTTACTACGAGTGGAACGGCAAGCAGGAAGCTACCACCAAATATGTGCTGGTAAAAGAAGGAGGTAATTTTAACCTGGATCCGGGAGCCACCAACAAGCTGGTAGCTGCCTACGCCACAGCCACCTTTAAAAACCAAACCAGCGCCAGGGACAATGTGAAAGCCGAGAAAGCTGAGCTGGCGGAAGCAGAGCGCAAGGCAAATTCGCTGGAAGAAAAAGCTGTCGCCAAAATTGAGATACAACTAGTGTCGCAACCCGCAAAAGTAGCGCACTTCAGTGAAGCCATCAGATACGGTGTTGTTGCGACGCTGAAGGATGGCTCTACACTCAAGACGCCCAATCTGGGAGGAAAAATACCCTGGGAAGACTTCGAACTGGCGCACAAAGGATGCAGTAATACCATCGACGAGGTACGGGTGGATGTGGACGCCTCATCGCTGACCGACGATGTCGTTTTGCTCCAGATTACTTCCGTCTACCATCCGTCGTTAAAAGCATCCCTGGCCATCAATACGACCAATGATGTGAGCGTTCAGGTAAACCAAAATGGTTTCTGGGGCAACGAACGTCATCAGCATATGACTGTTTTTCAGGGCGTCGATGGGCAGCATGCTGGCAATGGAGACGACCTGGTCATCAAAGTGCAGACCGTACGGCACAAGAAAACAGGTGCCAGCCTCAACAAGATCGAGGTCTACAATACCAGCAAGGCCAAAACGGTTGCTCACTACAAACTAACCCCCGACACTCCGCTAATAGTGAACGCCAAAGGAGGCCAGGGAATGAATGGGAGCAAGGGCCGCCAAAGTGAAACCGCTGGAGGTAATGGCGGCAATGGTGGCAACGGAGGCAGTGTTACCATCATTAAAGATCCTTCAGTGACGGCGCTTAACGTCACCATCAACAATCAGGGGGGGAAGGGTGGCAACGGAGGGCCGCCTTACTACAACACCGGCATTAAAGGCAACGATGGAAACCCAGGTGCCGACGGTTACACAGATACCAAAATCGCATCAGTAAATCTGAATTTTTAATAACCAATAAATAAGAACCAACATGAAAAAGTTAATTCTATCAATGGCACTGCTGGGCGTTTTCGTCCTTTTCAGTGCACAAGAAGCGCACTCCCAACTAGCTGGTGCACTGGCCGGTAAGGTGGGCAAAGGAAAGGGTGGTAAAGGTGGCGGAGGTGGATCATTTACGGCATTCAATGATGAAACCGATGCCATGGGCGTCACAGGCGAGTACTTCGGTTTGAGTGACGGCAAAGCGTATGGCCTTCGTTTTGTGAAAGAAGAAGGCGGTAAAATGGTGAACAAGCTTCACTACTTCGAGAAGAAAGGCGATGAGCCACAATTGAAGCTTGATTTGAAAGAAAACTACTACACCAAGCACCAGGTGAAGCTGTTTTACTTCTGGATCTCAGCAAGCGCCTCCGGTTATGTTGAGCTGGTGGAAGTCGATCCGGGCGTGATAGCACAGATCAAGTCTGATCGCAGCTATAACGACGGCCCCGTCGGTCTTGACGCTACCCGCACCGTGGTGGATGTTTATGCCAAAGACAAGGCTAGCTTCGATACCTGGGATGTGGAAACCGCCCAGGCCAAATTGGACATGCTGATTGGCAGCCTGAAGGCTGAAGAGAGCGAGAAAACTAAGAAGAACCTGATGAAGTTTGAGTCCTACGGAGGCTACGTGGGCAAAATTGCTTTCGCCAAAGGAACTAACTACCTGCGCAACCAGAGAGAGAATGAGCCGGTAGAAAAGGTTGCTAACTTCATCACCAAGGCGGAGCTGGGTTCAACCGTCGCCTATAAGCCGTATTTTGAAATGCCCCTGGAGGTGTCGCATCCGGGAGCCTGGTTCAATATTACATATGAAATGCTGGGAGAAACTACTGATAGAGAGGTGTTAAGAAAGACGAGCTCAGTTTTCTCTGAAAACATACCGCAAATCGACAAAGACAAGGGCCTTTTCTACTTCTTGTTTCCAAGAGTCACAGTCGACAATTCTTCTAACGCTGCCGATTATGCCTTCTTGGAACTCTTGAGAAAAAACCAGGAGAAGCTGAAAGTAGGCGGTGTTTACGATCTCAAAGTCACTATTTGGGCTTACAAAGATGGTGCTAACATTGATCCGGTAGCATCTGGCACTATTCAGCTGGAATACACCAAAGAAGATACTGGCACTAAGAAACTATTGTTTGATCCGGTAGGGGGTTGGGTATCTAAACTGGAAAAGGTACTGGACTAATTGGCAGTTAACACGGGAAGTTAAAACCAACTGGCGCATGCTGGTTGGTTTTTTTGTTTTTCGTCATGTTGATGGAAAAGGCCCCTAAGTTGCTGTTAAGCCATTTTTGGCGAATAGGAGAGGTGCTGAAATGCTGGATAATACTTAACTTATCCTGCCACTGCAAAAGGAAATGAAAATAGTTAACACACAGCTTGCTGACCTCGATCTTGTTTACCACCTGTTCGAAGAATCAATCAGGTATCAGGAGGCAAAAGGCTACCCAGTCTGGCGCAACTACGACAAGGGAGCAATCATCAGAGACATTGAGCAAGGCAATCAGTACAAGGTGGTTGCCGGAGACGATGTACTGATTGTTTTCAGTGTTGCTTACACCGACAAGGTAATCTGGCGGGCGATGGATCAGGGCGACGCCGTTTATCTGCACCGTATTGTGGTGAACCCTGCTTTCAAAGGACAGAGGCTTTTTGGTCACGTTATGGATTGGGCGAAGAGCCACGCCAGGCAGAAAGGGCTTCCGTACGTCCGGATGGATACCTGGGCTGCTAACGCCAACATAGTCAGTTACTATCAGCGCTTTGGTTTTGCCTTTGTGGAAAACTATACCACACCCGATACGGATGAGCTACCAGTTCATAACAGAGAGCTTGCGCTGACGCTCCTGCAGTACAGGATATAGGCCATTAAGAATAATATTTCGCCTGAATGTTGTATATTTCCCTGACAACCAACTGGCTATAATTATTTTCACACAAAACTTATCCAACATGAAAAGTAGTTCAATTAAAGCGTCCGGACTTTCAGTCCTTTTTGTTTTTGCTGCACTTGTTTATGCCCAGGCGCAGCCTAAAAGCCCCAAAATGACCGCTAATGGAAAGGTTGGCGACGCAAACATTACCATTGAGTACAGCAGCCCTTCTGCGAATGGCAGGGAGATTTGGGGTGGACTTGTGCCCTACGGCAAGGTTTGGCGAGCGGGAGCCAATAATGCTACCACCTTTGAAACCGACAAAGACATCATGGTAGGCGTTAACAAGCTGGCCAAAGGCAAGTACAGCATCTATATCCTTCCCACGGAAAATGAATGGCAGGTGATCTTCAACAAGGAAGTAGGCCAGTGGGGCATTAATAGGGATGGCACTACTACCCGAAAGCCGGAGAGTGACGTATTTATCGTGAAAACAAAACCCATGGCAGCGGACATGCAGGAATCACTCATTTACACCGTAGGCAGCGACAGCTTTAGCATAGGGTGGGAGAAATTGAAAGCATCGGTGCCCTTAAAGTGAGCAATTGTTTCTGTAGTGCAAATGCCCGCAGGATACTCTTTTTAGGAAGACAATCTGTGGGCATTTTTTTGTTAGTAGTCAATTACTGCACATTAGCATTTTTTTGCAACAACAGCTACATATTTGATCTGCATGGCTAAACTAAAATACTATGATTGACTTTTTGGCATTCTGCAACAGACTCTCCCCACTCAATCAAGAAGCCTCCGAGGATTTGCTGGAAAAACTAAAGACCCGGACGATTGAAAAAAATGACTTCATTTTGAAACGGGGCGAGGTATGCCGTCACCTGTGCTTTGTCGACGAAGGGCTAACCAAAACATTCTTCACCAGTGAAGACAAAGAATTCGTCATGCGCTTCTTCGCTGAGCATTCCATGCTTACCGTGCTCGACAGCTTTGTGTCCGAAATGCCCTCGAATTATGGAATGCTGGCATTGGAAAAAACGAGGGTTACCTATATCAGCAAGCCTGACCTGGAGCAGCTTTGTGCCAAACACCACTGTGTGGAGACTTTTTTCAGGAAACTGGTGTCCATGGCGGCGGCCAATATGATGAAAAGGGTGAGTGAAATGCTGGAAGATAACGCTACTGCCCGCTACAACCACTTTGTGGCGAATGAGGGGCAGCTCCTGCAACGGATCAGCCTCGGCGACCTTTCTAACTATTTGGGTGTCACACAAGTAACCCTCAGCCGTATCAGGGCAAAGAAGTGATTTTTTAACATTTGTAAAAAGATGGTTCGGCTTTTCTTAGAAAGTTTGCATCAACCAACTTTTTACAACCATGCAAACATCAAAATCAGCCAGAATTTTTAGCCTGGCCATTGTCATAGCCTTCTGTATTGTCATGCCGACGATTGGCTATATCAACATCGGGCTTCCGCCAGTGATCATCGTAGGAGGATCTGCCATCGTCGGCTTCCTGTTTTGGTATTTCACCTACCTTAAGAATCCTACTGATCCAAAAATCATTTTGCCATTGTTTTTGCTCACTGTCGCAGGTCTGCAAATTCACATCATTGAAGAATATGAAACCGGATTTGCCCCAGCCATGAGTCGGCTTTTCGATATTCCCTGGACAGAAAGGAGCTTTTTGCTCGTCTTTGCCCTTGTGGGCCCGACGGTCTACACATTAACTTCACTCGGCCTTTATTACCGTGTGCCGCTGGCGGGCTTTATTGCCTGGTTCATCTTTATCGGGCCAGGTGTGGCAGAATTCACCCACTATGTTTTTCCGTTGCTAACGCCCAGCCTGGAGCCAGGCAATGTGAGCGACATTACGCAAGCCATCCACGGTGTTGAGGTAGCCAATATGCCCAACTACTATTACAAGACAACTGGAAACTACTATTTTTCTGGCATGTGGACCGCCTTTCTGCCCATGATGCCAGGTATCTATTCGATTTACAGGCTGATGAAGGAACATAGACTCCAGACGAAGTAACGGGCTTTCTGGCAAGCATATGTGCCGTACCTACGGCACTCGACAAAAAAGGAAATTACATGGTGAGCTAACCGGCGTGTCGTCCCTATGGGACTGGGACTAGCCGCTTTTCCGAGCTGTAATTTAACACCACCACCAGCCATAATAACTGCCTCAATGCTACCACAGTCGTCTGCGTAAGTTCCATAGGGAGGGGCGACAGGGAGTGTTGCCACCTTCCTATTTAGTAGGAACTAACCCAAAAGTGACCGTCATTGCGAGGCTGCGAGAAATGCCTACTGATTGTGTCCGGGATTTAGGTCGCAGCTGCGGCAATCTTTTCATTTCGGAGCCGATCTAATACCGTACAGAACTAGCCCTATTTTCTGTATTGATACTCACAGGGGTGTTCATTTCATTTTCTTCGCTATCCCCAACAAAACTCTTCGGGCATTGCGAAACAAGCGCTTTGCCCATGGCGGAATAGGAGTTTGTGCAGTATATTTCGCCTTTTATCTCAGCGCACAAAATATGAACACCAAAATTATCATGACACTCGCAGCAGTCATATTGGGGGCTGCTGGCATAGCCCTCACTTTTATGCCAGATGCCTTATTGGATTATGCCGGTATGGAGGCGAGTGAGACTGCATTATTACTGATGCAAATACTGGGTGCCTTGTACTTCGCTTTTGCCATGCTCAACTGGATGAGCAAAGGCAGCCTGATAGGAGGGATATACAACCGACCGGTAGCAGTGGCGAATATGACTCACTTTCTCATTGCCGGACTGGCCCTGGTAAAAGTGCTGATGTCAAATCCCAATGCTTCCTACCTTATGTGGGGAGTAGGGGTCGTTTACTCATTATTTGCGGTATGTTTTGGCATCATTTTGTTTCGCCACCCGGTAGCTGAAACGAAATAGGGAGAGAGTAACGACGCTGATGGTGGCGGCATTGGGGGATTACAATCAATAAGACAAGGAGCCGACAACAGTTGCAAGGAAGTCCAAGATGGATTTTCGTAGATTAATTTCGTTTATAGTGCTCAATAAAATATATTTATTCTGATCAATAGAAATCATCATGAATATAGTTCTGTCAGTTGTTCTAGCCGTTTTGGCAATGTTCCAAAATCCAATTTTTGATTCAGACACACCGGAGGAAACAATTTATTTTTTCTGCCATTCCAAATTGATGGACGTTGCGCCTGGGGAGAAACAACATGTCCTTATAACTGATGTCTATTCGAAAACAGCTAGCGACAAGCAAGTTTGGGAGATGGTTTCGGAATGGACAGATTTTGTAGAGAGCGAGTTTGAAAAAGACCGTCGCCGGACGTCCGATTTAAATCACTACAGGACACTGGAGGAAGCAGAAGCAAACTTGGAGCGACGGTTGGTAGAAGACCTTGATAGGAACAATACCTTTGTGGAAAAGGTCACTTTTGAATTTGACGTTAAATAGCCTACAGGATTGGATTTTCCCATTTGCCGGAAGTTTAGTCGTAGCCTATCTTGTAGTGCTGAATATCAAGCTCTAGGGTTATTTCAATTAGAACGCATACCACACAGATACACCTAAAAAGGCTGGCGAGTATAACTAAAAAGGTTAGTGCTTTCTAATAGTTACTTATCAACAAGGCGCTGGTATTACAAAACCACATATGAGCTTCCTCAACGCCGAATGGAGAAAACTGGCTATTGCGAATTACGCAATTGATCCAAGAGTATTGGCCAGGTATATTCCGCCCAAAACCGAATTGGATTTGTGGAACGGCACCTGTTATGTTAGTCTTGTGGGATTCATGTTTTTGAACACCAGGCTACTGGGGATGCCTATTCCCTTTCATCGTAACTTCGAAGAGGTGAACCTGAGATTCTATGTCAGATTTAATGATAAAGGCGAATGGAAAAGAGGAGTGGTTTTTATAAAGGAAATTGTTCCTAAACCAGCGCTGACTTTTGTAGCGAATACAGTTTACAAGGAGCATTATCAGACCATGAAAATGTCTCATGACTGGGTCGAGCACGAAAATAACAGAACTGTAAAATATTGTTGGTCTCTTAAGGGTGAAGAGAATGTGTTTTCGGTTAAAGCAGCTCTTGATCCAACAGTTATTGCACGGGGTTCTGAATCTGAATTTATCACTGAGCATTACTGGGGATATACAAAGGCCGGGAAGAATTCATCTCTTGAGTATGAAGTAACTCACCCAAGGTGGGATTGTTACGAAGTTTCTGAATAAAAGATAGACGTCAACTTCGGATTGGTTTATGGAACTGAATTTGGTGAGCTCTCCAACTTCGAACCTACATCCGTTATGCTCGCTGAAGGTTCTGAAATAACTGTTGAGAATAAAAGGACGATATAAGAGGATCGGTACCATAGTACCTTTGAATGAGTATGAATTCTGAAAGACAAATTGTTCGAAAGCTTGATCTATTTCCACACTATCCTTCGATATTGTTCTCCTTTTTCTACCTATTCTTTGTCCTGTATCTTTTGAAAGTATCGTTCGAGTATCAATCCGATATTATGTTCGATCTAACGCCAGTTCTCCTTACTCTCGGCGCATTAGTCATCCTTTCTTTTCAAATTCCAGGCTGGGTCAACTTCGTCAAATTCTTTAGAAAAGAGAAGAATTTGGTCATTATGATAGAGCCAGGCCACCGGGTAACGGTTAGAGGCCAATTGATTGAGAGAAAAGAGATCAAAACAATTATGCATTTTAAACACATTATCCGCAGAAGAGGCGCTGCTTTTGACTTGGAGTACGTTGCAATTATGCTTAATGCCAAAAAAGCATTGCCTATCGTTATTTCTGAACTGATAGTCAGCCCAAGTGAGTTGATCGAACTACTGGACATAAATGATAAGAGTGTTGTGTCAGAGAAAAGATTTTATCATTTCGTTTAGTCAATTACTCGTTACCCCACCGGCAACCTCACCACCATCTCCGTAAATTTTCCCTTTTCTGAATACACATGGATTCGGCCTTTGTGGCGGTAGATGATCTGCCGACTGAGGCTGAGGCCTATGCCAGAGCCTTCCTTTTTGGTGGAGAAGAAGGGAATAAAAATTTGCTCCAGCTTGTCGGGGTCGATGCCGCTGCCGTTGTCTTTTATCGCTATGTCCACCCAACGGTCGCTGGGTTCAAAGCGCCAGGTAATGAGCGGGGCATCACTTCCTTCCAGGGCATGGATGGCGTTCGTCAGCAGGTTGATAAACACCTGCTCCAGCAGCTTGCGGTCACCTTGAATGGTCAGCTCCGCACTTTGCTCGGGCATTTGCACCTGAATGCCGGCCTTTTGCAGCTCTGAGGCCATCAGCAGATTGATGGAGCTGATCATGCTTTTTACCTCAATCGACTCCGGTTGCAGCTCCGGCACCCGGGTAAAGCGGCGGTAGTCTTCCACAAATTGTAATAGCCCTTTGCTGCGCAGTTGTATCGTTTCCAGCGATTCCACCATGTCGCTGATGGATTCGTCCGTCAGGTCAGCCACCTTTTTGGCTTTTCCATTGGGCTGCTTCAGCACCATGATCATCGTTTCCGTGAGCGACAGGAGAGGAGTGACCGAGTTCATAATCTCGTGGGTGAGCACCCTGGTCAGCTTGATCCACGCTTCCAGCTCCTTCTGGTCAATCTCGTTGGCAATGTCCTTGATGGTAAACAGCCGTATACTTTTGTCAATCAGCTTGAAGGCATATAGCGAGACGCTCAGGTATTTTTTGTTGCCACTGATGGTGATCTCCAGCAGACGACTTTCGCCGTGACTGAGCTGCAGCAGTTGGGCCATAGCCTCGGAGTTTTCCGTTTTCAGGTTTTTCCAGTTAGCCACGTTGGGGATATCGAGCAGGCTTTGCGCTTCTGGATTGATCAGGTCAATATGCTCTCTATCATTCAGCGCAATAATGCCTGTAGGAATATGCTCCACAATGCCCTGCAGGTAGAGGTACTGTGCTTGACGGGAGAGCTCAGACGCCTGAATAGTATTTAGAATAAGGTCGAAGGCTTTGTGTAGCCTTTTTTCTGAAGGATCGATCCTGTCCTGTCGAAAACCGACCGTGAAGTCCCTGGTTTCGATGGCTTGCAGAAAGCGGGTTAGGTTGTCGTTCGTGCGGCGGATAAACCGCCACAGGTCGCTTATTTGGAAGACGGCTACGACTGCCAGCACCACAGGCGTGTAGATCAACTCAAACTGCGTGAAAGAATAAGCAATTGCCACCAGCGTGGCCAGTAGCAGGCATGTACGGATGGTGAGCCACAGAAGGAATCTATTTAATACCATACTTCTCCATTCTGCGGTAAAGTGCCAGCCGGTCGATGCCCAACTCACGGGCTGCCCGGGTCACATTGCCCTGGTGTTTTTTTAGTGCTTCGTTGATCAGCTTCAGCTCGTTTTCCTGCAAGTTCAGCGTTTCCGGTGGCGAGTCGGTAGCAGCTGTTTTGGATGAGCTCAGGTCAAAGTAGTTTATGGTCGAACCCTCGGCCATAATCACAGCCCGCTCCATGGTGTGCATCAGCTCCCGGATGTTGCCGGGCCAGTGATGGTCGGTCAACTGCTTGCTCGCCAGGTCTGTCAGCTGAGGGGGAGTCTTTCTGTATTTCTTAGCAAAATGGCCTATGAAATGGCTGGCGAGCAGAAGGATGTCATCCCACCTTTCTCTTAGCGTGGGCAGGGTAATTTCAATGGTATTGATGCGAAAGAGCAGGTCTTGCCGAAACTCCCCGTCGGCAACCATTTGTGCCAACGGCTGGTTGGTAGCGCTGATCAGCCGGAAGTCGATAGGGATGGGTTTGTTGGAGCCCAATCTCGTGATGGTTTTCTGCTGTAGGGCAGTCAGGATTTTGGCCTGGGAAGCAGGGGAGAGGTTGCCTATTTCATCCAGAAAAAGGGTGCCGCCTTCGGCCAGTTCAAACTTGCCGGGCTTGTCTTCTTTGGCGTCAGTGAAGGCTCCTTTCACATGACCGAACAGTTCGCTCTCAAACAGCTTTTCGTGCAAAGAACCTGTGTCTACCCTGAAAAACACCTGGTTGTTACGGGTGCTGAGGCTGTGCAGGTAGCGGGCCATTACATCTTTGCCTGTGCCGTTCTCTCCGAGTAATAGTACGTTGGCGTCTGTAGGTGCTACCTTTTTGATGGTCGCCAGCACTTGTTTGAATGCAGGCGAAGTACCAATCAGTTCTTCCTCTAGGAGCTTGCTGCTCTCGGTGATGTCGGTGCTAATCGCCTTGTACCTCTCTGCATTTTTTTCTGCTGATTTTAGCTTCAGGGCATTCTGGATCGTGGCCAGCAATTTCTCATTTGACCAGGGCTTCACCACGAAATCAGCGGCTCCGGCTTTCATGCCTTCCACGGCCAGGTTGATGTCGCCGTAGGCAGTGAGCAGAATGACCTTGAGGGAAGGATCTTTGGCCAGCAGATTCGTCAAAGCCCGCAGCCCTTCCTCACCAGTGTTTTCTCCCCGTTGGAAGTTCATATCGAGCAACACCACATCCGGATTGAACTGCTCCATCAGGTCGAGGGCCTCACTGGGATGCACGCTGGTTTTTACACCCTCATAATGATGTTTGAGTAGCATCCGGGCTGTGGTCAGCACGTCCCGGTCGTCGTCAACAATGAGTATTTTGGACGGGTGAAGGGGCATATTGGGGTGACTATTAATGAATGCGTAGTTGTTCGTTTACTAGGTCGTCGTCGAAGCAACGTCATGCCTGCGAAAGCAGGCATCTCCGTTCTTACACGCTAAGTTGTTAAAACTGTATCAAAAACAAACACTTTTTTGTAGCAAAACCAAACACTTCCCCATACATAATTTTCACACCTCATACGTAACTAATTGGTAATAAGTAGCTTAAACTTAATGGCACAACATTTTCTTAACTGGCTGGCATACTATTAACTTTAGCGCCATGTTCAGAAACTATCTCATCACCACCATTAGAAGCTTCCGCAGAAACATCAGCTACATGCTGCTCAACGTTTTTGGCCTTGCCCTGGGCATTGGCTGTTCCCTTGTGATCTACAGGGTGATCACCTACGAACTCAGCTATGATAAGCACCACGAGAACTTTGAACACATCTATAGAATTACACGTGCCGACCACCAGCCTGACAAGATCGAACATGGTTCTGGAGTACCGCATCCACTGGGCAAGGCGCTGCGTGAAGACTATTCCTTCATTGATGAAGTAGCCAGAGTTGATTATCAGTATGGAGCCATTGTGGCCTCCTGGGAAGGCGATCAGCAACTGAGAAGGCTCAGCGAGGATGTTGGTATAGCGTATGTAATACCTGATTTTTTTAAGGTTTTCACTTTTGAGTCAGTGTCGGGTGACCTTGCCAGGGGAGTGGAAGAGCTCAATTCGGCAGTCATATCAGATGAGTGGGCAAAGAAGTATTTCGACCTGACAGATGCGACGGTCGAAAGTGTTATTGGCAAAAGGTTGACGATTAATTCCAAGTTGTCGGTCACTATTAAAGGCATATTTAAGGCACCTCCCAAAAACAGCGACTTCCCGTTCAAACTCATGATTCACTACCACAACCTCAAGGACATGAATCCTTACTACGAGGATGGCACGAGGTGGAACAGTACCAGCAGCTCAACTAACTGTTATGTGCTGATTAAGAACGAAACCGATAAGGCACAACTGCTGGCGTCTTTTCCTGAGTTCGTTAAAAAGTACTACGATGAAGACGCTGTGGAAGAGCTGGAGTTTGGTTTGCAGCCGCTGTCCGACGTGCACTTCAATGGCGAGTACGAAAACTACGGCGACCGCACCATGGACATGCGACTGATCATGGCGCTTGGCGTGGTAGGTTTGTTTCTGATTATCACAGCCTGCATCAATTTCACTAACCTTGCGACGGCTCAGGCGGTAAAAAGGTCTAAAGAGATCGGCATCCGTAAGGTAATGGGTGGCCACCGTGGGCAGCTTTTGCTTCAGTTCTACAGCGAAACCTTTATCATCACTGCCATAGCTGCGCTAATCTCTCTGGCTATTGCTGAGTTGTTCCTTATCCAACTTGAAGAAATACTGGGTTACAGACTGTCGATTGACTTGTTGTCAAATACAGAAATGCTGGCGTTTCTTATCGCAGCGGTTTTTGCTGTCACCCTGCTTGCCGGATTCTATCCTTCACTGATACTATCAAGAATGAATCCGGTGCTGGCTATCAAAAATAAAATTACCTCTGACAGGCACACTGGGGGGCTTTCCTTGCGCCGGGCACTGGTGGTCATTCAGTTTGCCATCAGCCAGGCCCTTATCATAGGCACCATCGTGGTGCTGATGCAGATGCGTTTTATACAAAGCCAGCCTTTGGGGTTCGAGAAAGACGCCATCATTAATGTATATATCCCTGACCAGGAACATCCTCAAACACTTGAGACCATGCGAAACAGGCTGCTGGGTGTGAGTGGGATTGAGGACGTCACTTTCTCCCTGGGCGCACCGCTGGCCGGCAGCAACTCGAACTCTAATTTCAGCTATCCTGACGGGGGTGTTACCGATCAGTACAGCGCTAATTTCAAAATAGCCGATGAGAACTACATCGATTTTTACGGCCTGGAGCTACTGGCAGGTAGGAGCATCAGGCCATCCGACTCTCTTAAAGCAGTTGTTATCAACGAGCAGGTCATGCACATCATGGGCATCGATAATCCAGCCGAAGCAATTGGCAAAAAGTTAACAACCGGATTCAACGGAGACAAAGAGGTGGTAGGGGTGCTAAAAGACTTTCACATTTTCTCACTTCACTCCAAGCTTAGACCTGCGATGGTTATTTACTACCCTGGTGCATTCTATGAAATGGGGGTTAAGCTTTCCACTACAGGTGATGCGGTGGCAAAAATAGACAACCTGGTAGCTGAGGTTGACAAGGTGTGGAGCGAAACCTACCCAGACTTTATTTTCGACTATGACTTCCTCGACAAGCAAATTGCCGACAGGTACCAAACGGAAAAGAATGTTAGTCAGCTGTTTCTTATTTTTTCAGGCATCGCCATTTTTATCGGCGGCCTTGGACTCTATGGCCTGATTTCCTTCCTGGCTAACCAGAGGGTCAAAGAAATTGGCGTTCGTAAAGTGTTGGGTGCCAGCATGGGCGAAATCATCTTCATTTTCAGCAAAGAAGTGGTTGTGTTGCTCGGAGTAGCTTTTGTTGTCGCAGCACCGCTTACCTACTGGGTGATGCGGGGTTGGCTAGACGACTTTGCCTATAGTACGCCTTTTAGTCCGGTATTCTTTGTATTGGCCATCAGCGTATCTCTTGTTATTGCACTGGCAAGCACTGGCTACCGATCGTTTCTCGCCGCCAGGGTCAATCCAGTCGAATCGTTGAGGTCAGAGTAGTCATTTTTTCATCTCTTAAAAGCCAAGGATATGATCAGAAATTATATCATTACTACGCTGCGCACTTTCCGGAGAAACCCTGGTTACATGTTCCTGAACATTCTGGGCCTGGCGCTCGGCATAGGTTGCGCACTGGTTGTTTATTCCATTGTGGCTTATGAGCTAAGCTTTGACAAGCACCATGCACAATATGACCAGATTTACAGGGTAACCCGCACGTTCCAGGAGCCCAACAAACTCTCTTATGCGGCAGAAATGCCTCACCCTTTCGGACAGGCGCTGAGGGATGAGTACCCCTCCATCGACGAAGTAGTGAAGATTCATTATCAGTACGGCGGAGTGGTGGTTTCCTGGGCCGGTGATAAGCAAATGAAAAAGCTTAGTGAAGAAGAGCACATGGCATTTGTAACACCTTCTTTTTTCAAAACGTTTAGCTTTCCTTCATTAAGCGGGGATCTCGCCAAAGGGGTGGAGGAAATCAACTCTGGCGTTATTTCCGATGAGTGGGCCAAAAAGTATTTCGATGTGAGAAACGAGGATTGGGAAAGCGTGATTGGTAAAGTTATTTCTATCAATTCCCGGCTTAATCTAACCATCAAAGGCGTTTTTCAAGCACCACCAAAGACAAGCGATTTTCCTTTTCACTTGCTGATGCACTACGATAATATTGGTGATGTGAGCGACTATTACAACGAAGGAAAAACATGGAACAGCATGAGCAGTTCTACTAGCTGCTATGTGCTAATCAGGGACGAAACGGAAAAGGACAACCTGCTCACCCAATTGCCAAATCTTTGGGCGAAGCATCACTCTGAAGAAGAGGCATTAAAGACTTCATTTGCTCTGCAACCGCTTTCCGACGTGCATTTCAATGCTGACTACGGTAACTACTCTAATCGCACCGTTGACCACGACCGGCTTTGGGCCCTGGTAGCCATTGCTGTTTTTCTTATTGTTACTGCCTGTATCAATTTCACCAACCTTGCCACCGCTCAGGCGGTCAGACGCTCCAAGGAGATTGGTATTAGAAAGGTGATGGGTAGTCGTAAAGGGCAACTGGTTTTTCAGTTTTATGCCGAAACACTGCTTATTACACTTTTTTCTGGATTTTTAGCGCTGGCTGTTGCGGAGGTATTCCTTATTCAATTGCAGGACATACTCGGTTATCGCCTATCGGTCGATTTGGCAAATCACCCGGATGCCATTTTATTCCTTGGTGGAGTCATCTTTTTGGTTTCCCTGATGGCGGGACTGTATCCTTCGTTTGTACTGTCCCGAATGAACCCTATTCTGGCGATAAAAAACAAGATATCTGGCAAACATGCTGGCGGCTTGTCCCTCAGAAGAGGGCTGGTGGTGGTGCAGTTCGTCATCAGCCAGGCCTTAATCATTGGCACGCTGGTGGTGTTCTTGCAGGTGAGGTACATGGAAGATTTGCCCCTCGGTTTTGACACGGAAGCCATTGTAACCACCTATTTGCGCAACCCAGATCCGAAAGACATCGATAACCTTCGCCAGAAGATCAGCAGCATCAGCGGTGTGGACGCCATTACTTTTGGCATGGGCTCGCCAATCGACAGGAACAATTCGGGGAGTGATTTCAGTTACCCGGAGGGCGGCGTAACGGAGTCTTATAGTGCGAACTTTAAGGTAGTGGACGAGCATTATGTGAATTTTTTTGGACTTCAGCTTTTGGCTGGTAGAAATATCCGCCCCTCCGATTCTCTGAAGAGGGCGGTGGTGAATGAGCAGGTGCTGAAAATTGCCGGTATTAAAAGCCCTGAAGAGGCCGTTGGTAAAACCATTAAAACAGGCTGGGGCGGACCAAAGGAAATTGTTGGGGTGGTGAAGGATTTTCATGTTGAAAGCATGCATCAAGCCCTGGGGCCGGTATTTCTAATTTACTATCCCTACGGCTTCTATGCTGTTGACGTCAAATTGAGTGCTTCAGCTTCTACGTTGGCCAGTATGGCAACGACGATTGACGAGATTGGGAAAGCCTGGATGGAGGTATATCCAGAATCAATTTTCGACTACACCTTCCTGGAAGAGGATATCGCCGCCCGCTACAAGTCCGAGAGGAACCTGAGTAAGTTGTTTACCATTTTCTCCTGTATAGCCATATTTATAGGGTCTCTTGGGTTGTTTGGCCTGATATCATTTGTAGCCAACCAGCGGGTGAAAGAGATTGGTGTGAGAAAAGTGTTGGGTGCCAGCGTCACTCAGATAATGTTTATTTTCAGCAAGGAGACTGTGCTGTTGCTGGTAATCGCCTTTCTTGTTTCCAGTCCTGTTGCCTTTTGGTTGATGAACGACTGGCTGCAGAACTTTGTGTACCGCATGGATTTCAACATACTGATTCTTGCTGTAGGCTTTGGCCTGACATTGATCATCGCATTGATCAGCACTGGTTACAGGGCGCTGAAGGCGGCCAGCTCTAATCCGGTGGATTCGTTGAGGTCCGAATAACTAGTTACTAAAACCTAACCGCTATGTTCAGAAATTACTTCGTTACCGTGTTTCGCAGCTTCAAAAGACACCCCAGCTTTTTATTGCTGAACATGCTGGGGCTTGCCCTGGGGATTGGGTGTTCGGTAGTCATCTACCTGATCGTTGGCTATGAGCTGAGTTATGATAAGCATCATGCCCATTTCGAAAAGATTTATAGGGTGACAGGCAACGGAAACGCTGCTGTGCCTCACCCGATGGGTGATGCCCTGGCGGCAGACTATTCTCTTATCGACGCTGTGGCCAAAATTGATTATGAGTACGGCGGCATCATCGCCTCGTGGGATGGGGATAAGCAGCTCAAGAAGTTGGAAGAGGGCGACGGCCTGGTATTCGCTTCTCCGGGCGTTTTTGACGTCTTTACATTTCCGGCTTTGGCAGGCAACCTAAAGAATGCCGTAGCTGAGCCGAACTCGGCTGTTATTTCCGACGAGTGGGCCATCAAGTATTTCGATATCAAAGACGGAAATTTAGACAAAGTGATAGGGAAAAGGTTAACCATCAATTCTACGCTTAGCGTTGTCATTAAAGGCGTATTCAAAGCACCCCCTACCACCTCCGACCTTCCCTTTCAACTCGTGGTTCACTATGATAATCTCGGCGATTTTGACTCCGATTACGGAGATGGACAAGATTGGGATGCCACCAGCAGTAGTACGAACTGCTACGTGTTATTGAGCCAAGAATTGCATAAAGACCAGCTGACCGCCGCACTACCAGCGCTAGCAAAGAAGTACTATGGAGAGGACGATAAGGGTGATCGTTTCGGGCTCCAGTCATTGTCTGATGTACACTTTAACCCTGTCTTCGGAAATTTCGGTGGCCGGGTGATGGACTACCGACTGCTTGTTGCCCTGATTACCATTGCCTTCTTTCTGGTGATTGCTGCCTGTATCAATTTCATCAACCTGTCTACAGCCCAGGCTTCGAAAAGAGCCAGGGAGATTGGCATTCGCAAGGCCATGGGTGGTCATAAGGGACAGCTGCGAACACAATTTCTAATGGAGACTTTCTTTATCACCGTGTTGGCCTGCTTTCTTTCTCTGGCGCTGGCCGAAGTGATGTTGCTGGAATTGCAAGACCTGCTGGGTTATAGGTTGTCGGTAAGCGTAGTCAATGAACCGGGACTACTTGGGTATTTGGTGATCATTGTTACGCTAGTGACATTGGCAGCCGGACTCTATCCCTCGCTGGTGCTTTCAAACATGAGGCCTGTTGCGGCACTGAAGGGAAAAAGTATGCATGGAAAGGGACTCCGTGGCTTCTCGGTGCGAAAGGCGCTGGTCGTCTTTCAGTTCATGATCAGCCAGGCGCTGGTATTTGGCACGTTGGTGGTACTCCAGCAAACCAGTTTTCTCCAGGACCAGCCCCTCGGCTTCGATAAGGAGGCCATTATTACCACCTGGGTTCCGGATCAGTCGGCGATCACCGCCCTTGGGGAGCGCATAAAATCGGTCAACGGAGTGGCCAATGTCTCGTTTTGCATCGGGGCGCCTTTGTCGTCAGCAAACTCCGGTGCCAACTTTTATGAGCCCACTGTTCCCAAGGAGCAACGGGGTGACCTTGCCGCCAACTTTAAGGCCGTGGACGAAAATTACCTGGCCCTCTTTGATATCGAGCTGCTGGCTGGTCGAAACCTCCGACGCTCCGATTCGTCAAGTGCAGTCATCGCCAGCGAGCAGACCATTCACAGCCTAGGTTTTCAAACCCCGCACGAGGCAGTAGGATCCAAAATCAGGACCGGCTATGACGATAACACCAGGGAAATTGTAGGTGTGGTGAAAGACTTTCATGCATATACTTTGCACGAAAGCATGGAAAAGGTGGTGCTGCTTTACTATCAGCCCGAATTCTTTACCATGGCCATAAAGTTTTCTGCGGGCAGTTCATCTGCGGTAGCCAGCGAAACCATTGCCGAGGTAGAAGGAATCTGGAATGAGACCTTTCCTGATTTTATTTTCGACTACCGGTTCCTGGATGCGGCTATTGCAGCCAAGTACGAGACTGAGCGGAACCTGGCCACTTTGTTTATGATTTTTGCCAGCATCGCCATATTGATTGGAGCACTCGGGTTGTATGGTCTCATATCGTTTATGGCCAACGAGCGGACCAAAGAAATAGGGGTGAGGAAGGTATTAGGTGCTGGTAGGCTCCAAATGCTTTTGATGTTTTGGAAAGAGATTGCAGGGCTGTTACTAATTGCGTTTGTAATTGCCTCCCCACTTGTTTATGGGCTTATGAGCGACTGGCTCAATGACTTTGCCTATCAGATAGATATTGGATTCGTCGTATTTGTATCAGCCTTTTTTGTTTCCCTGCTCGTGGCACTGGTCAGCACGGGCTACCGGTCGATGCAGGCTGCCAGCTCCAATCCGGTGAACTCGCTGCGTTCGGAGTAACAACGGGTATCAAAATATGAAAACCCGGTCACGTAGTACAGCGATACTATTTGACCGGGTTTCGTATTTTTCAAAAGCATATATTGCTTCCCAAGAAGCTTGGCTATTGGGCTATAAGCTTTTCAATCTCCTTGTTAGCATTGTTGATAGCTACTCTTTCCTTGTGCTTAAACCATTTGTCGCCTCTCATTTTAAGAAGCAATTCGTCGAGGTGGGTAGCAACTGTCACGTTCCAGCCACCCTGCACCCGATCTTTCACCCGTGGGCTCAGGCACCTAAGGCTCATACTAAAACCGCTACCTACATATTCTATGTGGTGCCACCAGCCGGATGGAATAAAAATGGTATCGCCAAACTCAAGCACAGCCTCTCTTCCTTCAACATATTTCAACCCCGGGTACTTGTCGTAGTCGGGTTTTTCAATGTTAACAGCAGTGTGCACGTTATATGGAAATCTGTATAGTAAAGTTGAGTACTTAGGATCAAACAGCACTACTCTTTTCTTTCCGGTAAACTGGGTAAGGAAAACGCATGACATATCCATGTCCTGATGAATGCGAGTCACCGACCCATCGCCACCAAAAAACATGAAAGGAAAAGACCTTAAGAACCCGGAGCATATCTTAGGGAATTCGAAGTCTTCGAACAGGCGTTTGTTCTGCTTAAAGGGGTTGAAAAGGAACAAACGCTTCTTTGTTGGCCCTTTTTCTATTTCGTCCAGGTACTCCCTGAACTTCAAGTAATAGTCTGGCTTTTTGAAAGAACGATCAGCTCGCTCCAGTGCCCCATCGAACACGCCCACCTCCATATCGCCCATTTCGTCCTTAAAGAACTGGAAATTCCATTTCTTACTGGCCGGGTAGCCATCCACAAGCCCTTTGAGGACTACCGGTTTTTGAGGGTAATAGTAATTTTGCTCGAATTCCTTTCTGGTGATATTATGCACCACGTCAATGTTCTGCTGGATTTTGACACTCATAGCGTGAATAAAAATTCTTAATCTGTAAATGAATATTTATCAACGATTAACAACCGCCTTTACAGACGCAAAACTAACAGTAAGGTTGGTTTAAATTATTAACTCAATTAAAAAAATTCAAACAAAACCTTGACTAGTCAATTAAGTCACCCCGCACTTGTTCAGATTTCATGCCAGAAAGAATGAGGAGAAAGCAGGCTGTCATTTTGGTTGACAACAATAAAAAATAAATATTTATTTGCTTTGAATCGCACTTTTTGCCACCTTGCACAGCATTTAAATCAGTAATAGTAAAATATGCCTGGCCACAGGTCGTTAATTCTCAACTTTGCATCCCACAAATTTCTTAATTAATTACCCTAAAGTCAGATTTCTACAATTACCAAAATGCCTCTAGCATAGCATTTATTACAATCAATTAATAATAACAATGGAAGGAACAGTAAAATTTTTCAACAATTCAAAAGGTTTTGGTTTCATTAAGCCATCAAATGGCGGTGAAGACATCTTCGTTCACGTTTCAGGTCTAGTTGACGAAGTTCGTGAGAACGACGAAGTGACTTTTGAAGTTGAGCAAGGCAAAAAAGGCATGAACGCCGTTAATGTCGAAGTAGTGCGATAGTAAAAGGAATCGATAGATATACTTTTTTTATTAAAAGACACTATAAGAAACCACCTTCGGGTGGTTTTTTTTATGCCTTATTTTTACCCTAGTGATGAGGCCAAATGATAGCCTTGATAGTTATAATCACTACCACACAAAGAAATGCTAGCAGCCACCTGCTGGTAATAAAAGGACGTAGGAACGATTTGGTCGTCAGGTGTTTCGCCTGAAGATTGCCGTCAAACAGATAGCCAACTTTAGGCACTGTTTTTATTAGTTGTTCACCTTTGAATTGCGTTCGCAAAGTAGAAATACTTTGAGTAAGTAGCTCTTCACCAGAACCGTAGTTACCCCAGAGCCTGTTAACCAAAACGCTCCTTGGAACTACGCTGTGAGGAGTTTCAAGTAGAATAGCAAGCAGTTTAGCCAGCCTGGGCTCAAGTCGATTGACCTCCCCGGTTGTCCGGTTGTACATTTCGTTTTTCTGAAAATCGATGACGTACTTATGGTTGATTAGGGCTCTTTTCATAATCTAAAGGTTTTCTCAAGATGGATTTCCTTTGGTGTTTGACTCCAAGCAACGATTCTTGGTTACCGAAAACCAATAAAAATGGCAGAGATGAAAAACATCAAAGATACATTTCCAATGATGCTGAGCGTGCTGACAGTTTATTTCACGACAGCCGGGCACCACATCTATGGGGCGATTTTATACGGCACTCCATGGCGAACCCATATCGCTACATCTGGTCTGTTTTGGCTGGGGCTCTCGATAGCGCTTATCGTTGCCTACAAAGCTTGGAATAGACGGCTGATTCTTTGGCTCTTCACCGCCACCACAGGATTCTTCTTCGTAGGCGCAATTGGTTTATACGAAGGCTTTTACAATCATATGGTTAAGAATATCGTGTATTTTGCTGGAGTGCCTGAAGCCACCCTTTTGCTCTACTATCCTCCGCCGAAGTATGAACTGCCTAACGACTGGTTGTTTGAAGTTACTGGGGTTCTTACCTTTCTTGTTTGCACATGGTGCGCCAGGCAGTTGATCAATTTTGTGAAACGTGAGACTGTTTCGCAATAGGATTTTTTAGAGACAGGTGAGCTGTAAGATATCTATTCATCGCTTTTTGATAGTTTTATATTAATGGCTAACATGGAGCTTCAAATGTTTCGACATGGAGCGATATGAGAAAAGAAAAAGCGCAATTTGATATTACCAGGCCCGACAAAATCCTCATGGCGGGTTTACGGACGCTTGGGACCATAGGCGACAACCTTACCTTCAACCTGTATTCGACGCTGAAAAGTGAATCAAAGGGAAAAGCCCAAACAGTTTTTATCGGTAAGAAAAAGCTGGAGAAGGTGGCCATTCAGCTATTTGAATACACCCCTGACGACTGCATGGAGCTGGATCAACCAGAAGACTTTTCAGCACTCCAGTCACCTGATCCGAAAAAATCTTATTGGTTGAATTTCCATGGTCTGCACGAGGTGTCGCTTTACGAAGACCTGTCGAAGGCAATGTCTTTTGACCGCCTGATGGTGCGACAAATGCTCGATACCACCCAGCGGCCCAAAGTAGAGGAATATGATAAGTACCTGTTTTTCAGTGTGAAATCGATCCTGCAAACCGAGCAACAAGAGCTAAACATTGAACAGATCAGCTTTATCCTGGGGAAGAACTACATCATTTCGCTGCAGGAAGAGGAAGGGGATCATTTTGACCACATCAGGTACAAGATCAGAGAGAAGTTGGGCATGGTTCGTCACCGGAAAAGCGACTTTTTACTGGTGCAGTTGCTGGACGCTGTGCTGGACAACTATTTTGAGACCATCGACGCATTCAATTTGATAGTGGCTGAACTGGAAAAAGAAGTGCTAAAGGATCCGACGCAGAGCACACTACTCAAGCTGGAGAAGTACAAGAAGGACACGCAGCTGATCAAAAAATCGCTGATGCCTTTCAAGGAAGCGCTGACTAATATTCTCAACGGTCGCACCAACTTTATTGAGAATGAGAATGAGAAGTATTTTCATGACCTGCTCAATAGCTGCAAAAATGCTATGGACGAGATAGAGTCTACCAGTAAAAGCCTGGAAAGCCTTGCTAATATCTACTTTTCATCCCTCAGCCAGAAAATGAATGAGACGATGAAGGTGCTGACCACGGTGGCCACCATTTTCATTCCGCTCACTTTTATTGCGGGCATTTATGGAATGAACTTCGAATATATGCCCGAGCTCAAGTACCGCTATGGCTACTTTGTGGTTTGGGGAGTGATGGGGGCAGTGCTTATTCTAATGCTGCTTTATTTCAAGCGCAAAAAGTGGCTTTGAAAAATACCCTGCTAAACAGGTGATTTCATTGCCTGTCGGGTTTCGTCTTTTACCGCTATATTCGTGTTACTAACCTAATATATTATGGAACTAAGAAGTAAGCTATTTGGAGTGCTCATCGCTTTGGTCGCCTTTATGGCCGGATGCACTCAGCAAAAGCCTCAGGAAACTGAAGGACAAGATGATAAAATGGAGGCACAAACCATCGACCTTCTCGTTGGGATGTATACAGGTGGTGGAAGCAACGGTATTTACCAGCTACAATTCAACACAGCAACCGGTGAATTGAGCGACAGTCTTCTGTTGGTGAAGACTACAAACCCGTCATACCTGGCGATTAGTAAAGACAGACAGAGTGTTTTCAGTGTGAATGAAACCCAGGAAGGCGGCATTAGTTCTTTTAGCTGGGACCATGAAAATAACCAACTTGTTGAGGTGAGTAAGCTTTCAACCGAAGGGGCACACCCTTGCTATGTTGACATCAGCCCGTCGGGCAGGCAGATAGCAGTGGCCAACTATAGCTCTGGTAACCTGGCTGTGTACCAACTCGGTGAGGGACTTGCTTTGCAAGCTTCTCCACAGATTCGTCAGCATGAAGGTAGTGGGCCCGTGGTGCCCAACCAGAAGGGCCCCCATGCACATTGCAGCATTTTCAAGGGCGGATACCTGTATGCAGTGGATCTTGGCATCGACAAAATTCTTGCCTACCCATTCGCTGCCGATGGTACCCTCGGTGAAGCCCGTGTTGCTTTTGAATTGCAGCCGGGAGACGGCCCGAGACACCTGATATTTCATCCAACAAAAGCGATGGCTTTCGTAGTTAATGAGTTGTCCAGTTCTGTGGTTTCCCTGAAAGCTGATTTGGACAAAGGCACATTTGAGGCAATTGATAGGAAAAGCACAATACCGGATGACTTCACCGAAAGAAACTCCGATGCCGACATACACATTACTTCAGACGGAAAATTTCTCTATGCATCCAACAGAGGACACCATAGTATAGCTATGTACGCAGTAGCGGAAGACGGGCTGTTGACCAGCCTGGGTAATGAACCGGTAGGAGGCAAGACACCCCGTAATTTCACGTTATCACCTGACGAAAAGTTTCTGCTTGTAGCCAATCAGGATACCAACAACATAGTTGTGTTCACGAGAAACACGGAAACAGGCCTGTTGGCTGCTACTGGCAAGGAGTTTTCTGTATCCAAGCCAGTTTGCCTCAAGTTTTAAGTAGCGTAAGAAAGTAAAATATGGCAATAAAAAAGGTCTCCGATAATGGAGACCTTTGCTTTTTAGTGGGCTGTGAGCCCAACTCATTCGGTAAGTATATCTGTTTTTTGACTATTTCAAATGGAAAGCACAATGCCCAAAAAAGCTACCAAGCCCAAAATCAACCAATTGATCACTCGCTCTTTTCTCTTAGGCTTACCTAGCACCAAATAGTCCAGACTATACTTGAACCTGCGCTCATACAATCCTTTCATGATGGCTCCTTTCTTTTAATGTTACCAAATTGTTAACAACAAATTTAATTAATTAATACTGGCTTAACAATGATTAATGGAATAATTCAAAGAAATAGAAGGATTGTATTAAATCAGGTAGTGGGTTGACGTTGCGTTAATTGATGATCACGATGAAAGCCCTCGGTTGAAATTTTAATAATTGTTTACCCAGGCGAACGTGTCCATTGCTTTCACAAAATCAGGCGACAGCGGGGCTTGAAGCCTTACCTCTTTGTTTGAAAACGGGTGAATGAAAGTGAGTTTGTGGGCATGAAGAAGGAGCGAAGTGATGCCCCATTCTCTTTCGAACATCCTGTTGTGTCTGAGGTCTCCATACTTGGTGTCGCCAACTATCGGATGCCCCATGTGATTGAAGTGACGTCGGAGTTGGTGGGTGCGGCCTGTTCTTGGCAGCATTCTCACGAGGGAATACCTTGAGGTTGGGTATTTGTTTACCGAAATGGCGACTTCAACAGTGTTTAGCCTTTCATAGTCAGTCAAAGCGGTCTGCTCAACCCCCGTTTCATGTTTAACCAATGACTCGTTTGTCGATCCTGTTTCTGCTACAAAGCCCCGAACCACTGCCAGGTATTCCTTCATTACTTCGCCTTTCATAAAGAGCGATTGGGTCATGGCTACTCCCTGAGGAGAATAGGCGAAAAGCAATACTCCCGACGTGGCCCTGTCGATTCGATGCACCGGATATACCTCGCAGCCTATTTGGTCGGCCAGCAGTCTATTCGCAAAAAAATGCTTTTCCTCTGCAATTCTGGTTTTGTGAACGAGCAGCCGATTGGGCTTGTTGATGGCCACCAAATGCTCATCCTGATAAATGATGCTAAGTTTTTCGAACCGTTCGGGCTCGCTGTGGATAAGTTTTTCTTCACTCATGGTTGACTGTAAAAGTAAAACGGCGGATTTTAGAATCCGATTATTTATGCAGACTAAAACCCCACTTTATGCAATCGCCTGATTCTCTTAATGATGTAGCAAAATTCCACCGAACTTTTGGCCACCCGATACTGCCGGAGGCTACTGTGCCTTCTGCCGACCGATGTGCCCTCAGAGTGAACCTTCTGGCTGAGGAACTAAAAGAACTGGAAGAGGCTATTCAGGCAAAGGACATCGTGGAAATAGCTGACGCTTTGTGCGACCTACAGTATGTGCTCAGTGGTGCTGTGCTTGAATTTGGCTTGGGTGGGCAATTCAAAGAGCTTTTTGACGAGGTGCAGCGCTCCAATATGAGCAAAACCTGCAAGACAATTGAAGAAGCTGAAGCCACAGTCAACCACTACAAGGCACAAGGTGTTGAATGCCACTATGAGGAAGCGGACGGACTGTACCTCGTGTTCAGAACCGGGGACAGAAAGACCCTGAAGTCTGTGAAATACTCTCCGGCCGACCTTAAATTTATTCTCAGCTAATTTTATGTTGGCGGGTCAAAGGATTAGGTGCGTTTTTGATAAATTGTTGTCGTAACACACCCGAACCTACCTTATGACATTTAAGCAAACCTTCGTTTTCTCTCTTGTGGTCGTCTTGTCTTCTTGCGCTTCGCAGCGGGACAAAGAAGAAGCTGAGCAGTTAGCAAAAGAGGCCCTGGCTTCTTTCGAACTATACGAGGGCCTCCAAATCGAACTTATTGCGTCGGAGCCGCTTGTGGCCGATCCGGTGGCAATGGAAGTGGATGAGATGGGAAGAACCTATGTGCTGGAAATGCATGGGTACCCCCTGGACTTGTCCGGCAGCGGCGTGATAAAACAACTGCTGGACACCGATGCCGACGGGCAGTTTGACGAAGCCGTCGTGTTTGCCGACGGGCTTAAATTACCCACCGGCCTCATGAGATGGAAGAATGGGCTGATCGTTGTAGACGTGCCGGATGTACTCTACCTCGAAGATACAAACGGTGATGGAAAGGCTGATAAGAGAGAAGTAGTCTTGACCGGATTTGCCGTGACTAATCCGCAGCACATTGCCAATACACCTGTGTATGGCCTCGAGAATTGGATTTATGTGGCACACCAGGGAATGGTGACTCCCAAAGTAAGCGTTAAAGAATTTAGCGACGAGGGGAGTGAAGTGCATTTTCCAGCCAATGGTAGCGCACCAAAGTTGCCAATTGACGCCAATGGCCGGAACGTAAGGTTCATGCCTGATTCCTTCCAATTAGAGATGCTTTCAGGCGAGTCGCAATACGGGCAAACTTTCGACGCCTGGGGCCGCCATTTTGGCACCAGCAATGCTGACCATCTTTTCACTGAGGTAATTCCTGCCAGGTACCTGGCCCGCAATCCCAACCTGGTTGTTGCCGATGCCATGGAGAACATACCAGACCATGGTAGTGCAGCAGAGATATTTCCCATCACACAAAATCCTGCCCATCAGCTGTTGACGGATGTCGGCGTTATTACTTCCTCGTGTGGCGTTATGTGGTACCAGGGCGGTTTGATCAAGGGCTTTGAGAATGTGACTATTGTGGCGGAGCCAGTGCATAATCTTGTACATGCGGATAGGGTTACTGCCAAAGGTGCGTCGTTCAATGCAAGCAGGTTGGTTGAGAACAAGGAGTTTCTGGCTTCTACAGATGGCTGGTTCAGACCTGTTCAGTTTTATATTGGCCCCGACGGTGCTTTGTACATGATCGACTATTATCGACAGATCGTTGAGCATCCTGAGTGGATGTCGGAAGAGGTAAACAATTCGGGAGCACTGTACAATGGCTCGAATCAAGGCAGAATTTATAGAATATCGCCCAAAGGAACGCCTCCCATGAACTGGGCAGGAAGCATAGATATTCCAGCGATGAACCCAGATGAAATTGTGGCGTTGCTGGGCAGCGACAATATATGGTGGCGGAGAAATGCACAGCGCCTGATAGTGGGCAACCCAGTGCTGGTTTCAGATGACGCACTGACTAATTATGTGGCCAGCAATGAGAGTGCAGTTGGCTTTTTGCATGGGCTTTGGGCACTGGAAGGCAGAGGTCAATTGACTGATGAGCTCATAGAGAGGGGATTGAAACACCAGGAGGCTGGTGTGAGGGAAAATGCCATCAGGTTGGCCGAAATACACCTGACAGCATGGCCAACATTGGCTGCGACCCTGATCGGTATGTCTGGCGATGCTGACGCCAGGGTGCGGTTTCAGCTTTTATGTACGCTGGGCTTTGTTGAGACCGAAGAGGCCACTGAGGCTCGTCATGAACTGCTTCGGAAGGACATTGGTGATCGATGGGTACAGGTAGCCGCACTGAGTGCGAGCTACGGGAAAGAAAGTGAGTTGCTATCGGAGGCTATGAGAACGTTGACGGATACTCCTTCGGAGGGAACGGCCATGTTTTTCTCCAATTGTGCCGCTGTTGTGGCGCTCTCCGGGGATAAAGCCGCCACGTCAAAGATCCTTGGGAAGGTACTCTCTGGCAACCAAATGCAGCGGGATGCCTGGTGGAAGTCTGCCGTACTTGATGGAATTGAAAAAGTTGTAAGAAGAAGTGGACTTGAGGCTGGAAGTGCTAAAGCCGAGATAAAACTTCTAAAGGCTCAATTAAGTGCCGGCACGCCAGCCGAAATCAGGACAGCCAGTATGAAACTGCTTACCCACTTGCCTGGCATTGAGGCATCGGATTTGGCGGATGTTCAGGAGAAGGCGTTGCAACTGGCACTGAACAATGGAGCCAGTCCGGGCTTAAGAACTGATGCGTTACTTTTGTTAACCAAGTCTGACAATGGGGCCTATGTAGAAAGATTATCTACGCTGGTGTCTGCGCAGGAGCCAGATGCCGTGCAAGAGGGTGCTATCAACGCCATAGTGGCTATCAACAGCCCGGCCGCCTCTCAGCTCATTGTGAAACGCTGGGGCAGCCTTACCCCTGGCGTAAGAGATAATGCTATGGGACATCTTCTCAACAGCGAATCCGGCTCTCATTCATTGCTCGATGCAGTGGAAGCGGGGAGTATTGACCAGGCTACGATTGCCTGGCCACGCAAGGTAAGGCTGATGAACAGCTATACCGACGGCGTGCGGAAAAAGGCGAGACGACTGCTTGCGGCGAGTAATGAGGCTCCCGGAGAATTAGTAAAAAAATATCAACAGGCACTTGATGTGAAGGGTGATCAGGTGGCTGGAGCGGCTGTATTTAAGGCCAATTGCGCTGTGTGCCATCAAAAAGGAGGAGAAGGTGGGAGTAGTTTTGGTCCTGATCTCGGCACTATTAGAAACAGGGATGCGTCGTTTATTCTGGCCGATATCATCAACCCCAATCGATCAATCGCCGACGGGTTTGAAACCTGGGAGTTGGAAAATAAAAGCGGTGAGCAAATAACAGGAGTGATTGCGTCAGAAACAGCCTCATCGCTAAGTATCAAAGATGCAGCTGGTAATGTAACGACCGTAAACAGAAATGAAATATCGTCGTTGAAAGCTTCGGACATATCGGCGATGCCTGCGGGATTTGAAAATTCCATCTCCGTTGACCAAATGTCCGATTTAATAGCTTATCTTAAAAGATAGATTGATCAACTAAACACCCTTTTTGAGAAAGACGATCATTTTTGTCATTCTGCTCATCCTGGTAGGTTTTTCTGCTGTACTTGTCAATTTTTCAATTGATAGGACGCATTATATCAAAACCAGGGAAGTATTGGCCAACCACCCGGATAGCATTGAGCTACTGGTCGATTCGTTGGTGGCACCTATTCTGTATCATGAAATTGAAGGAATTGACCAACTGCCTCCGGATCAGGCCAAGCTAAAGTTCATTTCCGCACTGTTGCCCTCCATTCTTTTGGCAAAGCACAGGATAGAGGACGAACGAAATCAAATCAGGGAAATACTGAACAAGCCCATTTGGCTACAGGAGGACAGTGCCTTTTATTTCGAACAAAGTGAGTTTTATAAAACTGCTTCCGGAGAGTTGTTGCTTCGTCGCATGAAAACCCATCCTAACAGTATTATTCTGGCGCAGGCGGCAGTAGAATCTGGCTGGGGTACTTCACGCATATTTCAACAGGCCAATAACCTCTTTGGTATATGGTCGTACCGGTCGGGCGAACCGAGAATCAAGTCCATCTACTCAAGGAACGGCCAGGCGATCTATCTCAGAAAGTACGACGATGTGTCGGCCTCTATTTATGGTTACTTTGGATTGGTGGCCCGAAGCAGGGCTTACCGGAGATTCAGAGAAGCGAGAGATACCACTGACAACGTGAACGTTTTGCTTCCTTACCTCAAATACTATTCTGAGAGGCGTGAGGAGTATGTGGAACAATTGGCAACTATCATCCGGCAGAATAGGATGACGCAGTATGATGATTATCGCCTCGATCCGGCGTATTTTGTTGAAGAAAGAACCGTTAAACTTTTCGGCTATGTTATCGATACGGTTGTTGTGGTTGGTGGCGTTATTGTTGACGACCGCCAGTAGTACGCTGCTCGGGCAGATGAACCGGGAAGTGGTCGGTTTTGTCTACCACAGGGTGGGGGATAGCCGGTATCCCTCTACCAACATCTCCATCGAAAACTTTGACGCCCATCTCAACTATCTCAAACAAAATGATTTTAAGGTATTGACCATTTCTGAGGCGGTTGATTACCTGAAAAAGCCAGGCGAGCGGGAACGGGTGGCTGTTATTACCATAGACGACGGTTACGAAAGCTTTTACAAAAATGGTCTTCCCTTGTTGAAGAAATATGGGTTCCCTGCCACCGTGTTCATCAATACTGAAACGGTGGGGGGCAGCTCCTACATGGACTGGAAACAGCTTGAAGATTGCCTGTCGAACAAAATAGAAATAGGAAATCACAGTCATTCTCATGCCTACTTTTTGAATGAGTCAGCACCGGCGAGGTATGAGGCATTTCGCAGCGATGTGGAAACAGCACAAGCGCTGATAAAGGAGCGACTAGGTATTACGCCCAAAGTATTTGCCTATCCTTATGGTGAATTCGATCCAAAAATGGCCGAAGTGGTGCAAGAAATGGGGTTTGTGGCAGGGCTGGCTCAAAACTCCGGTGTGATGCATGCCGAAAGCAATTTATTTAGCCTACCGAGGTTCCCGATGGCATCGGCTTTTTCGTCACTGGAAAAATTTGTGTCCAAAGCCAATATGCGTGCATTGAAGGTCACTGCTGAGAAGCCGGAGAGCTTCCTGATGACCGCCAATGATCCATCACCCACTTTACAAGTCACTTTCGATCAGTCAAACCTGATGGAATCGCAACTTCAGTGTTTTGTGCAGGGAGGATCATGTGTACTTGAGAAGAAAAAGAGTGGTGACAAAATAGAGGTCACCGCAAAACCAGGCAGCGCTCTGAGAAGCAGGAGAACCCTGTACACCCTTACCATAAAAGACAGCGACGGTCATTGGCATTGGTTCAGCCACCTTTGGGTCAATCCTGGTGTGAAGGAGTAAATAGTAGCTGATTTTTCAGGGTCTTAAAGGCTTTTCCATTAGCGGCTTCCTGTGAAATGGTTCGCTCCCTATATTACCCTATCGTTCAATTTATCAATTATTATATGAAGTTAAACAGATACTATTTACTTGTTACGGGCATTTTGCTCTCGTTTACAATCAAAGCGAGGCAACTGCCGGAAGGCTATCCCACGAAGCCTATTACTACCCTTGATACTTTGTTAACCAAAGCCTTTGAATGGAGAAATGTGGGGCCTAACAGGGGAGGAAGGTCGCTGGGTGCGTCAGGAAGTCCCTCCCGGCCGAACGAATACTACTTTGGGGCAGTAGGTGGTGGCCTCTGGAAAACTGTTGATGGCGGCACTACCTGGAAACCAGTAACCGACGGCCAGCTGACCAGCTCATCGGTGGGTGCCGTGGCCGTGTCGGAAACCAATCCCGACATTGTGTATATAGGAACCGGCGAAACCCAGTTCAGAGGTAATATCATGCAGGGAGATGGTGTTTACAAGTCGGTAGATGCTGGCAAAACCTGGCAAAACATTGGTTTGAAAGAGACCCAGGCGATTGCCAGGATGCGAGTTGACCCAACGAATCCTGATATCGTGTTTGTGGCTGCACTGGGGCATCCTTATGGAAATAATGAAGAAAGAGGCATTTTCAGAACAACCGACGGCGGTAAGAACTGGAAAAAAGTGCTTTACAAAAGTGATAAAGCAGGCGGTGTTGATATCATCATTGACAGAACAAACCCAAAGGTAGTTTATGCCACTATCTGGCAAGTATACCGCACGCCCTACAAAATGTGGGGTGGTGGCCCTGACTGCGGCCTTTATAAGTCAATTGACGGTGGCGATACATGGACTGAACTCACCAGGAACCCTGGGTTGCCGAAAGGGCCTGTCGGTAAAATTGGTGTGACAGTTTCGCCAGCTAATCCAAACAGGCTGTGGGCTGTTGTTGAAGCCAACGATGGCGGTGTGTTTCGCTCTGACGACGCTGGCAAAACCTGGAAGCAGGTGAACGACGAACGCAAGCTCAGGCAAAGAGCGTTTTACTACAGCCGTATTTACGCCGATCCAAAAGACGAGAATACGGTATATGGGTTAAACGTGGGCTTTTATAAGTCTACCGATGGCGGTGAAAAGTTTGACGTCACAATCAGGCCGCCACATGGTGACAACCACGATCTCTGGATTGATCCCAACGACCCCATGCGCATGATCGCTTCCAATGATGGTGGTGGCACTGTGTCGGTAAACGGTGGCAAAACCTGGACCGATCTGGACTTCCCAACGGCTCAGTTTTATCACATTATGGTGACTAACGACTTTCCATATCACATTTGTGGAGCTCAGCAAGACAATTCCACGATGTGTATTCCAAGCGACGGTTGGGATTTTATGACCGCCAGAGGGCCGAAAACCGAGTACTACTATTCACCAGGTGGTGGAGAAAGCGGCTACATCGCTCAGGATCCTAAGAACCCAGATATTTTCTACGCAGGAAGCCAGGGAGCACTATTGACACGCTATAACAGGGCAACAGGTCATGAAAGAGACGTGCAGGTTTATCCACGCTTCTTTTCAGGTGAACCTTCGTCATCATTGCCTGAACGCTGGCAATGGACATTTCCTATCGTGTTTTCACCTGTAGACAATAACCTTCTTTTTACTTGCTCACAGCATGTGTGGGTGTCTGCCGATGAAGGCCAGTCATGGCAAAAGATAAGCCCTGATTTGACCTACGCCGACCCGGCCACGCTAGGCATGTCAGGTGGAGCACTCACCATGGATATGAACGGGCCTGAGATTTATGCGACCGTGTTTGCGTTGGCACCCAGCTACCACGATGTCAACACGATTTGGGCTGGCTCAGATGATGGCCTGGTACATATTACGAGAGACTTTGGGAAGACATGGAGCAATATCACGCCGCCCGATATGCCAAAGGACACAAGGGTGAGTGTCATCGATGCTTCACGTCATCACCCAGGCACTGCATATGTAGCTGGAAAGCGCTATCAAATGGATGACAGGGCTCCATATCTGTGGAAAACTCACGACTATGGCAAAACATGGACAAAAATAATCAGCGGCATCAGATCAGATGATTACCTGCATACTATCAGAGAGGATATCAAAGTTCCAGGCTTGCTGTATGCAGGTGGAGAGCACACCGTTTGGGTGTCGTTTGATGATGGTGCCAATTGGAATGCCCTGCAGCTAAACATGCCAGACACGCAAATCGCCGATTTGATGGTGACCGACAGAGATTTAGTGGCGGGCACACATGGCAGGTCGGTCTATATTTTGGATGATATTGGGCCACTGAGAGAGTATGCCAGGCTTTCTGGCAATCCCAACTATACGCTTTTTGAGCCTGACAGGGCTGTTAGAAGAGTGGAAAGTGCTACAATCAGCTACTTCCTGCCAAAACAGGCCGATGAGGTAGTTGTTACCATTAAGGACGCCAGTGGTACCGTGATTTTGGAGGAAAAGGGGACGTTACCAGAGCCAAAGAAGGACGAAGATGAGTCGGCCAGGTGGTATGGAAGCCTGCCTACGGCACCAACTACCGCTCAGGGACTCAATAAGTATGAGTGGAACTTAAGGTATCCCGGTGCTGTCGACTTTGAGGGCATGATTATATGGTCTGCCAGGCCACAGCTCGGGCCTTATGCACCTCCGGGAAAGTATACAGTGAGCGTAGCTGTCAATGGTGAAGTGCAAACCAAGAATATTGAAGTGGCGCTTGACCCAAGGATTACAGGCGTGACGGAAGCAGATGTGAAAGAGCAGTTTGAGCTGGCAATGAAGATAAAAAATGCTACCTCCATGGCTAATCAGACCGTAAAAGACATCCGTTTGTTGAAAGCGCAAATCGACACGCTGGTGTTGCAGAACAAGGCTTTGAAAAAGGACGCCGAGGTGCTTTTGTCTAAGCTTTCTACCGTTGAGGAAGCGCTTTATCAGGTGAAAAATCAGAGTTCGCAAGATCCGTTGAATTTCCCGATAAGGTTGAACAACAGGCTGGCCTACCTGCGAAAGAGTGTAGAAAGTGGCGACGGAAAACCAACCAAGGGCTCTTACGAGGTATTTGACCTCTTGAAAGGAGAGCTCGATGGGCACATGACATCTTATCGGACCATCCTCGAAAAGGACATTGTCTCCTTCAATAAAAAGGTGAGCAAGTCCGATCTTCAGGAGGTGAAGCTTGATAGAAAAATTTAGTATATGAGTAGGGACGCCTCAACGTTTGGTGCGGCAACCGGAGGAAGTTTGAGGATAGGTTTTTGAGGAAATAGGGGTGATTTACGGGATAGGCTGTTGATAGATCACCCAACTATTTTCGTTAAATATATGTAGTGAGACATAATCCTTAATACGGTAATATTAAGATTTATTCAAATTTTATTCGATATTTAGGCATTACTGTGCTAATACTCATATACTAAGCATGCCCCGATAATTATCGGGGCTTTGCTTTTCTACCCATTTTTTCTACTCACGGCTTCGGAAGTTGCCCAAAGCATGGGATGACCGAATCTGAAAAATAGCTTAACTTCAGCCCTTCGAAAAAAGAACGCCCTGAAAGTCGCTTTTTGATGGCCCGAAAGATCAACTTCCTTTTATGTTTAGTGTTTGGATTTCAGGGGTGGCCGTGGGGGTTTAATGCCATCGCTGAGAGCGATCCGGATAGCACCTTTTTGAGGCAGGTTCAACTCACAGTTGACAACGACGCATACTTCTTCACTAGTTATGACAGATACTACTCAAGCGGCGTATTTGCGTCATACAGCAGTTTGAAAAGCCGACTACCTTTCAGTCGCCCGAAAGAAGGAAGCATATACTCTTCCGAGGTTGTTTTCTCTCATTACATCTATACACCTAAAAACATCCTTTGGGATAAGTTAGAGCAGCTTGATCGACCTTATGCTGGGATGGCCACCCTGGGAGTTCAGCTGAATTATCTTAGACCATCAAGTGCTTTTACCATGAAAGCTGATGTGGGTTGGCTCGGCCCGGCAATCCAAACGGCGGAGTTGATGCGTTGGTGGCACGGCAGTCTGGGCATACGGCTTCCGAGGGGTTGGGACTACCAGATCAACAACACGCCGGTGCTGATGTTGACACCATCATATTTAAAGCAATGGGCGATTAGTGAAAAACTGGACGTGGTGAGCTCCACATCCATGTCTGTAGGCACGGTGCTCGATCAAGTATCGCAAGAAGTGACATTGAGATATGGGTTGCCGGGAAGCCTGAATAAAAGTCATTTGACCAACAGTCTTTTGAATGCAGCAAAGGGGAGTGGTAAGCTCATTGAGTGGTACCTGGTGGCAAGCTGGCAGGGAAGTTACGTGCTTTATAATGCCACCATCGATGGTAACTTTATTGGGCCGGAGAGCATGTACCATGAACGTTCGGAAAAAGCGGTTTTGCGTCAAACCTACGGTGCTGTGCTGGCTTACAAAAAGGCTGACTTCGAGTTATCATTTAAAACTACTTCCAGAGAAGTGAAGGGCGCTGAAAACCACCGGTATATGCGAGCAAAAATCAGCTATAGATTCTAATATGAAAGCACTTGTTCGTCAGTTGATAGATTTTCAAAAGGCCAATTTTCATCCAGGCCTCTACCTGAGCCTATTACTGTTCATTGGTATCAGTGTTGGTTTCAACTTTTCCCTCGACTTTTACGATGAGTACGTCATTAAAGGTCATAGTCCGGCGTTACGCTGGGTGTTAGTTGCTGCATTCAATATGTTTCCTTTCATCGTTGCAGCCTTGCTTGTTTATCATTTCAAGGGAGAAAAGGACTGGGTAAAAGACACTGGCTTTTGGTTACGGGCCGTTCTGGTGTTTGCGGTGTCGGGCTTGTCGCAATACTGGAAACCATTCGACGGTTTTGTCGCCGGTCTGAATGGCAACGAATACTATTTTGCCAGCTACACATTTAGAAAGGCAGACAGCCTCGTTAATGTTTTGCTGCCCGTGGTGATCTTATATCTGCTGTTCGAGAGGGACAAGTACAAATCATTTTACGGATTGCGTTCTACTCACTGGGACTGGAAGCCTTACGCACTGTTGTTTCTGGGTATGGTGGTAGTGATAGGCCTTGCTTCTTTTTTTCAGGACTTGCAGGCCTACTATCCTCGCTACATGCGTACCAAAGGACCGGAACTAGCTACCGAGTTAGGCATAAGTCAATGGTGGCCTTTGCTGATCTACGAAATAGCGTACGGGAGTGATTTCGTGTCGGTTGAGCTATTCTACAGAGGTGTGCTCATGCTGGCTTTCTATAGGTATTTTGGGGCCTATGCCGTGCTTGTTATGGTGCCGTCTTACGTTTTTCTGCACTTCGGCAAGCCCATGACTGAAGCTATCAGCTCAGCTATTGGAGGCTATGTTTTGGGTATCATTTCCCTTAACAGTCGGAACATATGGGGAGGTGTCGTGCTTCACGTCGGGGTGGCCTGGCTAATGGAGTTTTACGGCTGGCTTCAGTTGGTATTCAAGTAAGCCCGAAATCCCAACACTGCCTTTCAAAAAGTATTCACAACTTCTTAATCGTTTGCAGTTACTTGGCATTCCGAAATTCCGTAATTTAGGGGTTCGACCTTGATCCCATATGAGACGTTTACTTGTTGGCCTGCTTCTATTTCTGTCAATTACACCTACGGCGGTAGCCCAATCGGGCTACTACTACCAAACTCATTTTACTCCCATTGAAAACAAAAGGGATCAAATCAATTATAGCATCCAGCAAGATGATTTTGGGAGGCTGTACTTTGCCAACAGACAGGGGCTTTTGCAGTTTGATGGCACTAGCTGGGATCTGATAGAAACCCCCGGGCCAACCTTCTCTATTTCTCTTAACGACTCCATAATTTACCTGGCAGGTACGTATGGCTTTGGCATGCTCACAACTGACGGTTTTGGAAACCTGGCTTTCCAAAGCCTGAACGATTCTTCAAGTCAGACTCTCTCCATGACACAGCTCATTAGTTATGGTGAAGAGCTTGTGATGACTGACGGGAAAAGTGCTTTTGCCTATAGTCCGTTGTCAGAAAAACTGGAAAAAATAGCCACGGCACTACCTGTCACACAAATTGGTGTTTTTGACTCAAAGCTTGTTGCCTTCAATGCAGACACTACCTTTCTGATCAAGGGACAGGGAGTGCTACCTTCGAGATTTGTAGAGAATGGCCCCTGGCTGGGGTGGAGTGAGTCGGCCAGTAACCAATGGATTGGGGCCAATAGAAAAAATGAACTCTACCAGATCGTCGGCGGTCAACTAGTGCCGCTAAAACTCGACGATGAGGGGTATCTGGAGGAAGCAAGGATTCTTTCCGTGACATGGATGAGTGATGAACTTGTGGCAGTGGGTACGTTACGAGGTGGGGTTGTGTTCGTAGATGTCAAGGGAAGAAAGCTGGATCAGATCGTCAATTTCCACACCGGCCTGCCCGATAACGAAACCCAGACATTATTCAGAGACAAAGACACCGGCCTATGGGTTGCGCATCCTTATGGATACACCAGAGTGTCACCAAATATCCCGTTCAAGTCTTACAACTACTACCCGGGCCTTGATGGCACGCTTTACACTTCCCGGCATTTCGACGAAAGAGTATTTGCCGGTACCAACCTGGGGCTCTTTTATCTGGATCAGGTCAAGAACTTTGACGAGATCGTCTACTATATAAAAAAGAATCCCGACACGCAGCTAACCGTTGCCGACGACAGAAAGGAAGACAAAAAGGATAGCGACGGCCTTTTTTCGTTTTTGCGTTTCAATAAGAAAGATGAGAAAGTAGATGAGACGACAAAGGAGCCTGTGGCCGAAGAAGAACCGGAAGATGATAAAAAGAAGAAGGGTGGCTTGTTTTCCTTTTTGAAAAAGAATAAGGGGGAAGAAGACAAGGAAGAGGAGAAAAAAGAACCGGAGGCACCTAAGAAAGCCGTTGTCGCTTCCGCCATCGCCAAGGCAAGAAGTCAAATTGGAGGGAAAAAGAAGGTTACTACGGCAGAGCCGGTCATGGTGAGAAGGGTGAAGAAGGAGTTGCAAAGCATCACTTATGTTTATAAGAAAATAAAGGGGGTAGAAGGCCGAATCAACCAGCTGGTGCCCATTAATGATGATGAAATGATGGCTGCTGGTCTGGCAGGCGTTTTTATTGTTAAGGAAGATGCAGCAGTTCAAATATATTCAGAGGCGGTGAGGAGAGTGTTTTATGACGATGCGCAGAACCTTATTCTGATATCAACCTACCGGGGCGGGCTGCTAACAGTTGTGAACGAAGATGGAAAATGGAAAGAAACCATCTTGCTTGAGAATGTAGATGACTTTATCCAATTCATTTTCAAAGACAGAACCGGCAAAATCTGGCTGTGTACCTCGCAGAAGCTTTATTGGGCTAAGATTGAGAATAATACCCTTGTCGAGGCTGGGGAAGTCCCCATCAAGAACGACTACCTTGACCCCGTAATGGGCATTGACGATGCCAACCTTGGCGTGGTATTTATGCACGCAAAAGGCTTTTTCAAGCTGACGGGTGATACACTTGAGAAGTTTGACTGGCTGGGCATGTCAGAACCCAGCCGCTACATAAGTTCCGCCGGGCATTTGCTCGTATCTGATGGACGGTTTTGGCATAAAATGGGCTCCAAAACCGAGGCCAATGGCGCCTTTACTTTTCTTAATCTTTTTGACCATATTGTTTCACTTGACTTTGAAAAAGACGGGGATTTGTGGGTGGTGACCGCTGATAACAATTTCTATCGCATCGACCACAACAAGGCATTTGAGGCCAATTACAATCCGTTCCTGAAGCACATCAGATCGGTCAATAATCAATTACTTCCGATAGGTACAAAATTGCGAGTGGAACAGGAGAACAGCTCGCTGAGCTTTTTCTACCATCAAACGGAATATTCGGGTATCCTTAAGATAGAGTACAGGTACCGATTGCTTGGTTTGAATGAGCAATGGTCGGAGTGGTCGCCTAATAACAATACGATTCAATTCTCGTATTTGCCGTCCGATAAGTATGAGCTACAAGTAGAAACCCGCAATAGCTTTGGAGTCGTGAAGCCGCTTGAATCCATTTTCTTCACAGTTGTGCCACCATATTGGCAGCGGCCCTGGTTTTATGCGGCTGAATTTCTGTTTTTCGCTATGCTGCTGTTTTTGAGCTCAAGACTTACGAAAAGCGACCGAATGGTTGTGCTGGTGCTTAATCGCTTGCTTACCTTCCTCACAATCATCATGATCATTGAGTTTATCCAGACAATCGTCGAGGCAAATTTTGAGACAGATTCTTCGCCGGTTTTGTCCTTCTTTCTACAGGTAGCGGTGGCTTTTTGTCTCATGCCGCTTGAGAGCTTTATGAGAAGTAAGCTGTCAGGAAAAGGAGAAAAGGTCGACCGAATGGTACAGGGTCACGTGTCAAAGCTTACCAGAGGCATGGGTAAGCAATCGTCGAGAAAGAAGACGGCAGAGGAGCAGAGTTAGTGGTCTCAATCTGGTCATAGTTTTCGCAGTAAGCTAGTTTTATACAAACGGCTTAACCCTGTGAACCAACTTTTCTAACTTCGGGACATTAGAACAAGCGACCTTACTCATGAAAAAAAGTGCCCTCCTAAATGCCGCCGGTGCCGTTTTTTTGGCTCTTTTGGCTAATTTTCCTTTGCAGGCTCAGCCGTCAGAAAAACAAATATACCAGGCCTTTCAGTTTCGGAATGTTGGACCAACCCGGGGTGGCCGTGTAACTACGGTGACGGGTGTTCCAAGCGAGCCAGGCACATTTTATATGGGAGCAACTGGTGGCGGAGTTTGGAAAACTACCGACTATGGCATCAATTGGAAAAACGTATCGGACGGGTATTTTGCCACTGGCTCAATCGGTGCCATCAGAGTAGCGGCCACCGATCCAAATATTATCTACGTTGGTACAGGCACTGACGGCATCCGCTCCAATGTGATCACAGGAAAAGGTGTATACAAATCAACTGATGCAGGGAAAACCTGGAGCCACCTGGGCCTTGAGAAAGTTGGGCAGATTGGCGCTGTGGAGATTGATCCGACCGACCCAAAAACAGTTTTTGTGGCAGCCATGGGGCAGGCATTTCAAAACAATGAAGAGCGGGGCGTTTATAAATCGACTGATGGCGGCGCTACCTGGGACAAGGTGCTTTATGATTCCGACTCGGTAGGTGCAGTAGATCTTGAATTCGCACCCAATAACCCAAATATTGTGTACGCCTCCATGTATAGATTCAAAAGAACACCCTGGACAATCATCAGTGGGGGATACCAGGAGGGCGGAATATACAAGTCGAAAGACGGAGGCAAAACCTGGGAAAAAAAGACAAAAGGTCTGCCTGAAGGTCTTATAGGCAAAATAGACCTCGGAGTGAGTGCGGCTGACCCGCTCAGGCTCTATGCCATTGTTGAAGCTCCAGTAAAGGAGCAGGGGCTTTATCGCTCCGACGACCAGGGGGAATCTTTCGTCCATGTAAGCGACAACGAAGATCTGGTCAACAGACCGTTTTATTATACCAATGTGGATGTAAATCCGCTTAATGCATCTGACGTTTTCTCTCAGGCTAACCCAGGCATCAGGTCCAGAGATGGCGGTAAAACCTGGACAAGGCTTAATCCTCCCCACGGAGATAACCACGACCTTTGGATCAACCCCAATGATTCGATGATTTGGATACAATCCAATGACGGCGGCGCCAATGTGACCCTCAATGGAGGTATCTCATGGTCAACACAAAACAATCAGCCAACGGCAGAGCTCTACCAGGTGGAAGTAGATGACCAATATCCTTATTGGCTGTATGCTGGTCAGCAGGACAATTCAACGATAGCAGTGCCTAGCGCCCCACCTTATGATCACCCATCAGGAGCTGTCGGCTACTGGATGGCAGTGGGAGGTTGCGAAACAGGCCCGGCAGTGCCAAAACCTGGTGATCCAAACATTATCTATTCGAATTGTAAAGGTCGCTTCGGAGTGTATGACAAGCGGACGGGCCAGGAAAAGCAGTACTACGTTGGTGCTTCAAATATTTACGGACACAACCCCAAAGATCTTAAATTCCGGTTTCAACGGGTAGCACCGATTCACGCTTCATTCCACACACCGGGAGTGGTTTATCATGGCTCGCAGTATTTGCACAAGACAGTGGATGATGGTAAAACATGGGAAATTATTTCACCCGACCTCACAGCTTTCGAAACCGACAAGCAGGTGATTTCGGGAAGCCCTATTACCCGTGATGTGACTGGAGAAGAGTACTACAGCACTATTTATGATATCAATGAATCACGGCTGAAAGAAGGTTTGATTTGGGTGGGTGCCAACGATGGCCCTGTGCACGTAACCAAAGACGGAGGCAAAACCTGGGCCAATGTGACGCCCAATATGCCGAAGGGCGGCAGGGTTGACTGCGTAGAGCCGTCTCCGCACCAGGAAGGAAAGGCGTATGTGGCTGTGCTTCGCTATCAGCTAGGTGACTGGAAGCCTTACCTTTTTAAAACTACTGACTACGGTAGTAACTGGACGGCTATCACCAACGGTATTCCCGACGATCACCCAACAAGAACGATTCGGGAAGACCCGGAAAAGGAGGGGGTACTTTATGCAGGCACAGAATTTGGGCTGTACATTTCTTTCGATGACGGAGCTAACTGGGAGTCATTTCAGCAAAACCTTCCTGTGACACCCATCACCGATATCAAGGTGTTTCGCAATGACCTGATACTTTCCACTATGGGAAGAGGATTCTACATAATGGACAATATTAGTGCGCTGCATTCGATCAAGACAGTTTCATCAAAAGGAGCTCATTTGTTCAAACCCGAAGTAGCTCATAGGTTCCGCTACAGATATAATGGAGAAGGGAAATACCCAGAGTATCCCGACGCTGCCGTCACCATCGATTATTACCTTAAAGACAAAGCCGAGTCGGACATTATTCTGGAAATTACCGATAAAGACGGAAACACCGTCAGTTCGTTCACCAGCGCCAGCAGACCCAAGACTGACAAGGGAACGACCGATATGGCCACCGGCTTCTTTACAAAAGGAGGCAAGCCAGGACTGCCAAACAAAGTGGGTACCAACCGCTTTCAATGGGATATGACACATGTGGGTGCCTGGAGTGCTGACACACGCAGAGCGTTTAGCAACGGCCCTATGATATCTCCCGGAACTTACACAGCCAAGTTTACCATTGCTGGTAATACCTATAGCGAAAGCTTCGATGTGCTGATCGACCCGAAAGCTGCTGACGCTGGCGTTACTCAGGAAGAGCTGCTGGCTCAGGAAAAGCTGGCACTGCAGGTAAGAGATTTATTGTCAGAGGCTAGCCATTTGGAGGATGATATTAAGCAAGCGGTAAAGGCCCTGAACGGAAACAAGTCAGGAAATGCCAGGAAGAAATTGGCTGCGCTTCAGTCGCTTCAGGACCAGGTGACCACCCCGGAAGGGATATACATGCAGCCGATGTTAGTTGATCAAATCCGGTACCTTTCTTTCATGTTGAACAGGGCTGACCAGATGCCAGGAAAAGACGCATATGACCGTTACGATGAGCTATCGAACTTGTTAAGTAAAATCAAGGCTGATTACAGTGGAATGGTCGACATCAACAGTAAAAGGTAGAAAGCACTGACAAAGAAGAAAAAGCTACCTCAAAAGCCAAGACACCGACTTGAGCTTTTGGGGCGGCTTCATTTTTTGAGTGCCCGTTGCACATTCTTCCATCAGTGGCTACCACTCAACATCTCAAGGAGATTTCTATCAAGATTCTGAGCAAACGAACTTTACATATGTCTATTTTTCGGGGACTTAAATCAACTATCATTTACCAATCATGATGAAAAAGATACTTTTAAGAAGTTTGCTGCTAATCTTCTGTGCTGCTTCCGTGGCCAAAGCCCAGGAGAAAGCGACAGCAATGCCGGAACGAACCTTGCCAGCAGAATCGGCGGTCACTACCACTCACGAGGTAACGATTAAAGGCAAGAAAATCCCATACAAAGCCACAGCTGGAACTCAGCCAGTATGGAGCGAGGATGGCAAAGTAATAGCCTCCATGTTTTATACTTATTATGAAAGAACTGACATCACGAACAAGGTCAACAGACCGCTCGTGATTTCGTTCAACGGCGGGCCTGGCTCAGCATCGGTGTGGATGCACATCGCTTACACTGGTCCGGTGGTATTGAATATCGACAGCGAAGGTTATCCTCTACAGCCATATGGGGTGAAGGAGAACCCTAATTCGATTCTCGATGTGGCCGACATTGTTTATATCGATCCTGTAAACACTGGGTTTTCCCGCATACTGGATCCAAAAGCAGAGAAGTCAGTGTTTTTTGGTGTGAACGCAGACATCAAATACCTGGCCGACTGGCTGGATGTGTTTGTGTCGAGAGTAAGCAGATGGTCATCGCCCAAATACATCATTGGGGAGAGCTACGGCACCACCAGGGTTTCAGGTTTGGCATTGGAGCTGCAAAACGCACATTGGATGTACTTTAATGGGGTGATCCTTGTATCGCCTACAGGCCTTGGAATTGACCGTGACGGCCCCGTGCATGATGCGTTGTATCTGCCTTACTATGCCGCTACTGCCTGGTACCATAAAATGCTTCCCGCCGATTTACAGGCCAAAGACCTTGATGATATTTTACCCGAAGTTGAAGCATACACCATCGACGAGGTGATTCCAGCTATGACCAGAGGTGGGTTTATCACTGAAGCAAAAAGGAAAGAGGTGGCCGCTAAAATGTCCAGATACTCTGGCATAAAGGAGTCGGTGCTACTTCAGCACAATTTGGCGATACCTACCAACTTTTACTGGAAGGAGCTGCTAAGAGACCAGGGAATGACTATTGGCAGGCTCGACAGCCGCTACAAAGGAATTGACAGGCAAGATGCGGGCGACCGCCGTGACTACGACCCTGCGCTGACCATGTGGAACCACGAGTTTGCTCCGGCGATCAACTACTACCTGAGAGACGTGCTCAACTTCAAAACAGATTTACAATACAACCTTTTCGGGCCAGTGCACCCATGGGACAGAAGCGGCGATCAAACCGGTGAGAACCTGCGCCAGGCCATGGCCCAAAACCCCTACATGCACGTAATGATCCAGTCGGGCTATTACGATGGTGGCACCGACTACTTCAACGCCAAGTATTCGATGTGGCAAATGGATCCCAGTGGTAAGCTGAAGGACAGACTGCGCTGGGAGGGCTACAGAAGCGGCCACATGATGTACCTGAGGGCAGAAGACCTGGTGACCTCCAATGACCACATCAGAGACTTTATTCAAAAGTCGCTGCCAGGCCCCAACAAGCCTGCTAAATATTAATTACCCAGTGAGTTTATAGAGTGGAGCTGCCTCGAAAGGGGCAGCTTTTTTTCGTTTTCAGGTCACTGGCACATCAGATAAAGCCTGGTCGAACATGTAACCTTTCTGTCTTCATTTAAAGGTTTGTGCCTGATGAGGGAACTCAACAAGTGCTGTTGGAAGCGCCAAAATAGTGCTAATTCCTTCCCCTTTCGGTGATCGTCCCCAATTCCTTCGTTTAGAGCGATTTAACTACGGATGTAAGAAACACCCGTGTAAACCAAAAAATGCCCCCCGGGCGGCTTGTAAATTTACGGTCATATAATTTAGGTATAATCGTATGAATTGGTCAGCTATGGTTTTCACTCCTTGCGCCAAACATAAATAACTTGCCTCTCTTAAATTAATGATATGAACACATCAACATCGATCGAACAGCCAAAGTCACTGAATATCGACTTTGAACTTTATGCAGACAATGATCAGGAATTTAAAAAAGAACTGTGCTTTCTCCTGATTGACAATGTAAAGGAGCTTCATAAAGCATTACAAGAGTCAGCTCAGACTGGAGATCTGGCAACCTTCACAACAATATGTCATAAGGTTACTGTAAGTATCGATATGATTAATGATGACGAATTAAATAGATTAATCGAGAAGGTTAAAGACGCATTTTACGCTCAGCATCCAGTGCTGATCGCTCGTTACACTTCCACACTCAGCGCAGCCTTGCTTCAATTGGCAATAGATATCGAACTGGAGGCAGACATAACTTAGCACCGACTCCTTGCAACACATTGTACCTCCTGCACTCACCCTACACTCTCTTATGAAATATTCACTTGCACTCTCACTGCGACCTTTGGCACTTGTTTTTGCCATGCTTCTGCTTTCATCCGACCTTCTGGTGGCCCAAAACAAAAACTTTAAATTTGGCCAGCTTAGCATTGACGACGGTCTTTCCAATACCAATGTTATCTGCATTCTGCAGGACAGCCGTGGTTTCCTTTGGTTTGGTACCCGTGACGGGCTCAACAAGTATGATGGCTATAATTTTACCGTTTACAGCCATGACACTAAAGACAGTACCACCCTGGGCGCCAATCTGATAACTGGTATTGTAGAAGATGAAAATCATAATCTGTGGATAACCACGGAAGGTGGAGGGCTAAATAGGTACGACAGGTTTGCCGATAGTTTTCAAAGGTTTCAACACAACAGTAACGATCCTGAAAGCATTGCCAGTAACATTGCCGTCAGTTTGGCCCAGGATCGCCAGGGTAACCTTTGGATAGGCACAGAGAGCTCTGGGCTCGAGTTTTTTGACAAAAGGACGCAAAAGTTCACCCACTACAGTCACGACCCCGCCGACAGCCTGACGTTAAGTGACAAGAATGTGGAGGCGGTATATGTCGACAAAGGCGATAATGTTTGGGTCGGGACAAACAAAGGCGGACTTAACCTTTTGGATAGAAAAAATTCAACATTTACACACTTTGCCAACGATCCGGCGGACTCAACCTCGCCATTGGCCAGCAATTATGTCAGGGCAATTTATCAGGATAAAAAGGGAAGACTATGGATTGGTACGGGCGGCGGCGGCTTGCATTTATTTGACTACGAAAGCGGGAAAGTAAGCAAGGTTCAAACCCAAAAGAGAATGGGTAACGAAATGATTCATGCCCTTGGAGAAGACGATGAAGGGAATATTTGGATCGGCCACGAGAACGGATCGCTTGTGATTTACGACCCCGCAGCAGGCACCTTTGTTGACTACGCCAAGAGCGAAGGTGAGTTTGGTCTGAAAAGCAATTCAATATGGTCTTTTCTCGCAGACGCCAAAGGAACCATGTGGATTGGGACGTTCAATGGTGGCGTAAATTTTGTCGACAAGGATGTTAATAAATTTGGCCACTATCAGCACAATCAGTCAACCAACAGCCTTAGCAATAATATGGTACTCTGTTTTCTTGAGGAAGACGAAGGAAATGTTTGGATTGGCACCGATGGCGGTGGGCTGAATTTGTTCAATGAAGCGGATAAGTCCTTTGTTCATTACGAGCACGTCGAAGGAGATCCCAATACTATCTGCGGAAACTATGTGCTCACGGTGATCAAGGACAATGAGGACAACCTTTGGATTGGAACCTGGGGCGATGGACTTACAGTATTCAATAGAAAGAAAAACACTTTTACGCATTACAAGAACGACCCTGCTGACCCGAACAGCCTCAGTAGCAATAATGTATGGAGCTTGTACCAGGACCACGAAGGAACTGTTTGGGTTGGTACCTACCATGGAGGGCTGAACCGATTCGACAAGGAATCTAACGGTTTTGAGCGATTTGTCGTCGAAGAAGGTAATTCAAAAAGCCTTTCGAATATCAATGTAACGTCGTTTCTGGAAGATGAGAGGGGCAATCTATTGATTGGCACCCACGGTGGAGGAGTGAACATTCTTAACAGACAGACAAAGGAGTTCTCGTTGTTTGACAATGGCAAGATATCAAGCAATATGATATCGAATCTTACCAAAGACTCCAGGGGCAACATACTTGTGAGTACCGACAATGGACTAAACATAGTAGACAAGACCGGGCAGTCTGTCGAAGTTATTCAGACGGCAAATGGGTTGCTTAACAACACAGTAGGTGGTGTGATTGAAGACGAGCAAGGCAACCTTTGGATAGGCACCAATGGCGGTATTTCGAAATATAACCCGGGCAAAAAGGAAATAAAAAACTACACGGCCTCCGATGGACTCCAGAAAGCGGAATTTAAGGACCACGCTTACCTCAGATCCAGCAACGGAATGTTCTATTTCGGGGGAAATGATGGTTTCAATGTTTTTGACCCGGACAGCATAGAAAGCGTTTCGTTCGATCCTCCAATAGTTTTGACAAGTTTCAAGGTGTTCAATGAAGAACTGCCCATATCTGCTGCCGACAAAAGCAAGTACAAACTGAAACGTCATATTACCGAGGCCGACAAGGTGACTCTTTCATTTGAGCAAGCCGTGTTAACCATTGAATTTGCGTCACTTAACTACACCACCTCCGAAAGGAAGCAGTACCAGTATATGCTGGAAGGATTTGATGAGGAGTGGAATAAAGTTGGTAATAAAAATTCCGCCACGTACACGAACCTGGATCCAGGCAACTACATCTTTTTGGTCAAAGGATTGGACAACGAAGGTAATTGGTCAGAAAATGTAGCTAAGCTTGAAATTGAAATTCTTCCACCTTTTTGGCTAACATGGTGGTTCAAAGTATTTTCCAGCTTCGCTGTGGCAGGCCTTCTGGTAGGTTACTACCGAATTAAGATGGGAAGAGTAAAAAGTCAAAAATTCAGACTCGAAAAGCAGGTAGAGGAAAGAACCAAACAGCTGGAGAAATCCACGAATCAGGAGCGGCAGGCAAGGTTGGACGCAGAAAAAGCCAACAAAGCCAAAAGCGTTTTCCTGGCTACGATGAGTCACGAAATACGAACACCGTTGAATGGTGTGTTGGGGATGGCCTCTCTTTTAGCAGAAACCCCACTTGACGACGAACAAAAGGAATACTCCGCAACGATCAAAATTTGCGGTGAAGGGCTCCTTAGCGTTATCAATGACATACTCGACTTCTCAAAAATTGAATCAGGCAATATCGAGCTCGAAGAAAAAGATTTTGACCTGAGAAACTGCATCGAAGAAGTGCTGGACATGTTCGCTAACAGAGCGACTGTGGCAGGGCTTGACCTCATCTACCAAATTGGCTACAATGTGCCTACGCAAGTAGTGGGGGATAGTCACCGATTGAAACAGGTATTGGTAAACCTTGTTAGCAATGCTATCAAATTCACCAAGGATGGAGAAATTTTCGTCAATGTAAAACTGGGCGATAGCTCAAATGGAACATTGGGACTGCAAATTGATGTTAGCGATACAGGAATAGGAATTCAGGAAGACAAGATTGAACGCCTCTTTAAGCCATTTTCACAGGTCGATAGCTCAACCACCCGTGAGTATGGCGGAACTGGTCTTGGCCTGGTCATCTGCGAGCGACTTGTAGGCCTGATGGGTGGGGAAATTGAGGTGCAAAGCACGCCTGGCATTGGCACAGTATTTTCCTTCAATATAGTTGTTGGCACCAGCCAGCAGGCGCTGCGCACATACGTGCATTTCAATGTTGCAGGATTGGAGGGAAAGAAGGTGCTCGTGATTGATGATAATTCTACCAATTTGAAGATTTTGAGCAACCAGCTAGAGCTGTGGAAGCTGGCGGCCTCAGTCGCCACATCGGGCAGCGAAGCCATCGAACTGGTGAAACGACAAGGTGCTTTCGACCTCATCATCACAGACATGCACATGCCGGAAATGGACGGAGTGACACTGGCAAAAAGTTTGAAAAAGCTACATAAGGATACGCCCATTATCCTCTTGAGTTCCCTGGGAAACGATCATCACAAGACGTACACAGACCTGTTTGCTGCCGTACTCACAAAGCCAGTTCGCCAAAGTGAGCTTTATAAGGCTATTATCGACCAACTAAAGGGGAAAACACATAAACCAAAAGAGGAGCCAGCAACATCTAACCAGTTGAACGCAGAGTTTTCGAAAAAGCACGCACTCAAAGTGCTGATTGCCGAGGACAACCTGGTCAATCAAAAACTAGCCGAGAGGGTGCTGAGCAAGCTCGGGTACAGCCCGGTAATCGTTCAAAATGGACAGGAGGCAGTGGATGCTGTGCGTGAGGGTGCATTTGATCTCGTGTTCATGGATGTACAAATGCCCATACTCGATGGCCTTGAGGCCACAAAACAAATACGACAGATGACCGGAGAGCAGCCAATTATTGTGGCCATGACAGCGAACGCCATGCAGGGCGATAGCGATATTTGCATTGCCGCAGGTATGGACGACTATATCAGCAAGCCGATAAAGGTAGAAGAACTCGTTGTATTGCTCAGGAAGGTGTCGAGTATGAGTGTAACAACCTGATAACGCCTATTAGACTGTATTCGCCTTCACCTGCGTAGCCTGATACCTTTTTGTGAGCTTTAAGAGCTCGGCATTAACATCTTTGTCAAGCAAGCCGCCGTGGTAGCAAACTAGCTTGTCTATCACTAAGCTCTCAAGCTTGCCAACCGATGCAAGGGCTGCTGACATGTCCAGAGTGAATTGTGGGTTGGCGATTTCCAGCTCCCCATTTTCCACCACTACAGCATCTGCGGCAATCAGGGTATGGCTATCCTTCAAATAGAGGGAAATATGGCCTGGCATGTGGCCAGGCGTATGAATTACTTCGACCCCTTGCAACAATTCGAGGTCGTTCCTCATGCCAAAAACTTTATCTACAGCAACAGCTTTCATCTGCTTTAACTGATCAATAAAATGGCGTGCCCCTGCTTTGTAAGACTCCGGGAGCTGATCATAGGTGTCTTCAGCCTGGATCAGTCTAAGCGATTTTTTGCTGCCGTCGATATACCCCGCTTCCTGGTCGGATGACCAAACCTTCAGGTGTGGGTGCTTCGCCTTTATTTCGAAAAGGCCTCCCATGTGATCAATATCATGGTGGGTAATGAGAATGCCGGTTAGTTCATTGAAGGAAAGGTTGACCTCAGACAAGGCCTCTTCCAGCTTCGGCAGGAGGCCTTCATACCCGCAGTCGATGAGCAAGGTTTCACTGCCCGACTGAATAACTGTTGGGTAAATGGCCTCTTCGGTGCCATTGAAGTTGAATTTGATCTCAAGTATATGAAAGCTCATTTGAACAGCCGGATAGCGTTACAAATGATCCCATACGAGAAATGAGGGAAGAATGTTGACCTGTCTGCCAGGCCTTAAAGCGTCACAAAACCCACAATGACGTACAGAACCACTGTGATGCCACCAGCCACAAGTGCATAGGGCATTTGCGTTCGCACATGGTCGATGTGGTCAGAAGCAGATGCCATAGACGAAATCATAGTAGTGTCGGAAATAGGCGAACAGTGGTCGCCGAATACACCGCCACCCAGTGCGGCAGCGATGGCCACATGAGGGTCGGTGCCGAACGACTGAGCCATGGGTACGGCAATGGAAATCATAATCGCAAAAGTGCCCCAGGAGGTACCTGTTGAAAAAGCAATGAAACAACTCACTGCAAAAACAATGGCAGGCACCAAGGCAGGCGACAACCAGCTTTTTGTTACCTCGGCCACGTAAAAACCTGTGCCTAACGTCTTACAAAGGCTTCCAATGGCAAAGGCCAGCACCATAAGCAACGCCATGGAGATCATGCCACTCATGCCTTTTAGCGTCAGGTTAATCATTTCTTTCCCAGTCATGATGCCCTGCAGGCCATACATGGTAGCTGCCACAGCCAGCGAAGTGATTACGGCATAGGTAACCGAGGCAGAGCCTGAGCCACCACCTATGGCCTCGAAGACGGCGTCAAACATGCCCGGCTGCTGCGACCAATTGATGCTACCCCAGCCTGTGTAAACCAGAAAAATGGGCATCATTACAACCATGGTTACGATAGGCACGAGCATATTGATGGCCCGCTGGGGTTTGCCTTCGATGGGTGCTATGATGGTAATCTCCTCTGATATCATCGGCGTGGCACCATCTGCAATCACCTTGCCCTCCACACGAGCCCTGGTTTCAGCCTTTTTCATCGGCCCAAAATCTTTATTGGTGATGATAATCCAAAAGAGAAAAGCAACGGCCAGCAACGGATAGAAATTAAATGGGAGCGAAGCAAACAATGTGGAAAAAGGTCGTTCAAAGCCCTGCATAAGCAGCAAACCCATGATATAGGCTCCCCAGGCATTGAAAGGGATGAGGATACAGGAAGGGGCAGAACTAGAGTCACATATATAAGCCAGTTTTTCTCTGGAAATCTTCAGCTGATCAAAAAGGGGTCTGTATAAGGTACCTGTAGTAAGTACCGAAATATTGGACTCCACGAAAATGAGCATCCCGGTTATACCCGCCAGTAGTCTCACATACAGCCCTTTTTTCTCGGCGTTGTCCTTATGGGTGCTCTCCATTTTCTTGTTCACATAAACGATGAAGCCTTCAACGCCGCCGGATCGCTGAATGAAGGCAATCAGAGCGCCGATAAACAAGGTGAAAATCACCGTTCTGGTGTTTCCGTCATCTTTGAACACATCCACCATCGCCTGCACGGTATTCAACGACCCTATGAAAGGATTCCACCCCGCCAGAATGACGTAGCCCAGCCAGATGCCTATGACAAGCGCAACAAACACCTGCTTGGTGCGGATGGCGAGAAAAATGGCGATAACAGGAGGGAGGAGCGAAAGAAAGCCGTAGTGATCCATGTAATGAGTTAATCGTAGTCAGCTAAAACTACTAAATGATTTTATAAAAATTGTGGCTGATATGATTAATGCGTAAAATCGTTTTTGAATTCAATTAGAAGACCTATTCTGTTTAAACAGTGGTCATCAGAAACTATGACAAAGTATATCAAGCCATTCTTTACCATAATTGTGCTGTCTGCGTGTGTGGCAGGTTGCAAGCCGGCCAGCGAAGAACAGAAAGAATCCTTTGCAGACGAAAAAATTGCCGAAATGAGGCTGCAATTTGCTCCTGACAAACGGGTGGCTTTGTTTCAGGTGGCATCACGAAATGAAGGATTAAAGACTGTATTAACCGGTGAAACAAATATACCCGAGGCAAAAGCAGCGCTGCTTGACTCGCTAAAAGACCAAGGGCTGTCGGTCACTGACAGCATTCAGGTATTGCCGTCGGCTGCATTGGAAGGAAAAATTTATGGGCTAGTCAACAACTCTGTTGCCAACATCCGCTCCGAGCCTCGTCACTCCGGTGAACTGGCCACCCAGGCGCTTTTGGGCACTCCGCTAAACGTGCTGAAGCAAAGTGGCGAGTGGTACCTGGTGCAAACACCCGACAAGTACATTTCATGGGTTGACCATGGCGGTCTGGTGTTGCTTGACAAGGCTGGCTTCGAAACCTGGAAAAGCGCCGAAAAAATCATTTACACACGGGTGGCTGGATTCTCGTACATAGCAGACAGCGAAACTGCTCAGCCGGTTTCAGACCTTGTGATGGGCTGCGTGCTGGAGGTTGTGGGCGAGGGGAAAGACTTCTATCAGGTGAAATACCCTGATGGAAGAGAAGCATTTGTAAATAAAAAGGAAGCGAAGCTCGTCGACAGCTGGCTGGCACAGGCGAACCCCACTGGCGATAATTTAACAAACATTGCTTTTCAACTAATGGGCGCTCCCTATCTATGGGGTGGCACATCCTCCAAAGGAATGGATTGCAGTGGCTTTACCAAGACAGTATACTTCATGAATGGACTGGTGATTCCACGTGATGCCTCGCAGCAGGTGCATGCTGGCCAGCCTGTTGACTCGGAGCAACCATTTGATCAATTGGAAGTAGGTGACCTGTTGTTTTTTGGCACACCAGCTACTTCAGATAAGAAAGAACGGGTGGTGCATGTGGGCGTGTGGATCGGTGACAAAAAGTTCATCCATGCGTCAGGCCAGGTACGGGTCAGTAGCGTTGATCCAGATGACGAGCACTATGACGAATACAATGTCAATCGTTTTTTGAGGGCCCGCCGGTATGCCCCCGGCTTAGAAGGAAGTATTCTTCAACTAAAAAATGAGGTGCTTTTCTAGCCAAATTGGCTCGACTATTTGATTGAACCTCGCATTTCCTTTCGGGTGCAAACCCATTGACCTTACGACATCGTCAACGCATACTTTTTTTGGGTCTGCTTTTTCTCCGGCTGGCGATTTGCAAAGTATCGAACTGCCTTTTCCTCAAATCTAATGAGACCTTTTCTCTGATGAAAAAATCTTGCGGCGTCACTAATGGGTGATTTTGGTGCAGTTATCTCGCTCATTTTTTATCTGGTTTATCGTGTCTACATGGTAAAATTACCATGAGGCACTCAACCAGAAAATGAGTTCGATCAACAGACGAAAAAGACTTTTGTCAGTTTTTTCCAGAGGTGTTACGTCAACTCCTTTTTTGCAGCGAGTGCTGCTCCAATAATGCCCGCATTATTTCTGAGCTTGGCGGGAACAACCTTAGTCTCCAGATCCAGGTACCTGAAAAATTCCTTGTGTTTTTTGGAGATGCCGCCACCCACGACAATTAGATCGGGCCACAGCAGAAATTCCAGCCTCTTGAGGTATTCATTAAATCTTTTGCCCCAAACTTCCCAGTCAAGCTCTTGCTTTTCCTTCACACTGGCAGATGCATAGTGCTCACCGAAGGTGTTGTTCACCATGATATACCCCAGCTCGGTATTGGGAAAAAGCCTTTTCTTGTAGAAGATGGAGGTGCCTATGCCCGTTCCTGCAGCCACCATGATTACGGATCCTTTTTCCTTTTTGCCAGCGCCAAACTTCACTTCGGCTAATCCAGCGGCATCCACATCGTTGATAAGGTGGGTAGGGCAGCCAGTGGCCATTTCGAAGGCTTTACCAGCATTAAGGCCAATCCACTTTTCGTCGATATTGGAGGCGGTCATCACAATTTCTTTCTTGATGGCAGCCGGGAAACCAATGCCAATGATGCCTTTCCAGTCAAAATGTTCAACAATGGCTTTAACAGTGGCAATCATTGCATCTGGTGTGGCTGGGGAGGGTGTAGGGATTCTGAACCGATCTTCCATGAAGGAGCCTGTTCTTGTATCCACGGGAGCTGCTTTCATGCCTGTGCCACCAATATCAATGCCTAAAACCACCATTGTACTCTGTTTAAAGGATGTTTCCGCTAAGCTATAATATCTCTTTCTATATAAAAATTATTCTTTTGCTCTCTTTTGTAGAACAAATATCCCCTTACCTTCGTATTAGTTCTACAAAATAGAGTGACTATGAAAGGCGACGTATTGGGTGAGTTTGAAGAAATCATCTTGTTGATAGTAGGGGTGCTTGGCCAGGATGCCTATGGACTGGGTATCCGAGACGAGCTTGAAAAGCAGACAGGGCGCAGTGCTGCCATTGGTGCTGTGCACGCCACGCTCAACCGCCTGCAAGAAAAGGGATATGTGGAGTCCGGGATGAAGGAAGGCACGCAGGAGCGGGGAGGAAGACGAAAAAGGGTATTTCAAATGACTGGTTTGGGGAAAAAGGCCCTGACTGATTCAAAGGATGTGCGGGTTAATTTGTGGAGTCAGCTTCCCGATTTGAATGTTGGAAAAGTATGAACAATTCGTCTCCAGACATCGGAGGGCCACCCATTTGGGCCGATAGGTTGCTGGAATTCTTCTGTAAGGGCGAGTTGCTGGAAGAGGTGCAGGGTGATCTTGCCGAGTACTATTTCAGAACCTGTAAACAGAAAGGAAGGGGGAAGGCGGGTATCATCTACTGGTATCACGTGATCAACTTTCTGCGCCCTTTTGCATTGAAAAAGCTAAAGTCAAACTCAAATACAACAACAATGATTCGTTTCAACCTAATGATTGCTCTCAGGAACCTGAACCGCTACCGGTTCTATTCTTTCCTGAACATCTCCGGCCTCGCCATAGGGTTGGCAAGCTGCCTTTTCATCATGCTTTTTGTGATGGATGAGCTCAGTTATGACAAGTTCCATCCCGACTATAAAAGGATATACAGGGTGGCGTCAGACCTGAGATTTGGCAACAATCAATTCGATTTTCCTGTCACGCCTGCTCCCATGGCAGAGTCGTTCCTGAAGGACTTCCCTGAGATTGAAATGGCCGGAAAAATGCGAACCTACGGTACTGGCCTCGTTAAAAAAGGAGATGCTTTCTATAAACAAAAGAACATCTTTTATGCTTCGCAGGGGCTGCTGGATATTTTTCGGTTTCCCACAGTATATGGCTCCCTGGCGAATGCTATTACCGAACCCAATACTATTGTATTGTCTCATTCTTCTGCTAAAAAGATATTCGGCGATATGAACCCCGTTGGGGAGAGCATTAAGATAGATGAACGGTTAACCGTAAAGGTTTCGGGCGTGTATGAGGACCTGCCTGAAAACAGCCATTTTCATCCGGAGCTTTTAATTTCGATAGAAAACGACCGGGGCAATGACAATGTTTGGCTGGGCAATAACTACTACACCTATTTTTTGCTGAATGCCCAGAACGACGAAACAGGCCTTGAAGCGAAATTTGCCTCGGTGTATGAAAAGTATTTTGCTCCGCAGCTCAAGGAAATGGTGGGTGTGGACTTTAATGAGATGATGGCAAGTGGCGATCATATCAACTACTACCTTCAGCCTGTGGCCGACATTCACCTCAATTCTCATTTGGCCGTTGAAGTGGAAGCCAACGGAAGCATGGAATATGTTTACATTTTCAGTGCCATCGCTTTATTTATTCTAGTTATTGCTTGCATTAATTTCATGAACCTGTCCACAGCAAGAGCCGCCATGAGGGCCAAGGAGGTAGGGGTCAAGAAGGTGCTCGGATCGGTCCGACGACAGCTCATTAGCCAATTTCTTACTGAATCCATTCTGTTCGCCTTTCTGGCTTCCCTGGTCGCTGTTCTTCTCGTTGTATTGCTGCTGCCGCTTTTCAACAGTTTCAGCGGAAAAGAAGTCGGGCACATCCTACTCGATCGGCCAATTGTTTGGGTTTATCTCGTTGCCGCTGTGTTTGGCATTGGTGTATTGGCCGGGCTTTATCCAGCCTTTTACCTGTCGAAGTATCAGCCGACTGCGGTTTTGAAAGGCACTTACCAGGCGGGTAGCAGGGCTAGCTGGTTTCGAAACGTGCTGGTGGTTTTTCAATTCGCCACTTCGTTGTTCCTTATTATCGGGTCTCTTACGGTGTACAGTCAATTGAATTACACTCAAAACCGGGACCTGGGCTTCGACAGGGAGCAGGTAATAATACTTGAAAATGTTGGTAACCTTGGAGACAAGAACAAAGTGCTCAGGAACGAACTAGCCAAGAATGCTTCTGTCGTAAATACCTCTATATCCTCTTTTTATCCGCTGAGTGACTTCCGTTCCGACCAGCCGTTTCTTCCCGAGGGCACAACCAGCATTGAAGAATCAGTTTCGTGCCAGGTCTGGTCTGTTGATTTTGATTACCTAAAGACCTTTGAAATGGAGGTTCTCAGCGGGCGGGACTTTGATATCCAAATGCCAAGTGATTCTTCGGGGGTTGTGATCAATGAAACTGCTGCGAAAAGGTTTGGCATTGAGCAGGCTACGGGCCAAAAGATTAAGGTGCTGGGTGATTTCGGTGTGCAAGGTAAAAAGGAATTCACGGTTCTTGGTGTGGTAAAGGATTTTCACTTCGAATCGTTGAGAAACAATGTAGTGCCTGTTTTACTATTCATCACAAAATACTCAGCAGACCACATGGCTGTAAGACTAAAGACAGACAACCTTTCCAGGTCATTGGCCGACCTTGAAGAAACCTGGAGTCAGGTCGCCGGGGGCATTCCTTTCGAATATCAGTTTCTGAACCAGTCTTTCGAAGCAAAGTACCGGTCGGAGAGCCAGCTAGGCACTATCTTCGCCGTTTTTTCAGGGCTAGCCATCTTTATAGGCTGTCTGGGGCTTTTTGGACTCTCGGCCTACACTGCCGAAAGAAGAAAGAAGGAGCTTGGTATTCGCAAAGTGCTGGGTGCTGAGGTGTTCTCGCTGGTGAGGCTGCTCTTCACCGAATTTTCTATCCTCCTGGTTATAGCCATCATTGTCGCCATTCCATTAGCCTGGTATGCCATGAATCTTTGGTTGAACGATTTTGCCTACAGAGTAGGCCTGAGCCTGGGCACTTTCGTTGTATCCAGCCTGATAGTCATCCTGGTTGGGCTGGTCACCGTCAGCTTTCAATCCTTCAAGGCTGCGAGATCAAATCCGGTTGATAATCTGAAATACGAATAGTAAGCCTGGCAGGCAGGCGGTCACACCAACTTGTTCCTTTTCAAGCTCTCCCGTAGTTTTTCTATGGGAGGGTTTTTCATTTTATCGTCACCCACCACAACCATCGGGAATTTGACCAGCCCTCCGTTCATCGCCTTCACTTCCTCCATTGCTTTGTCGTCTTTCTCGATATCCAGAAATTCGAAGTCTACCCACTCACTTTGAAGATAATTACGAAACCCTGATGTTTTGGGGCACCAATCGGCACCATAAAGTTTTGGTTTTTCGCTCATGCAGAAGCTGGTTTAGCAAAAATGTTAGAAAGTCTGTCGGCATTTTGAATGACCAGTGGAGTAATGGCCATCGTTATGATAGCAACCGGAATGAAAACTTTAAAGTTCGTTTCCGAAATCAACCCCTGATTGAATCCAGCTTTGACCAGGATGAAGGAAAACTCCCCAACCTGCATGATCATAAGAGAGGAAATGATTGCAGTCTTCGTGGGCACCTGTAGCGACTTTCCAGCAAAAAAGCCACCGAAAAACTTAAGGATCAGAACGAGAAATACTCCCATCATCACAAGCAGTGGACTTTCAAAAAATATGCGATAGTCGAGGAGCATGCCAAGCGAAATAAAGAAGAAGCTGATAAAGACATACCTGAATGGCAAAAAGCAGCTAATGGCCAGTTTATTATAGTCGGTTTCAGCCACAATCAAACCCGCAATAAATGCTCCCAGTGCCAGCGAAAGGCCAAGGTAGGACGTGATGGTGGTTATCATGCAAACAATAAAGATGGTGGCAATCAGAAACACCTCCTGGCTTTTAGTTTTCATCACAATCACTAAAAAAGGTGGAATAAGGTATCGGGCCGCCAGCACAGCACCTGCCAAAAGTGCCGCAAGCTTGAGTACCAGGATGGCAATGTCCATGACCCAATCGCTGCTCTGCCCCGAAAGGATAGGTACCAAAAGCATCATAGGAACGATGGCAATGTCTTGAAACAACAGAATGGCAAGGATCAGCTTGCCGTGGCTTGTAGGAATTTCTATTCTGTCCTGGAGCTGCTTGATCACTATTGCAGTGCTGCTGCAAGTGACAATAAACCCAAGGAATACTGCCTGATTCCATGAAACACCAAAGAGCCTGGAGAGAAGCGTTGAAAGCAGAATTGTGAATATCACTTGAAGCGTTCCTCCCACTAGCACATATTTCTTAATCTTCAGCAGGTTCTTGATCGAAAACTCAAGCCCAACCGAAAAAAGAAGTAGAATGACACCAATTTCCGCAAACACTTCCACTTCGGTAGCACCATGTAAGATACCGAAGGTGGTGGGGCTTACAATGATTCCTGTGAGAAGAAAACCAACGAGGTAGGGGATTCTAAAATAATTACATACAAGTACAACCAGGATAGTTATACCGAAAATGATGCCTATAGTAAGTAAAATAGGAAGATGCATAAGGGAACTGGGTTGGTCGTATGCTTTTAGCTAAAATTTCATGAAATTTCCTACAATAGCAAAAATTCAATCGCAGAAGTAGTAATTTGAAAGGCTCACACCTGAAAAATGGACATAAAAGGATACGCCCAGCGGAGAAGGCCCTGCCGGAGCAGAATTGAAGGGTTGCTCTTGGAACTGGCAATGATAGATACTCCGGAGATTGTGTTTTCATCAGTTGATTGAACAAAAACAAAAAAAATGCTTTCAAATAGCTTTGTGTGCGCACACATTTTTTATACCTTGCAGCAGATTTGGAAACAAACGACACCAAGATGACAACAAAAACCGCCAAAGGATACGACTTCGTCGCTGTGCCTGACATCAGAACAGTAGATAAAAAGGAACTGACTCGTTTTGAGAGAATTCCCACAGAGATTTTGCCCACCAGTCAGCTTGCTTCGCTCAATGTGGCCAAAGAAATTGCTGAACTGATAAAAGCTAAGGCTGCCAAAGGAGAAAAGTGTGTGCTGGGGCTTGCCACCGGTTCCACCCCAACCCAGGTGTACAACCAGCTCGTAAGAATGCACAAGGAAGAAGGGCTCAGCTTCAAAAATGTGATCACATTCAACCTGGACGAGTATTTTCCTATGCAGCCGAATGAACTACAAAGCTACGTGCGGTTCATGAAAGAGTACCTTTTTGACCATGTGGACATAGACATGGCCAACGTAAATATACCTGACGGCACCGTAGCTAAAGAAAACGTTTATGAATATTGCCGCAACTATGAAGCGAAAATTGACAGCGTAGGAGGTATTGACCTTCAGCTTTTGGGCATTGGCCGCACAGGTCACATCGGCTTCAACGAGCCGGGTTCTTCCATAACCTCACCAACAAGAATGATTACCCTTGACCACATCACAAGGGTAGATGCTGCAAGCGACTTTTTTGCGCAGGAAAACGTTCCACGCCACGCCATCACCATGGGTGTAGGCACTATCATGAAAGCCAAAAAGATTATTCTGATGGCCTGGGGTGAAGGAAAAGCCAAAGTTATAGCAAGAACAATAGAAGGCGACGTGTCTGAGCAAGTGCCAGCTACGTATCTGCAGCGTCATTCAAACACACAGTTCTATCTGGATATTTCTGCCTCGGCCGAACTGACGAGGGTGAAAATGCCATGGCTTGTAGGTGAAGTAACCTGGGACGACTACCTGACGAAGAAAGCCATTATCTGGCTTTGCCAGAAGATGGATAAGCCAATTTTGAAATTGACCGACAGAGACTATGCCGAGCATGGCATGAGTGATCTGGTGACAGAACATGGCCCTGCCTACCAGATCAATATTAGGTTGTTCAACGAGCTGCAGCACACTATTACAGGTTGGCCGGGCGGCAAGCCTAATGCCGACGATACACACAGACCAGAAAGGGCAATGCCTGCCACCAAACGTGCGATCATCTTCAGTCCACACCCCGACGACGATGTAATCAGCATGGGCGGTACGTTTATCAGGCTGGTGGACCAGGGACATGAGGTTCATGTAGCTTACCAGACATCTGGCAATATTGCGGTGTTTGATGACGATGTGATCCGTTTTGCTGACTTTTTCCGTGACTTGAGAAAAGAATTCAACTATTCCAATCCTCAGGAAACAGATCTCTATAAAGGAGTGAAGGAAGCTTTGAAAAAGAAAAAGCCAGGAGAGGTAGACACACCAGAAGTAATGAAGATCAAAGCCTTGATCAGGCGTTCAGAAGCCAAAGCTGGTGCCAGGTATGTCGGCATTCCTGATGAGCAAATGCACTTTCTGGACATGCCGTTCTACGAAACAGGTAAAGTAAGAAAGAAACCGATTGGTGAAGATGACATCAAGCTCATCATGGATTTGCTTGACAAGGTGAAGCCTCACCAAATCTACGCAGCGGGCGACTTGTCGGATCCACATGGCACGCACAGGGTATGTCTTGATGCCATTCTCCAGGCCGTCGACAGAATGAAGGGTGAGAAATGGATGGATGACTGTAGGGTTTGGCTCTACAGAGGTGCATGGCAGGAATGGGAGATTGAGAACATCGACATGGCCGTGCCTATTAGCCCCGACGAGCTGATGAGAAAACGAAAGGCCATCTTCAAGCACCAGTCGCAGAAAGACGCTGCTGTGTTCCCCGGCAACGACGCCAGAGAGTTCTGGCAACGAGCTGAAGACAGAAACCACGACACCGCCAGGATTTACGATTTACTTGGCCTGGCTGAGTATGAAGCCATTGAAGCATTCAGAAGGTATTATTTCTAACAAAAAAGGGGCTTCGAGCCCCTTTATTTTTCTATGGAAAAGAAGCCGATAAAAATTGCAGTTGCCCAATTTCAACCTAAGGATGGCGACAAAGTTTACAACCTCTCAGTGATTGATAAGCTCACCAAAGCTGCCAGCGATAAGGGTGCCGACGTGGTCAGCTTTCATGAAATGTCCATTACTGCCTACACCTTCTTCAAGAACCTTTCAAAGGATGAGATATTTGCTCATGCCGAGGCAGTTCCAGATGGCCCAAGCTGCCATCAGTTGATAAGCATCTCGAGAAAACACAACATAGCGGTGCTGGCCGGTCTTGTGGAGCTGGACGGAGATAAAGTATACAACACCTATGTGTGTGTAACAAAAGATGGTGTGATAGCCAAGTTTCGTAAGCTTCATCCATTCATTAGTGAGTACCTCAGTCCAGGTAACGAATATGTTGTTTTTGACCTGCTGGGTTGTACATGTGGCATCCTGATTTGCTACGATAACAACGTAGTAGAAAATGTGAGGGCCACCGCACTGTTAGGTGCTGAGGTCATTTTTGCGCCCCACGTAACCATGTGCACACCTTCGGCCATGCCTGGCAGGGGGTATGTTGACGATGCACTCTGGCAAAAAAGAGTCACCGATCCTGTACCACTTCGCATGGAGTTTGACGGGCCCAAAGGCAGAGCCTGGCTGCTTCGCTGGCTACCCGCAAGAGCCTATGACAACGGCGTGTACTATGTCTTTTCCAACCCCATTGGCTACGACGGAGAGCACCTGAAAAATGGCAATTCCCTTGTCCTTGATCCTTACGGCGAAATATTGACCGAAATTCGGAGTTTTGAAGATGAAGTGAGTGTAGCCACTATCACGCCGGAGAAGCTAACACTGGCAGGAGGCTACCGATACAGAAAGGCCAGAAGACCGTCGCTCTATAAGGATATTATTGGGAAAGAACACGAGTCGATCACTAAGCCGACGTGGCTGAAATCATAGTACCGCTTGCCGTGAATTGCATGTCTGCTTCTAATTGCTTGCCAGAATAATTTCCCGGTACGGGCCCCACTTTAACGGCTCTTCCTTTTGCTGTTTTCTCTTGAGTACGACCAACCTGTCGCAGGTAAAGGATTTTTGAAAACGCAGGGTCTTAATATCATCCCAGGCTTTCTCAAACAAATCAATCGGGATCGTTCGTCCAAGGGTAATGTGCGGGTCGTAGCTATGTTTCCGTAGTCTGAAAAAATTGGCCAGCCACTTTTGAAGGTAAACGATACTGTCCTTTCTCTCTATATTCACGTAGAGCGTCCGGCTTTTTTGCCCATGAGAGTAATAGTCAAATCCGTTAACATCTACCTGAAATGAAGGCATCCAGCTGATATTCATCAGCTCCAGCATGTGATCCATTTGGTCAGTGCTGGAGATATTAAAAAGAGAGATATGTGGCGTGGAATGGTGACCCGCATATCTGCTGCCAATGGCATTAAAAACTCGATCTTTCAATGCTACAACATCTTTTTCTATCTCTTTCAAATGGATCAAAAACAAATATTCGAACACCTGCTGACTTCTCTGGGCTGGAAACAAGGAAGAACTTTCGCTCATCTGGATCAAATTTTAGTCTTGGTTTTCATATTAGTAAAAAGAAACGATTTAATTCGCCATAAGTTTACAGATCATAGTTTTTCGAAGATAATTGGATGCAGTACCTCGTCGGTTTAGATATTGGCACTACCAGCACAAAAGCAGTTGCATTTGGCATTGATGGCAGGCAACTCAAAGTAGTCAATAATAATTACCCTCTTATTTCTCCACAGGAGGGTTGGTTTGAACAGGATCCAGGGCAAATTGTTCGTGCATCGGAGACTGCATTGAAAACGCTGATTGAGCAGCTAGGAGAAGAGCCGCTGGCTGTAAGCATTTCATCGGCGATGCATGGACTAATGCTGATAGGTAAGAATGGCGAGCCTATCACCAACCTGATTATCTGGGCAGATAACCGAAGCGACAAGGAAGCCAGACAGCTAAAGGCCAGCGACGAGGGTTCAGCCATCTATTTTGCGTCTGGCACGCCTATTCACCCGATGTCACCGTTGTGCAAACTGCTCTGGCTGCAAAAAAACCGCCCGGATTTGATGCAGCGGGCAGAGAAATTCGTTTCGATCAAAGAGTACATTATTCATAGATGGACAGGGGAGTACCTGCTAGATCAGTCGCTGGCCTCAGCTACCGGCTTATACAATAACGGGCAGACAAAGTGGAATGACCTGGCATTGCAAGTGGCCGGGATAAAGGAAGCGCAGTTGCCGGTTGTAGTTCCAACAACGACAATTCTTCCGAAGCTCAAAGCTGATGTCGCTCAGCAGCTTGGTGTTAACGTCGACCTGCCAGTGGTTATCGGTGCCAGCGACGGCTGCCTCGCCAACCTGGGATCGGGCGTGCTCGACGCAACGACTGCCTCGCTGACCATCGGAACCAGCAGCGCCTACCGTAAAACCATCGATAGATTTGTCATTGATGACAGGCAAAGCGTGTTTAACTATATCCTTACAAGCGACTTATATGTTGTTGGCGGGCCGTCTAACAACGGCGGTGTGGTGGCCCAGTGGTTTGAAAAGGAATTTGGCGATGGGGAGTTTGACGAACAGGCGCTGCGATCGGTAAGGCCCGGGAGTGACGGCCTGATTTTTCTCCCTTACCTGCTCGGCGAAAGAGCCCCGATATGGGATCCGGAATCAAAGGGTGTGTTTTTTGGCGTGCAGATGAACCACACCAAAAATCATTTCTATAAAGCGGTGTGGGAAGGTGTTTTCCAGGCCGCACATCATATTGCGGAAACTGTTGATCACGTAACAGGAGAGGTGAAAAACGTGGTAGTAAGTGGCGGCTTTGCCAAGTCAACCTACCTCATTCAAATGCTTTCTAATGTGCTGCAGAAGCCCTGCCGGCTTTGCAACTCCGCCGAAAGCTCATCTTTTGGTGCAGCTATTCTTGGCCTGCATGCCATTGGCGAACTAAAAGACCTGAAGGACGCATCGGGGCTGGTACATTTTGAAAAAGAGTTTTTGCCAGATCGGGCAGAGGCTCAAGTGTACCGGGAAGGCCTGGAAAAATCGAAGAGAATCTACAGTAAGCTGAAAGACGAGTTCAGCTAGCGTGTCAATAGGCCGCTCACAAACGGTATTTTACTAGCCGTTGGTACACTTCCTGAATGGGTAAGCCCACCACATTGAAATAGGAACCTTCTATGCCAGTGATGCCAATCATGCCAATCCACTCCTGTATGCCATAGGCACCTGCCTTGTCGAATGGTTTGTAATTACTGATATAGTAATCAATTTCTTCATTGGTCAGCTCTTTGAAGGTTACCCGGGTCGATACCGAAAAAGCGTCAAGGCCGTCTGGTGCTGAAATGCAAACGCCCGTAATTACGTCGTGCGAACGGCCTGATAACCTGCTGAGCATTTCAAAAGCCTCTTTGTGGTCGGCAGGTTTTTCCAGCAGCTCATTGTCCAGCACAACTGTCGTATCGGCTGTTACAATGATGGCATCTGAAAGTTTTTTGAGATAAAAAGCACTTTTTTTCCTGGCCAGGTATTCGCCGACCTCCATTTTTTCGAGGGAGGCTGGATAACTTTCATCCACCTGCTCGGTGTATACTTCAAAACTAAATCCCGCCTCTCTTAGCAATTGCTGTCTTCTGGGAGAGTTAGAGGCTAGAATCAAAGGGTGACGTAAATTCATCTTCTTGAATGGATCCAAATAGAAAACCGCAAATGACTTTGGGGTAAAAATAAGTAGACTTTTGAGGGAGGGTATACCCACTCAAACACACTTCTTTGATTGTTTCGATAGATATGTCTTTGGTAATCACCGCAAAATGCGCCTCTCCGCTCAATACACTTGAATGGCACTCGGTGAAGTTTCGCTCGAACGATATTTTTTCAGACCTCGTTTGATCTTTGCCAGCGATACCCAATATCTTTTCAAAAATGATGAAATGCATGACTGTCAAATCGAGTTCTTTAATTTTATCAGGAAAGTTCCATTCAATAAGGCCGATGCACTCCGGTTTCAGCCTGATTTTGTAAGCCTCGTCACCCATGAGTAAACCAAAAGCCCATTGCTTACCCAGGATAATCTCATTGACATCAGAAGCATTTTCCACCGGCTTTATGATAAAGTACGCTGCCAATTGAGTAAGCAGGTGTGCCGGATCAAATTTTGGCAGGTTTTTCACCAGGCGATGGGTAGGCAAAATTCTTAAATCGTGCGCCTCCGTGTTGGTGAAGTACATCATGTGGTAATTGAAGGCTTCTTTGCCGGTAGCCGTCGGCTCTTTGGCCAACTGCATTTTTTTGTATCGCAATGATCCTTCGTACCTGTGGTGGCCGTCGGCCAGTATTATCTGCTTATCTTTCATGATGGAAACGATTTTTCGTATCGATTCCGCATCGTTCACAACACCCAGTACATCCCGTACTCCCTGATAGTCCTCTGCTTCATAAATTGGCCGTTGTATGCTGGCATCCAGAATAGCCTCTATTTGGAAGTCCGGGTCGGTATACAAACCGTGTGTGGGGCTCACGTTGAGTTTCGTTTCTTCAAGAATGGCCACCCTGTCGTCAACCGAATGCGGCATCGTACTTTCGTGTCGCATCAGCACTTTGTCCGACCAGTCGTAAGCCCGGATAAAGGCGACAAAGCCCTTTCGGCAGTATTCTTTACTCTCACCGGGTAGCGTAAAATACTGGAAGTAGCTATAAATGCCCGGCACCATGTCCTGAACAATTACTTTTTCGTCCTTCCAGTTTTGAAGGGTTTGCCCTGCTTTCCAGGCGGCATTTTCTCCCTGGGGCACCGACAAATGGATACTGTTGTGTGGGTGCTGATACAACCTGGCCCTCTGCTTCTCAGAAACAACGTCAAAAAGGGGAGAAGTTAGTTCGTCAATTTGTTTTCGCAGCTTGTAGTTATATCTCCAGGCTTTAAAGGGTCTTATCTCAGCCATTCCTTTTTGCTACAGTTTTGCTCTTTGTTTCCACTGGCTCAGCTTTACATCCGACGGGGAACTGGATGTACTTTGTCCGGAACTATTTTGAGTGACGGCCATTTGCTTTACTCCCAGGAGGGCTGCTATCTGCGCTTCCTGTTCCGTTAGGTCAACATCCAGCGACGCTGGGGTGAAGTACTTTTCAACAAACCGGGTATCGAAATTCCCTGAAACAAAGGCCTCGTGTTGCAAAACAAAGCTGCAGAATGGAAGCGTCGTTTTTATGCCTGATATTTTGTACTCGTGTATGGCCCTGAGCATTCTTCCGATGGCAAGTTCTCTTGTTTCAGCATGCACGGTCAGTTTGGCAATCATTGGGTCATAATATATAGGTATATCCATGCCTTCCTCAAAGCCATCATCCACCCGCACGCCAAGCCCCTGCGGGCGCACATACGTAACCAGCTTTCCAATGTCAGGTAGAAAATTATTGGCAGGGTCTTCTGCGTATACCCTAACTTCCAATGAGTGTCCATGTATTTTCAAGTCTTCTTGTTTGATATCCAGTGGTTTGCCTTCTGCAATCAGTATCTGCTGTCTGACAAGGTCAATTCCCGTAATCTGTTCCGTCACTGGATGCTCTACCTGTAAACGGGTGTTCATTTCAAGGAAGAAAAAATCGAGATTCTCATCTACTATAAACTCCACAGTGCCAGCTCCGTAGTAGTCGCATGCTTTGGCCACTCTAACTGCTGCCTCGCCGATGGCCATTCTTTTCTCCTGACCATAGACAGACGAGGGCGCCTCCTCAATGACTTTCTGATGCCGCCGCTGAATACTGCATTCTCTCTCAAACAAATGAATGATATTGCCATGCTGATCACCCAGCACCTGCACCTCAATGTGTCGTGGCGAGGTGATATACTTTTCAATAAAAACAGCACCATCGCCGAAAGCCGATTCGGCTTCACTAATGGCCCGCTGCATTTGTTCTTCAAATTCGCTCTCCTCGTTCACAATCCTCATTCCTTTGCCGCCGCCGCCGGCGCTTGCTTTGATGAGTATTGGATAGCCCACCTCAGCGGCCTGTTTTTTGGCTTTAGGTATATCCGTGATGGCAGTTTGAATACCAGGCACCATGGGTATGTCGTAGTGAGAAACAGCCTCCTTGGCCGCCAGCTTACTGCCCATTACCTCAATAGAAGCTGGGGATGGGCCGATAAAGATCAGTCCGGCTTTCGCTACCTTATCTGCGAAAATGGCATTTTCAGAGAGAAAGCCGTAGCCGGGGTGAATGGCATCGGCCCCGGCTTTTTTCGCTACGTCAATGATGGCCTCCATCTTAAGGTATGACTCCTTTGAGGGTGGGGGGCCAACGCAGAATGCTTCGTCCGCATATCTAACGTGTAATGCTTTTCTATCTGCTTCGCTGTAAATCGCCACAGTCTTTATCCCCATTTCCCGGGCTGTTCGCATCACCCGCAGGGCGATCTCACCTCTGTTGGCAATTAATATCTTCTTAATGTTGGGCATTGATGTTGTTTTGACAGTCAGTGAGCACAATGCTACCTATTTCAATTATAAATTCTAAACTCCCCATGTATTATTTAAAGTAGGTTTGATATGCCGAATTATTCCTATTAGATTTGTGTGTTTTTTGAAAAACTCGCACAGATAACACTAAATTAATAAATGGATCTTTTTGAGAAACTTCTTCAGGACAAGGGACCACTAGGTCGTCATAAGTTCATCGATGATAATTACTACATGTTCCCCAAGCTTGAAGGGGAAATCGCTCCAAGAATGATGTTCAAAGGCCAGGAAGTACTTACCTGGAGTCTCAACAACTACCTTGGTTTGGCTAACCACCCGGAGGTAAGAAAGGTTGATGCCGAGGCTGCTGCTGCCTGGGGACTTGGTTATCCAATGGGTGCGAGAATGATGACTGGCAATTCAAACTACCATGAGCAACTTGAAAGAGAGTTGGCCAAGTTTGAAGAAAAAGATGATGTGATGCTGCTGAACTACGGTTATCAGGGGATCATGTCGGTTATAGATGCTCTTGTTGATAGAAAAGATGTTATCGTATACGATGCAGAATCTCATGCATGTATCATAGATGGTCTTCGTTTGCACATTGGCAAGCGCTTTGTATATCCACACAATGACATGACCAGCCTTGAGAAGCAACTTCAAAGGGCAACGAAGCTTACCGAAGAATCTGGTGGGGGTATCCTTGTTATTACCGAAGGTGTTTTCGGAATGAGTGGCAACCAGGGTAACCTGAAAGGTATTGCAGCGCTCAAGAGCAAATACAACTTCAAGCTTCTTGTGGACGACGCACATGGTTTTGGCACTATGGGCAAAACAGGCGCTGGCACAGGAGAGGAGCAGGGAGTTCAGGATCAAATCGACCTTTACTTTTCTACCTTCGCCAAATCTATGGCGAGCATCGGTGCTTTTGTGGCCGGTGAAGCAGAAATTATCGACTTCCTCCGTTACAATACCAGGTCTCAAATTTATGCCAAGTCTATCCCAATGCCTTTGATCATTGGCGGGCTTAAGAGATTGGAAATACTAAGAACTCAACCTCAGCATAAGGACAATCTCTGGAAGATTGTGCATGCTGTGCAAGACGGCTTCAGAGCCAAAGGCTTTAACATAGGAACTACCACCTCACCGGTGACGCCGGTATTGTTAAAAGGCGATCTTTATGAGGCAGCAAACCTCGTACGAGACCTTAGAACTAATCATGGTATTTTCTGTTCGATGATTGTTTATCCGGTGGTTCCCAAAGGAGTGATTATGCTCCGCATTATCCCAACCGCTGTGCACACTCTTGAAGACGTGGAACTGACCATTGCCGCCTTTGAAAAAGTTAAAGGCAAATTAGACGAAGGAATCTATGCAAAAGCAGGGTCAAAAGGTGCTACAGTTGGATAGTTTTCCACAAATTAGCACTCGGGATATGCATTTTTAAACAATTTATTTATATTGCTCAACCTTTTTAATTCATCAATAACCTAAAATTCTTACATATGAAAAGATTTGACCAAATCAGAGATTTAGTTATGTCACTTGAAGGAGACTTCGTGAAATTTTATGACAAAGAAAACCAAGCTGCCGGTACGAGAGTACGTAAGGGTATGCAAGAGCTGAAGAACTTAGCTCAAGAAATTAGAATTGAGGTTCAGAACAAGAAAAACGGTTAATTAGTTATATAACCTGCTTACTTATAAAGGAATCTGTGGCCTTCGGAAAAATTCCGAAGGCCTTTTTTATTGCCAATACTATTGATTGATTTCTAAATGCTGCGAACAGCAGACTTTATCTTTTCCCTCAGTGCGCTACTCGCTGAAACCAATGGCATTCTCACCCGGTCGTTTCCAATACCAAGCTCACTCACAATGGCCTTAATACCTGTGGGGTTCCCTTCTTCGGTAGTTAGCTGAATTACTTCATACAATTTGTGTAAAGCAGCGCTCGCCTTTGCTGCGTCTCCGGCCAGTGAATAGCGAACCATTCCGCTGAACTCAGCTGGGAATGCATTGGCTATGACCGATATCACACCGCTACCTCCAATGGAAAGTATCGGCACAGTTAACACATCATCTCCAGATATCAGCTGAAAGCCTTCTGGCATTGACCGGGCAACTTCTATGCACTGTACCAAATCGCCCGAAGCTTCTTTGATGGCAATGATATTGGGGTGCTTTGCCAGTTCCAGCGTAGTCGAGGCCTTGATATTACAGCCGGTTCTGCCCGGCACATTATAGAGTATAATGGGAAGCTTACTGTGGTCAGCCAGGTAGGTGAAATGCTGTAGCAAACCTGCCTGGTTAGGTTTGTTGTAGTAAGGTGTAACAGAAAGGAGTGCCTTCAAAGGATATTGCTCCAACTGCGGCATGAACTCCACAAGCTCTTTGGTGTCATATCCTCCCAGGCCAAACACCACAGGCAGGTTCTTGCTGTTGTTCTTGAAAACGAATGAAAGTATTTTGTGCTTTTCCTCTATGGAAAGAGTAACAGACTCACCTGTTGTGCCCAGCACCACCAGGTAGTCAACCCCACCTTCGCTTACGTGATCAAGCACTTTTTTTAAAGCGTCGAAATCTATCTCCAGCTGTTCATTAAAAGGAGTAATCAGGGCTACCCCAGTCCCACTTAACCAATCATGCATTTGCCCTTAGTTTTTTGATATAGAAGTAAATCTTGTCGAGGAATACCTCGAAGTCAGTAGAAGGGTCAATGTGTATCATCAGTTGGTAGAAGTCTTTCCTTTCTACCATAAAGTGTCCAATCTTACACTTTGCATTCGCTCTGGATAAGATGTTGTCAACGAACTCATGAGATTCAGTATCTAAATTGATAAGGAAGTCAAAGTTGCGAGTCAAAAATAGGTCTATTTCTTCAGAAGTTAGCTTACCCCACACAGATAAGTTGTCAGTAGAGTAGCGTGGAATTCTATACTGGGAGATGGCTTCCTTTTTTGGGAAGAAAGCTAATGTGGTCACTTCTTTTTTATCTATTTGAATTTGACGAATGAAGCTCAGTACCTTTTCATAGTGTTCGTCGTTCAAATACTTGAAAATGATTCCTATTTGATCTGCGTCGGAGTAACCAGGCGACACTTGCTGTGTACTTTTTCTTATTGCTTTCTTCGTATGAACCGGTAGTAATAGTTTTCCCAGCATTAGTTGATCATTTTTAGGAAGTCGTCTTCTGAAATAATTTTCACACCAAGCTCATTGGCCTTTTCAAGCTTTGCAGGCCCCATATTATCACCGGCCACCAGAAAGTTGAGCTTGGCTGAGACTGAGGATACGACCTTGCCACCATTTTGTTTAATGATGTTCTTCAAATCGTCACGTTCAAAAGCTTTGAACACACCACTAATGACAAAAATTTGTCCGGCCAGTTTGTCGCTGGCAGCAACGAACGCTCCACCTTCTGTTTTGAGTTTCAACCCGGCTGCCGAAAGTTTGCCAATGAATTCGACATTTTTACTTGAGCCAAAAAAGTCCATCACCGACTGGGCGATTCTTTCACCGATTTCCGGTGCCTCCAGCAGCTGCTCGTAACTGGCTCTGCTGATTTCCTCAATGCCACCAAAATGCGTCGCAAGTTTCTCAGCCACTGTTCTCCCCACATACCTGATGCCCATGCCGAAGAGAACATTTTCGAAAGGCTGCTCTTTCGATTTTTCAATAGCATCGATGATATTGCGGGCAGACTTTTCTCTCAGGCTCCTAGTGACGGTATCACCTTTTTTTTCCGAATAGCTGGAAAACTCCAGGCCATTGAGCTGTTCAAAGGTCAGGTAATAGATATCCGCCGGGTCTTTGATCAGGCTGTGACTGAGCAGGCCAGCAATAGTTTCCGGCCCCATGCTTTCGATGTTCATAGCATTGCGCTGAATGAAATGCTCAATGCGGCCTTGTATCTGAGGAGGGCAGGCGTCAAAGTTGGGACAGTAGTGAGCTGCTTCGCCTTCCGTTCTTACCAGAGGGGTTCCACATTCCGGGCACTTGTGAAGATAAACTACAGCCTGGCTGCCAGGCTTCCTTTGTGCCATGTCAACACCCGTTACTTTGGGGATGATCTCGCCTCCTTTTTCAACAAACACCATGTCGCCAACCCTCAGGTCAAGCCTGGCGATTTCATTGGCATTGTGTAGCGAGGCCCGCTTCACGGTGGTGCCCGCCAGCAGCACCGGCTTTAATTCTGCTACCGGGGTTACTGCGCCGGTTCTCCCAACCTGATAAGTGATATTGAGTAGCTCGGTGATAGCACTTTGTGTTTTGTATTTGTAGGCAATGGCCCAGCGGGGGCTTTTGGCTGTGAAGCCAAGCATTCGCTGCTGGGTGATGGCATTCACTTTGATCACAACACCGTCGGTATCAAGTGGAAGATCAAGTCTCTTTGTTTCCCACTCAGCAATATACTTCAGCACATCATCTATGGTAGCGCATTTACCGTAGGTCGGGGACACGTTAAACCCCCATTTCTCCAGCAAATGAACGGCATCTTCATGGGTTCGGATAAGACTTTCCACACCAAGGAGTGAGTAAACATAACAGTCGAGGCGGCGCTTCGCCACTGCAGCTGAATCCTGCTGTTTCAATGTGCCTGATGCAGTATTTCTTGGATTAGCCAAAAGAGGCTCCCCTATGTCTTCCTTTTCAGCATTGATCTTGTCGAACATTTTCCGGGGCAGGAAAACTTCACCCCGCACTTCAAATTCCGATGGATAATTACCGTCTTTGGTGAGTCGCAGCGGGATACTGTGAATAGTTCTGGCGTTGTTGGTCACGTCATCGCCCCGGGTACCGTCACCTCTGGTTACCGCCCGGGAAAGACGACCGTTTTCGTAGGTAAGGCTGAGTGCCACGCCATCAAACTTCATTTCGCAGAAATACTCGTAAGGCGCACCTTCCAATGCCTTGGCTACTCGCTGATCAAAATCACGGAGTTCCTGCTCAGAGTAGGTGTTTCCCAGCGAAAGCATGGGATACTTATGCTCAACAGTTTCGAAGTCTTTGGTGATAGTACCACCAACCCGAAGTGTGGGAGAATTTTCATCCACAAACTCAGGAAACGCAACTTCGAGTTCCTGAAGTTTTTTTAGTAGGGTATCAAAATCAAAGTCGGAGATTTCAGTCCTGTGCTCCTGATAGTAGAGGCGATTATGGTAATTTAGCTCCTGGCTAAGCCTGGCTATTTCTTCTCTGGCTTCTTCCTTGGTCATGATGGCAAATTAAGGCCCTTAAATTTCTACAAATAAGCCATCAAATGCATCATTCTTCTAACTTTTTCATAGCCTCGGTCAGCTGGGCTTCTGTTTGTGTAAGTCTTTCTTTGCAGTAGAGGATCAAATCAGTCGCCCGCTGGACCATTTTTGTTATTTCATCCACATCCAGTTCTGCACTTTCTATCTTCTCCACAATACCCTTTAGCTCTTCCAGTGCCTCAGAATACGATAATTGTTTATTACTCATGGTCATTAAGGCTTTTTATTTGAGATGTTAAGACCCCATGGCTGTACTGAGTCACAATGGAATCCCCATTCTTTAATTTACTGTTCTTCAAAAGTTTCCCTTCCAGGGTGGTAATGCTGTATCCCCTTGCTAATACTTTTTTCGGGTCGCTGGCTTCAATCGACTTTTCCGCCATGGCCAACTGGTTTTTTGCGGCTTTCAACTGCTCATTCACTGCATGGACAGTAGCGGCTGAAACTTCTCTAAGGCGGTTTCGTTCTCGTTCTATCTTCCATTTTGCTGACTGCGCTATATCTCTTTTAACACTGTTGATATAGGAGAGGCCTTGCGCCATTTGCTGCCTGGCCAGGTAGTTGAGGTCTTTCGAAAGTTGACCTAGTAAGTGCTTTTGCCCCGTCATTTCTTCATCGACCTGCCGCAAGAGCCTGCTCGCCATCCACTGAATAGATTCAGTGAACGACTCGAAACCCTCCAGGATAAAATCGGCCACAGCGGTGGGAGTCTTGAGTCGGGTGTGAGCCACCATATCGGCAATGGTTTCGTCCCGTTCGTGGCCTATGCCGGTGAGCACAGGGAGGGGGGCATTGGCTATGGCGGCGCAAACATAGTATTCGTTGAAAACGTCCAAATCGAGCTGCGCACCACCACCACGGATAACAACAATGGCATCGAAGTCATCTTTTTCTCTAGAGATATTTTCGATAGCCCCCAGGATGGCTCTTTCGGCCTCATCGCCCTGCAAAGTTACCGGAAAGAGCTTGGTTGATACAGCATAGTGCTTCTTGTTATTTTCCAGGTGATGTAAAAAATCTCCATACCCAGCAGCGGTGGAAGAGCTGATGACCGCAATGCGCTGCGGCACGACTGGAAGCACCAAACCTTTGTTGCGATCAATTAGGAGTTCTTCCGTTAGCCTGGAAATGACTTCCTGCTTTTTCCTTTCCCTTTCTCCAATGGTGAAATTGGGGTCTATGTCTTTGATGGTCAGGTTGAGGCCGTAGACCTCGTGAAAGCTCACCTGCGCATTGGCCAGGATTTTAATTCCCTGCCTTAAGGAGTTGCCGGTTATTTTTTCAAACCATTGATTGATGTTCCTGAAGTCGTAGGCCCAGATGGCTGCCCGAAGTTTGGCTTTCACCTGCTGATGGTCTTTTTCAAGCAGCTCAAGGTAGCAATGCCCCTTGGCATTCACCTTCATGTCGCCAATTTCGGCTGTTACCCAATAGGAGGGAGCGAGGTTGCCGGAAATGGCATCCTTGATAGTAAAGGCCAACTCTGAAAGGGTTACTGTCTGCATTTGAACACGAAAACCCAAATATAAAGAATCTTACTTCTTTTGGCGGAGTGGAATCATATAACCCAGGCTCGTGCTGAAATAGCTATTGGGTTTGGTGTCAGCCAGTGACTCCCCTGGCAGTTCAACTGGTATGTTGTAGGTGTAGGAGAGAAGCAAGCTAAACTGTTTGTACCTGAGGGATATGGGGGTAGAAAAGCTGACGTTCATCAAGCCAAATACATCCTGTGAGTCGGGCGTCAACAGTCTTCTCTTCAATCTGGGGAAGCGCCTGATTAAACGTTGGACTCGTGGATCGGTCAGGTCTACATTGAAGCGGTAGGAGACAAGCTCCTCGTTGCCAAATAGAAAGTTGGCGGATGGAAACAGCGTAATTTTATCGAGAAACCAGACTTTCCGAAACACAATGTTTCCTGACAAAGCACCGGAAAGACGGTGTGCATTGCCATTGCCAAAAAGGTATGTATAGTCAATAGTGGCATACAGCCAGTCGGCGTCAAAAAATAAAGTACCATTGAGCCCATTAGGTGGTGCCGCAATGACAGAATCGGAGGCAGCCTGGGCGTAAAAGGACCTTTCGAAGGCAATATTGTAGGAGAGCCACTTGGTGGGAAGACCAAGATAGCCAGCGCTCAGGACTGTCAGGCTGTAGTTGGGTTCAAACTGACTGTTCCAGTAGCCAGAAACATCTGCAAATGCTCCACTGTGATGATAAAAAGAAACGCCTGGCGTGAACCCGTACTGTTTCACGCTGAAGTCCCTGCCAGCAGAGGTGACACGGCTTGTGTAGGAAAGTCTGACATTCAGTGTTGAAGATTTTTGAGTAGCAGAAAGCACGCTGTCGATCAACCTGAATATTGACAGAGAATCCATGTCGTCAAAAATGGACAATGAGTCTTCATAAGACAGATCAGAGTCTGTAACCGCATCGTCTTGGGCCATTGAGTTGAAACTCAAAAAGGCAAAGCCTGCTATCAACGCAAGCTTTGCCCATGCCAAACGGACAAAGTGTATTCTCCCCCTTATGATACGCAGTGCTATCTAAATTCAGTTACCTCTTCTACCATTAATCCTGTTATGGTTTCTCTCCCGAAGATTCTCCCTCATGTTTTGTTGCCTGGCTCTTCTTTCGAGCTGTTCCAGCACCATTCGTCGGAAATCGTCTTCAGCCTGCCGCAGTGAAACCAGCTGTCGGGTACTAATCACCCGGAGCAGTTTTTCGGAATATTCTTTTTCCAGATTAAGCTCTCTTTCTTTCACCTGAAAGTTCAGATCCATCATAGCCCTGTTTTCTTCCTCAGTGGCTGTTTGAGGATTGAAATCTCTTCGGGCATTTCTCATCTCTCCCAAAATGCTTCTTCTCTTTTCGCTAAACTCCCGGTAAATAGGCCAGAATTGCTCTGCCTGTTCGGGTGTTAAGCCCAGCCGCTCGGTTATCATCCCGATTTTGGCGGCCTCTACTTTTTTCATTGCCTCTGGGTCTTGCGCCTGCAAATAAGCTGCTGACAACAAAATCATTAGGGCTATATATGTAAAACGTTTCATAATCATTCAATTAAAGGATTTCATCCTGTGTACTTAACTGATCATAAAGCAGTAGCAGTTCTTCATCAGTCATTTCTTCTTCTGGCAATAAATTTAGCTCACCGTCATTCCAAATTGAATCTTCTGCTTCAGCATGATTCATCAATTGCACGAGCTCATCGGCACTGACAGATTCGATTTCCAGATAGTAAATAAGGTCGGCTGTAGCCACTGCATCGAGAGGGTTTAAATCTACCTCTGTTGCTTTATTGTTGTTCCAAACAAACAATCCAACACCCAGCATAAGCACCGTTGCAAGCGCCGATAAAGACCATTTGGGAGAAAGCAAGGGCTGCCACACTGGAGAGCCAGCAGCTTTTACTTCTATCCTTTTCTGCATCCTCAACGGGAACTCATCGAAGTACTTTTCAGGGGCCTCAAACGGCTCTTTCTTTTCTATGTCGTCGAGCTTGAACTTGTTCATCAGAAGTCAATTAATACTTTGATTGTTTTTTGAGCTAAAGGTTTAATCAGCAGTAACATATTCCTCTATTTTTTTTGCTGCCAGGTGATAACTCGCCTTCAGCGCACCCACGCTTGTGCCGGTTATGTTGGCTATCTCCTCAAATTTCAACTCGTCGTAATACCTCATGTTAAAAACGAGGCGCTGCTTGTCCGGTAGTTTCAAAATAGCCTTTTGCAGCTTCAACTCAATCTCGTTACCAGACAATCCTGGCGACTGCTCTGCTTTTGCGAACAATTCCCCGCTTATGTCATGAATAGGGAGGAAGAACCTTCTCTTCTTTTTTGCAAGAAACTGCAAACACTCATTACTGGCTATCCGATAAACCCAGGTGAAAAGCCTGGCATCTTCCCTAAAGTTATCAATTCCTTTCCAAACCTTTAAAAAGACCTCCTGAAGCACGTCGTCTGCGTCATCATGGTCTATCACCATTCGTCTAATAACCGCATACATTGGCTTCTGATAATGGCGTACAAGCAGAGAGAAGCCAAATTGCTTCGACGATGGATTCCTTATTTTTTCAAGAATGTCTTTCTCCTGCAAAACCAGATTTTAGCTATTTGATAAAGATACGAAGGGAAGGTTTAAAGAGGAGATAGATTTATTTCTGCAAATAATACATGTACCTACAACTATCTTGTAATTTATTTCGTTGTTTTCTTACAAATAGATGTCAGCAAAGGAGTTATGTAGTAATTTAGAGCACCTGGAATATAATTTAGTAAAATGGGAATAGCTGAAGACATAAAACAACCGAAATTCAAGAATGAGTTTCAGAAGGCCACAATCAACCTTTTTTATACTGCTAGTTGGCTTGGGGAAAAACACCATACCTTTTTTAAGGGTTATGGCATTACGCCTGCTCAATTTAATGTGCTCCGTATCTTAAGAGGGCAGTACCCGCAGCCATCTACCGTAAACCTGATCATTGATAGAATGCTTGACAGGATGTCGAATGCCTCCCGGATAGTGGATAAACTCGAAAGCAAGGAGCTGGTGATAAGAAAGCAGTGTCCTAACGACCGCCGTGCTGTCGACGTATTAATTTCAGACAAAGGACTACAGCTTTTAAGTGAAATTGATAGTGAAATGGAGGTTTACGAAAAGAAGATCTGCAACCTGACGGAAGAAGAAGCTGTTCAGTTAAATGATTTGCTTGATAAATTCAGAGCCGTTTAGCTAAGATCGGATTGTCTCAAACAAAGGATGTTACCCTTTTCAGCGCTTCATCAATGGCTTGTGTTTCTAAAGCTATTCTGGCCTGATCCCATCCGAACTTTTCTGCAAAAAACTTGAGGGTGATACCGGAGAATTCATGAATACTCTCAATGTCAAAGTAAAGCCTTCCCGAACGCTGTACCAGATAATCGACCGGTCTGCAAATCATTTCATTCTCAAACGAAAAGTCCAGTTCAGCCATTAGCAGCTTCTCCCTGATGTCATTCACCTGCTGGTAATCAGGCAGCATGCTTAGAATGTTGTCAGTCTGCTTTCCATAGGTGGAGACCAGATACCATGATTCGTAGGGAGCTGCTCCAAGCTTTTTTAGGGCTTTTCCAATTTCGGAGGTGTATTTTTCAACGGCCTTATAGTTCTTAAAATCACCGCCGGGCAATGTAAGGCTGTCTGTACTGCATTTTACGAACTTGTGTTCATTCTTCTCGTACATTCGCTCCATCACCACATCCACAATGCGCTCAGCCATTTTTCTATAGCCAGTGAGCTTGCCACCTGCTATTGAAAGCAGTCCGCTTTCAGATTCAAATATCTCATCCTTTCTCGAAAGCTCGGAAGCCGACTTACCATCTTCATGGATCAACGGACGAAGACCTGCCCAGGAAGAGCACACATCTTTGATAGTAAGATGTACGGAAGGGAAGGTGTTCATCACCGCCGAGAGCAGGTAGTCTGCATCTTCTTTTTTGGTAAGCACGAGGTCTTTGTTATCCTTATAATCGGTATCGGTTGTACCTATATAAGTGATTTTTCCTCTTGGAATGGCAAAGATCATTCGGCCGTCAGGCACGTCGAAATACACCGCTTGCTTAAGTGGAAACTTGCTGTGTGGCACCACTATATGCACTCCCTTGGTGAGATGAAGCCGCTTGCCTTCCAGAGAATGATCCTGATCTCTTAGCGTATCTACCCACGGACCGGCAGCATTGATGATGTAGTTAGATTTTACTTCAATCTCCTCACCAGTAATTTCATTAAACACCTTTACGCCAACAGCCTTTGACTTTTTGTAGATAAATTCCTTTACATGACAGTAGTTGTACGGCATGGCACCCAGCTGGGCGGCTTTCTTCATGTTCTCGATGGTGAGCCTGGCGTCATCGGTTCTGTATTCTGCGTAGTAGCCGCTACCGATAAGCTTCTCCGGGTTGAGCAGTGGTTCCTTTGCCAATGTTTCCTCATGGTTGAGCATTTCCCGACGGTCATCGCCGTCAACGCCGGCCAATACATCGTACACCCACAAGCCAAGTGATGTAGCCCACTTTCCAAACGTGCCGTCTTCTACCAGGGGAAGGAGCATTTTTTCAGGAATGACCATGTGTGGGGCCATTTTGTGGACAATGGAGCGTTCCATGCCTACTTCTCGCACGAGGCCAATCTCCAGTTGCTTGAGATAACGCAAACCACCGTGAATGAGCTTGGTCGACCGGCTGCTGGTACCCGAAGCAAAGTCTCCCTTTTCAAATAAAACTACTTTGAGGCCTCTTTTTGCAGCGTCTACCGCAATGCCTGCCCCTGTGATGCCGCCGCCAATAACGATGACATCAAAAGGTTTGTTTGAGAGCGATTTGAATTGGTTGAAATGAGACGACGCCGAAAATTGGAATTCCATGCCAGCAAGTTATGATAAGAGGGCTTATTATAAAATCACATGGCGGCAAGAATGTTTTAAAATAGTTACAGTTCTTTCAGGTACTCAAGCAAACCCTCCGTTCTTCCCGTAGGTCTTATTACCAGGATGGGGATTTTTGAGTCAATTTGAACCAGTTTCTCTGCATTTGTACCTATGAACAAGGCGGCTGTTGCCGAACGCCCTTTGGCACCAATGATGATGATATCGGCGAGACTCTTTTTAGCAACGGCAAAAATAGTCCCCATTACGTCGTCGTGCTTGTCGAGTGAATAAATCGGGTCAATGTCAATGCCTTCAGTATCTATTTGTTTAATAAACTTCTCATAATTTTTTTCTGCGTTGGCTTTCATTATGGCTGCAAATTCCTTGTAGGATTTGCCCGTGTAATGATAGCCCTGAGGCACGTTGTAGACGTTTTGCGCTATGATTTTTACCGGTTTAGTATTGGATCGGGCAATTGCTACCGCCTGTTGCATAGCGTCAAGAGAGTAGTCAGAAAAGTCGATAGGTACAAACAGCTTCTCAAGTGCATGGTCATACTCTTTTGGTACGATGAGTAGGGAACATCCGGCACGTCTGGCAAGGCGGTTGATGATAATGCCGCCGCTTTTAGGCTTGGGTTTTCGCCCAACCATGATCAAGTCTATCTTTTTCTCATCAGCAAACTTCATGATCTTTTTGGTAGGCTGTCCCTGCTTCACAAGGAAATTGACTTTTATTCCGTCCGGAAAACTGTAGTACTGATTGACTTTGTTTTCCATCTCATGCTTTCTGTCGACAATAAGTTGTTCCACAACAGTTGGGAATTCCTTGATAAGCTCTTCAGGCACACTGAAGTCCCTGATCACATTATAGAAGTAAATCTCTTTGGACTTAAACGCAGTGGTGATGAATGACGCTGCTTTGATCAACTGCTCATCAATATCAGTCAAGTCGAGCCCTACCAGAATTTTATGAAAATTATGCATCTACTTCATTATGATTTTGTCGCCGCAAAGTTACGTTACTAAAACTAATTTATTCCTGAAATAACTCCACTCAAGAAGTATTTGTACGGTAAGTTTTAAGCTATTAACAGCTAAAAAGGAAAAACTACAAGTTGAACGTGTCAATCGAGTCAACTAACAGCTCAATGCTTTCTTTTGAGTGTGTTGGAAAATTGGCGACCCGGATATGCGAATCTTTAAACGGACCATAGCCGCTGCCCACCACCATGCCTTTGGATTTCAAAAAGTCGATCAACGGTGCCGTATGCTGTCCCGTTTCTGCTACCACCACAGTTTTGGATCGGGCGTTTGTATTTTTCACGAAAGGGGAAAACGTTGAATGGTTCTCGAAGTAGGTGTACAGCACCGTTGCCTTGTATTCAGCTTCGATTCGGATTCTTTCCAGTCCTTTAGAGAGCATATCGCCAGCCACCTTGCCTAATAAATACATGTATAACACATTGGGAGTTTCTGGCGTTTGCTGCTTGAGGCCCGCTTCGTGCAACTTAAGTAAGCTATGATAAGAACCGATGACCTGACCTTTTACCTGCAAAGCCTTCGCTTTTTCGAGGCAGCGATCATTGTAAAACCAAACACCCAACCCCGCCGGCAAGCCAAAACATTTCTGTACTGAAAGGTAGGCAGTGTCGATTTTGCTAAAATCGATATTGGAAACTGGTGCTGAGCTTACAAAGTCTACAGCAATCAGCACATTAGGATAGGCAGCTTTAAGCTGTTCTATCTCATTTTGTGGAAAGGCAACGCCGGTACTGGTTTCATTTTGCGTCACCGAAATAAGCTCTGCAGAACCTGGAATGGCGACATCGCTGATGGGGGTGTAGCTGCCGTAATCGGCCTTTGCCATTTTGGCTGTCCGGCCCAGCTCTCCGGCTATTTCATAAAACCTTTGAGAAAACGACCCATTGACAAAGTGGAAGGATTCTTTTTCTACGCAGTTTTGAATCAGTCGCTCCCACACCTCGGTGGCCGAAGCGGTAAAAGCCAGGTGAAAATCGTTGGGCAGGCCAAAAAGACTGCGGAGATTGCTTTCAGCCTCTGCATAAATTTCCTGAAACCGCTTACTTCTATGAGAAATAGCAGGTATTTGCTCTTTGAGGGCGTTTTTCAGGTGCTCCTCCACAGTGAAATAGATGTCGGAAGGGCCAGGGGTAAAGTAAATTTTCTTTGCCATAAAGGGTGGATAAAAAAATCGATAGAACCGTTGCGCAAAAATGAGGAAGTAATGTGGCTCTAACAAAGAAATGGACTGGGAAAAGTGATTTTATCCGGGCGTCGGCCTCGGGCCTGAAAAGCTTTCATCCTTCAAATTTTCCATTCATAAACTCTGGAGTCAGAAAGCAACAGGAATAGCCTTACATTTAACTGCTTAAGCGATATCCTATGAAACTACTTCTTTTCTCCAGGCGGCTGCTTTTTGGCTGTGTTTTTTTACTCTCACTGCTAACGCTTGAATCGTGCGACAGTGGCTCAAACGGCCCAAGAGTGTTGGTTTTCTCTGAAACCAAGGGCTACAAGCACGGCTCCATTCCTTATGGTATAGCTGCTATTCAAGAAATGGGGAGCGAGCACGAGTTTGTCGTGGACACTACCCGCAACTCTGACGTATTTACTGACGATAACTTAAAGAAATATAAGGCCGTAGTATTCAACTGCACTACTGGCAATGTGCTGAATGCCAAACAACAGGCTGCCTTCGAACGCTATATTCAGGCAGGAGGTGGCTACGTTGGTATTCACTCAGCCGCCGACACCGAATACGACTGGCCTTGGTATGACAAGCTGATGGGAGCCCACTTTTCCAGCCATCCCAGCAATTCCAATATCCAGAAGGGGACTGTTTTGGTCACCGACACCACCCATATTTCAACAAAAGGTCTTCCTGCGAAATGGGAGAGAACTGACGAATGGTACAGCTACAAAGGCTTTTACTCTGAGTTGAATGTGCTCGCCTACCTGGACGAAAACACCTACAATGGCGGTACCAATGGTGCCAATCATCCCATTGCCTGGTACCATGAGTTTGATGGTGGCCGTGCGTTCTACACCGGTGGCGGTCATGTGGAAGAGAGCTTCAGCGACCCTTTATTTCTCCAGCACCTTTACGGTGGCATTCAATATGCCATGGGCGACAATGTGACCCTTGACTATTCTAAGTCATATGCAGTGGAAGCGCCTGAAGAAAACCGCTTCGTGAAGACAATTCTGGTGAATGACCTTGACGTGCCGATGGAAATGGCCATTGCCGACGACGGAAGGCTTTTTTACACCGAAATGTTCAATGGGAAGCTGTGGATGTTCGATACAAAGAGCGGGGAGAACAAACTGGTGCATCAGCTTGATGTGATGAACAAAGGCGGCACCGGGTTAATAGGAGTGACGCTTGACCCTGAATTTACCGCCAACGGTTATATTTATCTGTATCACTCACCGCCGATGGAGGGAGAGCCATTTTTCTTCCATTTGTCCCGGTTTGTGGTAACAGCTGACAACACGCTAGACCTGACTTCGGAAAAAGTGCTGTTGAAAGTGCCTGTGCAGATCAACAGCGGGGCACACCATGGTGGTTCACTGGCCTTCGACAAGGATGGTAACCTTGTGCTGTCAACTGGCGATGGTACCACACCGTTTCCTTCGAATGGCTATGCACCCATTGATGAAAGACCCGAGCCGGAGTATTTCCCCATGGATGCCCAACGCTCGGCTGCCAATACCAACGATTTCAAAGGTAAGATTTTGCGGATTCGTCCGCAGGAAGATGGGACGTACACTATTCCAGAAGGTAATTTGTTTGCGCCTGGTACAGAAAAGACTTTGCCTGAAATTTATGCGATGGGTTGCCGCAATCCGTACCGGATAGCCATCAACCCTAAAACAGGAACCATCTATTGGGGTGAGATAGGGCCGGATGCAGGTGAAGACAGTATACAAGGCCCAAGAGGATATGATGAATTTAACCAGGCCAAAAAGGCTGGTAATTTCGGGTGGCCTTACTTTGTCGGGAATAACTATGCTTATGCGGAGTGGGATTTTGCCACGAATACCGCAGGTCCCAGTTACGACGCCTTCGAGCCAGTTAACAATTCTCCCAATAATACTGGATTGACGAACTTGCCAAGCCCAAGTCCGGCCATGATCTGGTACCCTTATGCTGCCTCTGAAGACTTCCCCGAGCTGGGCAAAGGAGGACGGAGTGCTATGGCAGGCTCTTTTTACACATACAACGCTGCACAGAAGTCACCAAGCGGCTTTCCTGAGTATTTTGATGGTGGTTTGTTTGTGTTCGACTGGATGAGAAACTGGATCATGGTGCTGCGGTTTGATGAAAACGAGAACTACGTGCGCAACGAGCCTTTTATGACCAACAATGGCGACTTCCGCAGACCTATCGATATGGTATTCAGCAAGGAAGGCGTTATGTATATGCTGGAGTACGGGTCGGTGTATGGTGCAGATAATGACGACGCCAGGCTGATCAGAGTAGAGTACAATACGGGCAACCGGGCACCAATAGCCAGCGCCAGCATTGTCGATTCCGTAGCTATGGCAGAAAAGAGGGCCAAAGCTTTTGTGACGTCTGAATCACGCTACAGGGGCCCGTCGGAGATCGCTGGAGTGGCACCACTGGCGGTGAAGTTCAGCAGCGCTGGAACAACCGACTATGATGATGACGATGAAATAAGCTTCCAATGGTTGTTTGACGGGAAAACGGTGGGAGCTACTGAACGCAACGCAAGCTATACCTACGAAACACCCGGACTGTACAATGCGGTATTGCGGGTAATTGATAAAGCTGGTGCCGTTGGTTCGGACACTGTGCTGGTGAGAGTGGGCAACGAGCGGCCAAAGGTGGCAGTTGAAACGGCTGGCAACAAGTCATTTTTCTGGGACAATAATCCGTCTTTCTCTTACAAAGTGGTGGTAAACGATAAGGAAGAAGGCAATGTGCCTTCCTCAGTAGTAACCGTGCTGTTTGACTACAACCCAACACCAGGCACGGCGGCGGCGCAAGCTGTTGGTCATCAAGCTGTGCTCGGTGACAACTCTCTGGGTAAATCGCTTATTGAGGCCAGCGATTGCAAGGCCTGCCATACGGTAAAAGACATTTCCGTTGGGCCCGCCTACCTGAAAGTGGCAGAAAGGTACAAGGGAGATCCTTCGGCAGTCAATACATTGGCCAGAAAGATTATCCAGGGCGGCGGCGGCAACTGGGGTGACGTGCACGTGATGGCAGCCCACCCGCAGATCCCCATGGACGACGCCAAAGAAATTGTCAATTACATTCTATCGCTGGCCAACCCGTCCACAGCTACTACGTTGCCTGCGGAGGGCAAGGTGGCTTTGAACAAACACAAAAAAGATGACAGGCGTGGCGTGTACAACCTGTTGGCTACTTATACCGATAAAGGAGCCAACGGTGTGGGGCCTTTGACCGGCTCAGAGCTAATCACACTTCGAAACGCCAGGGTGAGCACGGTGTTTGCAGATGCACACGAAGGCTTCCCACGGTGGGGAAACAGCTTGAGTCAGGGAAGCCATAAATCCTATATTCTCCTGAAGAACATTGACATGACTGGCATCAAAGGATTCAGCTATGAGTATGCAGCAGACAAGAAAAATGGCTATATAGAAGTGAGGCTAGACTCATATGCCGGGCCCATTGTTAGCAAAACAGATTTTGTCGCCACCGGCTCGTGGGGTGAGAATGGTACAGTTAATGGAACGCTGGAAAAGCCGTTAGAAGGACGTCATGATATGTATTTCTTTGTCATGAAACCAGAAAAGCCGAATGACAACCTGGCCGTATTGAAAGCGATTCAATTTGAAAAATAACCTTTGCTATGGTAAGTTTCGCCTTTGGAGTCGACAGCAGGTAATACAATTTAATAGCTAATACAGATATACTTAAACAATAAGCAACAATGAAAAGAATGAAATTAACGGGGGTATCCTTGGCGATTGGCCTGGCGCTTTTGATGACTAACGGGGCGTTTGCTCAAAAGTCCATTTTCAATGGCAAGAACCTGAAAGGATGGAAGATTTACGGCACTGAAAAGTGGTTTGTAGAAGACGGCTTACTGGTTTGCGAAAGTGGGCCGGACAAAGGATACGGCTATTTTGCAACAGAGAAAACTTACAAGGACTTTGACCTTACGCTCGAGTTTCAGCAGGAAGCCAATGGGAACAGCGGTGTGTTTTTCAGATCGAGCATTGAGGGCACAAAGATCACTGGCTGGCAGGCGGAGGTGGCGCCTCCTGGACATGATACCGGCGGAATTTACGAATCCTACGGCAGAGGCTGGTTGATCAAGCCAGACCCTGAAAAGGACAAGGCACTGAAGATGGGGGAGTGGAACACGATGCGCATCAAGGTGGTGGGCGATGAAGTGACTACGTGGGTGAACGGCACGGAAATGATTTCATTCAAAGACGAGAAGATTGGGCAGGCAACGGGGTCAATTGCCCTTCAAATTCACGACGGAGGTGGTATTCGTGTGAAGTGGAGAAACATCAAGATCAAAGAGCTTTAAGGCGCATATAAACGATGCTTTTTGCCATTTATTTCGGTTCGAAAAATTAATAGAAATATTGGTTCCTTCTCTTTGTCAAAAAGTATTGAATGCTCTAACTTCGTATTAAATCCTGAGCAGGCAGATGGTCCTAAACCTAACATGAATACAATGCCGGGTTAACCTTCTTGCCAAAACCAGGCCTCATCCGCCAACTGGCGGACCTCGTCTTCGGGCAGGTTAACAGTGGAAGGTTGCGATAAGGAGGAGCCTAAATCTTGTCTAAAAGAGGTTTAGTTACCTCATTCCTGAGCAGGTAAAAAGCTTTCGGGTTCGCTCGAAAGCTTTTTTGTTTTCAGTCTCACAGGGTAGAAGGCAGCTATTACGGATCAGACGGAAAATCTGGGGAGCAAGCCTCAAAAGGAACGTTATTCGATTCAGCAAATAGGCTGCAATAAAAAAGCAAAACTGGTTCAATGCGTCTCGCCCGGCCGGGCTTCTCCAGTCGGATAGGCTTGGACCTTTTGCTTTTTTATTTAGCAGCACACCGATCCATTCAATCCCCAAGAATACAGATTGGTACATATTCGATCAGGCAGAAATACCCGCTACTTTTTCAGTTTGTGCCCTTGCTGGCTGGCTTCAGAACTTTGTTGATGGAGTTTGTGCCCACAGCCCGGCCTTGCTTCACACCCTCATCGCAGGCGTCTCGGTAATGGATGCCGCCGTATAGCCTTGAAATGGCTGCCTCTGCGGCAGCTTCGTAAAAGGAATTGAAGTCCCTTTCCGGTAGTCCGAAATACACCTCAGAGTCGTCTCTAAAAGCGAAGTTGTCGCCGAGAAGTGTTGTGAGCACAACAGAAGAAGCAGCAGACACTACGCTGTGCCCACTGGTGTATTCAGGAAACGGAGGTGTTTGGAGAATTGGTCGCCATTCGGAGTCGATGTACTTGTTGATCATGGTTTCAGGCCTGATCCTGTCACTCCGGTATTTTTCATCCCAACAGCTTATAAAAGCATCGTGGAGGGTAGTGCCCACCATGGCATGCACAAAAATGGTGGAGTCGAAGGGAATATCTGCCTTTTCACAAGCGATACCGGTAATACCCATCCAGTGGCCGCCAGGAGAGATCTTCTTCAATCCGATGGCCATGTGGCCCGAATAGGCTACGGCAAAAGGGTTGCAGTCCCAAAAGCTGGCGGTAAGCTTCTGCTCAGGCGTTAGGTTCTTCACAACGTCATACACCTCCATGGTTTGCTTATAGAACGAGCTGGCGGTGTCGAGGCTGAAAGGGGCAGGGGCTGTTGGCACAAACTGGTCGTACGACTCGAGAAAGAACGGTCTGATGGTTTTCCATTGCGGCTCGATGGCCGACATATATTCAGGAGGTGTGGGGTACCACCGACCTTCCTCTTTGCTTGGGGTGTACCTGGTGTAGGTGCTCAGCTTATTGTACCCGTCGCTTTTGGCATAACGAATGATTTGGTCTGCTATTTCAATAGCGTACTTCTTGTTGGCTTCAACAGAACGAGATGAAAGCTTGTATTGCTCTTTGAACTGTGTTTCCAGCTGCTCCTGATTGGTTTTTAGCAGGTAGCCCGACGGCATGATCTTTTTTCCCACCTCCAGCATGGCATAGGTGGCTGCAAAAGTCAGGTCAAAGCCTTTTGCGGAGTAGGGGGCATGAACGCCCGGGTTTACTTTGAAGTTTGGGCCAATTTGAGGAATGTTGCTACCACTGGTGGTCGCCGTGTAATAGGCGCCCAGCATAGCGTAAGCATAAAACCGGCTGGCGGCAGGTGGGTTAGCCACATCGTGAAGCATCACCTCCGACAGGTGGAAGGCGTTCTCGGCGAACACTTTGGCCGCTTCTGTATTGCTCAGGTTGGTCTGCGCAGAGGCGGTAAATTGCATAGTGCCCAACAAAACACCCAGTATAACAGTCTTTCTCATCACTTATTCAATTTATACGCTTCGATACCCACATTATTCACACCCACGAGCAGGAACTGCTCACCTGCCACATCTATCACGTCAAGTGACTTGGTATCTCCTGTGAACCTGAAGCCAGATTTTGACTGTGATACATATTTGAAATGTCCCTTGCCGTCACCTTCGTACAGTTGGCCGAAGTTAGCGTCGATCACCCCCATGCGAATGCGAATCGAGCTTTGATTACCCGCAACAACCAAATCCATGTTGCCGTCTTCGTTGTAGTCAACCATCGTCATTGCATAAACGGGAGCGAACTGTGCTTCATCCGGTAAGGCGTGGGGAATGAGTTTGCCATCTCTGTTTTCCAGGTACATACTCCGCAGCTCGGTAGCCTTCAGTTCTTTTGCATCCTTTAAGTCAGCTTTTGAGAAGATGGTGCTCAACCTAGCATCGGCATAGGAAGAGTAGTCGGTATACTTGCTTCGCATGGCATAGATTTGATCAAGTAATTCATCTCTGCTGGCAAATGGAACCGACTCCCCTTCAATGTAGTAGTTGAGGATGGGGTCTACCGACCCATTGTTGTCGAAGTCTTTGTAAACAAGGGTAATGGGCTCTTTTTCGCTTGCATGGAGCTGGGTGTTTAGCCCGAAGTTCCCCACAACAATATCAGGGTCGCCGTCTTTATCAAAATCATGCACTATCATTTTATTCCAGAGACCTGAGATTGGCTTGTCGAAATATTGGTTGGTCGATCGCTCCAGCGATTTTCCCTGCTTATTAATGAACACTTCAATGGCCATAAACTCTCCAACGACAACCAGGTCGTCCCATTTGTCGCCGTTCAGATTTACCCAGGATGCATCAGTAACCATGCCTATCGAACCCAGCTCTTTGGCCTTGGCGACAGTCACATCCACAAACTTGCCGTTCCCTTTGTTTTCAAGCAAGAAGCTTTGCGGCACTTCGGGGTACCTGCCGGGAATCACCCTTCCGCCAAGCACAAGATCCATATCGCCGTCTTTGTCAAAGTCGGCGTAGGCGATACATGATTTACTGACGAGCATGTCCGGCAAGGCATCGATGGCTTTAGTGAAATTTCCTTTCCCATCATTCAGGTAAAGCCTGTCCTGCGTGGCTTTATCTTTCTCACTATAATCATTATAGCCGCCACTAACGAGATAGAGATCGAGGTCTCCGTCCTTGTCGGCGTCAAAAAAGCTGGCACCAGCGTCTGTATACTGAAGATCGGTTTGTGTTACAGGGAAATTGGCAGGCTCGAACGAACCGGTGGCCGATTGAATGAAGAGCATACCCGGGTTTTCTTGTGCACCACCTACGAAAATATCTTCTCTACCATCACCATTTACATCCCCAGTCGTCATAATCGGGCCGCAGTTGGTGAGCATCGTCATTAGGAGTGGCTGCCGCTTGAAGTCGTTGAAACCATACTCCAGGTGCTCATAGTAAACGGGGCATTCGACTCTTGAAAAGTTAGTCGGTTCAATCAATGTCTTACCAGAAACAAATAAGTAGGGCTTTTCAACACTTCTTTCCTCTATCGTAATTGTTTGATTCGCAGCAATGCCTGCAAGCTTTTGCTCGCCACCACTGAGCCATTTCACTCTGATTGAGTCTATTTTGCTCTGTTGCCCAAGCCCGACATGAAGTCTGCCGGTAACCGACGATTGAAAGCCTCTGGTAGGCATTTGCTCAAAATACTGCACCTGTCCACCTGCATACACATGCACTTTGGCACCGTAGCCCCTTGAGTTTTTAGAAAGTCCCTTGAGCGTAATGTCGAGGTAGTTGCGATCAGGATGCCTTTGTTGGGTTTGATTTCTATAGATTGAAACAGCGTTGTTTTGATTGTTGACGATCAGGTCAATATCCCCATCGTTGTCAAGGTCGGCATAAGCAGCGCCGCTGGAAAAGCCCGGATTGGCGAAGCCCCAGTCGTCACTCATGTCCATGAACGTCAGATCGCCATTATTCTTGTAGATGTAGTTATGAACGGGGGTGGATGTCATGGTGGAAACCAGATGAAAGGTGTCCGCAGGCTGTTTTTCTCTCGCCATATCAAAGAAGTAGTCGCCCTCGTATTTCAGGAAGTCACGGTTGGTGTAGTCACGGAAATAGCCATTGCTAATAAAGAGGTCTTTCCATCCGTCGTTGTCGTAGTCGGCAAAGAGTGGGGACCAACTCCAGTCGGTATTGGAAATACCCGAGAACTGGCCTATTTCGCTGTAGGTGCCATCGGTGTTGTTCAGATGGAGCATGTTGCGCATGTTTTGGAAATAGAAGCCGTTAATGACCAGCAGGGCAAAATGCTCGTAGTTCTCCGGTCCATACAACAGCTTTTGGCGTTTGTTGTCCTCCGGCAGCATGTCGAGCGTGTAAATGTCGGGCCAGCCGTCGTTGTTGATGTCGCTGATGTCGCAGCCCATGGAGAAATAGGAGATGTGCTGCATGTAGTTTGTCATTTCGTCGGTAAAGGTGCCGTCGCCGTTGTTGATGTAGAGGTAGTCGGGCTCTACGTAGTCGTTGGATACGTAAATGTCCTGAAAACCATCCTGGTTCACATCGGCAATGTTGACGCCCAAACCGAACCCAAGTGGGTTGCCTTTGATACCAGCTGCGGCGCTGATGTCGACAAAGTGCCCGTTGTCATTACGGTACAGTTTGTCGCCAGCGTAGGGATCTCGTGTTTCTTTTGCCTTGGCAAACTCAAACTCACGGATCACGGTAATGTTGTGATTGAGCAGGTACATGTCCAGGTCACCATCATTGTCGATGTCAAAAAAGGCTGAGTGCGTGCTGTGCGATGGATCATCCAAACCATATTCCACTGCCTTTTCTGTGAAGGTCAGGTCTTTGTTATTGATGAAGAGTTTATTCCTTCTGGTATCGGGAGCAGTTTTTCCTGAAAGGCACACATAAATATCGAGCCAGCCATCACCGTTAATATCTACCATGTTTGCACCAGTTTTCCATCCCTGGCTTACAGCAGTGCCCGATGATTTTGTGATGTCTTTGAAAGAGAAGTTTCCCTGATTGAGGTAGAGCTGGTTTTCTACCATATTGCCAATGAGGTACACATCGTCCAACCCATCATTGTTGATGTCGCCAATGGCCACACCGCCGCCGTTGTAGAAGTATTCGTAGGTGAGCACGTTGGCAGTAGGACTCTCCGTCAACATGTTCTTGAATGTAATGCCTGTTTTAGCTGTGGGCATCAGCTCAAAAAGCGGTCCTTTTTGTTGGGCAAGGGACAATGTGCTTATGAAAGACAGTGCTATGATTAAATTAACAATCAAATAATTATTGATCGAAATAGCGCTGAATTGATTCAATATATATCTACGGGTGTCCATCAGGGAAGAAGTAAAAATCCAACATCACAATTCGTAAGGGTTCAATTCTCAAATATGGTTGCATTTTATCAAATGCGGGTCAGAGATTTGGATATTTCTTCGATCCAAACCAAACACAAGTTAATGTTTATAAAAAGCATATGGTAGTGCTTAAAAGGTTTTTTAAACAGTGTTGTTGCACCTGCTGCGCCGGGGCCTATTTTACCGGCGTTGAAAGGTGTTGCTAGCCTCCATTTGTTTAGCTTTATGTTCGTTTTTCAATACTTTAGCGGCCGAAACGGCCATCACTATGAAATTTTCCCATCAACTGTTGCTCTTGCTTGTTGCGTGTTTCTGCGTGGCAGTTACCTCCTGCAAAAAAAAGAAAACAGAAGTAGCCTGGGTGCAGGACTTCTCAATCATTGGTTCTCAGTCGTCGCCAAGGGCTGCTGACCTTAATCTGGATGGTGTGTTGGATATTGTGATGGGGGCGGGGAAGAACGAATACCAAAAGTCAGAATTTGGTGTGATGGCGCTGGACGGAAAAACCGGTGAGTTGCTTTGGAAACAGGAAACCACTGACCAGGTGTTTGGTTCGGCTACGTTGTACGATGTCAGCGGTGACCAGGTGCCGGAGGTGTTTATTGGCGGCAGGTCGCCTCACCTGAGAGCGCTGGATGGAAAAACCGGCAAGGTGATTTGGGCCTATGACCATGAGTTGTACCAGGAAGACTCCATCCTTCAGTATGCCCGCTTTAATTTTTACAACAGTGTGCTGGTACCTGACCAAAATGGGGACGGACTCAAGGACTTGCTGATTGTGAATGGGGGCAATTCTAAAGTTGAGTCATTTTCCACCAGCAATAGATTTCCTGGCGTATTGATGCTGATGGACACCAAAACCGGTGAGATTCTGGCAGCAGACACGATGCCCGATGGTAAAGAGTCGTACATGTCGCCTATTGCGTTTCGGCAGCCAGGCAGCGACGACGTTACTATCCTGTTTGGAACAGGAGGGGAGACGATCTCAGGGAGCCTGTATGTAACTACCCTGACAGCTTTAAAAGCTCGTCAGCTCTCTAAAGCCAGAATCCTGGCGACGGAAGTTGGCCATGGCTTCATTGCACCGCCTTCTACAGCAGATATTAATGGAGACGGCTTTTATGACCTTGTATCTATTTCACATGCCAGCAGCATATTTGCTATTGATGGCAAAACCGAAAAGCTCATTTGGACGAAAAAGATTGACAATTCAGAGTCGAGCAACAGCTTTGCCGTTGGTTATTTTACTGACGATGACGTACCCGACTTCTTTACGTTTGTGAGCAGGGGTGCCTGGCCGGAGAATACCGGATCAGTGCAGGTAATGCTTGATGGCAAAACAGGAGAGATCGTCTACATGGCCGAAATGGGCTGCACAGGGTTCTCTTCGCCAGTGGTTTATGACCTCAATGGGGATGGAATCGATGAGGCGATTATCAGTATCAACGAATTTGATTGTGCCGAGGGGTTTGTGAACAAGAAATCAAGCGAGATACTTACAAAGCTTGTTGCGATTAATTTTACAGATAAATCAGTCATCCCCATTGATCAGCTCAATGGATTCAAGAATATCTTCTCAACACCTTATATTGGGGACATGGACAATGATGGCTACCTCGATATTGTTCATTGTCAGTACTTCAATCCCACCTCCGACCTGATGGTTTTTCTTGGCATGAAGATCAAGCGCATATCAACGGGTATCGAAATAGAAGAACCTGTGCGATGGGGGGGCTATATGGGTTCGAATGGAAATGGGGTGTTTTGAGTTAGGCAGGCTGTAATTTGAATTCTAATGAATTCTAAATCCACCCAAGTTTTATCTGAATTTCTTCACTATTCTGATCAGAGGAGTTGAAATAATAAAATGATTTTTCTAGGTTTGAGTGTTAAAATTGCTGCCTTTCTGATATAAGAACTTGTAGTTTGTTGGCCAGATCAGCCATGGAATTTTTTATTGTGAGATCTGGTCAGGCTGACCCAGAGTTGATTTCCGGTAATGGGATTTCTTGAATATTATTTTTGTGCAGATTTTCTTGTAATATATGAGTGAACGGCTTCGCAACTACAGATGTCCATTTTGTTCTTCCCCACTTTCCCATCATCGTTTGTCGAGTGATAGCGACTCTCAAGAAGGCGGCTTAATAAAATGCAGTACCTGCTACGTCCAAATTCCGGTCGTTAATGGTATCGTATACTTCACCGAATCAGACAATGATGTTTATCTGAATGATGAATCTTGTTTTGATCGTGTTAAAGACCTCATTATTGAAAAAAGGCCTGACTACAGAAACTTCATGCGAGTCAAGCAGTGGAGAAAAACACTTGACCCTTACTCTGCCTTTCAACCATTTAATGAGTCTTCAAGATCAATATATCCTTTCTTACATCTGATAAGTGCCAACTTGAAGGCTGGCGATGTAATCATTGATACTTGGTGCCGTACAGGTTGGAGTTCGCTCTTTTTAGCTGGGCTGTTTCCCAATCAAAAAGTGATATCCATATGGGAAGGAAACAAGGACACTCTTGGCTATCAGGGGTTTGATTTTTGGCTCGGCAAAACGGTGAGACCTACTAATTTGGAAATAGTTTTTCACGACTTAAACAAGCCCCTCCCGTTTCAGAGCGATACAGCCAGTTTCATTTACGGACTAGACACACTTCACAGGTACGACCAGAAGGTTTTAGTACCTGAACTACTCAGGGTTCTTAAAGATGACGGTATACTCATTTTTCCTCATATTCATCTGACCAACTCGGAGCCAGAGCCTTTCTTCGAAAGGGGTGAAAGGCAGCTTCATGGAATGGCTTACGAGTCGTATTTTAGTAAAGTTCTTGCAGGCAGAGGTCATAAGGCTTTCGTTCTGTCCGAGCCTGAAATGTTTTCCCTGGCTCAACCCACAAGCATTGTCAGTGACCCTGGCACCAAAGACTACAATGCAATGGTCGCAATATTGCCCGACAAACTTGCGGGTGAGAAACTGAGGCCATTTGACTACAAAAAATACAGTGCTGACGAGCTTCGAATTCTGGTCAATCCTTTCTTTGTGTATGATCTTTCGAACCAGGCCGTTACTCTTGATCGAGAGCATCTAAATGGAATGGTTGGACACATGATGGATCGGCACCCCGTTTATATTGAAAAGGTGCAATCGACGCATGGTTTCAAACTAACTGAAGAGCAAGCTGAAATTATATACCTGTCGCAGCATGGTTACTCGGTGAATCAACTGATTGAAAAATTTGGATTTGACAGATCAGGGATATTCGTGGCTATCGACGAGCTTATAGAAAAGGACATATTACAAGTACTTCCAATTTCTGAGCAGGCAGTGTTGTTGCAGCAATATCATTCGAAGCAGACGGTCAACACGCTCCATTCTGATCATACGATAGCTCATTTGTTGGCTCGAGCCAGCCTAATGTACAGTGATCAACCAGTGATAATAAATAGCCAGGATGATAGTGAAATAAGCTTTGAAGAAGCGAATGCGCTTACTGAAGCTATTCAGACTAGACTGAGGGCGGCTGGCCTTAAAAAAGGCAGCTTGATATGTATTTCTTCAAAACCCCACTTTGAGGCAATCTTGGTGTATTGGGCCGCCACAGGAATGGGGCTAAAGGTGAGTATAATTAACTCCAGCCTGCCACTACATATTAAGGAAGATATACTAAGGGAGGCCCCTCCAAGTCTTGTTTTTGCTGACACAGAGTTAAGGCTGCATTTAGAAACCCAGGTGGTGGTTTTTGATAACGAGGAAATAGATATCCCTTCTTTATTCTCAAACTGGCTGCAAGATGATTTCGAAGTGGCTACCTCAGCTAATGACGATCTGATACCAGATGATGTGGCGACGATTCTTTATACTTCTGGAAGTACGGCTAAACCCAAAGGGATACAGCTTGTCAACAGCGCCTTATACGAGAGTGGTAAACTTTTGGCGGAAACTTATCATTGGAAGTCTTCAGATCGCATTCTAATGTCGGCTGAATTGGATTCTATGAGTGGCCTCCGAAACGTCTGCATTGTGCCATTGTTTGCAGGAGTAACCATTGTGATTCCTAAGACTAGCAGCAACAACACTGTTCTAAGCTTAATTGATGAAATCCAAAAGCATGAAGTCACTATATTAACAGCAACTCCGGCGTTGATTAGCCAAATCCTGAAAATAGGAATGCGTGCTAAAGCCCAAATTTCTAGTGTATCCAGAATTATATGCACCGGCGCTAGTCTGCCCCCTACTTTGATTCAAGAATTCCATGACATGTTTGCAATCCCAATTTACAACTACTATGGACTGACGGAAACCACAGGGTTTTGCCTTGGGGAACCTGTTGATAAAGAGGTGGGCAAGGAAGGTTCGATAGGAGTTGAAATAGACGCTATTGCACAAATCGTGGACGATCACAATGATCTGGTAGGACCGGGAGAGACAGGAAATCTCCGAATCTTTTCAGACAGGCACATGAAAGGCTATCTGGCTAGCAGTGAATCAAATTTAATTCTTAAAGATGGATGGCTCTATACTGGCGACCTTGCCATGAGAGATAGTGATGGTTACTATTACCTCAAAGGGAGAAAACGAGACATGATAAAGAATGAAAGTGGCGAGATCGTGTATTTCAAAGAAGTAGAGGAGTGTTTGTCAAAATACGAAGGAATACAGGAAGCACTTGTTGGCAGCATGTCAGATAGGGGGCAAGAATATTTGGTGGCTTTTTACATGGTCACTAACCAAATAACTCAAAAACCAACGGATCAGGAATTAAAACTACATCTTTCAAATCAGTTGGGGAAAGGTAAAGTTCCAAGGACAATTATTGAAGTTGAACAGTTTATTTTGAACCAACGGGGAAAAATTGATAAAAAGGAAATGATGGCAACTCTTAATGCTGGACACCATGCAAGTTGAAAGTTTCAAAGGCTTTGTTGAAGCGCTTGCTGAAGAAAGTATCTCAAAAAAAGTTTTTTTGAAATCTAACGCTTCTGAATATACATATGGAAATCTTCTAAACAGGATAAGGCGAGTGTCTGGTGCAGTCAGGAATTGTGGTGTATCACCAGGAGACAATGTGGTGGTCTCTTTGTCGGACGACTTCGAAATGATTACTTGCTTCCTTGCGCTTGTAGCTAACGGAATAACAGCAGTTCTTATAGATCCCGATGCAAAAAAAGAAAGGGTGAAAAAGATTCTAAGTACCGTTTCGATTCACGGATGGATTTGTAGCAAAGAAAATGCAGATGCATGGGACCTTCCGGAAACAAGCCTGGCTTTTTCCGTGGAAACCCAGACCGGATCCTCAAGTAAACTGCTTAATAAGCTCTTAAAAAAAGAAGCCAGCGTACAAAAAAACACTTTTGAATTCTATTTGAAAGACATCAAGGAGTCAGATGACTTTCAAATTGTAAGTGGAAATGACATCGCCTATATCATTTTCACATCTGGTTCAACAGGTAATCCAAAAGGGGTTCCAATCTCTCATGGGAATATTCTTTCCCACCTCAAAACTCTCTCGAATCAGTATGAGCTAAGCCAAAGCTCAGTGGTAATGAATATTCTGCCTCTCTATCATGTCGATGGCTTGGTTCAGGGGCCCTTACTGGCCGCCTACAATCAGGTTTCGTTAATAAGGCCCTTTAAGTTTGAAATTGCAAAAATACCTCATTTACTAGACGCCGTTTACAAATTCAAGGTTTCCCATTTCATCACAGTACCAACAATGCTTGTGCTTATCAATAAGTATTCGGAAGGGTATGAGAAAAGCTTTGAAACTATTGAATTTAAGTATCTGATATCATGTGCAGCCGCTCTGGAAAGTGAGTTGTGGAATGACACCATTGATCGATTTAAAGTGAAACTCCTCAATGTCTATGGGCTGACAGAGACGGTTACGGGAGGCTTGTTCGCAGGGCCATCTTCGGATAGCCTGATTATTGGTTCTGTCGGCAAACCAGTAGATTGTCAAGCAGCTATCTTTGATGACGACGGCAGGGAGGTAGGAGAAAACGTGACCGGAGAACTAGGCTTAAAAGGCGACAATGTTTTAAAGTCCTATTTAAACCCGGATGAAAATAATTTTAACCAGGGGTTCTTCATGACTGGTGATTTGGCATTTCGAGACCCTCTTGGTATTTATTATATCAAGGGTCGCTTGAAGAATGTAATTATAAAAGGAGGTATTAATGTGTACCCTGAGGAAATTATTGAAATTCTCAATCAACATCCTGATATCCTTGAGGCACATGTGTTCGGTCAGAATGATCCTATTTGGGGAGAAAAGATTTGTGCAGCGGTGGTGCTTGAGACAAACAGAAAGTTGAGCCCCATTGACATCATTGGTTATTGTCAGATGCATATAGAATCGGAAAAACTGCCGTCGGTTATCTATTTTGTAAATAGTCTTCCAAAGGGCCTTTCGGGAAAAGTTCAGATTGATGAGTTAAGAAAGACAATAGCCATGAGTTCGGTGGCCGATAATGGCAAATCAGAATCTATTCGTGCGGACATTAAAAAATTGGCAGTTAAGGCTTTTAACACTCAAATTGAAGACAGTGATTTTGGCAAGCATTCTAGCAACATAGTGGGGTGGGACTCGCTAGCGCATTTGTCGTTGGCAACAAGTGTAGAGGACTATTTTAAGATACAGTTGTCTACTAAAGACATTTTGGGGATATCAACACTTAATGCCCTCGAAGCAATAGTGCAAACCAAAGTCAGCAATCAATGACCTCTCCACCTATCAAGGTCTGGATATTGACGTTTGCTATCGCCCTTCTGAGCCTGATTTTTTCGAAAGAGTATTTCACTCATTTGGAGAATGAATATTTTGATTTGCAGTTACGTAACACTTTCAAAAAAAAGAAAAGTGTCTCGACCGACCCTATTAGAATCGTCCTTATCGGCAGCTCTCTGATTCACCAGGGACTAAATGACGCTGAGGAAATAGAAGAGAACTTGAAGGAGAGATACAATGCGGAGTTTTCCGTTGTAAAAATTTATCGTAGAGGTGGGAGTGTAAGTGACTTCTATCGCAATGAAAATTTGGCAAACGAAATCATAGCATTTAAGCCGCAATACTTATTTATCCAGGAATCTTTGATCGCCTTTTATGAAGAGGAAAAATTCACGCTCGGCAAGAGAATAAGCACCCGAGCATTGAGAGAACTATTTCAAAAAGACAGAGAAAAGTCAAATATAATTTTTCCTCCTAACGATAATGAACTGCAAATAAACACGGGCGATAGCCTAAGGTTAGAGGATAAGATCAGGGAAACGGAAGGTTCAAAGGTTGTTGACGGGGTCATGAAAGGTGGTTTGGAAAAATTCCTGCGTCGGATGACAAAAAATGATATCAAACTGGTGGCGATTAACATACCTTACCCAAATAAACTAGAAAATGTAATGGATTCTCTTAGAGGTTCAAACGCTTATAAAGAGCTGGTTGAATGGTACAAGGGTGATTTTGGCTTTGATTTTCTGGACATTGATATAGATATGCCGTTCAGCTATTACTTTGACCTTGCTCATATGAATCCGAAAGGAGAGGAGATATATACCGACTGGTTCATTGATCAGGTAGGGGAGCAAGTGATGCCTTTTATTAGTCCAAAAGAGCATAAGTAGCGGTGGAAGAACTATCGATCATCTTTATTGCCACCCTGCCCGCCCTACTTGGTTGCTGGCTTTTGCCCGAGAAGTATCAGATAAAGGCCGTGGGCTTAGTTGGCTTTTGCCTGCTAGCATATCTTGATACTGTTTCGTTGGCTGTTCTGGTGGCCACAAGCATTTTAACATATTATACCCTAGACAAGCTCACAAAAGAAAAAGTCGCTATCCTTGTCATTGGCACAATACTAGCTGTCATATTTTTATTTTTTAAAGTTGATTTCTCTTCTCAATCTGATTTTATTCGAAACAGGGCCCTTCCCTTAGGAATGTCCTACTACATTTTCAGACAATTACATTTTTGTTTAGAAGTGTACAAGGGAAATATTAGGGACGTGAAGTTTGTCAACTTTATGTCTTATTTATTCTTCTTTCCTGTGTTTTTGGTCGGGCCAATTAACAGATATCCCGAATGGGAACGTGAAATCCGTCGAAGGAGATGGGATGCGGATGTTTTCTCTTCCGGCCTGGAACGAATCTTATACGGATTTGTAAAAATAGTATTGATTGGTAACTACCTTATTTCCAATGGGTTGTACAAGTTTATTTTTAACCTGGGAGAGGAATACAAATGGATGGCCAGTTACCTGGACTGCATTCGGTATGCTGCCAACTCGTATTTTCAATTTGCCGGCTATTCTGATATTGCTATTGGTATTTCACTATTAATGGGAATAAGAATCGTTGAGAATTTTAACTTCCCGTTCCTTGCAATAAACATAAATGACTTTTGGAAAAGGTGGCATATATCTTTGTCACAATGGTGTAAGGACTACATCTTTTTGCCGATCGCTTCATATACCAGAATGCCAATTGTTGCGATCGTTTCGTCGATGCTGGTTCTGGGTCTATGGCACGAAGTTTCAATGAGGTACGTAATTTGGGGGATTTTTCATGGTCTTGGAATAGCTGTCTGGCAGGTATTCGACAAACGTTTTCAATTTGATTTTAGGAACCGCCTAGCTCAAATAATGTGGAGAATAGTATCTGTGATCCTGACTTTCAATTTTGTGGTTGTTAGTTTTGCCTGGATAAAAGAGGACTCCTTTATTGAAGCATTGGGGGTATTCAGGACGTTGTTATTTTTAGATTAAGTAGAATGTACACTTTTTTGGTGAAGTATGTGGGAAAGAAAGCTGCCAATTGGCTTATCATTTTTTGGTATGTCCTTTTGATACTGCTGGTTTATAATTTTCTTAATGTGCGTGAAGGAGAAATGAGGTACCTGGACTTCTGATGGTCTTTCCGCAAGTAAGGCAAAAGACTCTATGTGCATGTGGAAAGTTGTAAGATAAAGCGCTTGGGACGAAAATTAGCGACTAAGCACCTTCGCATTTCGTGGTTCAATTTTCCTGGCTCTTCGCTTTCAATCATTTAAATCTCTAGCTTTGCAGCCGAATTAACAGAAGGCAGCAATGAAGCGCATCAATGAATACAGGAAACTGTTTAATGCTGAGGCAGATACAGATCTAAAGCAACTGAAAACCACCTATAGAAATCTGGTGAAAGAATGGCATCCTGATAAATTTCAACAGGATGATGAAAAGGCTGCCGAGGCTAAGCAGAAAAGTTTACAAATAATCGACGCCTACCATTTTCTGGTAAGCATTGCTCCTGAAACCAAGGCAGCCAATTTGGCTGAATACACAACCACTACGACCGAATCGGGCATCGTTGATTTCAAGCTCAAAGGATTGGTGCTTGAAGTAACCTTTTTAGATGGCACCACCTATGAGTATTTTGGTGTAACGAAGCATGTTTATCAAGGTCTGATCAACTCCGACAAGCCCTACAGGTTTGGCAAGCGAAATATCTTCAACTCGTTTCTTTACAGAAAGTCGAAAAGAGACTTGGAGCCGGCATAAACTTTTGGGACAGCCTCGCCGTTAGGTCAAAGCTTCTGCTTTCAATTTTTTATGGTAGAAGATGTATGACAATGCCTCAATCCCAAAAATCACCACCATCATCAGCAAGCCAGGATCAAAGCCACCGACGGCAATGCCTGAATAGGTAGCGCCGATGAGGTCAAAAGTCAGTCCAGCATATGCCCATTCTTTGACCCTTGGGAATCCAGGTATAAAAAGGGCAATTACACCAAGTGCTTTGGCCACTCCAAGAAACGGGATGATATATTCTGGGTACCCTAGCTGGCCCGACACCATTTCAACGGCTTCCGGCACAGAAATAATGTCGGGGATAGCGGAAAACATCATGAAGCCGCCAAAGAGGCCGGTGAATACCCAGTAGAGTATGTTGATTCTTTTCATAATAGTTGGTTTAAGTGATAAGACAAAGATAGCACCTGCTCGTACAACTGTCGCTGCGTGATAACGTCATTTTAGTGGGGCGTTTGCGGCATGGAGTACCAGGAATTGAACTCGTGGCACTCACTATCTGCTCCTGCTCTCACCGCAGCATTCTCTTTTGCTCTAAATTTTCCTATTTTGTTGAACGGAATTCATTCCAACCTACTTCAACCAAACTATGAAAAACATTCTTGTCTACCTACTTATAGCTGCGGCCCTCGGGCTGGCGGTTCTTAGCTTTTTTCAAAATAAAAGGATCAGGAACCTCAGGGAGATTCAAAAAAACTACGAGGCTTTGACAGAGAACTTCGCTGAGTTAAGTAAGAACTACAAAAGCACCCTTTTGAAATACCAGGAAATAAAAATGTCACTTGACCAGACCACAATGAGCCTTGACTCCATTAGCCAGCGGCTTGACAGTGTAAACAGGCAGAGTACACTACTGATTGCCTCTGCACACGCCAATATCGTGGAGATCATTCAGGAGGTGGACACTCTTGAATTGGACGATGTGGAAACGATAAGAAGCCTTAGAACGCTTCTGAATGAAAAATAATTGGATATGAGATATTTAGCCATTCTGTTTTTCATGATTAGTTACAGCGTGGAAATCCAGGCTCAGGTAAAGGCGTTTACGTCACAGGACACAAAAATGACCTTGTTTCGGGGTGATACAGTGGCCATAGAGGCGGACACAGCGTCGTTGCTGAGCTCCAGTGTGATATATCAGATCAATGAGCTTACCTATAAGTACGAAGCATTGCTTCAACGATACAATACGAACATTGGTGTAAACAAACGCTTGCTGGCGCAACTCACCACAACCAAGGAGTCGCTGGAGAAGCTGCTGGACAATAACACCGGGGGCAACGTTCAAATTGGAGCGTTAAATGATGTGGTGGCCAGGCTTACGAGCTTGTCAGTCAGCCTTAACGATACCAACAAAAACCTCGAAGCAAATACAACCGATCTGGATGCGATGATTCAGGAGTTAAAAGAACAAAACAAGGAGTTGAAGCGGCAGATCAACCTGATGGGTTTAGATAAATTTAAAGACAGGTTGTTGTTCGGCGCCATTGGGGCCGCCGTAATAAGTGTTTTTTGGTTGGTGGCAGGCTAGATCGGGCAAACACACCTTTAATGCCAAATTCAAGGTAACACCCCACGAAGTGGCAGGCACAATTGACGGAAATCTGGTACTTTAGCACCAACAAGTAACATTGTTTTCGCAAACACCCTCCTGAATGAAAAAGATCACTTTTGTCTTGCTGTGCTGTTTAATGGGTGCCACCTCCGGCAAAGCTCAAAGCACGAACCAACATTTCCTTTTCATAGGTACGTATGCCACTGAGGCCGGCCCCAGCGGCATCCATACTTATCAGTTCGATAGTGAAAGCGGCACTTTGAGAAGAGTGCAGGCTGTTGCCGAGCTGGATAACGCTTCCTTTCTAGCCGTGAGCGACGACCAAACCAATCTTTACGCAGTAAGCGGCTCCAGGGTAAATGCCTACACTTTGAACCCCGGCACGGGTCAGCTATCGTTCCTCAATAGTGTTCCTTCAGCGGGATCTTGCTACGTGTCAGCAGCTCCCAATGGCAGCACTGTTTTTGTAGGCAACTACGGCGGCGGCAATACGGAAGCTGTTCGCACCAATGCCGATGGATCGTTCGACGAGGCAAGTGTGCAGCTTCTTCAGCACCAGGGGAGCAGCATAAACAAAGAAAGGCAGGAAGCACCTCATGTGCATGCGACGGTACTGTCCCCCGACGGCCGCTACCTGATGGTACCCGACCTGGGAACGGACAGGGTGTACCAGTACCAACTGAACGCCACATCAGGCCAAATACTGGCGCCAGCTTCGAAGCCTTGGCTGTCGGTGCCCAAAGGTGCGGGGCCAAGGCACCTTGATTTCCATCCCAATGGCCAATATGCTTACCTTGTATTGGAACTACAGGGAGCCGTGATGGCGCTCGACTATAGGGAAGGCATGCTGATGGAAAAGCAGATAATCAGTATGGTAGACAAAGACTTCAAAGGCCGCCTCTCTGGGGCTGACATTCATGTGTCGCCTGATGGAAAGTTCTTGTATGCTTCGAACCGGGGAGACGCCAACGAAATAGCCATCTATTCTATTGATAAGAACGGTAAATTGAACCGTGTAAGCAGACAGCCTTTAATGGGGAAAACCCCCAGGAATTTCGCTATCGACCCGACGGGCAGGTTTCTGCTGGTAGCTAACCAGGATACAAATGAAGTGATAGTTTTCCGGCGAGATGAAACCACAGGTCTCTTGACTTCTACAGGCCAAAGTATTGCTGTCGATAAACCGGTTTGTCTCAAGTTCGCTCCGGTGCAACAAGGGCCTGAAGAAAAACTGGTGGCTGAGGCTGTTGAGCGCTTCCGCCAGGCCATGACCGACCCTGACAGCGAGGTGCTGGCTTCCCTTGCCAGCGACGACCTGGAGTATGTGCACTCCAGCGGCACTGTCAGAGACAAGCAAGGCTTTATTGACGAATTCATGAAGCGCTGGACCAACTTTAGCAAAGTGGATATACTGAATCAAACGATCAAAATATCCGGCGACAACGCTATTGTGAGGCACAGGCTAGTGGCCGATGCCAACAACCCTGGCTACCCTTCAAAGGTCGACATTACCATTTTGATGGTATGGAGAAAGGAGGGCGTTCAATGGAAAATGCTGGCGAGGCAGGCCGCCAAGATACCTGAATAGCCGGGCATCAGTAAGCCTTGACGATTTTCCAGATCTTTCTGTCTGCTTTGGTAATGATATACATCTCTTTTTGAATATGGTCGTAGCCAATGCGCAAATGCTGACGCTTGATGCCTGTCAGCTCCTGCATGGTGGTTTCCTTTCCGTTTTTGGCAACAGAGAGTTGGTAAATAGTCGAATCGCTGAGCTTTGGGTTGATATTGACAAAGAACAGCTTGCCGTTTACAACGTCGCCGAACACATACTTGTCTTTGAGGGCCTTCAAGTTTCCTCTATACACATAGCCACCGCTGATGGCATTGCCTATTTCATGGTCGTATTGGGCAAACGGGCCTTTGTACAGCAACTGGTCTGTGGAGCTGAGTTCGTAGACTGCTTTGAGGTTCTTGATGGTATTGATGCCGTAATTGCCTTCCCGCACCGGCCAGCCATAATCGCCGCCAGCCACTACTATATTGAGCTCTTCGATATTCGCTTCACCTATGTCGGTGACGAACATTCTGTGGTCATTGGCTTCATCCCAGGCCATGCGGTGCGGGTTGCGGAAGCCGTATGCATATATTTCCCTAACCACACCATCGCCGGAATCCTGTGAGAAAGGGTTACCCGCTGGTATCCCGTATTTGCCGTTGTTACTATTGCTGCCAGCGGGGTCAATCCTCATGATGCACCCTAGAAACGATTGAGGGTGATGGCCAAGCTCGGGGTGGTGGATGTTGTTGGAGCCACCGTCGCCATAGCCAAAATACAACAGGCCATAGTCGGGGTGGTTTTTTTCCAGCCCAGGGATGAAGCCGACGTCTTGCATGCCATGGGCAAAGGTAGGGGCATGCACCCGCAATAGTTCTCTGTAGGTTCCTGAGAAAACCGTGTCCATCGGATTGTTAACCTTCCACTCACCAACGATCCACTGCGCCACCGACCGGAGTGTGTCGGAAATGACGTAGTCCGCTGGCTGGCCCTTATAGGCTTCGGCATGGCTGATATAGAGCAGACCATTGTTTTGAAAGTCTGGGTGAAAATCGAAGCTGCCAAGGCCGGTGGCGATACCCGGGCCACTTTGGAAGTCGGGAAGCTCGTTTCTGAGATCCATAAACACCGCCGCCTTTCTATCTTTGATGCGATAGATGACGCCATGCTGGTCGCTGGCAAATATGGCACCATCGCCAACAGGAGAAGAGCGCAGAGTGACCACGCCGAGGTCGGAAGATTCACCCAAAGCTGGTAGCTGAACGACCTCTTCCAGCTCTATACTGATACCTGATGGTTGAGGCTCACTTACCAGTTGCCCTGACAGTCCTGCTTCTTTGCCTTGTTGCGCCACATCCAAAGGGGGAATATCGAACAGCTCAGTTTGCTGCCTGAGGTAAGCCACAATAGCGCTGATATCGTCTTCCGGCAACCATTCAAAAGACGGCATTACCAGCTTATACTTTTGCTTCAGTAATGAAAATCTAATATCCGCTGAGTCAATGTATTTTGATGGGTCTTGAATGAACGTAATGAACTGCTTCTCTGCCACCACTGAAGTCACACCTCCAAGCGGTGGGCCTATGCCGTCATCCTGTAGCCCGTGGCACGACATGCAGTGTTTGGTAAACAAGTCCTTGCCTTTGGTCAGGGTAGCCTCATCAGGTTGTGGGTTACAGCTAATAAAGGCGAGGGCGAAACCAACGGGGAGTGCGAGGGTAAGCAGCAGACGTTTAGACATGGAGTGAAGATAGCAATCGTCTTCCAAATATATTGTCACGTGCTCAACTCGCCTTGTGAAATGTTACATAAGACCCTGGGAAGCTGGCTGTCATCGAAAACGCTTTTTTCGAGTCCATTTCATTGAATAGTTCCTGGGGAAATTGATAATGACATGATTATTAGGCCGTTATCATCAAAATACCGATAAATAGGGATTGCAAGGGCGTGAAAATTTGCTGAAATTCATTGTCTTATCAACCACCTACTGCAATGACCGGACTTGTTGTGCTCGATGTCTTCATCAGCCTGATATTCATTTTTTTGTTGTACAGTCTTTTTGCTACCACCATTGTGGAGTCCGTCACCTCTTCGTTTGGCTCCAGGGGCAAAAACCTTCTCGCAGGTATTGACAGGATGCTTTCGGATGATGGAAGCACCAATAGATTCAACTACACTTTTCTCAATCTCTTTATTGCCTTTCGTGGCAACGGCTTCACGGAAGCCTTCTACAAGCATCCGTCTATTAAATTTCTGGCACAGAAGGGATTGGTTAGCCTGGCAACCAGCAGGCCTTCTTACATCGCACCCGATAGGTTCAGTGCTGCCATGATAGACCTTTTGAGAAATGGAAACTATGATGACGAAGGTCAGAACATCAGCGCTTCCCTCGGCATCATTCCTCGATTTGACCTGAAAGAATTGCAAGACCGGATCGATCAGCTCGAAAGCGATATCAGCCAGCTTGACGCCAAAAAGGATTTGTTTGAATTGGAGGCTTTTTCCGAGGAGTTGGCTTACCTCAAAGGTGACCTCCAAAAGAAAGCCAATCGCAGTAGTGCAGACATCCTTCAACCCTTTACCATCGACAAGGAAACCAACTACCAGCTGAAATCGCTTTGGTTTGATGCCGCCAATGACATTGAGAAGTTCAAAGTCCTCATTGAAAAATGGTACAACGAGCAAATGGATCGCATCATAGGCTGGTACAAACGCAAAGTGACGTTTCTTACGTTCGTCTTGGGGCTGGCCCTGGCCGTTTGCTTTAAGGTAGACACCATAAAGATAGCCAATCAGCTTTCTGAGAACGAGGCGATGAGGGCCATTTTTGTAGACGGAGCCACAAACTTCATGGCAAAACATGGCGAAACCCTTGATGAGGAAGCATTCAAACAGCAAAAAGAGTATGCTGAAGCTGTTAAGGCGGAAATTGAGCAGTACAATGCTGTACTCAGCAATAGTGCAGAGAGGTGGCGTTGGTGGGCCATCCCTGGTTACCTTATCACAGCCTTTGCTATCTCGCTGGGCGGCCCCTTTTGGTTCGACTTGTTGAACAAGCTGGTAAAAGTCAGAAGCTCTCTGCAAATGCCGGTGGCGGCGAAAGAGGACGAGAAGAAGATGGAGACGGTCAGCACAAAAGCAGTTGGGTAATGGAAAAGATCAAAGGAACCGTCACTCAGCTGGTGAATGTGAGACTGGACAAGCCTACCGTCAGGGCGAAAAGAGCACCGGCACTGCCCATTGGAACCGTAGTTGAAATTTCCCACGCCATTAGGGGCGAGATGTACAAGGAAGTTGACATCTGGTATGTGATGACGAACCAGACCTTCGTGTGGAGCGGGGCCATCAATGCCAGTTCCGATGTGCCATTTATAGAGAAGAAACTAATTGTCACTGCCGATGACATTGGCGTTGTGGACGACATTGATATGGGTGCTAAAGTGGCGCTGAGGTATGGTAGAATCAATTCCATTGCCGTTTTTGTTAACCGGCCCAACGACACCAACGGTGACTATCTCAAAGGCTGGTACGACTTCCTGCGTTCTTATGAGCGGGTAGGTGACAGCCGTAAGCTCTACGAAACCACCCATGTGGGGCTGCACTTTACCATCACCTCAGGAGAGCCTGTCTCTAACCCGCAGGGAGTTGGCAATCTGCTCAATGGCAAATACTTTCGCAAATACACCGACTTCGATACGGACTACGAGCGGGAGGCTTTTGTTGATCAGATCAAGGCCGAGCTCGATGCCCAGTACGAGAAATTCAAGGCGGTGTTTAAGCGCAAACCCGATCATTTGACGTCACATCACGATATACTGACGTTTAACAAGCCGCTTTTCCGGCATATGCAGGAATGGTCACAGAAAAACGAAGTTCCTCTTAGAACTCACAAATTCCTGCCCTCGGCGAAGAGGTTTTGGTACGACACGCTGGTCATCACCGACATTGATCTGCCTTCGATTGATAAAATGAACCAATGGGAGGAAGAGTTTGGGTCGAAAGTAGAAGGGGCTCAGCATACTATTGTTGACCACTATGGGCCGCTGCCACCTTTTGCTGTAATTAACTACCTGAGCCAGGTGAAGAAAAAGCAGGGTAAGCTAGAAGAGTGGCTATTTGATTTTTTGGTGAGCAAAGACCACACGAGGGAGATTGTTATCCATCTGCTCAAAACCACTTTGCGACGGCAAAGAGACCTGGTGCGGAGCTACAAAGACGTAGAGGCTTCTTACCCGGGAGTCAATATCAAACATTTCGACGGGAGGGTGGCTGAATACCTGTCGCTGCAAAAAGGCAGCCCCTGGAAATCGGATCCTAGTCTGTCATTGAGTCCAGTGGTGGTGAGCGAGGCGTGATGATGCCTGAGTGCCAATTTCGCAAGAGGTTTTCGTATTTAGTATATTACATAGACAAACCAGCTAATAAGCTCTTATGAACGTCAAAGGAAAATACATACTGTTGATTGTTTTCGGTTTCATTCTTGTGCTAGTGATTTGCATCCAACAAAGTGCAACAGCACAAGACAGAAAAATCGACCGGGACAAGCTTGGTAAGATCTTCAAAGCTAATTCCACACAGCTAAGAGAGGCCACGTTTCAGCAGCAAGAGACTGTGCCTGAGATCAACATTGTTGAAGACGGTGAAATCACCCTGCGGCAAAACCAATTAAAGGCGGTTCGCTTTGGTGACAAAGTGGAAGTGGCCGGTGCCGAAGCCAGGGAGGTACTTCAGCAGCAGGAAACAAGGCCAGTTTTCACAACCGGCGACACAACTGTATCCCCGGAACAACTGATCCCCGAAGTGTTTGTGCTGCCGGGCCAAACTGAAAGCCAGGACATCAGATACTACATCTTTTTCACCTCGGCGCTGCCGCTACAGTACGACTTTTCTCAGAACGCCTTTTTGGGCAGCATCAATTTCATTTTATTGCCTGAGTCGGGCGGTGGCCATTTGCCTACAATCGACCCCGTCTTCATTGAACCTGCCTCTCTGGAAATAGGAGGCATCAACCCCGGCTGGATAGAGATTGATCATCTCAACCTGCCCTCGTCAAGTATCAAGCTCACAGCTACCGACAACTTAAAGGATTCGGCAGAGCTGAGGCTCCGTACCCGGCTGAACCCTGAAGGATATATCACCAAAGTGGGGGTGAAGTCGCCCCTTACTATCAAAGCCCGCAAGAAGTTCGCACAGGGCTATGGCATACAGGAGGTGCCCGTTGAGGTGATATTGAAGGGAATAGGAAGCGGCAGCGCTGAGATCAGGTTCTCGTTTGAAGAGGGAGCAGGCACATTGTCGGAGGAGAGCTTTGTATTGAGCAACAACGAAACAAAAACCGTATACATCCGCTCCCAGGGCGACGGGCCGGTGAAGCTGGCCGCCTTCTCCACCGGCTTTAGCTCCAACCTGGAGGGCTTTCAGTACGACTTTCCTTACACCTTTCTCCTTTTCACACTCATAGGTGGGCTCATTGGAGCCAGCGTTAAATACCTCAAGAGCGACAGCAAATTTTCCTGGAAATCGTTCAGTGGCGGCGTGCTGGTAGGTTTGCTGGCCGTTGGGCTTTGGTATGTGCTGGGCATCAATATCCTCAGCATCTCCCTCGACGACGTGTACAACGAAGGCTCCGTACTTCTTATCAGTGCCGTTGGTGCCTGGGGCGTGGGATTGAAGTGGGGGTGACTTCGTTTACCGACGCTAACCCCTTGTTCACCGACTTCTCTCTGGCGGTGGCCTTTTTGCTGTGGCCAGGATCGTTTTTCTGCCGTTACTTTCAGAAAAACTTAATCAAATGGATACACGAAACACTTCTCCGGAAAACGCCCAAAGGGCTTCTCCAAAATCTAATCGCCCGCTGGCGGGAGTAATTCTGATAGTAATTGGCTCGGTACTATTGGCCAGACAAATGCACCTCGATGTGCCCCGTTGGATCTTCTCCTGGGAAATGATCTTGATAGGTATCGGTCTGTTTGTAGGTGCCCGCAGATCGTTTCAGCCAGGTGGATGGTTGGTGCCGATAGCTATTGGAACTATTTTCCTGCTTCAGGATGAGTTTTTGGGTTATGAATATCGCCACTTTTTCTGGCCTGTCATCATTATCGGTATTGGTCTCTATATGATCCTAAGGCCAAAACAAAACCGGTGGGAGAGAGGCTATACCACCGAAAACTCTTCTGATGACTTTGTCGACTCATCTGTGGTTTTCGGCGGTGTGAAAAAAAAGATAATCACTAAGAATTTCCAGGGCGGAAGAATTGACAACATATTCGGCGGCACCGATCTGGACCTGATGCAGGCCGACTTCACAGGCACTATCGTGATGGATTTCAATGTGGCTTTCGGTGGTGTTAAACTGGTAGTGCCCCCACATTGGAATATCAAGAACGAGGCCACGGCCATTTTGGGAGGCATCGATGACAAGCGACCAATAGTGCAGGCCGATGACAACAGCAAAGTCCTGATACTTAAGGGCACTGTGATGTTCGGCGGACTGGATATTAAGAGCTACTAGTGATGGAATGGTACTTGTCAAAAATCGTCTTTGAGATTTGCGCAGGAGATCGGCCGCAGTTTGATGAAACGCTGCGGCTGATACAAGCCAATAGTGATGAAGAGGCTTTTCATAAAGCACGAATGCTTGGCCGTAGTGAAGAAGATACTTTTGCCAATGTGCATAATCAAACAGTGAAGTGGAAGTTCATCGACGTTTGCGATGTGATTCCGGTCGACGAATTGAAAGACGGAGTTGAATTATTTTCGCAAATTCACGAGCCGGAAGAAAGCAAAGCCTATGTTCACTATGTGCATCAAAAGGCGGCGTTGCTCCAGCTGATGCATAACCCTGTCTTGTAACATGACCAAACCACTCGTTTCCCACACCACCATCGCCCTGAGCTACCTGGCCTGGTGGATGTTTTGGATGGCCGTTCAAACCTACGCCATGGTGCAAGTGGGCTTTGACTGGGAAACGGCACTGACCGATGCATCCATCACTCAATTGATCTATGCTGTGGCAGGCTACACCATGAACACCTCCATGCAGGCTTATCAACCGGGCAGACGCACGGCAATATTTGTGCTTATGCGAGCTATTGTGCTAAGCGTTATTTGCCTTTTCGCCCAACAATTCATCCTCGAACAGGTCAATGCCAAAACGCCTGGCTATGAAGCATTTCTTGGAAATACGCTGGCGGTTCGGGGTACGGTTGGCTTACTCATGATGATGCTGGTGGCCATACTCACCTGGTTTTGGGTGTATGTCTCCGAAAGGACGGAAACAGAACAGCGAAAAGAAGATGCCATGAAGCTCTCACGAGAGGCTGAACTCAGCCAGCTCAGGCAGCAATTGCAGCCCCATTTTCTGTTCAACAGCCTCAATTCCATCAGCGCATTGGTAGTCACACGCCCCGAGGAAGCCCGCAGCATGATTCAGCAGCTTTCAGACTTTCTGCGTGGAACAGTAAAAAAAGAAAACGGTAAACTAGTGACGCTGGAAGAAGAGCTGAAGCATTTGCAGCTTTACCTGGATATCGAAAAGGTGAGATTTGGTCATAGGCTACGAGTAGAAATTTTAAAAAATGACGATTGCATGACCCACAAACTCCCTTCGCTGCTGTTGCAGCCCATAGTGGAGAACGCCATCAAATTCGGACTGTATGACACGGTAGGAGAGATCACCGTTTCCGTGAAGGCCGCCCTGCAGAGCACGATGCTGCACATTGAAATAAAGAACCCTTTCGACCCTGAAACGTCAGTCACTGCCAGAGGAACTGGCTTTGGATTGTCGTCGGTAAAACGCAGATTGTACCTGCTTTATCATAGAAACGATTTACTCCTCACCTCGCAGCAGGGGGGAGAATTTACCACCACCATTAAAATTCCGCCATCGATATGATCAAAGTGATATTAATAGATGACGAGCCCCTAGCCCGCAGCATGGTAAAGGAATACCTGGGCGCTTATGCCGACATAGCTATTGTTGACGAATGCAATGACGGCTTTGAAGGTGTAAAAGCCATTGCGCAGCACAAGCCCGACCTTATTTTCCTCGACATTCAAATGCCCAAAATTAATGGCTTTGAAATGCTCGAGCTGGTCGAAAATCCTCCAGCCGTCATTTTCACCACCGCCTTCGACGAGTACGCTATTCAGGCTTTCGAACAGCATGCGCTGGATTACCTGCTCAAGCCCTTCAGCAAAGAGCGGTTCGACAAGGCCATTCAGAAATGGCGAAGCCAGCAAGGTGTTGCGCCGCAGGACACCACAGAACTGCTCGAAAACACCTCATTGCCCGAAGAGCGGCTACGGATTGTTGTGAAAAAAGGAAATAACATTGTGATCCTTCCCATTCAAACCGTACACTATTTGGAAGCCTACGACGACTATGTGAAAATCCACACAAAGGAGGGTTTTTACCTGAAAAAGAAGACCATGGGTCATTTCGAAAAAGTGCTTGACCCCAAGCAGTTTGTGCGCATCCACCGCTCGTACCTGATGAACCTCCAGGAGCTTACCCGCATTGAGCCGGCAGAGAAAGACAGCCATCTCGCCCTTTTAAGAAGCGGTACCCGCATTCCGCTGAGTCAGAGCGGGTATGCCAAGTTGAAGGAGGTGTTGGGGATTTGAGGGGTGGAGGGCGATAGGGCAATTCAAAAACCAGATCTACCTGCGACTGCAAAAGAAATAAATGTGATTGTGTATATTCAGTTGGTTAATTTGATTGGAGTCGTTAGTCAAAACGATCAAAACCTGATAAAGGCTCAATCAGTACACAAACCAAAAGCATTTACCATGCCCAAACACAGCGTAAAACTCAATTTGCCTTCTACTGAGATTGGCAGTTCGGATGTAATCATCGACGTGACCCAGGATGGTGGCAAGCTAGGCACCTTGAAAATATCAAAAGGAGGACTTGACTGGACGCCCAGGTATGCGAAAATCATCTCCCTCAACTGGACGCAATTTGACAAACTCCTTCAGGACAATACAAAAAAATAGGGCAGTGCAGACGGCAATGGCTGGCTGATTCCAATGCGTGCGCCAGTGTTGTTGCAATTCCTTGTCTCGTATCTTAACTTTATTTAAGACTGCGCTTGTGCATCCCAACACTCAACACCACCTACCATGTTTTTAAAACGATTTTTCCCACTGGCCATCGGCTGCTGCTTGCTAGCTGGTGACCTCGCCGCACAGTCAAACAATGACAGCGGCAATGGCAACTTTGTCGTCGGCCCCGACTACACCATCGACCCGGCGCTAACCGACCAGGGCAACCCCAAAGGAAAGTATTTCGAGTTTTCGATGCGACTGGCCGATAGCAAGATTTTTCCAGGTACTGACGCCACCCTCGACCCGAAAAAGCCAGTAAGAGAAACTCGGCAGATTTTTGTGTACGTGCCCGCTGCCTATAAAGATGGTGCGAAAGCACCGATACTAGTTACCCTGGATGGCCCAAGTCGACTAGACCTAGTGCGCAACGCCCTGGACAACCTCACAATTTCAACAGATGCGGCCCGCAAATTGCCCGCCTTCATTACCATCGCTGTGCAAAATGGGGGAGATGACGCCAAAGGCAGCGAGAGAGGCCTTGAGTACGATACTATGTCGGATCGCTTTGCCCGCTTTATCAACGATGAAGTGCTGCCTGCCGTGCTAAGCAACCCATCCATCAAAGCGGCGTATCCCAACATCGCCTTTACTGCTGACCCCTGGGGAAAAGCCGTAATGGGCTGTAGCTCAGGCGGTGCTGCTGCGCTGACCATGGGCTGGTTCAGGCCAGACCTTTTCAGGCGGCTGATTACCTATTCCGGCACCTTCGTTGACCAGCAGGACGATGATGCGCCAGAAGAGGCTGTCTATCCACTGGGGGCCTGGGAATACCACTCTGGCATGAAGCTCATTGAAACCACTGACAAGAAACCGCTCCGCATTTTTACCCATGTCTCGGAGTTTGACCTGCGTTATGACGCCGCTGAGGAGACCTACCACAACTGGGTAATGGCCAATAACCGAACTGCCGACGCCCTCAAAGCCAAAGGCTACGACTACCGCTATGTGTTCAGCAAAGCCACCAAGCACTGTGACACCAGGGTATATGAGCTGACCCTGGCGAACACACTGGTTTGGATGTGGAAGGAGTATGAAGGGGGTAGTAAGTAAATGGTAAATAGTGAGTTGTAGGTAGTAAGGGGTCGGTATAGCAAGCCTGGCATGAGGCGACACTAAAAAGAAAACTCTTTTGGAGGTGATGCTTAACTTTGCAAAAAAAAACGAGAACATGAGAGTGACCAAAACGGTACTTATCATCTTTTTTATGATGGGTGCCAGCATTGTATCTTGTTTGAATCGAAATGGTAGTTGTGATCCGGTGCCGCCTCATTTTAGGATCAACGATATTGGATCTACTAACATGATGCTCATAAATTCACAGCCAAATCCCTGGCGAAGGATCGCCGAAAACGAAAAGGCTCCGTGGGCTGGTTTTTTTATTAGGTTCAATTTTGAAGTAGAATATATCGCTGCTACGTCATCAAATTACGGACAATCTGCAATGGCCCTTTCTTGCATTGAACAGGGTTATGCCGGTGACAAAGTCGGAGTAGACAATGTTATCGTTCAAACGATTTATGATTACAACGATAACTACGTTGCTGGCGATACTATCAACGAAATAGTTCTTACAAATGACTGGACTTACTTTTACGATGATTTCGAAAAGTTTCTACCACTTTCGAATTACATAGCCGACAATCGTAAGGGTGTTCTTTTTGAGGTTTTTGAACTCAAATTGTCCGAAGCCCCGGCTGAAAGCGATTCCTTCTCTCTTCAACTATCCTTTGTCCTCAACAACGGCGAAGCATTTCAACACACGACAAACCCGCTCGTTTTGACGAAATAAATGTTAACGTTTCTGTGAAAAAGTTTATCGCCAGTAAATTCATGACTGAAAGTAGGTAGGCCAGCTATTCAGGCTCACAAGCAAAAGAGCAGGTTTGCCAGAGCAAACCGCAAAGGTTGTAGATGTGCCGTACCTACAGCACTCGCAGTAAGCCCGATTTTAATGAGCCGGTGTTACCGGCATATTGTTCCTACGGAACTGGGCCGCACAAAGCTTTTCTCGTTCCGCCAGTCAGCTAGTTGACTCTTCTCTGTGTTCCTCTTTCTTCTCTGTAGCAGGGCAAGGGATGGTTGGTTATTCACGTAAAGGCGCACGTTCGCTAAAGCAGATCGCAAAGTTTCCACATGTAGTACTTCGTGCCTAAGAATCTTTGTGGCCAAAAGGAAAAGAAAGATTTACACGACACGAATTCGAAGCCCTCTCAATACTCAGCCAAGTTGGTTCTTAGTTGCCAAACGCACCTTATACAGGGCCGCCATCAATACCTGCATAGTTTTTGCTATTGCATTGAGCATCATTTAAACTTTAAATCAGACTCTTATGAACAATGCCAAAGTTGACAACTACACAAAATTTATGTTGACAGTAATAGCCATTTGCTTGACGGTTTTAACACTCGAGCAGGTTGACCTTTTTCCAAAGGCATTTGCGGGAGAATCGACCAGTCCAGCAATGACATCAGGTGCAAAATATGGTCTCGTCCCTCTCAATGAAGACGGAAGCATCACTGTGAAAATAAGCGCAAGTGATGAATTGGATGTAAATATTGTAGGAATAGATACCAGCGACGAACTGGATGTGAATATTGACGAGCTAGGGGGTAGCTATGTGTCGAGCGGCGGGCCAATACCGGTAAAAATTAAATGACGGCTTCTTTCTGCAAGCTTAGCTCCTGGTTATAACGTGCCAATCATATCGACCTCTTCCTGCTCCACCTCTTTGAGCGTAGCGGCAGCCTTGTGCTTAATGATGCTTCTCCCCAGATGAAAAATGCTCAGTGACGACAAAGCGCAGCAGGCCATCACGCCTGCCATGGGAAGGGGAGTGGGGTCGTGGAAGACACTCACCAGTACTGAGGCTCCTGCCCCAATGGCCATTTGAACTGCACCCATCAGCGCCGATGCGTTGCCTGCATTGGTGTGGAAAGGAGCCATGGAAAGCGCTGACGAATTAGGGAAGATAAAGCCCTGACAGCATAGAAAGACAAAAACAAGAGCGGTAACGCTGTAGAAGTCAGCCAGGCCAAGCAAACTAAAGGCTACCAATCCCACACCAGCTGTCGCCTGAAAAGACAGTCCCACTCCGATGATCTGTTCGCTGGAGTATTTCTTTAGCATGAGGTTGTTTAGCTGGGTAGAGCCAATCAGCCCCATGGCAATAACAGCGAAGACCCAGCTGAATTGACCTTCCGTTAGCTGAAATACCTCCATGTACACATGGGGGGAGCCGCTAACGTAGGCATACAAACCAGCTGCGGCTACTGCACCCGTAAAGGCGAATGTAGTGAACTGGGCGTATCGGAACACGCTGGCAAAGTTTCGCAGGATAGGCCTGGGCATGAGCGAAAAGGAGGGATCCGGCTTTTTACTTTCTGGTAATAACCAATAAATGCCCACCAGAACGCCAATGGCCACCACAACAAGGGCGACAAAGACATAACGCCAGCCAAACACTGAAGTAATCAGCCCGCCGGCTGTGGGCGCAATAATGGGCGAGACCGCCACCACCAGCATCAGCGACGAAAATATCTTGGCGTTTTCCTTTACTTCGAACAAGTCACGCACCATAGCACGGGCCGCCACCATGCCCACACAGCCGCCCAGTGCCTGAAAAAACCTGCCAGCAATCAGTACCTCTACCGAGTTGGCCATCGCACAACCAACGGAAGCCACTAAGTACAGGCTCAGTCCGAAGTAGAGAGGGTTTTTGCGTCCAAATCTCTCCAGCAGAGGGCCGTAGAGCAATTGCCCGGCCGAAATACCCACAAAGAAGCTGGACAGCGATAGCATGACCTGATCCACGCTGGTGTTCAGGCCTTTGGCAATACCCGAAAAAGCAGGCAGGTACATATCCACGGAAAAGGGGCCAATGGCGGTAAGCAGCCCCAGAATAAAGATCAGAGAGAATTTACTTTTGGGACGGTGGTTGGTCATTGAACAGTTGAGGCGAACCTTGTGGCTTAACAAAGCTCTTTGCTACCAAAGGTAAGCATGGAAATCCTTTCCTGGCAACGTTTATCCAACAACGGTTTATGTGTCTGAACAATTTACTGTGAACAATGGTTTTGGGTCAAATTTATTACGGCACCGACTGGATACCCCCTGGTTATTCTTTTGCCTGCGCAAACATCCAGTCCATCAAACCAGGAGTTTCCCTTACCTGCTTCCAGATGTCGTGGCCACGGTCAGGGTATTCGGTGTAGCGAGGGGAACCACCAGCATTCTTTACCGCCTGAATGATGTGCTGAGAGCCTGATACAGGCACATTGACATCAGTTCGACCATGGAAGGCCCACACCGGTACATCCACAATTTGTTGAGCAAACTGTGGATCGCCCTCACCGGAAACGGGTACAGCCGCTGCGAACAAATCAGGACGGGTGCTGATAAAGTGCCAGGTGCCATAGCCGCCAAGCGAACTTCCCATAACGTAGCGCCTCTTTTCATCGATGTCAAATTCCTTTTCCAGCGCTGCCATGGCTTCAAATACCAGCGTGTCGATAGACTTATAGGCAGGTATGCCTCCCCAGCTATGCATGGGAGGGCATTGGGGGACAAAAAGAAATGCCTGGTACTTTTCCCTGCTGGTATAGTCAGAAAGCATTTGCGCTGCCAATGATCCATCGAACTGCCTGGTGTTGTCCGTTCCCCATCCGGCGCCACCATGCAAGCAAACGACCATCGGAAATTTCTTCCCCGGCTCGTAATCGAGAGGTTTCAGAAAGCGATACTGCAACATTTCACCTTTGCTGCTGGTGTAGGAGCGAAATTCGTAAGGATCCGCCATTTTTCGGGCGGCAGGGGTGGGGTGAGTATTATAATAGCCTTGCTTGACTATCATGAACCCAAAAAGGAGGATAAAAAACACCCCCATAAAACTGAAGAAAGCATATATGTCTGCGATCGATTTCCTACTCTCTGTGCTTACCTGTTCATCTTTCAGCAGGCTGCGCTCGCTCATAAATTGCCTGATGAACAATGCCCAAATCAGCCCTCCGGCAATGGTTGTCCATTCCGCCAGCTTTTGGACAAAGATACCAGTGGAAGAGTTGTTGCCCGAAAGTAATATCCAGGTGAGGGAAATGAGTAAGATCACGTTCACAATGCCCATCCCGATACCGGCGCTCCTGAGGAGAGGCTTTTTTCGTGCATCAGAAGTCAAAAGACCTGCAGCGTGAAGAAGTCCGGCTAAAAGCAACAGATAAAGAACTGGGTAATAAAAATCCTGTAATTGCCTGGCTCGTAATATGGCTGTTAAGACAATCACTTGTAGTAACACCATGATGCTGGATGCCATAGTGCCGAAGAAAGCCAGCCGGTACTGATTTTGGTGATAGTATTTCAAGAGGAACAGGGAGGGAAGCAGGTAAATAGCACACGTAACAAGCAGCCAGCTACCAAACGACGGCAGCCAGGAAATTTGGTAGCCCACCCACATTTGAACAACTGTTTGGAGTGTGTTAGCGACAATGTATAGGCCAATAAGAAAGCTTCCAAAAAAATAGAAATCTCGGTTGATAGGAAAAGCTTTCATAGTGTTAAGTGTTTAGTCGTCAACGAATTCAATTAAATATACGAAAGATAACGGTAATGTTTCGTTCAAATTATGTTCACTCAACAGGAGCATCCTGCCTCCAATGGGCATTCAAACATCTCCACATCAGGGTTAGGTGGTGGCAAAATTTTATGTTTCATTGTTACCTTCTCCATTAATCGCAGTTATACCATCAATGTCGTTTAGTTAAGAGCATTTTGGCCTTAGTCCCTAAAGGGGACTACTAATGGTCATTGTATCGCCCTTTAGGGCCAGGGGTAAAAATGGAATTGGGCGACGGAACCTCTTAACTAAACGACATTGGTTATATCACCATGAAATCACTTAATTCATGCGCATCACTATTAAGATTGCTTTTAGGATTTAAATATTTTAATTACATTTAGTATTAAAATAAAAATCATGGGCAAGTATTCAATAGGGGAGTTCGAAGAAATTGTGTTGTTGACCGTGGCGGTGCTTTACGGCAATGCCTACGGTATCACAATCAAAGAAGAGATAGAAACCAGGCTGAAGCGCTCAGTAAGTGTGGGTGCCATGCGCATAGCCCTGAAACGGCTTGAGAAGAAAGGCTTTCTGACCTCCGAGTTTGGTGAGTCCACAGCCGTGAGGGGAGGGAAGAGAAAGCGCTTTTTCAAAGTAACTCCCTTTGGGAAGAAGGCGCTTGAAGAGGCCATGGCGGCTCGTCAGCAACTTTGGGAGGCCATCCCTTCAGTCGCCTTCGACTTTAAGTTTATATGAACAACAAACCTACAGAAAAGCCCACGCCCTCGCCGCCCAAGTGGCTACTGGCGTTCCTTCGCTGGTTCTGCGATCCAGACCTTCTGGAAGACGTGGAAGGCGATCTGACCGAATTGTTCGAGCAGCGGGCGGAAAGCAGCCCAACCAGGGCACGGTGGCTTTTTGCGTTGGATGTAGTAAAGCTCCTCCGGCCAGGTATCGTCAAAAACTTTGCATTTGTCACAACTCAAAATAACAACGCTATGCTATTCAATCATGTCAAAATGGCGATTCGCCATGCGCTGAGGTACAAGGGGTACACTGCGCTCAATCTTTTCGGGCTCATTGTGGGGCTAACGTCAAGTATTCTTATTCTTCTATGGGTCAACGACGAGGTAGAAAAGGACCAGTTTCATGTAAACGCCGCCCGCATCTATCAGGTATGGCGCAATATGTACCAGGCCAACGGAGAGGTAATCACCACCGGAAGCATTCCCGGCCCTTTAGGAGGGGCGCTGGCCAACAATTATCCTGAAGTGGATGAAGTAACCTACTACAGCTGGGAACTGGAGCTGTTGTTTCGTCTCGAGGAAAACGTGTCTTATGAAAAGGGGAGGTATGTGTCGCCTGAATTCTTCAGCATTTTTAGTTTTCCTTTTGCTGCCGGTGATCCGGCGAGCGCTTTGAATGACCCGCATTCGGTTGTGATCTCCGAAAAACTCGCTAAAAAGTATTTTGGAGAAAGCTGGAAAACAGACGCATTAAGTAAGGTGATTAAAATAGATGAAAGTCAGGAGTTTACAGTGTCTGGTGTTTTTGAAGACACCGGAAGTCAGTCTTCAATGACTTTTGATTTTTTACTCCCTGCCCACGAGTATATCGCCCGTAACGAGTGGATCAAGAGCTGGTTCAATGGCGGTTTTAGTATCTACTTTACAGTGAAGCCCGGTGCCGATCTTGCCGCCGTGCAGCAAAGGATAGAGCAGGAAATCAACAACAATACAGACAACGCTGCTGATGAGCGGCTCATGGTGCTGAAGGCCACCGACACCTACCTGCATTCCAATTTTAAAAACGGTGTACCCTCCGGCGGACGAATTCAATATGTGAGAATACTTACGGTCATCGCTATTTTTCTGCTGGTGATTTCCTGCATCAACTTCATGAACCTGTCTACCGCCAGGGCAAGCCGCAGAACCAAAGAAATTGGCGTCAGAAAGGTGCTTGGTGCCCAAAGGCGTACGCTGGGTCAGCAGTTTATGGTGGAATCATTCATGATCACCATTGTAGCGGCATTATTTTCCATTGGGCTTGTGCTGCTTATTATCCCTTACTTCAATGGCCTTACCGACAAGCAACTTTTCCTGGATTTTACAGACTCACGGTTTTGGATAGGCATAAGTACTTTGATTGCTGTTACCGGCTTGCTTTCCGGAAGTTATCCAGCCCTGTTATTGCCGTCCTTCAAAGTGACTAACTCGCTGAAAGGAGCAGTCCGGCAGTCTTCCTCAAGCATCTATTTCAGAAACGGCCTTGTCGTTTTTCAGTTTGCTTTGTCCATTATTCTGATCATTGGAAGCCTGGTGGTCGCCCGGCAGATGAACTTTGTGCTCAACAAAAACCTGGGCCTCGACAAAGAAAACATGGCATACCTGTACATGCCGCAGGATCTGGCCAACCGAAGGGACGTATACAGAACCGAGTTGCTCAATATACCCGAGGTAAAGGAAGTCTCTTTTGCCAGCGGCAATCCACTGCAGTACGGCCGCTCGACTGGTAGCTCGCAGTGGGACGGCAAAGATCCCAATGCAGAAATAGAAGTCAATGTATTGATGGTGGATTTGGGTTTTTTCTCTTCCATGGGAATGGAGATAGTTGACGGTCGTGGTTTCTCGAAGGACTTCGCCTCAGACACTGCCAATTATATCATCAACGAAGTAATGGCCGACATCATGGGTTTTGACGAGCCACTGGGTCAAAACCTGTCTGTTTGGGGCAGTAAGGGTAAGGTGATCGGGATCGTAAAGAACTTCCATATGCAGAGCCTGTATGAGCCAATTGCGCCTCTTGTAGTTGCCTACAATCCCCCATACACCTCGGTAGCACTCATCAGGCTTCAAAACGACATACCCAAAGCCATCACAGGTATTGAAAAAGTAACGACGGCGCTTAGCCCTGCCTTTCCCTTCCAGTATGAGTTCATGGACACCAGCTATGCCGCTTCGTACCGCACTGAAATGTCGCTCAGTGCGCTGGTGAATATTTTTGCCATTGTCTCCATCTTTATTTCCTGTTTGGGGCTTTTTGGGCTGTCTTCCTTTTCTGCCGACCAGCGATCCAAGGAAATTGGCATCAGAAAAGTGCACGGTGCCAGCGTACCAGGGCTCGTCATGCTGCTTTCCAGAGACTACGCACGACTGATGATCGTCGCTTTTGCGCTGGCAGCACCGGTAGCCTGGTATTATATGCAGGAATGGCTCAACGGTTTTGCCTTTAGAACTGACCTGACGGTGACAGCATTTCTGCTGGCTGGCCTCACAGCATTTGTGGTGGGGGCGCTTACAGTGAGTATGAAGTCATATCAGGCAGCCATTGCGAATCCAACGAGGACGCTGAAGGATGAGTAGGTGTCACGAGCCCTTATGTCAATCCTGTTGATATAAGGGCATTCTTCCTTGGCTAGAAGAAATACCACGCCCAACAAGCACCTTCGTATAACAAGTAATCACGGAGAAACCCTTGAAATCAAACAATCCGCCCATCTTCCATTTCTATGATCCTGTGCGTCTTTTCAGCAAACTCCGGATCGTGGGTGACTATGAGTAGCGTTTGATTCAACTCTTCAGACATTTCCTTGAAAATATCGAACACAATTTGACTGTTCTTTTTGTCGAGGTTGCCGGTTGGCTCGTCACCCATAATGATGAGAGGGTCGTTGATCATGGCCCTGGCAAGTGCTACCCGCTGTTTTTCTCCGCCTGATATCCTGTTGGCTTGTTTCAACGCCAGGTCTTGCATCCCAAGCAGCTTCAGCCTTTCCATGGCATTGTGCTCAATTTCCTTTTCGGAATACTTGTTGAGTTTCAAGCCGGGCAGCATCACGTTTCTCAGAACAGTAAACTCGTTCCACAAGTAGTGAAACTGGAAGACAAAACCGATTTTTTCGTTGCGGATGCGGGCAAGGTGAGGTTCATTCTTACCCTTTGTTGACTCCTGATCAATCAGCAGGTCTCCCTCGAAATCGGTGTCCATGGTCGAGAGAATGTATAGCAGGGTTGACTTACCACAACCGGATTTGCCCATCATTGAGACGAACTCACCCTTGTTCACCTTGAAATTGATGTCTTTCAACACTTTCACAGTGACGGGGTCACGAAAACTTTTGTTGATATGCCTGGCTTCTAAAACTACCTGTCCCATGCTATTTCCCTCTTATAATGATGACCGGATCGATATGACTGGCTTTGCTGGCAGGGAAGAGCCCCGCCAGGTAAGTGGTGACCAGGGAAAAGCCCAGACCAATGCCATAGTAAATCAGGTCGTAGTTTACCGGATAGGTGGTGATAGTGGGCAGGGCAGCTGTGTTAAATGGAATATGATCGATCCCGACTGACGCCAGCAGCCCGAAGAGCAAGCCGGCAAGCCCTCCCGAGACACCTATGCTCAGGGCGATGAGAATGAAAATCCGGTTCACATCCTTGCCGGAAAACCCAGTAGCTTTTAAAATGGCAATGGAATCCATCTTCTCATAAATCATCATGTTCAGGATATTGTAAATCCCAAAACCTGAAACAATTAATAGCGTAATGCCGACGGCATAGGAAATAAGAGATCGCACAAAGCTGCCCGTTTCAAACTGTGAATTGGCCGTTTGGATGTCCTCCGCATCTACCTGAAATAATCGCTGATACTCCTTAGCCACTGCCGGTGCCCATTCCAGGTCATTCAGTTTCACCTGTATGTCGGTTATGTATGACTTACCCCGGCCAAAGAGTTTTTGGGTGGTGCTTAGTGAAGCATAGCTTTGGGTCTTGTCAAACTCCTGAATGCCGGATTGGAAGTAGCCCACCACCTTCAACGGAAACCTTTCGCCTCCGGGGGTGGTGACATAGATAAGGTCGCCGATATCGGCCATGAGCTTGTCGGCCAGAGCCTTGCCCAAAATGATACTGTTGGGAATGCTGGCAATGTCCTCAGGTCTACCTTCGGTTACATAGTCAGCGAAGTGAAAAAGCCGACTTTCAGCTTCCGCATCTATGCCGTTGACCACCCCGGTGATGTCGATGGTGCCAGTGTTAAAAAAGAGGGGAGCACTTACCTTGGGCGCCACGCCAAGCACCCGCTCATCCTGCCTGATGGCATGTAAAACAGCCTGGCTGTTGTATATCTCCTGACGAGAATTGGTCGGCTTAATCGACCGGACAAAATTATGGCCCGACGTAAACCCATTCGCCCTATCAATTGGCTGATTGGGGTTGACCTTCACTTCGGAATATAAGCGTACGTGGGCCGTTCTGTTGAGAATGAGGCCGTCAAGCAAGTCGTTGAGGCCATTCATAAACCCGAGCAAGGCAATGAACATGGTGATGCTGAACATGACGCCAACGGCAGCCACCAATGTTTGCTTCCAGCGTGCCAGCAGGAGGGAGAGGGCAATTGAAGATATGAGCTTGTAGTTCAATTTTCTGGCATTAAAATGTACTCATCTGCCGATAAACCACTAATGATTTCCACTTTCTCATAGTCCTTTAATCCGGTAACCACAGCCCTTTTTTCGCCGTTTTCCAACAAGACAGATGACTCATCCACCAGGTATTGCCGGGGTATCGTTAGGGCATCCTTTTTTGTTTGGATCACGATGTTTGCTTCAGCGGTCAGAAATGGGTAAAGCACCTGAGGTTTGGAAACGAAATCAGCCATGACCGTGAAGGACTTACTCCGTTCGTTCATCGCCGGGATTACCCTGGTGACCACTGCCTCAAATACTTCGCCTTTGTAGCTGTCCATGCTCACAAAGACCTGCTGGCCAGTTTCAATACGAACGATATCATACTCATCTACCTGAAGTTCGAGGTAAAACTGGCTGTCGTCGCCCAGCAGTGCCACCGGACTTTGCACGCTGACCAGCTCTCCAACCTCTTTCGAAATGGTGAAGACCGTTCCATCAATTTCACTTTTTATGATGTACTCGTCGGCCAGTGTGCTGCTTATTTGCAGGTTATTGCTTGACTGCCTGGCATTGAGTGCCAGCTGACGCTGGAGGTCATCGTAGCGTGTCTTGGCTGACTGGTACGCCACAACAGCGTTTTCGTAAGCTAAAGTGGCTTGCTCCAGCTCCACCCTGGTGCCGATATCCTGTTCCCACAAGTGCTGCTTTCGTGCCAGCAGCGAAGAGTCATTGGTTAGCTTTGCCTTTGCAAAGTCCAGGGACATTTTAGCCTCATCGAGTTTTTGCTGGTTTTCGCTCAATTTGGCATTCTCAGCAGTAAGCTGTGCGTTTTTCACATTGAGGAGTGAGGCTTTATTGGATATTTTCAGCAGTGGCGCTCCCTTGGTCACTTTGTCACCCTCTGCTACAAATATGTCTTCTACAATTCCGTTCACCGAAGAAAAGGCCTGATATTGGTCACTGGTTTTCACTGTTCCCGAAGCGTAGACAGATTCAGAAATGGGTTCGACGGTAGGCTGCACTTTTTCGGCGTCGTTGTTACAACCCGCTGTTAACATCAGGACTGCGATCATCATAAGATCAGTTCTTCGCATACTTCTTTTCATCATTTGGACGATACAAGATGGTTAATCCAGTGGGCAGACCTCATGAGGATTGTCACCCTGTGAAATGACATACAGCAATTGGGTGGGGCCAGTTAATCTTTCTTTTTGCAGGTAATATATTGCTAGTGTTTCATTTCTTCCTATATTACCTTCAATTAGATACAAATAGCCAATGACTAAACGTAACAACCTAGGGGAGTTTGAGGAGATCGTAATGCTGACGATAGGGGTATTGGGCGAAGAAGCCTACGGGCTTGCCATCAAAATGGAAATAGAGAAGCGGCTGGAAAGATCAGTGAGTATGGGTGCTTTGCATACAGGACTCTATCGCCTTGAAGAAAAAGGCTACCTGGAGTCGAGGCTCGGAGAGGCAACGAAAGTGAGGGGAGGGAAGCCCAAGCGATTCTTCCGGGTGACTGCCAGCGGGCAACGGGTGCTTAAGGAAGCCATGGAAGACAGGCAGAAGCTATGGAAGGACATACCGGCAGGGGTGTTTCAATTGTTTCCCAAAACGAATGGCTAATTGAAAACTCCACCAAAAATATTGCTTTGGTTGCTAGATAGGTTCTGTCCACCCAGTCGGCAAGATTTGAAGGGCGACTTTTTGGAGCTGTACGAATACAGAGCCAGTGAATGGGGAAGGAGTAGGGCCAATTTGAGATTCCTGTGGGATACCGTTACCGTTCTGCCCTTGCGATTCTTGATAAAAAAACCTCTACCTTCTCAATCATCTATTGTCATATTCAGTCACTATGTCAAAATAGCCTTTCGAACCCTAAGTAGAAGCAAGGTCTATTCTTCCATCAATATCCTCGGCCTGGCAGTAGGTATGGGTGTTTGCTTGCTGATTTACCAGTATATCAGTTTTGAGATGAGCTACGATCGAGGCTACGCTGGTTACCAAAACATTTACCGGCTAACTCAAACGACATTCGAGGGGGGAGAGCAAGTTTGGCGAGATGTGTTTGTAGAGCAAGCACTTGGGCCTACTGCCTTGCAAACTATTCCTGAAGTTCAGCAAATGGTAAGGGTTCACCCTCAGGACGTTGGTTTAATTATGATCAATGACTCTACCAACGAGCGACACCAGGAGGACAATATTTTGTATGTAGATCATGGTTTCCTGCAAATGTTTGATTTTCCGCTACTATACGGGAACCAGGACAAAGCTTTGTCGGAGCCTTATAACATGGTTATTACCAAGCGCATCGCCAATAAATATTTCGGTGGCACTGACCCAATTGGTAAAATGCTTATAGTAGGCGGTGGTGCTGCGCTAAGCGGAAACTATACCGTTACCGGCGTCCTCGAAGATTTGCCGGTCAATTCACATTTGCAGTTTGACTTTTTGCTGCCCATTGAGGTGAAGATGGACAACTACACGCAATACAAAGAAGATAATGGATGGGAGTGGGCGATGTTTGCTACCTACATAAAAGTGCACGAACAAACAGATTTGGAAAGCCTAAGTGACAAGTTCGACAAAATGATTGCCACTTACGCAGCGGAAGAGTTGGAAAAACTGGGGCAGGTTTGGAAAACTGGTTTTCAGCCAGTTGCCGATATTCATTTGAGGTCAGACTATGCGAGGGATAATGCGACTAACAATGGCGCATTACTTAACGTCCAATTCTTCGCCATTGTGGCTGCCTTTATTCTCTTGATGGCGTGGGTTAACTACATCAATATGTCGACAGCCAAAGCGATGCGAAGAGCCAAAGAGGTTGGAATTAGAAAGTCGATTGGTGCCTATAGAAAACAATTGATAGGTCAGTTCCTCACCGAATCTTTAGTGCTCAATACCTTCGCTGGCATTTTGTCTCTAGTGATAGCGGGAGCCCTGATGCCTGTATTGAGCCAACTGGTTGGCAAACAACTGTTGTTCGATGTTCTTCAAACACCCAAATTCTGGATTTGGAGTCTTGGTGTACTTGTAACTGGGTCTTGTATGTCAGGATTGTATCCTGCCTTTCTACTTTCTTCATTTCGTCCTTCTCACGTGCTTAAATCCAGTCAAATCGTTCAGGTAGGAGGCTTCGGATTAAGAAAGGGATTGATCACATTTCAGTTCTTTGTATCCATGCTTCTTATCGCAGCCACCTGGTTGATATATAGGCAAATTGTGTTCATGAAGAATGTTGACAAGGGAGTAGACATGGAAAAAATAGTAGTTGTTAACGGGCCCAGGGTTATTTTGAAAACGATTAAAGAAGAGGGGACTACACTTCAATCGAAATATCAACTATTCAAATCGCTGGTAAATGGCCAGCACTCGGTTGAGGGCGCTACAGCTATCGGCAGTATTCCTGGCCGTGGCTATCAGTATTCTGTAGGTATACAGCTGATAGGTGATGAGGAAAGCAACGAACATTTGGGCAACATGGTCTTTACCGATAGTGATTTTGCGGATATCTATAACGTTGAATTCTTAGCCGGTGGTGGGTTTAGCGCAGACATGAAGCCCTATAAGGCTGCTATTGTTAATGAAGAAGCGGTAAAAGTATTCGGGCTCGGCTCGGCTCAGGAGGCGCTCGGTAAAAGGTTTGATTTAGGAGACACCACCAGAATAGTTGGTGTAATCAAGGATATTAACTGGAGTTCGCTGCGGGATCCACATGTGCCCATCTTATTTGTGCTTGATAATGAGTTTGGCGTATTTCTCTCCATAAAAATAAACCTCTCAAACATTCCTGAGACGCTACAGCATATCGAAGCGTCGTATCACGCCGCTTTTCCCAACGACCCCTTCGAATACTTCTTCCTCGACGATGCTTTCAACCGCCAGTACCAGGCCGATCTGCAGTTTGGTACGCTCTTTACCGCATTCTCCGTGCTGGCCATTTTCATTAGCTGTCTGGGCCTTTTTGCCCTGGTTTCTTTCTCCGCCAGTCTCAAGACCAAAGAAATCGGTATCCGAAAGGTGTTAGGTGCCTCGGTTGGTCAGCTAATGACTTTGCTTTCTAAAGAATACTTAGTTCTGTTGCTCATTGCCAGCGTGCTGGCTGTTCCGCTGGTCATCTGGGGTGGACAACAGTGGCTGGAGAACTATGCGTTCCGCATCGAAATGGGAGTGGAGTTCGTTGTGATTCCCGCCTTTTTGTTGCTGGTTGTGTCAGTACTCACAGTGAGTCACAGCACCTGGAAGGCAGCCAGGTCCAACCCTGTGGAGTCGTTGAAAACCGAATAGCAGTGCCGACAAATCGGTTCACTGCTTAATTGTTGTTAAATACTGCATCATTAGTGGCAATTCACTGTAGTATGCAAATATTGCGTTTAGAGACAAACTATCTTAACTTAAATCAGATGGCAAGGAATTTACCTAAATGGATACTTCTCTGCTCCGCCTTATTCGCTGGCTGCCAGAAGGCCTATGAAATACAAGACATTGAAGGTCTTTGGCAGCTTGAAACCTACGAGCAGGATGCTTTGGCAAAGTCATTCAACCCTATCTTTCTTGAAATCAACGCCAACAGAAGCTTTGCCGTTTCCCGGGTAAAAGGAGACCTGACGGGCGTGTACAAGCTACAGTCAGACAAGCTGGTCATGTACAGCACAGACCTGGAATGGTTCAACTCCACCTGGTCGGTATTTCGGTACAAAGACCTCCTTAAACTAAAAGGGAAAGACAACAGAGACCGAAATGTGACGTTGTCATTTACCCGAATTGGCGAGGTACCTGACTTCGAAGAATTCGAGCGCACCATTGTAGGGGAGTGGGAGCTTTACAAAATAAGGAACCGGAACAAGGTAGAACGACTACACCAGACAGTCTTCAGCATAGACGAGCAGGGAAACTATGCAATTGTTGCTGCTGGTGATACCCGGGAAAGTGGTTTGGCGGTGATCAACACAAGGCACCGGAAAATCATTTTTGAACATGACAAAACAGAGTGGAAAGCGTGGTTGTATGGCAGAGAGCTACGGCTTACCAATGAGAAGACAGGAGTGGAGTATAGTTTGAAAAGGAGTGAGCTGAGTCTGAATTAGTTATTCAATGCTCCGTCGTCTACCCAGCAGGCAATCATGTCTATTTCGGCCGCAGTAAGTGTTCCGTTTCTAGGCATGTCCCCAGACTGCGTGCGTGACTTGATGTCCGATGGGTTGAGCTTAATATTGTCAAAATTATTATAGTCGATGTTCCCGGAGCCATCATGGCAACCGCTAATGGCGCAGTTGGTCTCAATGATTGGTTTGATCGAGGCTGAAAAGCTTATCCCGGAAAAAATTTGAACGTCCAGCGTGCTGGAGCATCCCTCTGAATCCTCTACGCCGACGATGTATTTTCCTGGTGCTACGCTACTGAAGACTCCGCTATTTTGAAAGGCTCCATCGTCGATTTGGTAACGATAGCCTCCAAAACCGCCAGACGCCTCTACCTCAAACCCACCGGCCGAGGCCCCGCAGGAAGTGTCGGTCGAACCAAGTAATGTCAATGTCAGTCCGGATCCGCTACAATCTTTATCAACTCCATCAGCTTCCTGATCACAGGAGGTTACCATGAGTAGAAAAAGTAATAGTAATAAGTTGTTGAGGTGATTGACATCCATTCCCGTAAAACAGGAATACCGTGAAATTGTTTCGGTCGGCAGGTGATAAGGTGGAAAAATATCGGGTTTGCAGGACTAATTGAAAAGCGCCCCGTCATCTACCCAGCAGGCTATTTGCTCAATTTCGTCATTCGTTAAGCTGCCAACCTTTGGCATTACCCGTGCCTGAGTGAGCCCCTTGATGTCTGCTGCTGATTTTTTAATGTTTGCAAACACCTTAAAGCTAATGCTACCGGACCCGTCATGACAAGTGCTGATGATGCAGCTATTCTCGATGATGGGCTGTATCGATTCTTTGAATGAAATTCCGGATGAGATATGCACGCTCACAGCTCTGCTACAGTACAATGAGTCCATCACGGAGACAGAATAGATGCCTGGTCTCAAGCTATGAAACACACCTGTTTTTTGAGCCGGGCCATCGTTTAAGAAATAGCTTTTATCGCCAAGGCCACCTGAAGAAAATACCTCAATCCTCCCGTTTGGTATGCCGCAATCTGTGGAGGTGACGTTAATAATGGAAATAGCCAGTCCCGACCTTTCACAATCTGAAGCGGCAGGATCTAAAGGATCCAGGCAAGCGACTGTGGAAACAACCAAAAGAATGATAAAGAGCTGACCGAATTGCTTTCTCATTATTCAATCAAGTTAAATGAATTTCTACTGACCCACAAATGAAAAAAGTCCCCGACAATAATCAGGGACTTTTCCACTATGTTTTTGATTTATGGTTATCGAAAATCAATTCACATCCCACCATACCCTAGTGGTTGGCTGATCAGGCAAAGTAGCACCTGCATTAATATTATCCACATTCACAGCTACTTCATGCGTTGGAAGCCTCAGTTTTACTGGAATGGTGCCACCAGTCACATTGCCTTGATAGTCGACAGGAACTAACACTGGAAATCCAGTTCTTCTCCAATCCGACCAGGCCTCCCACCAGTTGAAAAACTTGCTGACCCACATTTGGTTGCCAATCATTTCAAGACCGGCTGCACCACCAGTGTACGGGTGGGCGGCAAGATAGGCGTCCACCTGGGCATCAGTAACAGTAAGGGCCTCTTCAACGTCGGAGTCGCCCTGTGCAAAAGGAGTATACATTTGCATGGCAGCACGCACACCAGCATTGTAGTGACCAGCAGCACCAGTTACTCCACCAATTCCACGCTCAGCTGCTTCGGCAAGCAAGAACTCAACCTCAGCATAGTTCATCAGCATGTATGGATCGTTGTCGTCTAGCAGAGCTACATTAATGGAAGAGAAAACGGAACTCGGACTTAAAGTAGGGTCACCAAACTTCTCACCAATATAAGCACTTATGGTACCTCCATCTTGTCCGTTTGGCATACCTTCCTGAACCAGTGGATCCTGATCCCCACCAACACCATCAGTAAAGATGAGAAGTCTTGGATCATCATCTGCTGTGCTTGCAGCATTTGCTCCCTTGAGCATGTCAATAAAAGTTTTGCTCAGAATGGATGGCTGACCACCGTCACCGGAAGCAAATGCTCTCGAAATACCGTTCTGGTTAGTCCACTCACTTGGGCCTAAATCCATGGGCACCCATGTGTTGTCGTCGTTGCTGGTGAAAACACCACCGGAAACAGCCTTACCTACATAGGTTGCAGCAGTTGTGGCGTCCACATTAGAGATACGCATGGCCAACCGAAGCATCAGAGAATAGCCCCACTTCTTCCACTTGGTAACGTCGCCGTTATAGTACAAATCGGCCGCCGCAAAACCTTCGTCAGGATTGGAAGCACTCAAGGCAGCAGTAGCCTCATCCAACTCCTTCAGCAGATCTAAATAGATGGATTGCTGATCGTCGTAGGTTGGAAGGAAAGTTCCCTGTATTCCTCCCAATGCATCGGAATAGGGGATGTTTCCATAGTAATCCGTCAGTCTGTGGAAATTAAATGCACGAAGGATTCTGGCTGCCTCACGCATATTCTTTCTCTGACCTGCCTCAAACCCGTCAGGGCCGGTTTGTCTTAGCACCTCAGCCAGGTTCTTTAGCTGATCGCCATAGATAAACTCCCATGGTGCGTTGTAGGATTCAACGTTGTCAGTGTATTTGTCACCGGGAGCTATGCCGCCACTAACGTTGGCCAGCTGCTGAATAGCATGCGCACAAAGGCCAATGTTTGTTCTCCAGTCAATATACCTGTTGTCGCCAGCTGAACCACCCGCTGCAGAACCAAGCTGAGCCGCAGTAAACAAATAATTCATGTTTACTTGATTCAGGGCCTGGGGGTTGATATTCAACTCATGCAATTCATCCGTATCGCAGCTTGCCGTGAACACAAATATTGCGGCAGAGGCGATGATGATCTTATTTATTTTATTTCTAACGTATTTCATTTCTTAGCTATTTAATGGTTAGAATCCTACTCTTAAGTTGACACCGTAGCTACGAGTAGTAGGCATCGCAAAATACTCAAGGCCCTGTGCGCCAGCATTAGCTGAATAGGCAGATTCAGGATCTACGTTGTCGATATTCTTGAAAAGAATAGCAAGGTTTCTTCCCACAAAAGAAAGTGACACATTCTGGAAGGGAGTATTCTCAAGCATTGTTCTTGGCAAGCTGTAGCCCAAAGTTAATTGTCTCAACTTCATGAAAGAAGCGTCGTACAGGAACATGCTGGAGATGGCAGTACTTTCGCCACCAACTGAGCCCCAATAACTGTTGGCTTCATGCGGAGTAAGATCTCTATCCACTGGGGTGTAAACTGGAGCATCAGATGTTCCGGTATTTACAACTCCCTTAATGTGTAGAGGCTTTTCACCGTCACGACCAATAAGCGACTGCTGGTGTAATCCCCACTGAGTCAAACGGTTGTTAGTTCCAGAGAAGATGTCACCACCTAGTTTGATGTCGATCAACATGCTCAGGTTAACACCTTTCCATGAAACAGAGTTGTTGATACCACCTGTCCAGTCAGCCAAACCATTGCCAATAGGAACGTAAGTGGTTGACGCCAATGGTCTGCCGTCTGCAAGGAAAATAGGCTCACCAGTAGGGCTCATTTGCTGCACACGGCCAGTGATGGTGCCAAAGGGCTCACCTACGATATGCTTAATGAATACGTTTCTGGTACGGGGTTCTTCCAGGGTAAATTCTGTCACTCCGTCTACAAGGTTTATCACTTTGTTGACGTTTTTAGCAAGGTTCACCGAAATATCCCATGTCACTTCTCCTCTTACTGGTGTTCCAGTCAAAAGAAGTTCAACACCCTTGTTCTGAAGCTCACCAACGTTCACGTTGGTAGAACCAAAACCTGAAGCACGGGAGATGGTGACGCCCAAAATATCATCAGTTGTTGTTTGATGGTAATAAGCTAAATCAACGCCAAATCTGTTGTCAAAGAACTTCGTATCGAAGCCTATTTCAAATTCAGTAGAAAGCGCTGGCTGTAGCTGAGGGTTAGGAATATTTCCGTTGTTTCCACCTGCTGAAGAGAATGTTCCCATGGTACGCCCTAAGTGAGAGTTACCATTCAGAGAATATGTCAGGTTCGCAGCGTAAGGATTGATATTTACGATACCCACTTGTGCCCACGAAGCTCTTGCTTTACCAAAGCTCAACCAGCTAGGCATTCCTGTGAATGCATCAGTGAATACGAAGCTAGCACCTACAGAAGGATACAAAATGCTGTTGTACTCAGGATTCAATACTGAGAACCAGTCGTTTCTGGCAGTCGCAGTCAAGAACAAGTAACCATTGTAACCGATCTCAGCTGAACCAAACATAGAATTGATGCCAGATTCAGAGAATCCATAACCATAGTTTCTCGTAGCTGCGTTGTTAATAGCCGGGAAGAAGTCCACGTTGAAGCCATTACCGTTGGCAGCGATTCTCTCGCTTGATCTGCGCATCACGTTACCGCCAACAAATGCATTAACACTAAACTGGCTGAAAGTTTTGCTTCCGCCCAATATCCACTGAGTGTTGGTTTCACGCACACGATCCTCGCCTTCAGACATGGATCCGCCCAGCTGGTAGCCTGTTCCCTGAGGAGTCAATGACTTGTCTCTTCTGGTATACCAGTCCATTTGGATACTTCCAGAAGCGTACAACCAGTCGGTAATGTCATAGCGCACCTCGCCAGATCCGATCAAACGGTCTCTCGTATCGTCGTTGATGAACTGCTCAGTAGCCCAGTAAGGGTTCTGTCCCCAGTTGTTAGCAGCAGGTAGCAATTCCTGGCCTGCTCTTCTGGCATTTGCATCGCTTCCTTGTCCATAAATGATCAACTGCTCCTGAGTTGTGCCTTCGGGGATAGCCCCTAGCTTGTTAGGATCACCTTTGTAGGTTTCTACATTGACGTTGCCTGGCGTTCTCCAAATAGACTGAACAGCATTTCCTGGTGAATCGGAAAGTACCGGACGGTTATGCGCCGTTTCATGAGTGTACATCATTTTTGATGTAACAGTTAACTTGTCGGCAAACTTCGAGCTTGTAGACAAAGTAAGGTTAGTTCTGTCGTACCCCGAATTAGGGATGATACTATTGCTTCTCAGGTCAGCTGCTGACAATCTGAAAGTCTGCTTGTCACTTCCACCACTGATCGAAATGCTATTAGTAAGAGCATTGCCTGTTTGATAGAAGCGCTTCCAGTTGTCTCCCTGATAAGAGTAGGGGCGAGCCACACCATCGAACTGCAAAACCTGGCTACCGTCAAATTTAGGTCCCCAGGCCACATTACCCCACCCAAACGCCTCACGGGGATCTCTGGGCTTTGTGGCAACTCCATTACGAATACCATCATTGGACTGATCAACATAGTTGCCAGTGCCATACTCTTTCTGAAGGTCACTCAGGTTGATGGCAGTTTCCGCCACATAGTTTGAGTTGAACTCAATACCAAGACCTTTTCTTTTGGTACCTTTTTTGGTTACTACGTTGATAACACCATTTCCAGCACGTGAGCCGTAAAGGGCAGCGGCGCTGGCACCTTTTAGCACTGTGATAGATTCGATGTCATCAGGGTTGATACTGGTAAGACCATCTCCTTCGTCACGACCACCCCAAAGACCAGCCTGACCGAAGCCAGAGTTGTCCATTGGCACACCGTCGATTACATACAAAGGCTGGTTTTGTCCACCCAGTGTTTTGTTACCACGGATAACGATACGTGAAGAACCGGCAGGACCACCAGAAATTTTGCTAACGTTTACACCAGCAATTCTTCCTGAAAGGGCATTACCAAGGTTATTTTCACGTGCCTGAGTGAAATTGTCACCTGACACAGTTGTCACCGATGACTGAAGCGCTTTCACACTTCTTTCTACACCAAGGGCAGTTACAACAACTTCGCTAAGTTGGGTAACGTCTTCAGCCAGTGTGATGTCCAGAACAGAACGGCTTCCAACAGTTACTTCCTGAGCTGAATATCCAATGAAGGAATAAACCAGCACTGTGTTGTTGTCAGGAACGGCGATTTTGTACTCGCCATCCGCATTGGTAGTGGTACCGGTAGCAGTCCCTTTAATAATTACGTTGACACCGGGAAATCCTGTGCCATTAGGGTCAACTACTTTACCACTTACAGTTCTTTGCTGAGCGAATGCTGTTGAGCATGCCAGAAAGAATAGCAGCGATAAGCTAATAAGTAGGTAATTGTTTTTCATAACATGAATGAATTGGTTTAAAATGATTTAACCAGTGTTTGTTGTATACACCGGGTGTGCAGGGAGTCATGAACTGAATCCTCCACATTTGAGTTTTAAGAATTTTGCTTTGGGGGTTAATTTCATAGGCATTATTTTATTTAAGCTTTACGAGGTTATAATACAAGATAATATAAATATTAGATTTTTCGAAGTGTGTTTGTGCCAGGTGCTAGGTTTCATACGCTAAACGGTAACACATGCATAACATAGCACATTTTTGCATTATCACAATTGACACAAGTTGAGAAGAATAAAACAATTGAGGAGGTATAAATCCTTCAAATATAGATGACAAATGTTTCCAAAACCCATACGGGGGCTTCTCGGGGGTGGACTGCGGATACGTCAACCTTCGTTGTTATATTTGCGGATAATTGTACAATTGTGATATCGAAAACAGTTTGTTTTTTTTGCGGGAGACTTAGATGAAGGCTGCTGTAGCCTTTTAATGCTTACATGCTATTTGATCGGAGATTAGACTTTTTTAAGATATTCAACTAAATTAGAAGGGTTGAGTGATTAAGCCGGAATATTGTTTTGATCTGGTTGCGCCTATTTGACTTTTACATATTTTATGAAGCCATTTTACCTGCTTTCACTTTTTTTTGGAATTTGTTCTTTGTTGCCGTTGGCTGTACTGGGGCAGGGCAAGAATGAGTCTTTTTCGAGTCTATCGGTAGAGCAAGGGCTTTCGTCGGTCACTATTTCCGCCATCCATAAAGATAGCAAAGGCTATTTGTGGGTAGGCACCGAAGACGGCCTCAACCGCTACAATGGCTATGAATTCAAAATATACAGGAACGATCCGTCGGACGAGTACACTTTGCTTACGAATCGTGTGCTTTCAATTTTTGAAGACAGTAGAGGCACTTTGTGGGTAAGCACAGCAAAAGGTACTTTGCACCGGTACAATAGAGAATTAGACACCTTCATTCGGATTCCTGAATTTAATAACCTGGTTATCAACGACATCAGGGAAGACAGCGAGCAGCGGGTGTGGTTTGTGGGCACTACAATAAAATCGCTTTACTTGCCAGACAATAGCTGGACTGACCACACAAACAACTTTAAGGGGCGCTTGTCGATCATAGGCATTGAGCAGATTCATAAGAGCGATTTTTGGATAGCGGCAGATACTGCTCTTTACAGGTGGAATCGAAAGACAGGCAACCTCAAGGTATATGCCCATGATCCCAAAGACCCCAACTCGCTTGGTTACAATTATTTGTACTCTATCGCCAAAGATGATAGTGGGAATCTATGGATTGCTACCAGGGGAGGCGGACTGGACAAGTTCGACGTCCAATCCAGCAGATTCACCCACTATAGAACTTCCGAAACCAGAGAAAATGGTCCTTTGGTAAATGTGGTGAGAACTGTTTGCCCTGACGGAAACTACATTTGGGCAGGAACCGAAAATGGTGGTCTAAGCCGACTCGACATTCGTACAACCAAGTTTGAGCACCATGTAGCCGACAAAGATTATCCTAAATCGATCAGCGACAACTCCATCAAGGCACTGTATAAAGATAATGAAGGAAGATTGTGGATAGGCACGTTTTCATTTGGGTTGAGCGTGATAGACCCCTATCAAAACAAATTTACGTCGTTTAAGGCGGCCTATCAGAACACTGTAGTCAACGCATTGTATAAGGATTCGAAAGGACGCTTCTGGATAGGCACCGAAGGCGGTATTATGAAGTTGCACAAAGGCAATACTTCTTACTACCTGAATGATCCCATTGAATCGGGGCAGAACGGAATCCCGGTGCTGGCGATTTATGAGGATCGTGACCACAACATTTGGGTGGGAACGTGGGCCGAAGGTGTTTTTGTTTTTAATGAGACCACACAAAACTTTGATCGGTATGCTACAGCGGGAAATTCAAGCCAAGATTTAAGTAATCAAAATGTATATGCGGTACGTCAGGACAGGCAGAGTGCCAATATTCTGATGGGGACATATTATGGACTTAACCTACTTTCCTCCAAAGATCAAAATTCATTCACGCATATTGTGGATTCAACCTGGGCGGAGGACGCTTCCATCAACAACTTAAGAATAATTTTCGAGGACAAACATTTCAATACCTGGATTGGAACAAACAGCGGCTTAAAGCTATATAACTCCGAAAAAGTGAAAATGGAGCCGGTGTTTTCAGAGAGTGAAAATTATAGTGAAAACATACTCTCCGTTATTTTTTGTCTGTTCGAGGACAGTAAGGGGCGTCTTTGGGCCGGCACAGAATCTGGACTCTACCACCTGAAAAGCAAAGATACCTTTGAGCGATATACCATTGACAATGGGCTCACCAATCACAACATCAAAGGCATATTGGAGGATAGCCAGGGCCACTTGTGGATAAGCACCAGCAATGGAATGAGTGTATTTGATCCCGAGAATGAAACATTTAAAAACTACGACGACTCCGATGGGTTATTGGTCAATGGCTTTAAGGGAAATTCATCCTTCAAAGACGCCGACGGGCTGCTGTACTTCGGAGGAAGCAATGGAATCATCACTTTCAATCCATCAGAAATTCTGGACAATCCGCATCCTCCTTTGGTAGTGCTGGAGGACTTTAAAGTGTTCAATAAGTCGGTCAGCGTTAACAGCGAAGACTCCATTCTAACGAGGCACATCAGTGAAACAAAGGAGCTGAGTCTGGAAAGTGATTTCAATATTTTCAGTATTGAATACGCCGCTCTCAACATGTCGGCCAGCGATAAAAACCAGTATGCTTACCGGCTGATCGGCTTCGATGACAAGTGGAATTTTGTGGGCGAAACCAGGTCCACAACCTATACCAACCTCGATCCGGGAAGGTATGTATTTGAAGTAAAAGCAAGCAACAACGACGGCGTTTGGAACAACGACCCGACCCGCCTGACCATTACTGTGCTTCCCGCCTGGTGGGAAACATCCTGGGCTTATCTGGGGTATATAACGATTGTGATATCCCTTCTTTACCTGTTTCGCAGGATAACGCTGATCAGGGCTCACTTTATCAATGACTTGCGACTGGAGAGACTAAAGCTCGAAAGTGTGGAGCGACTGAACAAAACCAAGCTTCAGTTTTTTACAAACATTTCCCATGAATTCAGAACACCTCTGACACTGATTATAGGCCCGATACAGAACCTTATCGACTCCGAGGGAATTGAGAAAGGGGTAAAGGGAAAGCTTCAATCGGTTAATCACAACGTGCTGCGGCTCCATAAGCTGGTTAATCAATTGCTCGACTTCCGCAAAGTAGAGTCAGGGAATATGAAAGTGACGGCCATGGAAAGCAACCTGGTCAGCTTTATCAAGGAGATCAAGTATTCTTTCGATACACTGGCCGAGGAAATGAACGCCGACTTTACATTGCAAAGCAGTCATGAGGAAATCATGGTTTGGTTTGACCCGGATCAAATGGAAAAAGTGATTTTCAACCTCCTTTCAAACGCATTTAAAAAGATACCCAAAAAGGGTGTGGTTAGTATCAAACTGGAGCAAACTACTGACAATGTTTATGTTTCCGTTTTCGACAATGGCACTGGGATAAAAAGGGAACACTTAACGACTATCTTTGAGCCCTTTTTTAGTTATGATGAAGGAAAACATTCTACCGGAACAGGTATCGGCCTCTCCCTGAGCAAGAGCCTGATCGAATTGCACCACGGATCAATAGGCGTAGAAAGTATTGAGGGACAGTTTGCAAGATTTACACTGACGCTTCCTCTAGGCAATATTCATTTCAAACCTACCGAGGTTGTGGAAGGAAAGATAGAAGTGCCTGTAGCCTCACCCCGTGGCTCAAATGTGCTCGGCCCGCCAGTGGTTACCCTACCCGAACCTGTGCAGCACTCTGACGACACGCCGACAGTTTTGATTGTGGAAGACAACAGGGAGGTATCAGCCTATATTCAATCTATTCTGGAAAAAGACTTCAAAATACAGATAGCATTCAATGGCAAAGAGGGGCTTGAGAAAGCGTTGAAGACGAACCCTAACCTCGTCATTTCTGATTTGATGATGCCTGTGATGGATGGCATTGCTCTTTGCAATGCGCTTCGGCAAACAGAAGCGACCTCTCATATCCCAATTATCTTGTTAACAGCAAGAACTTCAGAGGTATATAAGATTGAGGGACTGGAAACAGGTGCGGATGATTACATCACAAAACCATTCAATAGCAAAGTGCTGGCACTCAAGGTGCGGAATTTGCTGGACGGAAGAAAGAAGCTGATGGAAATGTTTGCAGACAATAAGACTTTGACGCTGGAACCTACAAGTATCACTGTAACTTCAAGAGATGAAATATTTATCAATCAAGCGCTTAAGAGTGTTGAGTCGAACATATCTAATACCAACTACTCTGTTGATGACCTGTGCAAAGACGTGGGGATGAGCAAAGCCACTTTGTTTAGAAAATTGAAAGCCTTGACAGGCCAGTCGGCCAATGAAGTAATACGAACGATCAGGCTTAAGAGGGCTGCGCAAATATTGGCGGAGGGCGACTTTTCAATCTCGGAAGTGGCTTACATGGTTGGCTTCAATGATCCCAAGTACTTCAGAAATTGCTTTAAGAAAGTTTTTAGCCAGAGCCCGTCTGAATATGCCGACCAGATGAAGACCGGCGAGTCAAAAGATATAGCGAGCTGAAAGCCTGCCCGGCTTATTTTTTTCCGTAGGTACTCAGTGCTTCGTTGTCTCCAATTGACGATAATATAGCCTGCAGGCCTGAAAGGTTGCGCTGCAAAACAATCGCCACATCCTCATCTTCGATATGCCCCAGGACACCAATCTGGCCTTTGAAGCCGACTTTTGTCAGGTAAGCCATCATCTCGGTTTCCCTGTCCCCGGAACCGATGGGCAATATTTTGGGGCCTTCTCTTTTCATGCCATTCAGGTTTACCGCCCATAAATAGGGGAGTGCTGCATCGATAATGTCAGTATACCTGTCGAGTTGCTCATGGGCATGATGGAAGTTGTAGATGATGCCTACATCTTTAAAGCCGCTGGCCTCAATTACCTTCACCTGATTGGCGGGCTCTCCAAGCCAGTCGCCATGGTTATAAAGTGCTATGGTACACCCAACCTCTGTAGCTTTTGCGTGAAGATAGTCCAGCATCTCTTTGGATTTGCGAACTTTCGCCTCTTCATCAAGCCCTTCCAGAAAATTGGCATGAAAGCCAACCCATAGCTGCGTTTTCAATTTGGTTTCCTTTAGATAGCTAAGTAGCTCGAGGTTGGCGCTGCTAAGCTGCTGAGGGCTATCTGTATTGGCATCTATCCAGATCCAAACAGCATTGACTTTGATGTTGTTCTTTTTTGCCAGCTTCCACTCTTCCACCGAAGTGGCCAAATGTTCCGCCCTCCAATCGTAGGCATATGACTTGAAACCCAATTCTTTAAGCATCGCTATTCTGTCGGCCGGGCTGCGGTGTTTGATATCGTAGGGCACAATGCACCAGGCAAAGAGGTTGCTCTTACTGTAGATACTTTGGGCTGTTGCGTTGCTGAGAAGCATCAGAGCAAGACTAACGGTGGCAGCAATGGTCTTGAAAGATTTCATATTTAAGCAGTTTGGCATATCACCAAAGATAGGCGCTACTGCGACATAAACCTTTTAATAAACCAAAAGCCCCGTCCAAAATCGTTTGAACGGGGCCATAAGGTTTTTTGGAAGTTGTTGTTACTACTTCAGCGTGCTGGTAAAGCCTTCCAGTTTTTGACTCACCTGAGTGTCGACCATAAAAGAAAGTCTTACTTTATCCCAAGCCATCGTTACTTTGGCTACTTTGTTGTCTTCAGCAGATACAGAGTAGGCAAGCCTTTCCATCGAGTCAGCTGCCATAACAGGAGTTGCTTTCACGGAAACAACATCATCTTTAGCTACTGCCTCTTCATCAATTTTTCCATCCTTCATGTAGGCAAATACTGAATTGCCTTTGCTGTTCAAGTGGATCGTCCACTCACCAGATGCCTGCGGAGTGATGAAAACAGGGTATTTACCTGCTCCTACATTTTTTCCACCGATACTCACACTAGTGCTGAATTCAATTGTCGTTGGGCCGTTGGCACCTGCTCTCCAGGTTACACCGTACTTTTCCAGGTCACCAAAAACTTTTCTGCCTTTTACTGCTGGCGATGAATAGTCAACGCTAATTTTTGTAAAGCCAACATTCTGCGAAACATAACCTGCTGGGCTGGGCGCAGGAGCTTGAAGCTGAGCCATTACACTCTGGCTCGCCGTAGCGAATAGGATAACAGCCAATACACCAAAAAATAATTTAACGTTTTTCATTACTTATAAGGGTTTTAGTTAATAACAGGTTAATTGATCAAATATACTAGAGTTCTTTGAGTGCTATCATTGCCGTGTTGACGGCATTGTCGGAAGTCCATGCAATAATAAGGCTTTTTCCGTCAGAAGTCAGCTGTGGAAACCCTGTCTTCCTTTCGGTTGAAATCTCTGTGATATCCCATTCTTCAAGCCGCTGACCATCTATAGTGAACACAGCTACTTTCAAAACGCCGGTTTCTTCCACTATCTCGATCCAGCTTACGGCCACATAGTCTTTGTCGATAAGTTTGACGTCTGCTCTTCCAACAGTCGACTTATGGCTGACTTTGATAGGTACGGAGGGATGCTCTCCCGCATCACCCGACAGCGACAGCTGCACCTTGGGGGTCTCATCGGCTGCTGTAAACCAAACAACTGCCACCTGCTCATCTATAGCATCCGACTGAGGGCCATTTACCGGACAGGCCATGATGTCCCAGCCATCCTCCCCAAGCAGGCTGGGCTCTGTCCATCCTTCTTCTGTCCATCGCACCTCGGCTATATCTCTCACTTCGTCAGCGGAGCGATCCCGGTAGAAGGTTACCAGGCCATGGTCACTTAAAACAGAACTTGTCTGGCAACAATCGCAAACCCGTTCGTCGAGCAGCTCTTCTCCTTCAACATGCCCGTCAACGGCCACATAGCCGCCCATAAGGGTCATTTCGTTACTGAGGTCGTGTCCGCCATGTTCGCTGGCAGGTGGATACTTGCGCCCGTCGAGCCAGGAAGCAAACATACGGCCACTGGGGAAGGGGACAAGCGAAACGAAGCCATGTTCCCTTGGAAGGGTGTCGCTGTGCAAAGTCACCGGTGTGTTCCAAGAAGCACCGAAGTCCTGAGACCGACTGACTTTTACGTGGTAGTTTGTGCCTCCCGTCCAGTTTTTCTCCAGCCAGTGTGCAGCCATTTTGCCATCTCCCCAGGAAATGACCGACGGGAAATCGGCCCAGTTGACAAACCAGTTGGTGTCTTCCGCCACTTTCACCGGTGCACTCCACTGTTGGTCAGCAAGTGTGGTGAAATGCAATGCTGCCGAAGAATCATTATCCACTACATAAGAGAGGATAACCTTGCCGGAAAAGTCGGTTGACAAAAAGGGTAGGGAAGCTCCGCTTAGGTGAGCGGCCTCAAGCCGTTGTACCGGCATCCGCTCTTCACTCGGCGCTGGCGCACATCCTTTTAAAATCAATCCACCAACGATGATGGCTCCAAGTAACTCTTTCTTCATAGCTTATTTGTCTCGTTAATTAGCTTAATGCTTTCAGGGCTGTCCCATTCCCGTGCGCCGGTTTCTTTGAATACCAGCTTTCCCTGCTCATCGAAAATGAAAGTAGTAGGCAAGGCAAATATTTCCAAAATACCCAAGTCGGCTTCTGTGGCAACAATATTAAAAGAATAGCTACTCTTCTCTCTAAATTTCGATATCCTGTCAAGCTTTTCATCCGAGGCTGCCAGCATCACGACGTTTTTCGCCGCAAGTAATTCGGTTGCTCTTTCAATGGAAGGCATTTCGGCCAAACAAGGCTTGCACCAGGTAGCCCAGAAATTGACAAAGACCCTCTTGCCTGCCAAAGTGGTGACATCCAACTCGCTACCGTCGAGGTTTCGAAGCTTCAGTGTAGCAAGAGAAATGTCTTTCGCAGCCAGCTTTTGTCCGGAGGACGTCGCTGTGCCAGACTTGTTTCCGTCGCTACAGGCAGCCAACATAAAAACCGCACAGACCAATACTATATGAATAACTCTCATCATTTACTTTTCTGCAGGAGTTTCTTCAACCGCAACGAGGTCCATTTTGCAAACAGGACACTTGCCAGGTTTATCGCTGGCGCTGCCTTCGCATTTCATAGGACAAATATATGAAGCGGCTACCACAGTAGTGTCGGAGGCAGCTGTTTCGTGCTGATGGGCGTCATCATGTGTCGCTGCTTCTTCAGTAGTTTTTGGGTTGCTGTTGCATGCACTCAATGCCAATGCTGCAGCAAAAAGGGAAGTCAATACAATGTTTCTCATAATAGCGATTAAAATTAGTTAATAATTATTTTACAGGGGTAATTGTTCTTTCTACAGACCCGCAGGAGAGCATAGCATCTCCATAATAGGGGTTTCTTATTTCTTTCTCCAGGCTGAGCCAGTCAGCACCTTTGTTGCTGTCGGCCATAGGGCAATGTTGCTGATAGAAGATCGTGTTCGCTACGCCAAATTGCTCCACTGCCTGAATGAGTGCAGAAGAAAGGGGCACGAAGGCTACTCTCTGAGTGGCCAGTTCGCCGGAGTTGGCGATCAACTTTAGGTTTTCTTCCAACAACTCCAGTGTGCTCATCCAGGCCATATGAGCCTGGTGGTCGCTCAAGAGCTTCATGTCAATTTTCGATAACTTTTCCTTTGCTGCTCCCGCCAGTTTTTGAGCCTTTTCGGGGTCGTCGTTGACCAACTCATTCTTCAAACTGATGTAAGCCATGGCGAAATCCGTCAGCTGGTTTCTGAATGCCGCAGGCACACCCGAACCGGATTGACTCCCGGCTGTTTTCTGAGCGGTCAGCATTACCATGTGATCATGATTAAAGGCCGCCTTACCATCAGGCTGACGATTCATCATGCTGGGCTTGCCTGCCAGCTGTGCGGCTGCGTCGATGCTGAATGTGCCATTGACTGCAATCTCTTCGCCGTTTTCGAGCCCTTCCTTCACTATGTAACTATCGCCAAGGGCGGGCCCAAGCACCACCTCTCTGATGACAAAGCTAACTGACTGGCTGCTGGCTACTTTTACATACACCACCGACCGCTGGCCTGTCCACATCACTGCAGTTTTGGGAACGATGATATTTTCAGCCTTGCCGGGAAGGTTGGCTTCCAACGTACCCGACACAAACATTTCAGGCTTCAGCTTCGATGCACTGTTCTTCACTTCCACTCTTGCTTTTGCCACCCTCGTTTGGGCATCAATAATGGGATCGATGAAAGAGATGTTGCCGCTGAAGGTTTCGCCTGGCAAAGACGCAACGGTAAAAGGTATCTTGTCGCCTTTTTTGACCCACGTCATATCCGATTCATAAACATCAAAAAGCACCCATACGCTGGATAAATCGACTATTTCGTAGATCACCTGGCCCTGTGCGACGTGGTCATGCCGGTTCACTAGTTTGTTGGTTACATAGCCAGAGTTATCAGCAAGCAAAGGAAACGATTCTTTGACGACGCCGCTTTCAAGTATTTCATCGATCTGGCTATTGGTCAGCTTCCAGTTCCTAAGCTTTTCTTTAGCTGCCTCCAGCAACTGCGGCTGGGTGGCCTTCATTTTCAATGCCTCCAAAAGCTCTTTTTGCGCATTCACAAGATCAGGAGAGTACAAAAAGGCGATGGTTTGCCCTTTCCGTACATATTCTCCCGTAAAATTGATGAGCAGCTTTTCAATGCGCCCGGGAATGTGAGATGTTTGCGAATAAATCAGGCGCTCGTCAGCCTGCACTTTGCCAATGAGCTTCACCGATTTGACTGACGCCATTGAGCCAACCACGGCGGTGCTCACGTTGGCAAGCTGCATAGCTACAGGCGACATGCTGATGGCCATTGGATCAATGCCTTCGTCCATGCCACTTTCAAGTGGGATGAGATCCATTCCGCAAATAGGGCATTGCCCAGGCTCATTTTGTCTGATCTGCGGATGCATCGAGCATGTCCATATCGTTTCTTCTGCTGAACCATGCTGATGGTCTTCATTTGCTGATATTTTTGGTGACCCTCCAAAAATAAGCCACCCAATCAATAGCCCCATTACCAGGGTAACCAGGCCGGTTATTACTGTTTTTTTATCTATTGTCATTTCAATAAACTTTAGCTGTCACATAATACAATTTGGCGAGTGCCGTCTGGTAAGCTGCGGCTGCCTCGACTTTCATTTTCCGATATTGCAGTAATTGTTGCTCCGTGGCCAGCACTTCTTCGAAAGCAGCTTCCGAATTGCTGTAGGCTGTGAAAAGAAGTTCCAGCATACGGTCAGTTTGAGCGGATTGTTCTTCGTAAAGACCTATCAACTCCCTTTGTTGAGCAAGATCAAACCTTGTGACTTCGTAGTCGGTAGCAAGGGCATTGGCAGTCGCCTGCTTCTGAAAGGCATAGCCTTCCTGCATCAGTTGTGCCTCTTTCACAGCCGCCCGGTATTTCTTTCTGAAAATGGGGAGACTGACAGAAACCATTGGCATGATGGCATCCTTGCCGTTGTCGGCTGGCGGTGCAGCGCCTGCCGCTAAATCCGTCCTTTCACCAACGATGATGTAATCGACGCCGACGCCCAGTTTCGGAAGCCCCTGCTTGCGGGCTGCATATTCCGCCGCCTGACTCCCCTCAATTTTTAGCTCCAGTTCGGCTATCCGTGGGTGAGTGGCGGGCAATGAATCGTCGGCAGGCAGAGCCTCGTCCACTGCCAGTGAGTCGATAATAAATATGTGCTCAGCCACCTCCCGATTCAAAAGGTTGTTGAAGGTAGTTTTCAGCGACGCCTCTTCCTTGTCAAGAATAGTCAACCTGGTGTTGGCACTTTGGAGCATGATGTCTACCCTGAGCACGTCCACCATGCTGCCACCACCACTACTGAATTTTGCTGTCGCTATGGCCTTGTATGATTCCAGAAGCCGGATGTTCTCTGCTTCGATGGTCTTAAAGGCGTTGAGCTCGTAAAGTGGATAATAAGCCGCCGCCACCTGATAATACAGCCTGTTTCGGTCTTCCAAAAATGCCTGGTACTTCGACTCAGCCATCAAGGCAGCCACATGGCCCTGGGCCCTCAGCGTGCCAAACCAGGGGAACATTTGAGAAAGACTGAACCTGGCTCTTTGGGGCCCCACACGGGTTTCGATCATCTGGCCAAAAGCACTGACAGTGAGATTCGGATCCTGCAGGCCGCTTGCCTGCGACACCTGCTCGAGGGCTGCTTCAAATGCCTTGTGAGTTGCCTTCAGAGCAGGATTGTTCTCTGCGGCCATTTGCTGGTACTCCTCAAGCGTTTGTGCTTGTATTGCCCCGGCGGTCAAAATCAAGATGATATAGATGATGCTTTTCATTTTGCCTCCCTGATTTGTTTTTTGATCACTGTTTCCCTCCAAAATGCCTGTAGCACCGGCACTACGAACATGGTCATGATTTGAATCGTCATGCCGCCGAACGTTGGGATGGCCATGGGCACCATGATGTCTGACCCCTTACCCGTGGATGACAGGACAGGCAGCAGCGCAATAATGGCAACAGCCGCCGTCATCATGGCTGGTCGGACTCGCTTTTTGCCCGCCTCCAGCACTGCTTCACGAACTCCCTGAATGGTCGTTGGTTGCTTTTCCTCAAATACCTGATGGATATAGGTTCCCATGATCACGCCATCGTCGGTGGCAATGCCAAACAGGGCGATGAAGCCCACCCAAACGGCCACACTCAGGTTGATCGTGTGCATTTGGAACAGGTCTCTCAGATTGACATCAGCCACGGAGAAGTTCAGGAACCAGTCCTGTCCATAAAGCCACAGCATGATGAAGCCACCTGCGAAAGCCACAAACACCCCGGAAAAATGGATCGAGGAAGCAATGACCGTTTTGAATTGGAAGTAGAGCAGCAGGAAGATCACCAGCAAGCTAATGGGAATCACGATAGACAGCCGCTTCACAGCTCTTACCTGGTTTTCATAGCTCCCGGAAAATTTATAGCTGACACCGGCAGGCACCTTGAGCTGTCCGGCATCGATCTTTTCCTGAATAGCGGCCTGCGCCCGGTTCACAACTTCCACCTCAGCAAAGCCATCCCTTTTGTCAAACAGTACATAGCCAACCAGAAAGGTTTCTTCGCTCTTGATCATTTGTGGACCTCTTACATACTCCATCTCCACAAGTTGGCTCAATGGAATCTGAGCGCCGGAAGGAGTGGGGACCAGGATCCGCCCCAATGTTTCGGGGTCGTTCCGCAGCTCTCTCGGATAGCGAACCCGCACCGGGAATCTTTCCCTTCCTTCCAGCGTCGTTGTAATTTTCATACCGCCGATGGCCGTTTCGATGCTTTGCTGAACGTCTTCCACTGTCAGGCCATACCGGCCAATCGCCTCCCTGTTGATATTGAGATGGAGGTAGGGCTTGCCAACAATCCTGTCAGCAAAAACAGCCTCTGCTTTTACTGAGGGCACTTCTTTTAAAATACTTTCCAGCTGCATGCCGAACGCCTCAATGGTAGGGAGGTCGGGGCCATAAACTTTGATGCCCATGGGCGCTCTCATGCCTGTTTGAAGCATGATCAGGCGAGTTTCAATCGGCTGAAGCTTCGGAGCGGACGTAACGCCGGGTATTTTGGTCACCTGCACAATTTCGTCCCATATATCGTCGGGTGACTGGATGTGGGGGCGCCAGTTCCTGAAGTATTGACCGTTATTGTCGGGAATGAGCTGGCTGTATCTTGTTCCCAGCCGTAGTGCCTCTTCGTTGGATACCGCCGCTCCTGAGGTCAATACAAAATTACCGTCGTTGTCAGTTTTGAACCTTGACCTATGGCCGTCTTCATCCACCACGTACTCTGGCTTATAGTTGATGATGTTTTCGTACATAGATATTGGTGCCGGGTCAAGCGCCGACTCCGTTCTTCCCATTTTCCCTACCACCATATCGACTTCAGGAATCTGGCTCACCATCATATCAAGCTGGCCAAGCACTCTTCGGTTTTGCTCTACACCGGCATGAGGCATGGAGGTGGGCATGAGCAAATAACTTCCCTCGTTGAGGGATGGCATAAACTCCGATCCCACGCCAGGGAATTTTTCAGCCATCACCTTCCACGGTCTGGAGGCTCTGACATTTTCGCCAGCTACGCTGAAAACGGTGTCGAACCCGAGCCAGATCACAACGCCAAGCAAAATGGTAAACGCCGGGAGCAGCATGAACTTGCCCTTATTTACCAGGCACCATTTCAAGATCGGTTCGTAAAAATGAACTACAGAAAGGAGGGCAGCCAAAATCGATCCTATCAACACCATGACAAAGAGGTAATTCAGCACGAGGGAGTTTCCCACACCCAGCGGCATCCATTCTTCAGCCAGAAAATAGGTGGCAATGAGGACTGCCAGTGCCAGGTTGAGGTAGCTGGTATATCGCCTGATATGAGGAGGCCATTTGCTTTCCAATATGTTGTTGATACCTGCAACGGTGAGTGTCAAAGGCAACCACATCTGAAAGTAGGCCGACAGCATGATTCCCGCCGCAATGAACGTCCAATTCCAAACCCGTCTTACTTTCTTTTTGTCGTAGTTAATGCCGAAAATGAAATAGGCGAGGGTAGGGAGCACCACAAGGCCTAGTACAAACGAGGCCAGCAGCGCATAGGTCTTTGTGAAAGCAAGCGGCTTAAACAGTTTTCCTTCGGCTGATTCCATGGCAAACACGGGAACGAAACTAACCACTGTGGTGGCCAGGGCAGTGGTGATAGCCGATGCCACTTCTACCGTGGCTTCATAAATCACCTTCAGCAGTGCTGTGCCGCTGGTGCCCTGATTTTCTGGCATTTCCAGGTGGCGAATGATGTTTTCCACAAAAACAATCCCAACGTCGACCATCACTCCAATAGCAATGGCAATGCCCGACAAGGCCACCACATTGGCATCAACGCCTGAGTACCGCATCACAATGAATGTGGCCAACACGCCCACGGGGAGCAAACTGGCAATAATAATCGAGGCCCGGAGGTTGAGCAGGAGAATGAGCACCACGATGACACTGATGAGTACCTCGTGCGACAGGGCTGTTTCAAGTGTGCCAATGGTTTCATGAATGAGCTGGGTGCGGTCGTAAAATGGCACAATGGTCAGCTGACTTTCGACGCCATTGGCCAGCGTCTTTTTCGGAAGGCCCGACGCTATCTCTGCTATTTTGGCCTTCAAATTGTTGATCACTTCCAGCGGATTCGAGCCATAACGAGCCACTACTACGCCGCCGACCACTTCTGCGCCTCCTTTGTCCAGCACCCCACGCCGGGCAGCCGGGCCAAGGCTTACCCGGCCAATGTCGCTGATGCGGATGGGTACGTTGTCCTGCACGGCCACCACAGCCTTCTCAATATCTTCTACCGACTTGATATAGCCGAGCCCTCTTACCAGGTACTCCGCCTGGTTCATTTCAATGGTTTTGGCACCCACATCCCTGTTCGACTGCCGCACAGCCTGCATCACTGCCATCAAGGGAATATTGTAGGCCTTCAGTGCATCGGGATTGACGTCGATTTGATATTCTTGCACAAAGCCGCCTATGGAAGCCACTTCTGATACACCTTCGGCAGCGTTGAGCCCATACTTCACATAGAAATCCTGCACGGTGCGGATCTCATGCAGGTCCCAGCCTCCTGTTGGATTGCCCTCTTTGTCTCTGCCTTCGAGCGTATACCAAAACACCTGGCCAAGGGCTGTGGCATCCGGTCCCAGCATGGGTTGCACGCCGTCGGGCAACAAACCGGACGGCAGTGAGCTAAGCTTCTCAAGTATCCTGGACCTGGACCAGTAAAACTCGATGTCTTCACTAAAAATGATGTTGACCATCGAAAATCCGAAAACTGAGGAGCTTCGGATCGATTTTACGCCGGGTATACCCAGCAGGTAGGTAGTCAACGGATAGGAGATCTGGTCATCGATGTCCTGCGGCGACCTGCCCGCCCAGTCGGTGAAAACAATTTGTTGGTTTTCGCCAATGTCGGGGATGGCATCTACCGGCACAGGATCTCTGGGGAGAGCGTCTACTTTCCAATTGAATGGTGATGTAACAATGCCCCAACCCACCAGCACTATCAATATAAGGATAGTCACCAGCCTGTTATGTAGAAAAAAACGAATGATTTGATTTAGCATAAAGTAAATTCATTGGTCTGATGCAAATGGATATTAAAGCATGGGAACATGCTTTGTGCAAAAGACCAATGGCTAAATCAAAAGGGCACCGAAGGAAATATAGGCGGGATACAAAGGCAAAGGTGGCCCCGTATCTGTAGCAAATGATAGTGAATGAGTTGAATATGCTTCGTTGGAGGAAAGAAACTCGGGAAGCTCAATAGCATAAAGCACAAAAAGGGAGGGCGTTCCAAGCGCCAGTTTTTCAACCTTAACGAAATTTCCATCCAGGCTCTGGTACTCTGTTGTGTTTTCACAGCAGTCGTTGGGTTCGTCGGCAGCATCCATGCAGCAGTGCTTGGTGGAGTGCCCCAGCTCAACGTTCTTCAGAAAAGGGCCACAATAATGCCTTGACACGACTACCCCTGCAATGGAGAGGAGCCAAGTGAAAACAAGCGCTATTTGTAGGATTCTTTTCAAACTGGGTCAAAAATCGACAAAACAAATAACGAAAGCAAACCCGTCTGGGTTTTATCAGTTGTGTAACTGAGTGCTACTTTTTCGAAAAGGCACTAAAAAATTCGCTTAACCTTATACTTTATGATTGATTGTTTATTTGATTTGTAATCAATTAGTTACAGTAGAATAATGCTATGCTTCGGTCTGCAGCCTTTGTGTAAACCTTCACTTGATATTTTTTCCGGGCCACACATATAACATAGCTGTCGATAGCACATAGCTTCCTTTGATGTACAAACATTGATTAATCTGCACAATTGCCCTTAAAAGCACTATATTAGCCTCTCAACGAAGGATAACACCTATCAAAAGCAAGCTGAAAGATGATGAAGAAAACATGCCTGTTGCTTTTTGCTGTATTGGTAGCCTCCGGCTATTTACAAGCCCAGACAGATAGCCTGCAGCAGCTTTTTCAAGCAGCCAAAGAGCCGGGTGTGAAAGTTTCCCTGTTGATTGACATGGGACAGCAAAGTGCTGAGACCGATTCTTCGTCTGCGTTAAATTACCTGAACAGAGCGCTTGAACTTGCGAAAGCGCACAACCTGACAAAGGAACGTGGAGACGCCAATTTGGCTCTCGGAAAGTTTCACTATGAGCATTTCAGCTACGATTCGGCTAAAAAGTATGTTGATTCTTCCCTCGCAGCCTATCGTGAATCGCAAGACAAGGAAGGGGTTGCCAGGGCTAATTTGCAACTCTCTGAACTGTACGAAGAACAAGACCGAAGTGCAGAAGCCATTAAGGTACTTTTTGAAAACCTTGCCTACTACGAAAGTATCAACGACTCCCTGGAGGCTGGCAAATTGCTCAACAGAATTGCCAACTCACAAAATTATCTCGGCTATCACGACGATGCTATCCTTCATTACACCCGTGCCATGGATATTTTCGAAACCATCGGGTATCAACGAGGAGTGGCCGTGGTGCTATCAAACATGGCTATCATTTATGGGGAAGAAGGAGATGCAAGAAAGTCCATTAAAAACTACCTGAGAACCATTGCCATCTATGAGGGGCTTGACAACGAACCGAACCTGCCAAGCGCTTATAACAACATAGGAAACGACTACACTGACCTGAAAATGCCGGACAGTGCTTTGTACTATTTTAACAAGTCGTTGGCCCTGTCGAAAACGAGGGGGGATCTTCGATCAATGGCCTTTAGCTATTTCCATCTGAATAGTTTGTACAACAGCATTGACATGCCGGAAAAGGGAGTCTATTACGGCAACAAGTCCCTTGAAATAGCCGAAAAAATAAACAATCACCAGCTAAGGATTAACCTGAGCCACAGCCTGTCAGAAAGCTATGAAAAGCTTGGTAACTATCAGCAGGCACTGCGTTACCATAAGCAATATCAGCAACTGGAGGACTCCGTCTACAATATTGAAAACAGCCAGGTCATTCACGATATGCAGGCTAAGTACGAAACTGAGAAAAAGGAAAAGGAGTTGGTACTCAAGCAGGCTGATATCGACAGGCAGCAGGTATTGCTCACGCAGGAAGCCAGGCTTCGGTCGGTGCTCATAGGAGGGATTGTCATTGTGCTTTTACTAGCAGGCATGATCTATCGGGGGGAGCGTGCCAAAACAAAAGCCTACAATCAGCTGAGCATTCAGAATCAGGAAATAGAAACCAAAAATAAGCTCATTGAATCGGCCTTAGCAGAAAAAGAGTCGTTGCTCAAAGAAATACATCACAGGGTAAAGAACAACCTTCAGGTGATCAGCAGCATTCTGAATATGCAAAGCCGGTCTACCGCCAGTCCCGAAATGCTGACGGCCATCCAGGAAGGGCAAAGCAGGGTGAAGGCAATGGCCCTCATCCACCAGAAGCTCTACCAAACTGAAAAGCTATCAGAAATTGACTTCAAAGAATATGCGGAAGAACTCACGGATCACCTCTCTTCTATTTTTGAGTCGTCCACTGGAGAAAGCATAGTAAAAACGGTCACCTCACCCGACATCAAGCTGGACATTGATATGGCCATTCCTCTTGGGCTGATCCTTAACGAGCTGATTTCCAACGCATATAAGTACGCCTTTGAAGGAAAAACCGGAGGTGCCATCAGCGTAGAGCTGAAACGGGTAGGAGAGGATCAATTACAACTCGAAGTGGCTGATAATGGCAAAGGTCTTCCGGCTGATTTCAACCTGGAGAAGGCGAAATCTCTGGGACTGAAATTGGTGAACATACTTACACGGCAACTTAACGGTCAACTCACCGTGCACTCAGTTGGTGGCGCCCGTTTCTCAATTGTCATTCAAAATATGAAAGTGAGCGTATGATAGGCTCCTCAACTAATTGGATGCACCGCTGCAGGGTGCTCTTTGTTGCCTTCCTGATCCTTGTCTCTGTGACAGCTATCGCCCAAAACGACAGGTTTGACAGCCTGAGGCAACAGTTCAAAATAGCACCGACGGATTCTCTCCGGCTGGTGTTTTTGGATGAACTCGCATTCAGCTTTGTGAGACAAAATTTTGATTCCACTGTCTATTATGCCCACTTACAAAACGAACTGGCGCAGGCAGCCCACGATAGCGCAATGCTTGCCTACGCTTATAAAAATTACGGACGGGCTTTCGAAGAACAGGGAGACCTGGATTCCGCCATACATTATATTGAGAAAGCGCTAACTATAGAAAAAGCCAGCCACAACGAAAGCGGAATGGCAGGCTCCTACCATAATATAGGTCTGGTATACGACCGGCTGGGCAATATGAACCTTGCCATGGAGTACTATCTAAAGGCACTGGAGATAAAGGAGAAGTTGGGGAATCCAGTTGCACTTTCCTCCACTGTCAGTGCTATTGGGTTTGTTTACAAAGCTCAGGATCAGCATCAAAAGTCGTTAGAGCAGTTCCAAAAGGCACTCGATCTCCTGATTGAGGGCGGAGGCCCTGATAACAGAATCAGGGGTGGTTACAACAATATTGGGCTGGCCTACATGAATCTAAAGCAATATGATTCGGCACGGAGCTATTACCGCCGGTCAGTGGCTGGGCTTAGTGAAGACGACAACCTCCGGGGCTTCGGTGCCTTCTACAATAACATGGGAGTTACCTACGACGAGAATCTTCAGTTCGACTCAGCTCTCTATTATTACACACAATCTCTGCGTGTAAAGAGTCGGTCGGGCGATAAATATGGCGTGTCGAGCACCAACCACAACCTGGCTGTCAACTACCGGCGGGGTGGGTTTCCGGAAAAGGCCATTCCGCATGAGAGGGCTTCGATAGCATTAGCTAAGCAGTACAAATTTCTGGAATTACGCATGAAATCCACGGATGGGCTTCGTGAGTCATTTGCTGCCACTAATCAAATAGACTCAGCCTATTTTTACACGCTGGTTTGGAAGGAGCTTTCGGATTCTCTTCAGCGCATTGAAAGAGGAGAAACAGTGATGGAGCTTGAAGCCAAATATGAAAGTGAAAAGAAAGACAAGGAGCTGGCCCTGAATCAGGCGACGCTCGCTCAGCAGCAGTCGAGCCTCAGGTCGGAGGCCCGGCTTAGGTACTTATTGCTTGGCGGCCTTGTGTTACTGACCGTCTTCCTGGGTTACGCTTACCGCTCCGAAAGAGTCAAGTCAAAATCCAACACTTTGCTTCAACAGAAAAACCAGGAGATTGAGGAAAAAAGCCTGGAGCTGGCCCGGTCGCTGGGAGAGAAGGAGGCGTTACTTAAGGAGATACACCACAGAGTGAAAAATAACCTTCAGGTAATCAGCAGTATCCTCAACATGCAGAGCAGGACAACGGCCAGCCCTGAGATGATTTCCGCCATTCAGGAAGGACAGAGTCGGGTAAAAGCCATGGCCCTTATTCATCAAAAGCTTTACCAAACGGAGAAACTTTCCGAAATAGATTTCCGGGAATACGCTGAGGAGTTAGTGCAATATCTCTCCACTGTTTTTAGCCAAAGTGGGCAAGCCGGAATTGTAAATAAGGTTACTGGCTCAAACATTAAACTAGACATTGATCTGGCTATACCATTGGGCCTTATACTCAACGAGTTAATTTCAAATGCCTACAAGTACGCTTTTGAAGGAATGCCTGGCGGAGAAATAAGCATAGAGCTGACAAGAACGGCGGATGGTCAGCTGCAACTTGCGGTGGGCGACAACGGAAACGGCTTGCCTCATGACTTCAGCATAGACAAGGTGAAATCACTGGGATTGAAACTGGTAAATATTCTTACCCGTCAGCTGAACGGACAGTTGTCTTTTCACTCGGTGAAAGGGGCTCATTTCTCCATTGTACTTCATGAGGATGGGCTTACCACTTAACAAATTTCACAAAGGAATAGGTGCTGCTTTTAGCGCCGACTGGCTACAGCGCTACGTTTATACTAAAACGTTTTGCTATTAAACCACCAATCGTTACCATTACAACCCAAAGCGAGAGCTGCTATTTAGTAATGAGTATAAAGCAATTTTGCAGCATTGAAAAAACAACATTAAGCGGGGCCAAACATAGTATTTTGACCTGAGGCATTCCCAAACGATTTTCATTTTTAAAAAAGCATTTACCGTTTAGTCTTTTTGGTCTATATTAGATTCTAGCCGTGTAGAGGGATTCGCCAAGCCGATGAGTAAAGTAAAAATTCTGATTGTAGAAGATGAGTTGATCATAGCTGAAGACATGCGTGAGCTGCTTGAGGGCATGGGCTATGAGGTGCCTTTTGTGGCAATGAACCTCAAAGAGGGGCTGGAAGCTTTGGACAAGTATCAGCCAGACCTGGTCATGCTGGATATAATGATGGGAGGGAGGCCTTCCGGTATTGAGCTGGCTCGTCACATAAGAAGCAACTGCGACCTTCCCTTTGTCTATTGCACATCTCATGCCGACAAGGCCACTGTGGAAGAGGCCAAGTCCACCAAGCCCAATGGCTACCTTGTGAAACCGTTTAATGCAGACGAACTATATTCATCCATAGAAATTGCCCTCGTCAATTTTGCCATACCTGTTAATTCAAACGCTGCACCGGAAGCCTCCCGGCAAACTGAAATGCTGGTAAAGGACGGCATGTTCGTTAAGAATGGGCAAATGTTTGTAAAGGTGAAATTTGACCAGATGCTTTGGCTGGAACCGGATGGTAACTACACCAATATTGTTACAGGGGCATCAAAGTATGTCGTTCGATCCAGTCTGAAGGATATTCTGGATCACCTGCCCAAAGATGCATTTTTCAGGGCGCACCGCTCTTATGTGATTAACCTCGAGCATGTGCAGGCCATCGACCTGCATCAGGTAAAAATCGCCGAACACCTGATCCCACTGGGGAAAGTATATCGTGACGAGTTAATACGCAGACTCAATCTGATGCAGTAAAGGCGTCAATTGGATCGTTCAACTGCCTGGCTCAGCACTTTAGTCACCCCGGTAAAGCCATATCTTTTTCTTAAAATCGTCCAAAAAAGAGAAATCCTAAATTTTCGTCCCCTGTTATCGGGTGTTCATCGATTATTTTCTGTCTTTTATCCCAAATAGTTGCCAAAATAAATATATGTTGATACTTTAGTTATGGTTCTACACAAACCATAATGCTCAAAGGTTAGGCTGGTAGGGAGGGAAAATACAGTCATAGAAGCTATCGACATGGATTTCCTTCCCTTTTTTTAAGCAAACGCCAGCAACTGAACCACCTCTCGCCTACGTCAGCAGACCCAACAATCTCCCTTCAAATAAATACCAAATCAGGCACTTATTTTTATGAACAAGTCATTGATAGGCGGAAACATTTAACCAATTCCAATTTTGCTTTGCTTTCTGACGGGTTTATCTGCTTTGTATTAATAACAAATCCTTAAAGACTTTTTGAAGGTTTTATTGGTAATTTAAAAGTCAGAAAGGAAGCCGCAGCCCGGGGCCAAGGCATAAAAGCCTCTTAATCAGTTGTGTGTCTCTTCGCTTAGCAGTCCACGCATAAAAGTTGTCTATGAACAGAAGGAAGCTATTCAAAATTTTGGGAGCAGGGGTAGGCTCGTTGCCACTGATGGCCTATGGCAGAAACTACAATGACCAGTCGCATCTCAAGCACCCAAATGATTTGTTTGAACAGTGGAGGGGAAAGTTCAGTGAAGCTATCGTGAACGACGAAGCTTTCTGGCAAGGCTTCGCTGTAGATTTTTATGACATATCGCCCGACTTCATCAACCTGGAAAATGGGTACTTTGGCGTTCAGCCTATTCCTGTCAATGCTGCCTACCATCAGTTTGTCGACAAAATCAACCGTGAGTCGTCCCGCTACATGCGAATGGAGTACTGGAACGACTGGCAAATGGTGATGGACAGCCTCGCCGGTTTCACTGGTGCTTCAAAAGACGAGTTGCTGGTCACCCGCAACGCCACGGAAGCTTTGAACATTCTCATCAACGGGTTTCCTCTCAAGGCAGGGGATGAAGTAATACTTCAACACCATGACTACCACAGCATGATTGAGGCTTTTCAAATGCTGGAAAAGCGGAAGGGCATAAAGCTCAAATTTATCGACGTACCACTATTGCCAAAAAGCGACGATGAAGTAGTAAAATTGTACGAATCGGCGATTTCACCCGTAACAACCCTCATTTTGGTGACACATTTGACCCACCTGACAGGACAGGTGCTGCCAGTGAAAAAGATCTGCGAAATGGCCCGCAACAAAGGCGTAGAGGTGATGGTAGATGCAGCACACAGCTTTGCTCACCTGGACTACAAGCTGGCCGACCTGGGGGCCGATATGGTTGGTGTCAACCTTCACAAGTGGTATGCCAATCCGCTTGGAGCTGGCTTGCTGTATGTGAAAAAGGAAAAAATCAACAAGCTATCGCCCATGTTTGGCGACTTCACTCAAGCGGCTGACAGCATCAGTAAACTGGGACACTTTGGTACACTGGCCAGTCCTGCACTACTCACGATTCCCGTGGCAGGGAAATTCAATAACCTGGTGACGATCAAAGTTAAACAAGCGAGGCTCCACTACCTGAAAGCTTACTGGGCATCGAAAGCTGCTGACATGAAAAGGGTAGAGGTGCACACTCCGATGGATCCCGGACAGAGCGGTGCCATAGCTGCGTTCAGCATCGCTGGTGTAAGCGCAGACGACACAGTCAAAAGACTTTTGGATGAATATGGCGTATTTACGGTAAAGCGCAAACTAAAAGACCGGGAGGTCGTGAGAGTGACCCCCAATCTTTATAACAGCGTGGCGGACCTGGACAGACTGCTGGAAGGCATCGAGGGACTTAGTCGGGGATAGTGTGTAGCATACATTCAAGCAAGAACGTACGCCATAACTAATAACTTAGTTTTTAGGAATTGAGAACCTTATCGTTGTACCGCTACTTTGTTTGGAGATAATTTCGAATGTGCCGTGATGAAGCTTGATAAACTCTTTGACCAGCATGAGTCCCATCCCCGAGCCTTTTTCTTCGTTGGTGCCGGGGGTACTGGCCACGTAGCCTTTATTGAGAATAATGTCGACCGTTTCGTTGTTCATGCCTACGCCAGAATCGGAGACTTCTACCACAGCGCTGTTTTCTTTACTTTCAGCATGGATATTGATGACGCCTCCTTCGGGTGTAAACTTGATGGCGTTGTTGATCAGGTTGCGTATCACCATTTCAATCATTGCCTTTCCTGCTTTCACCGGCAGGTGCTCATCGGAACTGGTGGTGATGGTGATCTTCTTCGCCTGGCTCGAGTCACTGAAAGTCTTTGTGAGGTCAAGCACACTTTCAGAGAGATCAAATTCCTGTTTATCAAGAGAAATGCCTTTCATTTGACTCTTCGACCAAAGCAGCAGGTTGTTGAGCAGTTCGTTGGTTTGCTCAAAGTTTGACTCGAGCTTCTTCAGCAAATCGTCCGATTCTTCAGGGGAGAAGATGTTGTGCCGGAAACCAATGATGGCGTTTTGCAGGTTGTTAAGGGGGCCACGCAGGTCGTGAGACAATACAGAGAAAATCTTATCTTTGGCCTGGTTGATTGTGGTGAGTTCTTCGTGCTGCGACTGGATGATGCCCATTTGCATGCGAAGGGCGTTGGTGCGTTCCGCAACCTGTTTTTCCAGGTCTTCGTTTTGTTTCCTGACCAGCTCAGACCGAGCCGCTTCAGTTTCGGCCAGCTCGTGTGATACCTTCAGCGACTTGCGAAAGTAATACACATAAAGCATCATGGTAGGGGCCAGCACCAGAAAAAGCGCCACTTGAACCAAATAGAGATTATTGATGGCCGCCTCAGACCGCTGAGCAGCTTGAAGTTTAATAGCATTCTCAAAATCATCAACGGCAATACTAAAGTTTTCATACATTATCCAAAGTCCGTAACCCTGGTCAGCGCTAAGCTCTTTGATGAATGTGTTCATCTGGCCGTCAGTCACATTGTCCTTCATGCGCATTGACAGCGCTATATAGGCGTCGAGCGAATCACGAAACTGATAGAAGCTCGCCATGGGAAAGTTCTGACTGAGCAAATCTTCCTCAACCATCTGAAACAAAGAATCTTTATCGGCAAGGGCCAGCTCCAGCGGCTCCAGGAAACGTTTTTCCGGAATGAGTGCGTAGCCACGTAGACCGATGTCGACGCCGTGGATGGTGCCCCAGAGAAGCTCCGACACGTTGCTTCGGATTTCCTCGGCGTGCTGGTGAATCTTCTGGTTGCTATTGATTACTTGCTGGTTGTAGTATGTGTAGAAGATACTTAACGAAAGCAGGGCCGTAACAAGCGCAACAGGCAACCAGATGAGGTATGGTTTCTTATCTGCAGTCATAAGTATAGTAGGTAGGTATAAATTTCAATAGCTGTCTCATACAAAGATAACGATCAAGTGTTTGATAAAAAATACGTCTCAGCGCTATATAGTAACCAGCAGGACAGGGTGTTATAGATGAACGAGATGCCTGATTCGATGAACAACCGATTTGAAGTGAGGAAAGAGCAGTGTAGTATTTGATAATACTACTTAACATAATATAAATTATATAACAAACATAGTGATTTGCGCCCAGCTCTGCTGGTTATCATAAAATCAGTTATCGCTACGCAGTACGATAACGGCAGATTTTATCACTGGCCGTGCACGAAAAAGCAAATCACGGTTCCCAATACGAATCATTCAAACAAGTCTGATCATCAGTCTTCGAATTGACACAGCTGCAGCTGGCTCCGACAATGATGCGTTCTTGTGTTATATAATTTGCCGTTATATTAATCGGACAAACGGTTTGTAGCCCCGCATCCAACGCTTGGGCTTACGCTGGCCGACCCTTTGCCCAGGCTATTAATAGTTTTTCTTCCCCACGCTCTTTTGCCCGCCGAAATGGCCGGGCCACGCAGGCTGGGCAATTGCCCGACGCTAAGCAACAGATCCGTCGTGGAACAGTTGCCGGCAAATGATCTTAATCAGAATTGAATACTCGTGGGATGCCCCACACATGTTTTCAAATATTGAAACCTCAATGGCTATGATTTGCAGTCAAACCACTTGCTTGCCAACGCTTTGTTCTTGCTGCATACGTTGTGCTTGGCTTCGGCTCGAATAGAAACGTTCGCCATTTCTTTTGTGCTCTCTAAAGCTGCTCACCATGGTCAATAATTTCAGCGGTGTTCAGCCAACCCTGCACGCTGCGCTTTCTGTCTCTTCGCTAAAACCATTCACTGGATGGTTTCTTAACGCTCAGTCCCACTCAAGCCGCTGGGCTCTTACTTTTTTCATTGATAAAAAAGTAACGGTACGCCGGGCGGCAAAAAATCTAGGCAAAATAATGCTTCCACGCTCAGCCCTACGCCAAGCCCGCTATTTTACCGAGCCGACCCGCCTGGATGGGCGGGTTTTCAAATGGAATCTATTTAACATAATATTAGGAAACCCTTTCTGCAACCGTCAGAAATTCGGTTCCACATATCTCTAGTGGATTTTTCCCTGGGCAGTAATCGACATCTGAAATCACATAAACCTCTTCTAAATTGGTAAGTGGCTTTATCCACTTTAAATACTGGCTTAGGTGGTTTGAGATTTGATATTCAGTGGTATTGGTCTTAATCAGAATAACAAAGACTAATATTCCTGAATTTTTACCTGATAAAAATTTACCAGCTTTTACTAGACCTCCTAAAAAGTGCTTACGACTCGGACCGTGTTCACTCTCAAGGATCACGTATTTCGAACTTTTTTTTAACACAATATCAGGTTTATAACCCTCCGCAAGTTGTTGACCTCTGGTGAACGTTTTAAAGTCTAGATACTTATGATCCAATTTCTTAAACAGAGCATCCTTCATTTTATAAAGTATTTATCATCTTTTCATTAGCATAGTTCTCTACAAACTACTACAATTGCACGCTCATTTAAACTAGTCCCATACTCAGGATTCTTTACTGATGAGTCAGTGAATTGCCGGCGATATAGAATATCGTACTCTTGCTCCCCTACTCGATTTGACTACCATAAAAAGAGTTCCTTTTATTTTAAAACTCTGGATAATATGATGATTTTCAGAGAGTAAGGACATTGTTTTTATAATGGTCTCTGCTAGCTGATCAAGTTTGGAAAGTGGGCGCAGTTGCGATCTGTTAGTCATATTTACTAATTGTTAAATATTTTCAATTGTCTGTTTTTCTCACCGGGTATAGCTCCATATTTTCCAGATAAATAATCTTTTTCGAATGAAGCATCATTACGCACTTTTAGCGAATAGATTGACTCAACTTTTGTAGCAAAAGCCAAAGTCTTTGAAATTAGTATCATTTGGTCTCTTCTTAAAAGATCAATATTTAAAATACTGGTGTTATGCGTTGTGAAAATTAATTGAGACCCATGCATATTATCATCTGAATTAAATAGTTGTATTATCATTCTTGATAATAATGGATGTAACCTTGCATCAATTTCATCAATAATAAGAGGTTGACCCTCAATCAGACTGTTAATTATTGGTCCAGCCAAAGCAAAGAATTTTTGCGTTCCTTGTGACTCTTCCTTTTTAAAGTCCATTAATACTTCTTCAGCGTCACCCCCATGTTGATCAAATGATCTATGTCTTGTTTTAATGTCAATATGATTAGGAATTTTCGCAACAATTAGATTTCTAATTTCCTCTGTTAAAAAGCCATATTGATTAGGATCTATTTCTGCTTCACTTATTACTAGGTCATGATATCCAAAATCACCTGCATTAAGTAATTTCTTTAAATATCCTTTAAACTCGACCCTATTTAATAATGATGCAGTGTAATTTATAAAACCACCGTAATTTGTGTCGGTAATTATTGTTAGTTCTTCAAACCATTTAAAAATTGGTCTAGAAATAGTGCCATTATATTGTGCTAGTGCCGAAAGGAATAATGCATTCTGCCTAATACTTGTGTGTTTTAAATTCCAACCTTCACTAAAATTACTCTCAACAATAAATTCATCTTCGCGCCTTTCAAAATACCTATTCTCCTTCTTCTTTTTCGTATAAAATAGCCATTCAGATCTCACGTGGTATTTATCCACCTCAAACCCATATCTATATTTAGTTTCATTTACAATAAATTCAAGCTCAAAATAACTTGGCTTAGACTGACCGCCAGTATTTAGCTTAAAGGCATCTACGTTGATCTTCTCAGTTGCATGGATTTGAATAAATGAATTCATGACAAATGATCTCATAAAACTCAGTGCTTTAATCATATTACTTTTTCCACTTGAATTTGCACCAAATAGACCAACACTTTTAAGAAGATTTTGATCTAAACCGTCAACTCCAAATGTATTTGACTTAGACAATTCTTTAATGGAAGCACTTTCCAATGATAGTTCTACTTTTTCATTGAAGGATAAGAAATTTCCTACAGTGACTTTTATAATCATGTGTATGTATTTTGAGAAAAACACTCAATAATACTGCATTCCTCCTTATTCAATACTAGATATTTGCACTATTTTGAGAAGTATTCGAAAGTATACGTTAATGAAATTTGACAATTAGTGAGAAATAATCGTATTATTACACGAATAAAAAGACTATATATAAAAAAATGTAGCAGCTAATTGAGGGATATTCTCAAATTATAACAATTAGGCCGATTAAAATTAACACATGAATCAAAAACCATTCAAAATATTATCAATAGATGGAGGTGGGATAAAAGGCCTTTATAGTGCTTCCGTTCTGGCGCGACTGGAAGAAAAAGCTGGGGTAAAATCTGGTGATTGCTTCGATATGATCTGTGGCACATCAACAGGAGGTTTGATTGCATTGGGTTTAGCGAATGGAATGACTGCGGATGATTTAGTTAAACTGTATTTTGATAATGGTAAGGGGATTTTTCCTACTGCTGAAAATAGGCAATTCAGATGGCTTCAACGAAAGATTGTTCAGGTGGCTACTCAAACATTCTTCTGGGGGAAGTTCAGTAATAAAAATTTGAAAAAAATTCTTGAAAGGATCTTTGGGGATACAACCCTCGGACAACTACAAAACCTCGTGCTGATACCGAGTTTTAATCTCACTTCAGGCATGCCTCGAATATTTAAGTTCCCTCACAAAGAGGGAGACTTTTTTATGGATAAAAACATCAAGCTTGTGGATGCAGCTTTGGCAACATCTGCAGCCCCTACCTATTTTCCAATCCATAGTATTGATGACACACTATTCATAGATGGAGGCGTTTGGGCCAATAATCCTTCTTTATGTGGTCTCCTAGAGGCCATTAAGTATTTCGTTGGTGAAGGCAAGGAATATTCCCATGTGGAAATGCTTTCTGTAGCCAGTATTTCTCAGTCAAGTGGCTGGACTTCAGGAGTTCGAAAAGAAAGGTCATTTATTGGCTGGCGAGAGAAACTGATTCAAACTTCAATGGATGGTCAGGCATTTTTTACTCACTTCTTTCTGGATACTGCAATTCATCGGCTTGACCCCAATTCTCAGTATGTAAGAATAGAATCGCCAAAACTATCCCCCGATCAAATGAAGGTATTGGCTATGGATCGAGCAGATAGAAATGTATTGAGCACATTGAAATCACTTGGAAATCAAGATGGCTACACAGCTACCAACAATACCAAAGTCATGCAATTCTTCAATTCGTCAAAAACCTATAAAACTCAGTAAGCTATGTCAAACTGCCATAATCTTTTTCAAACCTTTAACGGGAATCTAAGCATAACCCAAACCAAAAAGTCTAAACTGATGACGTCTAGGGATACTTTACGTGACAAGATTCGAGAATATTTCAAAGAGAAACACCCAGATTATAAACCCAAATTTCGTGGACAAGGCTCCTATTCCATGGGAACAATGATCAGAACCAAAGAAGATACATGTGACCTTGATAATGGTGTTTATTTCTTTCCCAAACCCAAAGAAACCGCAACTACAATGCAGAATTGGATTTGGGATGCTGTAGAAGATGCAACCTCGGAAAAACCTCAACACAGATCAAAATGTATTAGAGTCATTTATAAAGGTGACTATCATATTGATCTGCCAGTTTATTACAAAGAAAGTGAGACCAATGATGCAGAAAACCCACATCTGGCGATAAAAAATACAGGATGGTCTAAGAGTGACCCAAAAGAATTTAAGGATTGGTTCAATAAGAAAAAGGATTCAAAAGGTCAACTTGTACGAACCGTTCGATACTTAAAATCATGGTGCGATAATAGGGCTAAAAAAATGCCAAATGGTCTAACAATGACGGTTCTTGCAAGCAATAAAATCAAATACAATGACCGAGATGACATTGCTCTGAGAAACACGCTCAAAGAAATTAGAAGCACTTTAAAATCGTCTTGGTCATGCGTTATGCCTACTACACCAAAGGACGATCTTCTTGAAAACTTTACAGGTGACAAGGATTATTTTTTTGATAAAATAGATGCCTTTATTGAGGATGCAGATAAGGCGATTGAAGAAAAAAATCAATTGAAGGCAAGTAAGCTCTGGCAAAAACATTTGGGATCATACTTTCCTGATGGAGAGGATAAAGATGTTGACAAACAAGCCAATTCATTAGCAGCCATTGCATCAAGCATTTTGGACAAACGAGCAAAAACTGACAGAGACGGAAAAATTCAAGAAGATCAAGGGGTTGGTCATAAACCACACAGAAATTACGGAGGTTAAATGGCTTTTCACAAAAAATATCGTCCAAATCCAATTGCAATTGTTAATGTCGAGAAAAAGCTCATTGAAAAGCACTACGATTTTCTAGACTGTAAGATTAACAATGGCAACCTTTACTGTTATGGTAATTATCAACCTACTGCCGAGTCAATTTCTTATTCCTACAGAATAAAATATGCTCCTTTGGGTAAGCCAATAGTTACGGTAACTAATCCTGTCATTGCATACAATGACGATATACATATGTATCCTCATAACAACAGTTTATGTCTCTACCATAAGACAGACCTTGTATGGGATTCTTCTCATCATTTGTACGATACCATTATACCCTGGACTCACGAGTGGTTCGTTTTTTACGAACTGTATCAGTTTACAGGTAAATGGTTACACCCTGAAGTTCAACATAAAAAAGGCGATAAGAAATGAATCCTTGGTTAATACGGCTTATAGTTCTTGGAATTGCCTACGTGGTTGGTAAGGAGGTCTTTAAATCTGACGAAAAATTCGAGATAACAGATGACTCCAATTGTGAAGACTTGTTCAAAAAGTTCAATCAAACTATTACCATCCATCCAGACAAAGTAGCCAACCTAAGACGTGCTCATAATACTATCCGTTCAAAGGTAACTATCTACTTCGAAAAATATACAAGTCTTCCAATCCCGAATTTCTACATACAGGGCTCTTATAAAATGGGTACTGTCATCGAAAACAGAAGCACAATTTGTGATGTCGATCTCGGTGTTTTCTTCCCTCAACACCCCAATATGTATGTCGAAACCATTCAAAATCATATTAAAAAAGCTCTCATAGGACATACTAGCAAAGGAGTGACAATTAAAACGAATTGTGTACGATTAAACTATGTTAGAGACTTTCACATTGATCTTCCTATCTACTACATAGATGGTTATTCGGGTAAAACATACTTTGGATCAAGAGGATATGAATGGGAACATTCAGAGCCGAAGGCTTTTATTGAATGGTTTAAAAAAGAGACCAGTAATAAGCCACAGCTAATTCGAATCATTCGCTACTTAAAAGCATGGTCTGATCACACGAAAGCAAAAACGGGGAAAAAGTTTCCAAGTGGGCTTGCATTGACTCTATGGACTATACAATGTTATGAAAAAGGCAGTCGTGATGATGTAGCATTCTTCAATACATCATCAGCGATAATGGAGTATTTACACAATAAGAAGACATGGAATGCAATTATGCCTGTTGCTCCAGGTGATGATGTAATGCATCGACTTACTTCATCTCAAAAAGAAGCATTTTATGACGAGATAGGTGAAATGGTTTCATTAGCGGCAGATGCTGTTAGTGCTCCTAACAAATTAAAAGCCACAACAAAGTGGCGGAAAATATTTGGTAATAGATTTTAGTCAAGGCATTTATTTAAACCGCACACATTTGCCATTCCCTCCCTTTCCCTCCTGCCCAAAAATGGCAAAAGAGTGCTACCAGCCGTGTCAAAATTGAGATAAGTGCACCTAAAAAAGAAGGCAGGCCTGCCCTGAAGAAAAAACTATTAACCCCCTACCTCAGGCCATATTAACATAACGCACAGGACATTATATGACAAAGGTTAACAAAGCCACAGATACTTACCAAGCTGTAGTGCGGAAAGAAAAACAATGCATAAATGCCGAATATCTCGTATCTTAAGTGGTAAGTAACAAAATTATCTTTCAGTAACCGAACAACAATGTTATGTCTAGACAAAGATGTAGTTGCGGAAATTTCTTAAGCTATTGTGCAACTTGCGGTAGGTATTATTGTCACAGTTGTCCTCCAGGTAAATGCGGGTGTTCGCCAACTTTCCCGCCAGGATGGCCCGGAACCAGATAGAAAAACGTTGGATACAGGGAAACCAGAGGCGACAAGTAACTATAGAACAGTAGATTTTTTTTCCTTGAGCACTTTTCAACGTCTTTCTAGTAGCAACGGAAATGAGAATGATACTTTGGGATCGAGTACGCCGACCTTATACAGCCTGACCGACTTGTCGGTAAAACAGTTGCCTAGGCTCTGCTCCCACGGTAGGTGCTGTGCTCAGGTGAGAAACTAGTGCTCAATTAAACCGCAGTCTTTCAAACATATTTGTCACTCTGATGATCGTCACTAGATGAAAGAATTATTAGAAGGAAATCTTGAGGAGATAATACACACAGGCTTCTTAAGACAAGGAAATCAATCAATACAGTTTATCAACGATGATGGCCAAATCGTAATTGAAAACTGCTCCATCAACTATTACTGCCGTTTGGATCAATTTGAAATTAATAATTCAATACGCTTTGAAAACTGTAAGCTTAACTCCATAACGCTGTCCGGAATATCAATGAATTCAAATCAACTTCATGTGAAGAAGTGTACCATTCAGGATATCAGCATTGATTCAACAACAGGTGTTGATAGCATTAGCATATCTGAAACCACCATTAAAACATTGCATTTTTTTGAATCGGAAATTAAGGCCATAGGGCTTTTTCATAATAGCATTAAAAAGCTAAGTATACATGGTTGTTATGTGAGGGAAGTTTTTTCAACATTGAGAAATACAATTGAGGAGATATTCTTTGCTGATTCTGTCATAGAATGTGATTTTACCTGCAACCAAGATATCGTTTTGAATTCATTAATTGTTGCATCAGGTAAGTTCAATGGCAATGTAGCGATTAGGTCAAAATTGGAATGTGAAATGACAATTCTAGGTGGGGCATTTACTAAAGAATTGCAGATACAATACGGTGTAGATTATTCTCAGGGAATTAAAATATTAACCGGCTTCTTTGAAAGTATAGTTGTGGACTCTAGTAAATATAGAATAATCAATATGTCTTGTAATTCTGATGATTCAGGAATCTTCGTAAACAAAATCGAATTAAGAAACATCGGGGATCAAAATGTAATTCTTGATAACTGCCAAGTTTTTAATCTTGGGATCGGAGGCCCTATCTATTCGAACGGAAAAATATCTTTTAAAGATGTGAACATTAAAAAGCTGTGGCTTGTCAATCTCATTAATAAAGGTAGCCTTACCTTCGGCAATATCCATTCAAGTCTGAAACTTGAGGACGAATATGGCACTGAAAAGCCTGTTCCTACTATCCATTTTATAAATTCTGATCTTGGTTCTTGCGGATTTTTCAATTTCAATTTTCGTGAATACGATAAAATATTTTGTGTTGATTCGAGGTTTTCTCAAGTTGTCCTTACCACCGTAAACTTCCCAATATCTAGTCAATCACATATTTTTACCTCTGCATCTGAAGAAATTGATCCCTATGCCTTAGAAAACATTTATAGTCAACTGTATCAAGCTGCACAGGACCAGGCTAATAGAAGTCAAGAAGTTATCTATTACAAGGAATATCTGGAATGGCATAGAAAGAATAAAGTTTCTCTACTAAAAGACTTAGGGTTTTTTAAAGTGATGAAGAGTGACTGGCAAACGCCAGCGTCTCTATGGTTACACAAGTTCTCTTCAAGTTATGGTACAAACTGGGCTCGTGCAGCCTTGCTTACATTTTTGTCTGCAATGATTATATATGGGTTGTTTTTAATATCTCATCACAACATCTATTTTGATCCAAACCCCGAAAACTGGTATTTAAACCATTCGGTTTTTGGTTCATTCTGGGAATTTATATTGCCAACTCATAGCTTCATTGAGTTTGATACACTCAAGCCTAGCTGGCTCTCCTATTTTTGGGATTTTGTGGGAAGGATCGTGACAGGTTTTCTTATTTATCAAATGATAACAGCATTTAGAAGGTTTGCGAAAAAGTGAAGTCTTATTAACCCCACTATCTTATGATGCTTGATCAACGAACTCTTATTTGGATAAGAAAAGAGTTCTGCAAGAACAGTCTATCCGTCATTATATTATCTTGCGAAAGTTGTCAAAGCAAGGTCATTTCTTATGAGGCGAAAAATCCCGGAATCAACGCTACCCAAACTCAATCGCTCACAAATGATTACTTCCGAGGGCTTGCAAAAACTAAGGGAAGAACATGATCACTTGTGGCGGGTTGAACGTCCGGACGTTACAGCAAAGGTTGCATGGGCCGCAAGTTTGGGAGATCGTTCAGAAAATGCCGATTACCATTACAACAAAAAACGTCTTCGGGAAATTGATAATCGCCTTCGTTATTTGCGTAAGTGTATTGATGATTTTAAAATTATTGACTACCACCCCAACCAGGAAGGAAAAGTGAATTTTGGCGCCTGGATAGAAATTAAAAACGAACAGAAAGGTCTTCAAAACCGTCTTCGCATTGTGGGTTACGAAGAGTTAATAGGTAACAAAGATTATATCTCTATGGACTCCCCAATGGCTAAAGCACTTCTTGGTAAAACTGTGGGAGACGAAGCCATCGTTAAAACCCAAATGGGTGATTTTGTATGGAAAATTCTTAAAATAGAGTATCGGAAGTAGTATAACCTAAATAGATCTCAGGCTATCTTTTACCCTATTATTTTTTAGTGACGCTGTGGCTGCTGGTATGGCGGCCGACCAGGTTTCCAGCCAATCACGAAAATGATTGTATCTTGTTCACCTCCATCCACCGCTCGATGCTCTCCCGTTCTGTTACTTCAAATGGAAGTTTATCTTCTATTTTTTGCTGTGCTCTTTGGATGGATTTATTGACCATCGGGTGGCTGATAGCCTCATCACTTTCCATTCCCAGTTTGGGTAACAGAGAGGCTAACCTTTCGCCACCAAAAAGTTTGAAGAAGGGGCTGTCGAGGGCGGCGTAAAATTCCAGGGAATGGGAAAGCTGTGCCGCCTTTGTCATCAAGCCCAGCCCACGGTTGCTCAGCGGGTAGATCTCCAGCACTATCACAGAGTAGTCCACAGGCCAGACGGTTTTGAGCAGCATTTCTGACTCGGCCAGCAGTACCTGGCTTCCGGAGGCAAGGTCATGTGAGTACGCTAGTTGGGCTGCGGTAAGGAGCTGCTCCGCTTCCTGGCGGGTATTGTTAAAGTGGTAGACCAGCAGGTACTTTCCTCCGTTATTCTTTAGCACATTGATAATATGCCTGTACTTATCAATTTCCGTGGCGTACACATGGTAATTGGGAAGCGGTTTTGTCTTGAAAAGTCCGAACATAAAAAGCAGGAATGGTGTGTGCTTCAAATTATTAACAAAAGCCCGGATTTGCCAATTTAGCGACGGCCTTCCCTAGGGAATCTTTCTGTGAATCCCTACTCATTCCTCAGCGCATCTGCCGGGTTTTGAACAACGGCACTGCGCATTTGCCAGCCAACCGTCAGTAGCCCGGCGAACAATACCAGTGCAAAGCCAGACAGTATTTCTACCAGGCCGATTTCTGCCCGATAGAGAAATTCGCTAAGGATAAAATGATCAACCAAATACACCGTTACCGGTACGGCCACAATGGCCGCCAGGATCAGCATGACGAGGAAGTTTTTTGATAGCAGCAGCATGAGATGACCGCTGGCTGCGCCGAGTACTTTGCGGATACAAATTTCCTTCATACGGGTTTCCACTGTGTACACCGCCATGCCCAGCAGTCCCAGGGTTGAAATGGAAATGGCCAGAAAAGCCAGGAAGGAAATGATCTTATAAGTAGATTGGTAGTCGCGGTAATTGATCGCGATCTGATCGTCGTAAAACTCTGCTTCGAAAGGGTGATTGGGGTCGATGGCCGTGAATGCCTCTTCCAGCTTTTGCAGCGTGCCGAAGATATCGTTTCCACCTATCTTCACTCCCAGCACGCCGTCTTCGGCTAACCGGTGCTGAATGAAGGCAAATTTCTTGTCGATTTCCCACACCAGCGACGTGGTGATGAAGTCCTCCACTACGCCAGTGATCATGAGTTGCCGGTTGTTGTACCACACATACCGGCCTATGGCCTCGTCGGGAGTTCCCAGCGCCAGTACCTTCAGAAATTCCTCATTGATAATGATCTGATTCGGCTCTTCGCCTCCTTCCGAAAGTGGTTGAAAGTTGGATCCGGCCAGCAGATTGAATCCGTGCATGTCGAGGTACTTGTGGTCTATTTCATTGACCAAAAACCTGATCTTTTGACTGCGGTCTTCTGGCTCAGCAGTGGCAAATACCGTAGAATAGCCGAGCGTTCTCTTCGACCGGGAAGTTTCTTCGACTCCCGGAATGGCCACATAGCTGTTTTCCAACTCATCCGCATAGGACCCTTTGACGCCAACATTTACAATGTTCCCGGTATCGTAGCCCAATTCGTAGTTCATGGCGTACTCATACTGGTTGCGTATCAAGACAGCGCACATGATCAGCCCTATAGACAGCATGAACTGGACGACGGTAAGCCCCCTTCTGAGGTAAATACCTGAAAAAACTTTGGTTTTGTCGCCCTGGCGAAAGGCCTGCAAGGCTTTCATTTTTGAAAGGAACAGGGCAGGCAAAAAGCCAGCGATACCGCCCGTAAGCAGAGCGAATAACAGGAACAGGATGATGTGTTTGTAGCCAATAGTTAAAAGGAACATGGTGCGATCCTGCGAGGTCGGATTGGGGAGGTTTAAAAAGCCGGGTCTCAGGATGAAAAACAGCAACAATCCCAAAACAAATGCAGCAAAAGAAATAAGGATAGCCTCTACTATAAACTGGGCAAAAATCTGACTTCGGGTGGCGCCGGTCACCTTCCTCACTCCTACCTCTTTGGTTCTCCTGAGTGACCTGGCGAGGGATAAATTGGCATAATTGAAACAGGCGGAAAAGAGCACAATACAGGTGAGCCCGATCATGAAATAGACCTTGCGCCGGGAAAATGAAGGCCCAGGTAGATTATGGTAGTTGTCGCTGGTGGCACACTCGCTCAATGCCTGCAAGCGGTGTGTAATGGGATCCTGCAAACCGGCGTTGAAGTCTTTCATGATGTTCCCCATGAGGGCTTCGGCTTCTTGCTGTGAGGTTTGTTCATTGAGCGTCAGGTAGACGAAGCTGCTGTGAAAATCGCCTGGGTTGGTTCTGAAGTCGGCTCCCCCACCCGGTGGCATGCCTGGTCTGGCCGCTGGTTGATAGGTGCTGAGCGATACCAGTACTTCAAACTGGATATGCGAATGGATCGGAGGATCTTCCAGCACGCCTGTAACAGTGCCCCGGACGGTGCCACTTCCCCTTCCTGCGTTGCCTGGTAGCTCCAGCGTTTGGCCTACCGGGTTTTCCTCTCCGAATAGTTTTGTTGCTACTGAAGCAGTCAACACGATCTGGTTGGGCTCGGAAAGGACAGATCGGGGATTTCCCTCCAGCAGATTGAAAGAGAAAACGTCAAAGAAGGACGGCGACGCATAGAAACCCGTTATCCGGACAAAATCGTTTTTGGTTTTCACTTCGGCCGACAAGCCCCTCCGCATAATGGCCACCTCTTCCACCCCCGGCACCTGTTTTTTGATCTCATCTGCCATGAAAACCGACGAGGTGGCCACCTGGTGCAGGTCGCCCATGAACACCTGGGCAGAGGTGATCCGGTAAATGCTGTCTTTCTTCTCGTGGAATTGGTCGAATGAATAAATCTCCGACAGAAACAGGATCATCAGTATGCCCACCGACATGCTAATGGCCAGGCCAGTGACGTTGATGGCTGAAAAAAGAGCATTGCGCTTGATGGTGCGCAGCGAAGTAATGAAATAATTTCTAAGCATACCGTAGTGGTTAAGTCGGGTGTCCCCTTCCCATTTTTTCATAAGAATGGGGCGCAAAAGCTTACATATGTCGACAACGTAGAGTCGTTTGGCCTTACTGATGCCGTAAGTGTCAATATTGTCGTAAAAGCGCTCCGCCATATCCCCCTCAATCTCTTCCAGGTAGTCATCCTTGACAAACCACCGCAGGAGACGTGCGGGCCACGACGGAGGCGATATATGCTTTGGATAGTTCATTGGGCGTGGTTCGGTTTCATTCCGGGCATTGCGTCCCATAGCCTGGCCCGGATTTCTTTCATTTCCTGCAATACCTGATGGGCATACGGAGTGGCCGAATAAATGCGTTTTCTTTTACCTCCCCTCTTTTGCGTGGCTTCCCCCCACTCTGCTGTGAGAAGTCCTTTTTCCTCCATTCGCTTCAACGCCGTTTGAATAGCCCCCATGCTTAATCGTTCGTTGAGGCGCTCTTCCAGCTCTCGTTGGATTTCATTACCATAGGCTTCCTGCTCCAGCACGATTACTGCCATTAATATCAGCTCCTGAAACTCTCCTAGTCTGCTCTTTTTCATGATTTACTTCTAATTGAAGTAAATATAATAATTATTTTATTCTAAATGAAGTAATAATACTTCATTGTATTATTAAGGCATCAAATTCTGTCATATTGGACCTCTACTAGTGTGGACGTTTCGTGTAGTGGAAATTGTGGCGTGCAATCTCAAGGTACCCCCTCCTTCCCCCCTCTCCACTCTTTACAAATAGCATTCAACCTTTTTGAGCTGACTATCTTCCTATCGAGTTTCAAATTAATCAGCCTTCAAAAAAAAAATTGCCCCATCTCTATGCTAATGGTTTTGGAGAACAGTAGTCTCAGGGAATCGTGTCTAACCTAATGTGATAGGTATCATGGCATTACCTTATTTCTATAAACAGCTTTCATTAACACCCCTCCTGTCCGGGTACGGCATAAACAACATCGCCGGAACCTGATAAACTGAAGACCTTTTCTCCTATAGAAGGACGCACCAGTTCCCATGTTTGCCCTTTGTCGGATGAGCGAAAAATGCCCCCTGGATGTCCACAAAAAAGATAGCAGCCGACCTGAACAATGGACGTAATGGAAAGGCTTGCCGGAAGGCCGGCATCAATGGCCTGCCATGTGAGGCCACCATCGTAGGATGTTCGCACCCTTCTGGTCTCCGAGGCTGTATTATAAGTAATAGCAGCAAAGCCCCCATTGATAGCCTCAACGGCGATGCCGACACCGCCCTCGCTGATCACCAAGTCCCAGGTTTCACCCTCATCGGTCGACCGTATGATCCCCTCCTGACTCGTGGCCATCAGTATGCCGTTTCGCTCTACCAACTTCATAGCCCAGCCTCCGGCTCGAACTTGTTTCCAGGTTTCGCCACCATTAGCAGACTTAAATAGACCTTTGTCGCAGCCAATGAAAACGGTGCCTCCATCGCTTTCAAATACGGTGCGTACTTGTTTCTCCGGAAAGTTGGTGTACATAGGCCACCATATACTTGTTGCGTTTTTTCTTTTTAGAAATTCGCCATTCCAATAGTTGTAGGTGTAAATCCCGGTCTTGCCAGGCGCTATGCTACTATTTTCATCGGCGAGCATCTCCTTTCTCCAAAATGGAACTGTTGAATTTGGTTCACTGCGATAGAGCCCGTTTTCTGTAGTCAAATAGAGCTCACCATTATTGGCAATGAAGCCACTACCTGCCTGCAAGTTTTCGGGCAACCCTTCGCTGATGTCCTGCCATGTTTGTCCGCCGTCGGTAGACTTAAAGACGATATTGGCAACTGCCGACTTATGGCTACGTGGTTTGTGCGTATCCTCTGTAACTGGAAGTGACGGCTGATATTCCAAAACCTCATTACAAGCAAAGCTGAGTGGAAAAAGGAGCAAAAGAGAAAGGTTGCGGATTTTCATGACGATAAATTGCTTTGGTGAAACAATGTCGTGAAGGTATTGGGCGCCAATGACCTGGCAGCTTTTCAATTGTAAAACGTTTGTAAAATGATTGTAAAAGCTCCCGGTAATACTCAGATGTGATGTGGGCGATGGCAACTGACAGCAGTGAATGGAGCCACGGTAAGGTTTGCGCTAGTCGTAAAGTGCAGGCCAAGGTTCCCATTTTAGAATACCTCATCGAACCACCTCAATTTCTTTACGTGTTCATTTTATGTGTAAAGAAAATGGCACTTTTCTTTACATGTTTTGATTACATGTAAAGAAAACATCATTTTTCTTTACATTTTGGCTACGCTCAGAAGCAGGTCAAACAAGGAAACATTGATGTAAAAGCTCTCTTTTCCAAACTTCTCTCGCTTCAGAATCTTTGTACGGCACATTTCCTCCAGGTACCTCGTAGCAGTAGGTCGGGAAACACCTAAATCTGCTATCACAAAATCGATCTTTGTATATGGATGCCTGAAAATGTTGTTCAACAAATCCTGGCTATAGATTTTAGGCAACTCAATGCGCATTTGCCTTTTACGCTCAAGCATTAGTTCTTTAATATTCTTTATCAAGGCTATGGTCTGACTAGCTGTTTGCTCTATCCCTTCAAGCATAAACAACACCCATTCTTCCCAAGAATCTTCACGCCTTGTTTTTTGAAGCAGCCTATAATAATCTCTTTTGTTTTGATTGATATACCTGCTTAAATAGAGGATTGGCATATTCAACAAGCCCTCTTTTACCAGATAGAGTATGTTAATGATCCTTCCAGTCCTACCATTGCCATCATAGAACGGGTGAATGCTTTCAAACTGATGATGGATCACTGCCATTTTCACCAAAGGATCCCAATCTGACCAGTCTGGTGAGTTCATAAATCCTTCCAAATTACCCATGAGCTCTTCAATCTCTCTTGGGTCTTGTGGCGGAGTGTAAACTACTTCTCCCGTTTGCTCATTTTTTAGCGCCGTGCCCGGAAGCTTCCTGTAGCCGGCATCGTTCTCCTCAATGGTGGCCTGAATTTTCCGTATGTTATTTTGTGTCAATATGCCGGCTACTTTGACGGTCTCATATCCGGCTGTCAATGCCTTCGCATAGAGATGCACCTCCTTTGAAGCCAGTGTCTTGAACTTATTGCTAGCAACATCAGACTGATAGAGTTCATCCTGTGTAGTGATAATATTCTCTATAGCTGAGCTGTCTTTTGCTTCCTGCAGCGCCAGCGTACTAATTAATATGCTCTCATTCGGGATGTTTCCTGCCACACCCTTCATTTCCGCCAATGCGGCACGGGCTTCCGCTACTTTTTTAAGTACAGCTTTGGTTTCCACCTCTGTATCTAATGGAAGTAGCTTCATTGTATTTATATTTATTGATACGCTTCTTCTCCAGACTAAGGGGTTTCTATCTTTTTTAAACAACTAGGCAGCAAATCACCTCAATACTTCAACACCCAAACGCCTTCTCCAAACGCACTGGCCGATGAGGTAGCGGCTACCGCTTCGTCCCAGGTGGGGTAATCACCCACGGACACACGGTGAAATAGCTTGTTGGTGCCGGAAGGGTTAATTATTTTCAAGCTGTTTCCTTCCTTGGCCAATTTATTGGCATAGTCCATGGCCAGGTCACCATCCACACTGCTGGACACGACAACGTAGAAACGTCCTGTAGGTGAAGCAACAGTTTCAATTGTTCCGGGTGTTTGTTTGGCGGCTAATTCATCAAGTTTTGCTCTTACCAGCGCCAATTGATCCTTAGCATATTGCTGATCCGGCAAAAGAGCGGCAGCTTCAGCGTAAAGAGAATTCGCCGTTTCCCAATTCTCTTCTGCAAATGCCACATCGGCATTTTTTATCAACTCTTCGTATTTAACTTTCTTCTGAGCCTCCTGCTCCTGTCTTTTTTTCTCCGCCTCTTCTTTGGCTATTTGTTCCAAACGAGCCTTTTCTTTTGCCTCTTGCTGAGGCTTATACATAAACAGGTAATATCCGCCCGCCAATACCACCAGTACCAGCACCAGGATAATAATGACGCTTGCGGTCTTGCTGCTTCCGTTAGAATTTTCAGCCATTGGTCAATTAACTTTAGTTGAAGGTTATACAATGATAAAGAAATTGGCATTAAATCCATTAACTGTTATAAGGGAGTTTCTGCATCCATTGGTCTTTTGTACTCTCTTCTACCAGGTTTGTCAAAAACTGAGGCTATGCCGAATCCCCAAATCAAATATCGATGATGATCAGCGCATTGACATCAAAACCACCACCACCTAAGAACAATCGCTACACACCCCGATAAGCACGCAGTTTAAACTTCCCACTTTGTAGCCTGTGGGCACTGAAAAGTGGACAAGGGCCGGAAGGCACTCGATGGTTTCGCAGTTGGTGCAGCGAAAATGAAAGTGGTTGTCGGGCAATTTGTTCTTGTCGTCACACTTCACGCATACGGCAAAGTACTGCTTGCCGTCATCGGCCACGATTTTGTGCGCAATGCCATCTTCGCAAAAGCGATTGAGTATTCTGTAAATGGTGGCCCTGTTGGCATCCACGTCTATTTCCTTTTCAATGGCATCCTGGCTCATTGCTTTTCTTGCATTGGTCAATACCGACAGCACTGCCTCTTTGGATATTGTGTTTCTTCTTTTCATACTAATGCGACAAATTTGCAATTAAATATTGCGACTATGTTGCAATAACGACAGTGTTACCTAGCTTTGCAAACAGCTTACAAAAAAGTGACTAGGAGAAACGTATTGAAACATGGCGGGCTTGCCCTGACAGCATGGGCATTACCTCGTTCAACAACAGCATTTACACACTTAATGAAATGACAGACCAGCAGCATTTTGAAGTAATCATTATTGGGGGCAGCTATACGGGGCTCTCTGCCGCCATGGCACTGGGGCGTTCATTGCGCCAGGTATTAATTATAGACAGCGGGCTGCCTTGTAACCGACAAATGCCCCATTCTCATAACTTCATTACCCAGGACGGCGAAAAACCAGGCGTATTAGCCGGGAAAGCCAAAGAACAGGTTTTGAAGTACAGCTCGGTACAATTCCTGAACGACCTTGCAGTTAGTGGGGAAAAGACTACCACCGGCTTTGCTATCACCACGCATGCAGGCCAGGCATTCACGGCGAAGAAACTGGTGTTTGCTACGGGTATAAAAGATAGCATGCCTGCCATCAAGGGCTTTGCTGAATGTTGGGGAATTTCGGTGGTGCATTGCCCCTACTGCCACGGATACGAATTACGAAACCGGAGAACCGGCATTATGGCCAATGGAGAAAGGGCCTTTCACCTGGCCTCGCTAGTCAATAACCTTACTAACGACATCACTGTGCTTACGTCGGGAAAGGCAGCATTTGAGCCCGAGCAAATCACAAAACTCAAGAGGCACAATATAGAGATCGTTGAGGCCGAAGTTTCCGAAATAGAGCATCGTAACGGGCAGGTCAAAAACATCGTCTTTAGCACCGGCGCCAAGATGGCCTTTGACGGCCTTTACGCAGCCCTTCCCTTCACCCAACATTCGGACATTCCCGCTTTGGTCGGCTGTGAGCTGACGGAACATGGCTATATCAAAGTAGATAGTTTTCAAAGAACGACCGTTGAAGGTGTTTTCGCCTGTGGCGACAACAGCTCTATGATGCGGTCGGTTGCCACTGCGGTTTATACCGGAAACGTGGCAGGAGCCATGATCAATAAGGAGCTGACCGACGAACAATTTTGATTTGACTCTAAAAGATGGTAGAAGTTTTTGTCACAAGTATTCGGAATGAAATGCAGGCAGAGCGCATTTTAGCTGCTCTTCAAACTGGCTTTCCTGGCTTGAGAGTCAATATTGACCTGTCTGATTCCGTAGCTGGTTTCCCCTGCGGTCACAGCATTTTGCGGGCTGAAGGGGCTACCTTTCAGCCAGAAAACATAAGAGTCGCAGTAAATGAAGCAGGGTTTATGTGCGATGTGTTAGACGATAAAATTTGCAAATAACATGGGGGAGTTTTGGGAAACGAGCTTTGTTGAGAAGCAGGCCATGTGGGGCTTTGAGCCATCGAGGTCAGCGGTGTTGACAAAGGAATTTTTCGTACAGAAATCGGTGAAGAACATGCTTATTCCCGGGATTGGCTACGGAAGGAATGCTCAGATTTTCACAGACAACGGAATAGCGGTAACCGGAATTGAAATATCAAAGACGGCTATTGCGCTGGCCAGAAAGCATTACGGGTCAGGCATGACCATCCATCACGGTTCCGTGGTGGATATGCCGTTTGATGCTCATCAGTACGATGGCATATTTTGCTATGCGCTGATTCACTTACTGGACGCCGACGAAAGGAAGAAGCTGATCCGTGACTGCTACAATCAACTGTCACAAGGTGGCTACATGGTTTTTACTGCCATTTCGAAAGAAGCGCACACCTATGGAAAAGGCAAGCTTGTGAGCAAGGACAGGTATGAAATATTCGAAGGAGTGAAAATGTATTTTTACGACAGAGCATCCATTCACGCAGCCTTTGACGAGGCCGGACTGTTTGAAATAACCCAAGTCAATGAGAACTTCCCCTTCTTTCTGGTGAAGTGTAGAAAGGGAGAGCAGAAGGGGTGAAATAGCTGCGACAAGCTATCGTATTGTCATGCTGAAACTGTCTACACACCAGCAACTATCAAAGGCTCCATCAAGCGTTTGTTTGGCTCCTCGTAAAACAAGGTCGGTGCCTTTAGTTTTTTTATCGCTGCCTCGAGCTGCGTGAAGTTGGATTGCGGGATGTGGACAGGTATTTTGTACAACCTGGGATCGTTTTTCTCAAATGGACATTTCACTTTCGATTGGTACAAATAAGGCATCAAGGTTGTGTTGCAGTTGAGTGCCAGTCGGTCAATGCTATAGGTCTCCAAAAGTTCAGTCAAAGTCAAATTGATCTTTTCAAAAAACTCGATGGTCTCAGCCAACCTCACTCTCGAACCGGCCCGGGATTTGCCTTTCTTTTTCAGGTATTTGATCTGACTGAAGCCCTGCTTCTTGCGGGTCATGTAGGCACCAAAAGTAGTATGGTAAACGTTCTCCACCCCTTCCATCATACTGACGGCGGCATAGCCTGACTCCATACTTATGTAAAGCACACGTGCCTGGCCGGTAACAATGGACAGGTCTTCGTTCAGTATAAAATGAAGTGGTAAACGGATGGTTCCCGTGAGGTTGTGATCGGCATCCTTCAACAGGATGGCGTGTTTTTTGAAATGATATTCGTGTGCTGGAAAATGCTGTTTGACCAGCGTGCAAAGCTGCTGAATGGGTAGGTGATACAAGTTGGCACTTAGCTGATTCATCAACGGACGTAGTGCATAATAAATGACGTCATATCAATTACTGAATACCTCGACATGATCAATCATTCGCTCTTTAATGATGGTCACTATTCTTCTGTTGATAGCAGTACTCATTGGGGAATAACGATCAAACTCATCGGTGGTAAATTGCCCAATAATGATCCCCCGTAGCTCACTCCTAAGTACCTGATCTTGTTCAAAGCACGAGCGCACATAATTGAGTTTCTTTTCGAGGTTAAGCAAAGCGAAATGTTGATTCTTGTCAGCAATATAGTGCTTCGTATAGGCAATCAGCAAATCATGCTTCATCTTGATGATAGGCCTTAGTACTGTATTTTGGAAAGCTTCCTCCTGACTGGTATCAGTGGTCACTTTTGCCTTTGGTATCACTGGTCTTTGTGTCATGCAGGAGGAAACAACAAATGGCTCATGCTTGTTCAATGACTGGCAATCAGAAAATGTTCTTTTGAAAGCCAGTGGTCTTAAAATCACCTCACCGTCACATGAATGCACTTCGTTTGGCTCTCCAGCAGCACATAACATTTGCCTTCCTCCTGCAGCTTAATTAATTCACGCAATAACAAATTCCTAAGCCGGTAGGAATAAACAGGGGTGCTATTTCCTCTTTCAAAAAAACGTGTTTGGGCAATGTCGAACGTTCGTCCGTAATAATGCGACGAATTATTGGCCGTAGCATTAAGGTTGTTTTTGCGGAGCGACTTTTGGTCTTCGATGGTTCGCAATATCGATGTTACCGAAAACCGATAATTGGTCATTCCCAACTCTTCCAATTGATCGCAAAACCTTTCCCCAATAAGAGTTAGGAATTCTTCAGCAGGCGGCTGCAGGTAAGGCAGTGAATTGGTTAGGTGGGGAATTTCATAGTACTTGTTATCGGTTATTTCGACAAGTTTGTAGCGGCTACTAAAGGCTTTGGCGTCTGCTTTATGCTCCGCTTTTGATGCCAAAGGCTTTGCAAGCCCTTTTGCCCTGGCTACCTCAAGATGGTAGTCGTTTATGTATCGGTGTACAGCTCTATTTTCTTCTTTTGAGAGCACCGCAACGGGTACCATATCTTCAGTTTTGCCTTTTGCTGTTGGACTTAATGCCTTGAATAGTAGAAAAATGATTCCGGACACCACTCCTGTGGCTATGAGGACTTTACGAGGGCTGTATCTGTTTCCCTTTTGATTGGTGTCAAGGTTCCCAGGGGGAAGCCGTGGAAAATTCCCATGTCTATTCATGTGCAAAGCATGATTTCTACTGCGAAGTGAACACTTTATGCCGACTTTTCAGCGAAAGGGAGAATATTTAAATCGCACTCTGGTACTATTGAGGTTGCTGTAAAACGATCATTCGAAACTTTTCGGGTCGAAGTCTTTACACATTCCTTGTAAAGTTGTCTAAAGTCGCAAACTAGCAAAGACCTTATGAATAATTTTATCATTTTCCAGATGCAAGCCACTGCCGGTTTGATCACCTTCTTTTTTGCGTTTAAATGGTTTGCGAGGTTAAGTGCTGAGGATGCCCTGGTAGACATTTTCGACACTAGGTTTGGTAAACATCACCGACTATTTCTACATATTCTACCGCTTGATTAAACCGAATCCATAAGAATCAGCCGTTCAATAATCAGTTACCATCAGACCCCCAATCATCATGCTCATCTTCATTCGCATCTTCCTCATTCTCTACGGCTTAATAGCCGCAGGAACCGGTTTTCATGCCATGACAGGCCCGTATGACCCTGCTATCGCACCTATGGCCGATAATTCGCACCGTTTCATTGCCGCTATTTGGGCATCGTTGGCCTTAGGATTTTTCTATTGCGCCTGGTTTCCTTCCGAAGTCGCCCTTTTCCGGTTTTTGATGATTGCGCTGTTCATCGGTGGCATCGTGAGAGCGGTAGCACTCGTGCACTATTCGCCCACTCCCATTATTTGGGCCGTGATTCTTCTTGAGTTAATCCCTACTCCCATCCTTTGGTACATGCACTCAAAACTTATCGCCTCGAATTTATAAGCGAGTTTGTCATGTTCGGCTACTGACTAGGCCTCGGATTTATTAGCCTTTTAACCAAGATTTATTGGGGAAGTATTTGCACGCTCGCACTTGAAGTTGTCTAAGAGACTTATGATACTCCATATCACCTATCGATATCAAAAAAGACTATACCCATAGATCATCAACAAAAACCAACTAATATGTTAGCAGGACACTTCTCTACCGCCCTTATTGCACATCAAAAAATCCCACAGCAGGGTGCGTTGCTCTTCTTCCTGATCGCTTCACAACTGCAAGATCTGCTTTGGTTGAGCTTTCACTATTTGGGTTTGGAACCCACTGTCCCGGCGGACTTACTCAATGTTACATTGATGAATATAACCGTGGATATGGTCTATAGCCACGATCTATTACCCCAACTAGTGTGGATGGCCCTCACTTTTTTAATAGGTCGGCTATTATTTAAGAAAAACAGTATCGCGATAGCTGGTGCATTATTAGTACTTGGACATTACCTGCTTGACATGATATCAGGCTATCCCCATCATGTGTTTGGTGGAGATACGCATGTGGTAGGCCTCGGGCTGTATTACACCAATGTGTATGTAGCCATATTGATAGAGGCGGTATTTACAGTTGTTGCACTAGCGTATTATTTTAGGGTCGATTCCAAAAGGAGCAAACCCCGCAGGCTGAAAAACAGGATGCAAATAGCAGGGCTCCTTGTGTTCGGTGTAGTCTTTCTGTTGACCATAGGAAGCGTCTCTTTTCGTCAGTGGTTTAACATCCCTGAATTTGATACGCCCTTTAACACCACCATGCTATCGTTAGTGTTCACCTATCTACCTATGATAGTTTACTTATACTACTTCGTCGGGCTCGAACAACCTCGTGCATTATGAACAAAAGCAATACCGTGAATCATGATGAAGATCGGAGACCATAAATAGATTTAGCGCCCGTCCAACGGGTTAAATCGACTATTTTCTACCAAAGTCTTTACACATCGGACAATCGCTTGTCTAAGCAACAAATCCGATGCAAAAGATGAACAAGGAAAACCAAATAGTTTTGATTACAGGCGGTGGCTCAGGAATTGGCCTTGCCTTAGCCAGGAAGTTTCTAAGCAACGGCGACACTGTTATTATTACTGGCAGAGACCTTTCAAAGCTTGAAGCGGTCAAGAGCAAACTCAATAAGCTACTCATCTTCCAGAGTGATGTAACCGATGCAGCCGATGTAGAGAAGTTGGCCGATCAGACCCAAAAAAAATTTGGTGGAATTGATGTGTTAGTCAATAATGCCGGCATCATGAACCTGGTGGATGCAGGAGATGAAAGCAATGACCTGGACAAGCAATTAAACGAGATTGAGATCAATTTCAACTCCCCTGTCCGGATGTTGCATTACTTCCTGCCTCAGCTGAAGCAAAGTAAAAATGCTGTACTCATCAATGTTTCTTCAGGTTTGGCCTACGTGCCTTTTGCCCAGTCGCCTGTTTACTCCGGCACCAAATCGGCCTTGCATTTTTGGACGCAATCGATCCGTCCGCAACTGAAACCACACCGTATCAGGGTGGTCGAACTATTGCCTCCGGTCGTGGATACCAAACTAGCGCATGATGCAGATCTAAAGGATGATAACCTCACGCCCATGCCGCCCGAAAAATTGGCGGACATCTTTTGGACGGACTTCCTAAAGGGCAAGGAAGAAATCACGCCAGGGCTTTCAAAACAACTGAAACTGATGAGTCGCTTAGCACCAAAATTCATCTTCAAACAACTCAACAAGCAATCAATTCCAACTTTTAACTAACAATAAACCTCATGGACAATTTTCTCATTATCAATTTACAAGCAGTTATTGGTACGATAGGCATCATACTTGGCTTCAAATGGTGGATCCAACCACGTGTATCGAAGCTACCCCTTCAGGAGGCATTGTTGCCTTTCGTGTTTCTTAATGTATTCCGTTACCTGGGCTTGTCCTTTATGGCCAAGGAGCAGTTTTATGGAGGATTCCCAACAGATTTCTTAACAACTGTTGGCATTTGGGACTTGTCGACAGCTGTTGTTGCCATCATCGCTGCTATCGCATTAAAAAACAAGTGGAGTTTTGCCATTCCGCTGGTATGGATCTTTAATATCATCGGCTTTACCGACTTGATAACTGCCTTCCCTCAGTTCTTTGGCTTAAAACTTTACGACCACGACTTAGGCTTCATCTGGTTGATGTTTGTCACCTACGGGTTAACCACTTTCTTAAGCCACATCTACATTTTCGTCCGCCTCATCAAAGCACTTGGAAACAAATAAAAGCCCTATCCATATGAAAAAGATACTCCCCTATATTGCCATTATTGGCACGGCCGCCTTTCTCGGCAACATGATCAATATCGGTTTGAGCTACGCCGTTCACTGGCAGTCGCTAGAACCTGTCGCATTTATGGAGTCCTTCAAAATCGATTTCCCCCTTTTATTAGGTCCTACAGCAGCTACATTGTTGCCTGCATTTATTGCCACTATCTTGTTAGCGTTTTTCGATAAACAAAACCAACAGGCCAGACGGTATTGGCGCTATGCATTTGTCGCTTTGTTGTTAATCAATATCCAAACCGCCGCTTATCACCTACCTATGAACCTGGACTTTATGGACTTGAAATACACTTCTGCAGAAGCCACCAGTAAGCTCCAGGGTTGGGTGTTTTTCCATTGGGTACGGGTGGGTGTTGCTGTAGTGGCTGCCATATTTGGCATAAAAGCTTTTAAACAGTCTCTGCTAAGCGCAGCCGACTGAGAGAATGTTTAAGAGATTGAAACATATGGTTAATTAATCAGTTAAGAGGAATCTCATAACTTCAATAATATGAACCCATTATCCAACACCTATCCTTCCGATGCGTCCGACAAAACGCTGATCGAGCAAACGCTGACAGGGAGCAAGAAAGCGCTGAACCAACTCATCGAGCGGCACCAGCCCTATATTTACAATATTGCCTGGAAAATGGTGGGCAACCCTGCCGATGCGGCCGACCTGTGCCAGGAATCCCTGATCAAGATCGTTTCGAATTTGGGAAAGTTTGGGCACCAAAGCTCCTTCCGCACCTGGGCCTACCGTATCGTCGTAAATCACTTCCTGAACGACAAGAAGAAGCTGAACTCGAAGCTGCCAGGCTCCTTTGAAGAAATGGCGATCGGTCTGGAAATGGCGCCCGATGTGGAGCTGAGCCTTGAAGAAAAAGAAGAAAAGAAAGAAGCCATCCGGGAAGTGCGGCTCACCTGCTTGTCGGGCATGCTGCTTTGTCTCAACAAAGAACAACGGATGATCTACCTGATTGGGGAAGTGTTTGGTGCCGACCACACCGTCGGCTCAGAGCTGATGGAAATGAGCAAACCCAACTACCGCATGAAACTGAGCAAAGCCCGAAAAGACCTGCATCAGTTCATGCAAAATAAGTGTGGGCTGGTCGATCCGGCTAATCCCTGCCGATGCCATAAAAAAGTGACGGTTTCATTGGAAAGTGGGCTGATCGATGCCAAAAACCTGCTGTATAACCGCAAGGAATACACCACCTTCCGGGAGCAACTAGGGCCCGACTCCAGCTACCTGGTAGACGAAGCAGAAATGAAGTACACTGAGCTCCACCGTGACCATAGCTTCAAGACCACCTTTGAGAAGAAGAACTTCCTGATGGATATACTGGATGATGCAAACTGGAAAAGCCGGTTGAATTTGAATTGACAGTTAAATGAAGCCCGGAGGCGATGAAGTTAGTGTAATGAATTTCACTTGACGAATTTGAGTTGATAAAAGCCAAGAAATCCGTAAGCTGTCGTCTCACCGTTCTTTTCCTTTAACGGTGCTAAAAAAACATTTCAATTAATGACATCACTCTTCGGTAATGGCCTTCACCCTTCCCACCTCTCCTGTTTCCAATCGTACTTTGATGCCATGGGGATGGTGCGATGAGCTGGTCAATATTTGGGCCACATGGCCCCGTTTGAGTTCACCTGAGCGCTGATGATGCTTCTCTACAATATCGACTTCAGCACCAATATTGATCAGACTGCGTTGAGTTCCTTCAATCATGGTTTTAAATCTAAACGAAACTTCTGTCAAATCGTAGCACGATCCCTAACTCACCACCACCTTGTTGTGAGTGATACCTTCATAAAAATGATGAATATCAAACATCTGCTGAGCACCAAGCTTTTGACCGGCCTGGCTGAAGAGGTATAAACCTACTGCAAGCGCTGCTAGCACAGGAATGCCCCACAAAACCGAGGCATCTTTACCCAAACTCCAAAGACTGCCTCCCCACATGCCCAGAAAAAGCATCAAGATGCCAATGGCCACATAGCCGAAAAAGAAAAAAGCCCATATAGTCGGATTGGGCCCGTATAAGCCTCTTACAGTCACATCGTTGCCCTCCTGGTCAAATGACAGATGCAATTGTGGCGACCAAATATGCCGTTCGTCGGGGTTAATCTTGATGTACAGATGATCCGGAAAATGTGTGAAAGTGAACTGCTTGTTCTGTTCCAGGGCAGCACAAATAGTACTTTCCAGCTCGTCTTTTTGGACGGCTTCAATACGGTGTTTGAATCGGGGTCTTATCCTAAAACTTGACATAAAGGAAAGTTAAGAGGTAATCCCGATGTCCGCAATGACTTCTGTCAGTTGGTGAGCTCAATACTCCACAACTACCTCATCTATAAACAAATGCGAGGGGTTACCTGCACTTTCATGTGAAGGAGGCAGCTTACCCCCTGTTTTGGCTTTTACCCGTACATAGCGGGTCCTTGCGTGAACAGCCGCTTCCAGGAACTGTACTTCTGGGGCGCTCATCTCCTTCGGAATGGTGTTGTTAACGGTGGCAAGTGGTGTGAACGACTTCCCATCCATGCTCGTCTCAAAGGTCACTGATTCTGGATACACAATCCAGGGGCTCAAGTCCTGCAAAACATGTATAGCCACCCTCTTGACGGAGCGCTCCGTTTTAAGGTCGATCACAGCCACAAAGTCCTGGTCGTAGTAGCTTTGCCACTGCCCTGCTTTCCAGTTTTCCGTCCCGATAATGCCGTCAATCAGCGCTCCGTTACCCCCGGCGGTGTACATGGGATACACCTCACTGAGCACGTCTATGGTTTTGTCGTTGGGCAGCAAATAGAACTGCTGCGCCACTGTGGGCGAGTTCACAGCTCCTCGCTTGACATAAGCTTCCACGTTTGTCGTCTTTTTCACCCAAAAAGGAGCTGTATACTTTCCGAATCGACTGCCATCGAGGGAATAGAAAATTTCCGCCCCTTCAGTCATCGACTTGATATCAACCCGCAGCGAATCCTTGAATTTGAAGTTATCCATATTGAAATAAGGCACAGCCACAAAATCACCTTCAGCAATGGCGGTAAAGGGCATCTGCCCATCCAACGTACCTAATTGCTTGTTGGGTTTGTCGGTCATTTCGAATGTGAGGCTGCCGCCGTTGGCCAGGTCTTCGTGATGGAAGTACGTTTCATTTCTTACTTTACCATTCAATGTTATCTTGTTGATATAGATGTTTTTATCGGATGCTGAAGGAGCGCTTACGGTAAAGGTTTTACCATTTTCCAGGTGGATTCTCGCTTCACTGAACAATGGAGTGCCGAGCGCATACACCCCACTACCGGGTGTGACCGGGTAAAAGCCCATGGCACTGAAGATAAACCAGGCCGACATTTGTCCACAATCTTCATTCCCGATCAGTCCATCGGGCTGGTTGGGATAAAATTCGGTGCAGATCTGATGCACCAGCTCCTGTGTGCGCCAGGGTTGCCCTACATAGTCAAAAAGGTAGGCGATGTGGTGGCTGGGCTCGTTGCCATGCGCATATTGGCCAATAAGCCCAGTTACGTCACTTTGGTCACGGCCGCTGAGGCCTTCGCTGGTGGTAAACAATTCCTCCAGCTTCTGGGCCGTTTTCTCTTTGCCCCCATAGAGCTTTATGAGTCCATTGAGATCCTGCTGGGCTGTAAACGAATAGTGCCAGGCATTGCCCTCCGTATAGAAGTTATTGACTTCGCTGGCCTGAAATGGCGCATACCAAAAGCCTTGCACTTTGCCCCTGATGAACCGGTTATTGTAATCAAAAAGGTTCTTGTAGTGTTGCGCACGCAACAGGTATGTCTCGCTGATGTCCTCTTTTCCCAGCCATTTGGCCATCTGAGCAATGCACCAATCGTCATAGGCATACTCCACTGTTTTGGAAGCACTTTCATGATCGACATCGTTGCTCACATACCCCTGCCGTATGTACTGCCGGTGGCCAAACCTGTCGCTTTCGGCGTAGTCGGTCATGGCCTCCAAAGCCAGGCCAGCGTCAAAGCCTCTGATACCTTTCTGGTAGGCATCGGCAATCACGGGTACTGAGTGGTAGCCAATCATGCAAAACGTTTCGTTGCCGCTCAGCTCCCAAACGGGCAGCATGCCGCCCTGCTGGTGTTGCGTGAGGAAGGTGTTAATCCAGTCGGTAGTGCGGGCACGATTGATGATGGTATGCAATGGATGCAGCGCCCGGTGGGTGTCCCAGAGGGAAAAAACGCTGTAGTAAATACACCCTTCTACTCTGTGTACCTTCAAATCGGTGCCACGGTAGTCACCATTAACGTCGGTATAGGTGTTGGGACTGAGGCTGGCATGGTACAAAGCGGTGTAAAATGCTACTTGCTGGTCGTGGGTGCCACCTTTTATGTCAATTTTGCCCAGCTCCTTGTTCCAGGCAGTATGTGCAGCTTCTTTCACTCCTTCAAAGTCAAACCCGGGTATTTCCGTATCGAGGTTGAGCAAGGCATTTTCCATGCTCACTCCTGAAATACCAATTTTCATTTTGAGTTTTTTGTCCGACTTCAAATCGAAACTGAAATAAGATTTTACGTTCAACCCATCGGCAGTTTTTAGCCCACTCTTCACGGTATCGTTGAGGGCGATTCCGTAGTTTTTGATTGGCTTGTCGAATTTGATATGGAAATAAACCACCTGATTCTCGGCCCAGCTTTTGCTACGCCGCATGCCTCTGACTTCATAGTCGTTGACTATCTCCAGCGAAGATTCGAGCACCACATCCCGGTGTTTGAGATCCAGCAGAATGCTGCCCTCGCCAGCTTTTTCGAAGGTATACTCATGCATGCCCGACCTTGTGGCCGTGGTTAGTTTTGCAAGAATATTATTTTTTTTTAGCACTACCTCATAGTACCCCGGCTCGGCTTTCTCCTCACTATGAGAAAATGGTGAGCGATATTCGCTGTTGTTCCAATGGACATCGCCTGTGAAAGGCATGACCAGGATATCGCAATAGTCGGGGATACCTGTGCCGCTCAGGTGGGTGTGTGAAAACCCATACATGAGTGAGTCGGAATAGTGATAGCCTCCACACCCATCCCAACCTTCAAGCCGGGTATCAGGGCTGAGCTGCATCATGCCAAAGGGCATGCTCGCTCCCGGGTAAGTGTGTCCGTGACCACCTGTGCCTATGAAGGGGTTGACAAGGGCTGCATGGTTGGTTTGACCCGCTACGGTGGCCACCTGTGCAAAAAGAAGGAAGGCTATGAAAGATAATTTGTGGTGCATTAGGTGATGTTTTTCAAGGGTAAATACCCGGGAAGTAAAGGTAGGAAATTGCGTGAAATAAGCGGTTGGCGAATTGTTGCCATGCCACGATGGTGATGGGGTTATCACAGGCAACGTGAAAACGCTCTTCACGCCAGTTTTTAAGCCACCTTCGACTCCGAATACAAATCGTAGGCAGCTATCAGTGATTCATTGCTGCTGGCTCCCGGGTACCTTTCGTAAGTTTGTATTTTCTCTCTGGCCTCGGCGTATACTGGCAAATACTTTGAGTCCAGCTCGTCCCAAATGATGAGCATATAGGTGTAGCTGAGTTTGCTGTTTCGGCCTGCTTCCAGCCAGTCATTAAAAACCTGTTCGTCAAGTGTTGTGGGGAAATCTGAGCCGTGGAACATAGAGAAAGGAGAATGATTTGTGTGAATTTTCACGCAAGTTAAGGAGCCACCCTGGTTCACCAAAATAGCCCCTTTTTTTAAGCCCGTAAATTACACTGCCTGAAGGTTTTCCCAAGGCCCGGTGACAGCCACCGTGTCCCCGTTTTCCTGCACATTTACAAAGAGTGTTTTGCCAGAAGGCGAGAAAACAGCTCCGGTCAGTTCGGATTTTGAACTCCGGTTCACTGCAAACTGGCGAAGCTCTCCGTCCTTGCTTATGAGGTGCATGCGGTTGAGCTCGCCATTGTCTTCACAAACCAGAACTTCTCCCCAGGGAGCAATGGTCACGTTGTCGCACATATGCAGGACGGTTTTGTCTTCTGATTCAGCGAACAGTTCCAACTGCTCTTTCTCAATGTCGTATCTAAATATTTGCCCGAAATTTTTTGGGCCACCATTGGTGCAGGCGAAGTAGATTTGGCGATCGGTATGCCACATGCCCTCACCCCTTGCAAAGCAGGCAGCCCCAGCTTCAAATCCTCTGATTCTCAAGTCATCAAGTGGAGAATCTACATCGTCCACATCCTGCCATACCACAGGATAGCCTACCCCCTGCTCTACGCCTCGCTCCTTCCAGTTTCTGGTGTCCAGTTTGGGGCGGTTGTCTATGGCCAACGCCTGAAGCTTTCCGCCCTGATGCAGGTCTTCGGGGTTTTCAGGAATAAAACGGTAGATGAGGCTGTCAGATGCATCTTCAGTCTGGTAAATGATGCCTGTTTGCGGGTCTACAGCTACGGCCTCGTGATTGAAGCGCCCCATGGCTTTAATAGGTCGAGGATCTACCAGCCCCTTGGCCTCTGCAGGTACATCAAACACATAGCCGTGGTCTTTTTCAATGTTTTCGCCATCCGCTTTGGTAGTGTCTTCCTCACAGGTAAGCCAGCTGTTCCATGGTGTGACTCCCCCCGCACAGTTGCGGTAGGTTCCTGCCAGACTCATGAACTCTTCTACTACCTCCCCTTTTTCTTCATCGTACACCAATGTCGTTGTACCACCCAGCCCGGGAAGCTCGCCTTTCCCCGCATCATACAGTTTGGATATATCGACCAACCCAAGCAACTCCCCTTCCAACCCAAAAGGGCTGTTTTCCAGTGGTGCTGGGCTATTCTCGTGATTACGGATAATGACAACTTTGCCATCAGCTCGTGCAAATGCACCCATTCCATCTGCTCTGCCGGGAACCCGCAGGCCGTCGCTCATTGTGTTGCCCGCTTTGGAAATGATTTTGTAGGAGAAGCCTTCCGGCAAATCCAGGTATTTTTCCGGGTCGGATTTTAACGGCAGAACGTTTGATTCAGCGGTGTCCCGACCCTTTTGCACGCATCTGGACAATGACAAGAAACCAAGAGATACTACAGAGGTTTGGTAAAGGAAAGTGCGGCGTTTCACTGGCTTAAGAGTTTAGTTAATGGTTATAAAGTTAATAGGATTTGTTCACGAAGGGTATTTAAACATTCGTATTATGGCAGATCGCATGTTGATGATTTTGTCAATACAGGATTGCATCGCTGATACCTGCCATCACCAAAAATAATCTCGAAATCTTTGTCAGGGCTCAGCGACTTCAGATAGTAGTCGGTGGTAATTACCTGGGCTCCCGACCGCATGGCGGCTTCAAACCTGGTTTTGTCTCCCAGCCGTGCCTCTCTGGTGTCGGCATCTGAGCGTGTGCGCACCATGAAACCCTGCTGAACCAACCCAGCGATTTCTTTTTCCTGCTTCACAGGATTGTTCATGATAAAAAAAGCTGCGTGGGGGTTATCAGTGTCGGTATCTGAAAACATGGGCTTGTTGTAGTCATCATCATCTGATATATACAGGTCTGTTAGCTCTTTTCCGGCGTCCAGCACGAAGAGTATTTTTCCTCTTGCGTGGGCAAGGTCAGGCCAGCCGTTGTTGAGTACGGCTTTTCGCAATGTTGTTTGTCCGCCTTTTACCTGTTTCGGAGTAATCAGGTCGTCTGGGGTCAAAATTTCCATTATCTCGGCGTCGAGGGCGTCGAGCACCTTTTTGTCGAAAGGTAATACTTTGGCAAAGCCGGGTCTGTCCAACCCATCGCTTTTTGGGTTGATGGTGATGATGATGGGTAAGTGATCGCTATGAGCTTTTGACCAGTCAAGAATGTCAGACAGGCAGCCCTTGAACGTGGCACAGTGACTTCTGAAGTCGATATCCGGTACATGAAGCACCTTGAAACCCGGTTGTAGCATGGCTTCCTGGCTGTAGGGTAGGGCTTCTTTCCCCATCGAGCTGAGCATTTCCAATCCTTTTGGATTTGAAAACCGGCCACCCTCCGGATCAAATAACACATCTATTTCCAGACTTCTCAGGCCCAAATCCAATTGATCGGTGATGGGGATATGGGTGTAGGCCAATCCAATGGCCTCCGGGCGATCGGTCAGGATCATGTCCATCAGAGGCTGTTCTATCCCGATTTTGTAGCTGTTGTGACTGCCAATCACCTGGGTCTGATTCATTTTGAGTCCCTGACCGTTCACAGCAGTGAAGCAAACGCTGGTCAATATCGCTACAAAAAGATGCTTGTCTCTGGTTTTCATATAGTGGGAATGAGTTAAAAAAGGTCGAAAGCTTTGGCCTTCGACCTTTTTGTAGTATGCTCTTTAATTAGTTAGTAGTCAATTAGTATCCTTCATTTTGCACCAGGAATCCCTTTTCACTGGACGCACCGTCGATGGCTCTCTGTGGAATAGGGAATAATCTTTTGCGCACGTCTGCATCATCTTTGCCTGTCCAGCTGTCCTCGTACTTACCAAAGCGTATCTGATAATTTCTTCTCAGACCTTCCCAGTAGAGCTCAAATCCAGTTTCACGGAATAATATTTCTGTATCAATAGAAGTCAATGCTGCCGGCGTCTGCTCAGGACGGGCAGTCCTGGAAGTTCTAAGGGTATTGACGTCAGCCAAAGCTCCTGCATTGTCGCCTTTTCTCAATTTTGCTTCCGCACGCATCAAGTATATTTCACCCAAACGAATCAAAACGATGTCTACGCTACTGTAAGAGCAGCAGTTGGGAGCAGTATGGCTAAACTGGTATTTTGAAAACCTGTATCCGGTGTTGTGCAAACTACCCTGCTCAGTGAAATCAACATTGAGATTATGATCCACATATCGGATATTGGCACCACTTGTCCTTCTGTTGATGACGGGATAAATCCTTACCGAACCATCATCACAAGTCATGATTTGACCCGTGGCATCTTTTCGGGGACCCCAGATAATGCCACGAAGGATTCCCCTGTCAATTTCAAAATCCTGAGCTGGCACACAGTAGTAATGGTCTGAGTCATTTTCCGGCGTCACACCGGAAAGGTCTGTCAGTTCATCTGGAATCATTGTGTTTTTCATATAAAAACGGGCATCGGCGTCAGCAGGGTCTACGCTACCGTATGCATCCACCCAGTGCTGGTAAAAGTCAGGGGTGGCAGCCACAGCATCCGTTCCTCTCGTGCTTGGAAATTCAGGTCTTGGCACCTGATCGCCAGATATTGGCCAATAGGCCCAGCGGCCATGCTCAGTAGCCAGTACGCCTCTTTGGTCCAGGGCAAAAATAAGCTCAGACTTGGTGTGGTTATCGTCGCTGAACAAATCGAAGTATTCGGCTGACAAGGAATGAGAACCAGCAATGATGCTGTTGGTGTATTGAATCACCTTGTCCATGTCTTCGCTTCGGAAGTCAGGAGTACCGTAAGGATCACGATAAACCGCTGCGTTCAGGTACAAGCGAGCTAACAAGGCACTGACGGCGTCTTTGTTGATCCGGCCTGGACCAACGTCATTGCTCATCACGTCCACTACCGACAAAAGCTTACCTTCGATATAGTCGATGGCTTCCTGTCCTCTCAAAAGCACCGATACGTCAGAGGAACGGTCCTTCTTGAAAACCAACCCCCAGTTGTCTAGTGCCAGCATATTGAGGTATGCATGCATGGCAATCATTTCATAAAGCGGCCCTTGCGCATCTGCATTTCCTTTTTCTACTTCTTCCCTCAGCCTTTCCTCGGCCACAACGGCCCTCGAAAGCGTCAAGGTAATATATGTCCAGGAATCTGCCACCAGTGAGTTGCCGGGAGTCATCAAATGCTGGTGAACGGCGATGAATTTGCCGCCATCAAACCAGTCGGTACCACCACGGTATGGCAAGATGGCTTCGTCGGAAGCCACTTCCTGAAGCCCGAAGTTAACGGTATGCAGCCAAACCTGACGAAGAAGGCCATATACCGGTGCAATGGAACCGCTAATGACTTCTGCCTCGCCTGTTCCAGTCAGCGACTCGTCCAAAATGTCTTCTTCGAGGTCAGTACAACCAACGAATGTGAGCAGCACTACAATGATCGGCAGTACTTTACTAAATTTTATATTTAAAAAGTTCATATGATTTCTATTTTCTAAAGTAATACTTAAGAGAACTGAGTGTTTTCTTTTTAGAACGTGGCATTGACGCTGATCAAAAACGTTCTTGCCTTTGGATAAGTGAAACGATCTATTCCAAAGGTTTGAATACCACCTGTAGTTGATCCTGTGTTGATTTCAGGGTCAAATCCAGAATAATCTGTGATCACGAACAAGTTTTGACCGGTTACCGATACACGGATGTTCTGGAAGGCATCTCCCAAGCCGACCTTGTCTGAAGTCAGGTTGTAGCCAAGTGTCGCATTGTTCAGTCTCATGAAGGAACCATTCTCCAAATAGCGTGTAGATACAGTGTTGGCATTTGAAATTGCCTCGTTAGGGTATTGAGTTACAAAGTCAGTGGCATTGTTCGACTTGGTCAGTTGAGCCTTGGTAAACAGCGTCATGGCAGTGTGGTTGTATATTTTGCTGCCGGCAATTCCGTTAAAGTTGAAGCCCAGATCGAAACTGTTATACCTGAAATTCAGGTGATAGGCATACAGCAGTTTTGGAATAGCACTGCCCACAACGGTGCGGTCATTATCCAATATAGCGCCATCCCCATTAACGTCTCTAAACATGTTGAGTCCATCGGCTCCAATGCCGTCAAATTGGAACATGTAGAAAGATCCTATCGGCTCGTCGTTGATATAACCATTAATGGTTGCACCAGTTTGTCCAGAACCCTGAGCGGCACCAGTGGTCAATACAGCGTAAGGAGAGTCTTTTACCGTGTTCTGGATGGATGTGAGGTTACCTCCGATGTTGTAGGAGAAGCCGCCTTGTCCTTTGCCATTGTATTCCAATGCCAGCTCGATGCCATTGTTCTGGATCTTCATGTCCTGGATATTAGTCCAGTAGGTGGACGTTGGCTGCACGGGGTCAGCAGGTGTAACTTCCAGCAAAATATTGGACGACTCTTTATTGAAATAATCCAGGCTACCGGTGATCTGATTGTCAAAGATGCCAAAGTCAACGCCGACGTTCAGCTGGGTGGATACTTCCCACTGCAGATCTGGGTTTGCCAGGCGAGTGAAAACAATTCCGTAAGGATAGCTGTCAATTGAAGTGCCATCAGGATCCAGCGGGTACGTGCTAAGGCTTTCAGCGCCTGTTATCAACCTGTCTTCCGAATAGCTTGCCTTGGTGATCTTAGAAGGGATTTCCTGGTTACCGGTTTGTCCCCAGCTTGTACGCAACTTCAGGTTATCGAAAAATGAATTGTCCATGAAGTCCTCATTGCTGATGTTCCAGCCCAGGGCAACAGACGGGAAATACCCATACTTGTTGTTCACTCCAAACTTTGAAGACCCGTCAGCACGAAGCGTGGCAGTAAACAAATATTTTTCGTCAAAAGTATAATTAACCCTTCCGAAGAATGACTGCAACTCGTTTCTAATGGCAGACGAGCTTACTGAAGTAGGATATTCAGCCGTGCTGGTTTGGTCCTGGTATTTTGGTTCGATATTGTTGTTGGCAAAGCCCCTGTAATCGAAGTTCCTGTTTTCTAAAAGGAATTCCTGGTAAGAGTGACCACCAAGTACGGTGAGATTGTGCACATCCTTGATCCAGTTGTAGGTGATTGTGTTTTCGACCAGACTATTGGTATTGTTACCTATAAGCGTGGACAGTGATCCATCTGAAATATTCGACTCATTGATCACATCAGGAAAAGGCTCATACTGAGCATCCCTGGTAGTGGCAGAGTAGTCAACCCCAAGATTCAACTTATAAACAAAGCCATCAAACAGTTCAATTGACGGGGAAATACTCGCCAGGATGCGGTTGTTAACAGCCAGGTCACTGTAGATGTCATATCTGGTGAGTGGGTTCAAAGCATTTGTTGTCAGCAATGTCGGCTCACCATCGGTATAGGCCGGAATGGTTGGGTTCAGGCTAATCATGTCTGCAATGGTAGATGTAATGCTCGGGCGCAGGTTTTCTGTGTGCGACGCAGTAAGGTTATAGTCTACCTTCAGCCTTCCATTGAGTGCCTTTTGGTTCATATTCAGTTTCCCGGAATAACGTTCCAGGTTGCTATTCTTCAAAATACCTTCCTGATCCTGAACACCGACTGAAGCGTAGTACGAGAACTTCTCAGAAGCGGCCCCGCCAACGGACAGGTCGAATTGCTTCGACAGGGCGGTTTGGGTCAATTCATCCTGCCAATCAGTATTTCCACCGAAGTCTTCTAGAGTTCCGCCTTCACCGGTCACATTCTGCCGAAACTCGTCGGCACTAAACACATCAATTTTCTTAGACATCTTAGACCAGGCAGTAGAAGCTGAAAAGTTCATTTCTGTTTTTCCAGCCTTTCCTTTTTTGGTAGTGATAACTACCACGCCATTTGAAGCTCTGGAACCATATACCGCGGTGGCACTGGCATCTTTCAAGACGTCGATGCTTTCAATGTCGTTGGGATTAAGGAAGTTGAGGGGATTGGTATCAAAACCTTGAGAGCTGTTGTCAAGCAGGAAACCATCCACCACGTAAAGCGGTTGCGTTCCAGACCGCAAACTGCCAATTCCCCGGATGATCACATTCTGTGCAGCACCAGGTTCACCACTGGCAGTGGTTATGTTTACACCTGCAACTTTCCCTTGGAGCAATTCCCCTGGGTTAGTTACAACTCCACGGTTAAAATTTTCACTCTTTAAGGAACCAATGGCTCCGGTTATGTCGGATCTTTTCTGCGTACCGTAACCTACCACGACCAGCTCGGCCAATGTTTCAGAGCTGCCTGCCAGCGACACAGAAATCTCTGACTGACCTCCTACTGTTACCTCTTTTGTTTCAGCGCCAACAAAGCTAAATACCAGGACGGCGTTGGCCGAAGACACATTCAGTCTGTAGTTGCCATTCACGTCACTCACGGTTCCATTGATGGTTCCCTTCTCAAGAATATTCACTCCGGGCATCGCAGCACCTTCTTCGTCGGTAACAGTACCGCTAACAGTGGTGCCAGCCTGAAAAATAACACTTCCAGCAACAGCATTTTGAGAAAATGAGCCCACCAGGCAAACCACACCCAGCAGCAGAAAGAGCCGAACACCTTTTGTGGCCGTGTCCCTTCCATTACATAATAACAGGTACAAATTTTTCATGAAATAGTTTTTAATGGATAGTTTTTGACATGACACCAGGATGGAAACCCAGAGCGTCACCTTTAAGGCGCAAAAAAAGCGGGGTTTTGCGGCAGTGCTGGAAACTAAATATTAAGTTTCCGTTAGTGGCCCACTAAGCTTTGGTGATGGATTTAATACTTTTTTGACATTGAACAGCAGTTATCGAAACACGTGATGTTACCTACGTGATGCTAAGCGTCAAACACTCTCATGTAATCAACAGATTAATAACAAATTAGCCGCACCACAGGCTTGCGGCTATGAAAGGAAGAATAAAAATTATAGATAACGGTTTCGTAATTTTACAGGCAACAAACGCTCATGGGTCAGCGATAGGTGGCTTCATCAAGTGTGGCGAGAAATCGGCTCTGTGAAGTATAGAGTAAGGAAAAGCGTGGACTTGAAATGTAGGGCAAGGTAAGTCGCCGCTGCCTCTCAGCAAAACGGCCCTCTCCTTTTTTTGCGCCTGTTAAAAACTTTGGGCTCCAGCTACGTGTTCAGCCAGTTAGCCTGGCCTTTTACTTTTTACAAGGCTTCGTCTCTTTGTTGATGACATCAGTTTTGATGAAATCATTTTGCAAAAAAGGGTTCCATTTAAAATTCGACATATTGGTTATAGTGAAATTGTCTTTTGGGTGTTCAGACAATCGCTTTTCAGAAAAATCGTCCTCCAATTGTTTGAGTGCATCCAACTGGCAAGCCGTAAGCTCTCCTTTGACAGCCTTCGCCCCCATCTGACCTATTTCGACGGGTTTTACGCCCCTATTCAAATTGACCTGCACGGCCTCTCCATTGTCTACACGCTGCACTACATACAACCCATCAATAGCAACTGTTGCATAAAACGTATTGAACTGGTATCGCCCGCCTGTGAGGTAAATGGCTGCATCGGTCAGGCAAGGCGATGGCTCGCTTACAATTCTTAAATTGGTTCGGTCAATCGTACCATCCGGATACAATTGCAGGAGCGCTTCTTTCAATCCCAGGAACCCGACCACAAGGCCATCGCACAGATGCCCGTGGAACTTAACCAAATCATCAAGTGTCACCTCTTGTATATTCCCCAATCTGCCTTTCGAAAAGTCGGTATCATTCACTTTCAAAGTAGGCGTACTGCTACCTGCTTTTGCAGGCAAGTAGAGTGTCAATGGTAGCTTATTGGTCACTATTTTGTACAGATGCCCCATAAAGGTCAGGTCATCTTTGATAAAGTGCACATGGATATTGCTTTTTGACCCGGTGAATACTCCATGATGATTTTCAGAGTAAAAGCCGATGATTTCGCCTGACGCATGCTCAAAGGAAAATTCCTGCTGATTCACATTGGGCCGATACCCAATCACCTCAGCTCTTCGTGGTGTAACGATGTGATTGGCGACTTGATCGAAAACACCACCAATTCTAAAAGCAAAAGGAATGCTGGTGTCATACCCCTTGCTTTTAGCTGTCTTTGCGACAAGCTGCTCAATGTCGTCCACACTACTGATGGAATCGGTGAATTCATAGGCTACCCACTTGTCGACGTTAGCTGAGACAAAAAAAGGAGACTTCATGTCCCAGGTTTGACCGATGACAGATTTGCCTTCCTCGTAGGCAGAAGCATAAAACGGCTTTCCATCGACAATGGTGATCTCCCCCTGCATCGGGCCATAGGGGCCTAGACCGTAGAGATGGTCTTTGTTGGTGAGTGTGTCCAACCAAAGCTGAGGAGCAAAATTATTTTTGCCCATCTCACTCATGGCACCTACGGTGGATAACGGCTGGTTTTGCCCCCAACTACGATGCATAGACAGGCCAAGTATTATGATTAATAAGTATATTTTCAGCTGCTTCATTTCTTAGTTGAGTGTTGTTTTCGTTTACAAAATGAGGTTGAACAAATAGCCAGAAATGATGATAAACAGCGTAACCACTCCGAAGTAAAGCCCGACCAACCTGATGGTCATCACCTTTTTTAACAAAGTTGCTTCCGGAATAGATAAACCTACTGTTGCCATCATAAAGGCTATGGCGGTGCCAAGGGGTACCCCTTTAGCTACAAATACCCGAATGACTGGCACTATGCCGGCGGCATTGGCATACATGGGTACGGCCAGGATAACTGCCAGGGGCACTGTCCACCATTGGCCGCCACCGAGGTACCGACCAAAAAAGTTCTCAGGAACAAATCCGTGCATGGCGGCACCTATCGCAATACCGACGATTACGTACAACACCACCCCCTTCACAATCTCCCAGGCTCCCCGGGTAATATCCGGCAAGCGCTCGAGAAAAGTGAGCTTTTCTTCTTCGTATTCAGCTTGTTGCGTTTTCTTTTCAAGAATTTTCTTTACCCAATCAGTCAACAAAGGTTCGAGATTGAACTTGCCCAATATCCAACCACCAATAGTTCCTAAGAGAATACCAGAACCTGCATAAACAAGGGTGGCTTTCCAACCAAACATGCCAATAAACATGGCGATGGCCACTTCATTCACCAAGGGCGAGGTAATAAGAAAAGCAAAAGTCACCCCCAAAGGAATGCCGCCTTGCACGAAGCCAATAAACAGTGGAACAGACGAACAAGAGCAAAAGGGTGTAATGGCCCCAAAAATGGATGAAAGCAGGTATTCTAATCCGTATAGTTTTTTTCGATTCAGGAAGTCTTTGAGTTTTTCGATGGGGAAGTAAGCGTTGACGACGCCCATTAGAAAAACGATCAGGAATAGCAGAATGAGAATTTTCAATGTGTCGTACACAAAGAAATTCAGTGCTGTGGCCAGGTGGGTTTCTGCGTCGATCCCAAAAACTGAGTAAATAAGCCAGTCGGCAAAATGTTGTATCCAATCAAACATGGTTTTCAGCTTAGCTTAACAATTTTACTTCCATCAGCATTGCGACTTTTATGGCAACAAGACGGTGTGTTTTACACCGTCGATCAGGTGCTACAGCAGCCTGTATCTTGCGTGTTGTCCAGTACAGAAGACGTATCTCCGGTGGTGGGAAAACCTTTCTGCGCCCAACGGATCATTCCATGTTGCATGTTCACCACCTGGGTGTAGCCATGGTTCACCAGGAAACCCGCCGCCCGTAAACTTCTCCCACCACTGCGGCAAACCACCACCACGTCTTTGTCCTTTGGGATTTCTGTATAGCGTTGTTCAAACTCGCCCAGGGGAATGTTAATGATTTTCGGCACATCGTAAGCCAATTGCGCCACTTCCTCTTTTTCCCGAACATCCACCAATAGGGCACCATTTGCGACCCATTGCTGAGTGGTCGTAGGGCAAATTTCTTTTACTAGAGTTTGCGTGTCCATCGTTTCAGTTATTCAGTAGTTGCACGATCTCACTCACCTGAGCAATTCGGCCTTTTATTTTGAATTCCCCGTTGATCATGAGGACTGGCGTAGTGAGCACATTGTATTTCATCATTTCTTCAATGTCCTCTACCTTTACTACATCGGCTTCCATGTTGGTTTTTTTCAACGCCTCAAGCACATTGTTGTAGGTGGCTTTGCACTTTGGGCAACCGGGTCCTAATACTTTTATATCTGTCATGTTCTTAAATGTTTAATTGATCGTCCATCAACGATCTTCGTCAATGTCTTTTTACCCAATTAGCTTTGCAAACAGCTTCAGCGCTTTCGCCCAATTCCCTTTGTTTAAACAGTACTTCACTTTTGGTGGCAAAATCTCGCCTTGGATTAAGCCAGCATCTTTCAATGCCTTCAAATGCTGCGAAATGGTTGATTGTGCCAGGGGAATTTGATCTGCTAAGTCACCCGTATAACAACAGGCTTCGCTACTCAATAGCCGCAAAATCTGAATCCTTACCGGATGTCCCATTGCTTTGGCAATGCCGGCCAGTGAAACGTCGTCCACTTCATAATCTATCGGTATGGCTGTTCTGCTCATTGTTGCTTTCGTTCATCGCAAATGAACGATAAACAATCCGGGTTCTATGTAACAGTTGTCACTTAACCCAAACTAAATCCATACCCGTGTTTGGGTTAAGGTTTGATCTGAGCGAATCCGCATCCACGCCTGGCCCGACATTGGCACCCGTGACACCGACCGCCCTTCAATCTATACGGCAAGCCAACACTGAACCCTTTCAATTGCTATTGCCCAGGCATAGATTACCCTATCTATCACTCAAACTGTAATTCCTATGACTGAAAAAATTTTACTATTTATTAAACGCCTGGCGGTGCTGCTCCTGGTGGTGGTTCTTCTTGCTCCCTCCTATGTGCAGGCGCAAGCTATTCCCACGCCAGAACAGTACTTCGGTTTCCAGATGGGCGCCGATCGCAAGCTGGCACACTGGAACGACCTGGTGAAATACTATAATCAGTTGGGCGAGGCCAGCCCCCGTATGAAGGTGGTGAACATGGGTAAAACTACCCTGGGCAACCCTTTTCTTGCCTTATATATCTCTTCACCAGAAAATCTGGCGAAACTGGACGAGTACAAGGCTATGAACGCCAAGCTCAGTGACCCCAGAGGCGTACCACAGAGCGAAATCGACCAGATCATTACGACCGGTAAGGCCGTGGTGGTGCAGTCGTTCGGGCTTCACTCCAGCGAAGTGGCAGCTTCACAAACGGCGGCGGAGTTTACTTACGACATGCTCACCCGTACCGACACAGAAATGATGACGATCCTCGATAACGTCATTTCCATTGTGATTCCCTGCTTCAATCCTGACGGTGAAATCATGATCACCGAATGGTATAGAAAGTATGTGGGCACAGAATACGAGGGTAACAGTATGCCCTATCTCTACCATCACTACATCGGCCACGACAACAACCGGGATGCCTACATGCAAAACACCATTGAATCTGTGTACGGTGCAGACATTATTTTCAGACAATGGATGCCGCAAGCTTATGTAGATCATCATCAGATGGGTGCTTACGGTGCCAGGATTTATGTGCCACCCTATGCTGAACCTATTCGCCCGGATGGTGATCCACTGGTATGGAGGGAAATGTCGTGGTATGGGGCACACATTGCTTACAAAGAAGAAGAGAACAACAAGGCAGGTGTGGTGAATGCCGCCATCTATTCAGGCTGGGGCCATTTTGGGTTTCACTGGATCACACCTTTCCACAATATCGCAGGCATGCTGACCGAATCGGCCAGTGCCAGATTGGCTACTCCTCTGTATGTGCATCCTGACCAGCTGGAAGGTAGCATTCATGGCATGCCTAAGTACGAAGCGCAAACCTCCTTCCCTAACCCATGGCCAGGCGGCTGGTGGCGGGTACGGGATATTGTAGAGCAGCAAAAAATTGCAGCCCTGGCCATCGCCGACATTGCAGGCCGCAATAGAGAAACGGTATTAAAAAATGCATATTTGAAAGCCTCCAGACAAACCCAGCGGGGTGCCGAGGCTGATATCAAGGCTTACATCATTCCCGCAGAACAGCACGATGCGCTCACTGCCAACAAACTGGTGAATGTGCTGCTGGGTCAGGGTGTGGAAGTGAAGCGAATTGACTCGCAGCTGATTCACGAGGGTAAAGTGTATGGCGCCGGTTCTTACCTGGTTACCATGGCGCAGCCCAAGCAAGGTGTGGTGCGTTGGTTGCTGGGTCGTACCTTCTACCCCGACAACGAGTACACCCGTGACCGCAACAACGACCCCATCAGGCCTTACGACATGTCGACCGATAATGTGGCTGAATACATGGGTGTGCGGGTCGATCCGGTAGGTAGTGCTTTGACAGGCAACTACCCAAAGGTCACAGAAAAGGTTGCTCCTAAAGGCACTGTGACCAGGGGGAGCAAAGGATATGTGTTGTCGGGTGCCAATAACGACAGCTTCACAGCACTGAACCTGCTTTGGGACAACAAAGTAAAAGTGAGCAGAGTGACTAAGGCAGGTAATGGACTGGTGCCAGGCGACTTTGTAGTGGCCTCAGTGCCTGCGGATGTGGCCAGCAAGATCGCTACAGAAACTGGTGTGGACTTCAGGCCCCTGGAAACAGACGTGGCTGCTGTTACCCAACCAATGACACGCCAGCGAATTGCGCTCTTCCAGCGCTATATGGGTGGCAATATGGATGAAGGATGGACGAGGCTCATGCTGGAGAATTTTAAATTCCCTTATACCACTTTGATGGACAAGGAAATCCTTGCTGGCGAGCTCAACAAGAAATATGATGTGATTGTGTTGCCTGACGACGCTCTGTCGGCGATGACAGGTGAAGGTGGCGGTGGCCGCAACCGTGCTGAAGACTTTCCGCCCGAATACAGAAGTGGTTTTGGGCAAAAAGGCGTGGATGCCCTCAAGGCCTTTGTTGAAAACGGAGGAACACTGGTAACGTTTGGTAGTGCCGGTGACTTGCCTATCGAAAAATTCAAGCTACCGATTCGCAATGTGGTAAAAGACGTAGCCAGTCAGGAGTTTTGGTCGCCGGGCTCTACCCTTCGAATGAACTTCGACAATTCGAATCCACTGGCCTACGGCATGCCTGACTCAGGTTATGGATTGTTTGTTGGCAACAACGATGTGTATGAGGTAGTGCGCTCCGACGTGGGTCACACCATAGACCGCATCATCACCTACCCAAAAAGGGACATTTTGCAAAGTGGCTGGTTGCTGGGCGAAGATGTTATCGCTGAGAAGGCTGCCATGGTTTCTGTTGGTTTGGGCCAGGGAAGGGTTGTCATGATTGGCTTCCGCCCACAACTTAGGGTACAGACACATGGCACGTTTAAACTAGTGTTTAACTCGCTGGTATTAAGTAAGTAATAGAGTTTTTATTAAAATGATAATTAGAGACGTAAGGCGATCGCCTTACGTTTTTTTTATGGCTGTTTACAGTCTGCTACTCGGTGCAATGAGAAAAGCTTAGATCACACTGTATTTAACCACTTAGCGCTATCTTTGATCCCAGGAGGGCAATGCACCGAACAATGAAAACTATCTTCCACGACTCCCGCTACCTTGACTTCCACACCCACAGTATGCGGCAGGCCAATAGTGAAGATGTGATGGAAATTGTATCGCTGCACCTGGGAAAAGACAAACCACACCAATACTTCACGGTCGGGATGCATCCGTGGTGGACAGAACAACCTGTAACGCCAGCGCAAAGGAAAGAGCTGGAGGTAGCACTTTCCGACCCTAAATGTCTGGCCATGGGCGAAATGGGACTGGACAACCTGAAAGGGCCGGCGATGGGCATGCAAATGGATATCTTGAGAAGTCAGCTGGCGATTGCAGAAGAGCTGGGTAAATCGGTGATTATCCATTGCGTTCGAGCTTTTGGACAGTTAAGCGAAATCAAAAAACAGTTTCCTGGTATTGAGAAATGGTGCGTGCATGGCTATGGCCGCCATGCTACACTGGCTAAGCAACTGATCGATCAGGGGTTTTATCTCTCGCTTATGCCTGGCCTCCCTCCCACTAAATACATTGAGTTATTTAAGTCCATACCGTATGATCACCTATTTTTGGAAACGGATAGCATGCCTGATGTGAGTATCATAGAGGTATATGAAACGGTCGCCGGATTGATTGGCATACAGGTGCCTGAACTTCAGCGACAAATGAACAGTAACGCAAGAAAGTTTTTCGGAAGATGAGTGATTGGTTAGAAAGAACAGAGCTGTTAATAGGCAAAGAAGCCTTAGACAAACTAAGAAACTCCCACGTGCTGGTAGTTGGTCTTGGCGGCGTGGGCAGCTATGCGGCAGAAACGCTTGTAAGGGCCGGCTTGGGCAAAATCACCATCATTGATGGAGACGACGTAGACCCTACCAACAAAAACCGGCAGCTCCAGGCCCTGGACTCTACAGTCGGTATGCAGAAAGCCTATGTGCTCAGAGATCGTTTTCTCGACATTAGTCCTAAGCTACAGGTACAAGTGGTTGATAACTTCATGGAGCCTGACGTGATGCACGCTTTTCTGGTCGATAACACTTTCGATTTCGCCATGGATTGCATCGATAGTATTGTTCCGAAGATGTCGATGATACTGACATTGAAACGGCTAAAATATAAGTTCATCTCGTCTATGGGTGCCGGCGGCAAGCTGGATCCCTCCAAAATACGGCTGGCGGATATCAGCAAGACCCGTGAGTGTAAGTTTGCACAACAGGTTCGCAAGAACCTGAAAGGCAAAGGCGTAACCAAAGGGATTTTATGCGTTTATTCAGAGGAAGTGCAGCCCAGTCATTCACTGAAGATGACCGATGGCACCAGGTACAAAAAGTCTTTTTATGGTACCATTTCGTACATGCCTGCGATGTTCGGCATGACCATGGCGGCGGAGGTGATTAAAAGACTGACAGTGTCGAATTAAAAGTTCCAGGGAGACGGAAAAAGATGCGTGGCTTACAGCCTGAAGCCCGACCTTCTGGTTATTGCGAGCCACCAATTAAGACTCAAATTGTTTGGCACATCATAACGTGGCGTGGCAATCTGCCAGCTTCAGTGCTGAATCTGACGGATTGCCACCGCTATTAGTGATCGTTCATACCGATAAAGTATCGTTTCAGCCTCGCAATAACCGATGTAGCGGAGCTGGCAGGTTCCACCTATCTTCGTACCTTAGCCCACCTAAGCAGAGCGATAAAAAATGAAGGTATTATTCATCGGAGGAACAGGAAACATCAGCACAGCCACAAGCCGGCTGGCTGTAGCAAAAGGCATTGATCTTTACGTCCTCAACCGGGGCAAGAGCCCTCTCACAGTCGAGGGTGCCAAGTCCATTACCGGCGACATCAACGCACCAGCCCAACTGGGGCAAGCATTGGCCGGGCATGAATGGGATGTGGTGGTCAACTGGATTGCTTTTACAAAGGAAGAGGTAGAACGAGACATCAAGCTGTTCACTGGCAAAACCAAACAGTATATTTTCATCAGCTCCGCCTCGGCCTACCAGAAGCCAGCCACGCACTATCTGATCACTGAATCTACCCCGCTTTTCAATCCGTTCTGGCAGTATTCCAGGGATAAGATAGCCTGTGAAGATGCCCTCACCCTGGCTTATCGGGAGCAGGGATTCCCGATCACCATCGTTCGCCCATCGCATACTTACGACACAGTGATACCAGTTGCCCTGGGTGGCTGGACAGAGTACAATATTGTGGACAGGCTGCGCAAAGGCAAAAAGATCATTGTGCACGGCGACGGCACGTCCTTGTGGACGCTTACTCATTCCGACGATTTCGCAATTGGCTTCGTGGGACTGCTGGGGCACCCAAAAGCCGTTGGTCATGCGTTTCATATCACCTCCGACGATGTCTTGAGCTGGAACCAGATCTACGAAGGACTAGCTGATGCTGTTGGCGTTACTCCCAAAATAGTGCACATCTCCTCGGACTTTATTTGTAAGCACTTGCCTGAGCAAACAGGCAACCTACTGGGCGACAAAGCTCACAGTGCCGTATTCGATAACACCAAGATCAAAACATTTGTGCCTGAGTTTACGGCCACCATTCCTTTCCATCAGGGTATTCGCCGCACACTGGCATGGTTGGAAGGAGATGCTTCAAGGAAGGTAATCAACCCCGACACTGAAAAGGAACTGGATGAGCTTATCGAAAAATATGAAAGACAGCGCTGATTAGAGCCAGCTATAACAAAATAAGTAACCTCACTGCCGGTCACTGCATAAGTTTGCCCCCTCAAAATCACGGTATTCCGTTGCAGTTTCTTTTGTACATTAACGCCGCAAAATAACCAAAATGAGAGAACTCATAAGACAGCTGGTACCCGGCATTAAGACGCTGACTGCGGGAACAAAAACGACCGGCCATATTCCAGTGGCAGGAACACCCATCGAAATGCCTTTTACATTGATCTGCGGTGCAACAGATGGAAAAGACATCCTGATAACTGGTGGTGTTCATGGTGGTGAGTATCCTTGCATAGAAACAGCCCTACAACTGGCCAAAGAGCTTGATCCACAGGAGGTCGCTGGCACGGTGCTCATCATTCACCCGGTGAATACCGCTGCTTTCCTGGCCCGAATGCAGTATTACGGGCCATATGACGGCAAAAATCTCAATAGGGTGTTTCCGGGCAAAGCCACAGGCACTGTCAGCGAGAGAATAGCCTACGTTGTACATCAGCTTCAAAAAGAGGCCGCCTTCTTCATCGACCTGCATGGCGGCGATATTCATGAATCGCTGGTGCCGTTCGTTATCTATTCCAACCTGGGAAGCACAGACCTAGCGGAGCAATCCCGTCAGGCCTCTGCCCTACTTGGGTTTCCTTATGTGGTGGGCTCAGTATCTGAAAATGGTTCCATTGGCGGCGCTGCTTCCTGTGGAACGCCAGGCTTTCTGGCAGAGCTTGGGCAGTGTGGGCGATGGAATCAGGACGAAGTAGAACAATACAAAGCTGCTGTCAAAAACGTACTTCGTTCACTGGCAGTGATACCCGGACAGGCGCAAATTCACGAGGTGGAATACCTTGAAAAAATGCTGGTAGCCACAGCGATGCATGAAGGGTGTTGGTACCCAGAGGTAAAGCTCGAAGATAAGGTAACAAGGGGTCAAAAACTGGGGGAAATAAGAGACTTTTTTGGCACCCAACTCAGTGATTATCATGCAGAAAGCGATGGTATTGTCCTGTACCTTGTCACTTCGCTTGCTATCACCAGCAATGATCCCCTGTGTGCTATTGGTGTTCAGAGTACAAAATAGCAGGCTGGACGTTTCGTATCAAAACGTCCAGCCTGCTTACTTATGTACAGGAAGGCCATCAAGTCGTATCGGCCCGCCAGCACCTACCAAATTCTTATTCTATCTTCCACCGGTTTGTAGTTCCGATCCCCTGGCTGCACATTGAATGAGTCATAAAAAGGCGTGAAGTTCATCAACGGCCCATTCACTCGCCAAATGGCTGGTGAATGAGGGTTGGTGTTTACGTAGGTGCGCAAAAACTCATCACGGGTTTTTACTCTCCAGATCCTGGCGATAGACAAGAAGAAGCGCTGGTCAGGAGTAAAACCGTCAATTTTCGTCGTGTCCTGTCCTTGTTCGGTCAGCTTAAAGGCGTCGTAGGCAATGGCTATACCGCCGTTGTCTGCCGTGTTTTCACCTACAGTCATGGCCCCTTTGATATGCACGCTGTCCAACACAGTAAATGAGCTGTAGAGATCAATCACCTGCTGGGTCTTGGTTTTGAACTTCTCAAAATCCTCATCCGTCCACCAATTTTTAACATTGCCGTCTTTGTCATACTGCGCCCCCTGATCGTCAAAAGCATGGGTCAGCTCGTGACCTATCACCATACCAATGCCGCCGTAGTTGATAGCATCGTCGGCATTCACGTCGAAATAGGGATACTGGAGGATGCCTGCCGGGAAAACAATTTCATTGAATGAAGGCCGGTAGTAGGCCGTTACTGTCGATGGAGAAGGCCCCCATTCGTGCTTGTAGGGCGGCTTATTAAGCTTGCCTAGCTGATACTTGTAATTGTCCTCTCTCAGGGCAATCACATTCTCAAAATACTTGCCACGGTCGATGGTAACATCATACTCTCTCCACACATCCGGGTAGCCCACCTTTTTGGTGATGGCCCAAAGCTTTTCTTTGGCCTTCACTTTGGTGCTGTCGCTCATCCAGTCGAGCTTCTCAATCCGGGCTTCGAAAGCTTTTTGGAGGTTGTCCACCAGCTCCGAAATCCTCTTTTTGGCATCTTCACCAAAATAGCGCTTCACATAAAGCTGCCCGAGGGCAAAACCCATCTGTCTATCGACAGCTTCCGCCATTACCTGAGCCCGTGGCTTTTCGGTCGACTGTCCCGAGAGGGCTTTGTTGTATTCGAACGACGCTTTTTCGAAAGGTCTGCTCAAAATCTGGTCGTAGGCCGCAATGGAGCTTGCTTTCAGGTAGGTTTTCCAGTCTTCAAGTGGCAGTGAGCCCAGCAAAGTGTTCAATTTTTCGAAGTAGGCCGGCTGACGGATGTCAACCGTATCAGTATCAAGCCCAAGATTGTCCAGCAAGGCAGTCCACCCTATATTGGGTTGTGCCTTTTGTAGGTCAGCTACAGCCATCTTGTGGTAATTATTCTGAACGTCTCTGCGCTGTATCCTTGTTTTATGTGACTCCGCCAGTTGCTTCTCTATGTCATAAACCAGACCTGCTTTGGAGGCCGCTTCACCTGCCTCTTCGCCGGTCAACTCAAACAGTCTGGCAATGTAGCCCCGGTAGGCCATTTGAATGCCCAGAGTTGAGGAATCAGTTTTGAAATAATAGTCCCGGTCGGGTAGCCCAAGACCAGCCTGCCCAAAATGAGCGATATTAATTGTGCTGTTCTTGTCGTCCGGAGAAATACCAGCGCTAATGATTGAGTTGTCGCCCAGTTTGGATTCATCTGCTATAAAGCTCATCAACGCTTTCAGGTCGTTGATAGCGGCAATTTTATCCAGCATCGGCTTGATGGGCTCAAAGCCCCGCCGATTGATCGCTGTCGTATCCATTCCTGATGCGAAAAAGTCGCCCACCTGCTGTTCGACCGTTGCGGCTGCATGGGTGCCTGTTGACACCTCTTCTAAAATGCTCTGAAGGAGCTTCTTTTGAGGAATATTGAGGAAACTGTACGATCCCACACCTGACTGGTCGTCGGCAATTCTCGCTGTGTCATACCAGATGCCGTTCACGTACATAAAAAAGTTGTCGCCGGGTTTGATCGAAGGATCAAGCCCCGGAACGTCCACATATTTTCTTTTAGGAGCACTTTGCTCCTGCTCTTGGCAGGCCACAACAGCAAGGGCTATAACAACGCAGTAAAGTATTCGCCTCATAGGTTCGGTTAGTTTTTAGAAAGTTAGAAAGAATTCGAAGCAACCCACCCGACTATTCCGTCAGCGGGGGCTTATTGATGTGACTGCTTTCGAGCTATAATCGCTCGGGAAAAATAACCTTTTGATGGTCGTTCAAAAAAAATTTCGTGTCAAATTGACACTTCAAGCCTATTTATACGTTCTTCCATGCTTTTCTGGCAATATATTATCGCTGCTATTTAGTATATTCAGCCTTATAACGTTGATAAATAAGGGGTGGTAATCTAAGTTATCGTCCTGGACCTCATCGACTAATCGGATTCTTAAAGCATGACGTTATCTAAACTATTCAACCAAGTTAGAGTGGAAAAAATGCTATGCAGGGTAATATTTCTATTGCTGAAACAAGTTTGTATTGAATAGCGAACGGATCATATCGACAACGGAAGCGGGCTCGCTTGATGATGAAATGCTTTGGGGGCAATTCAAGTCCGGCAACGAACTGGCATTTTCTGTGTTGTACAAACGCCACGTGAACAGGCTCTTCAACTATGGGATGCACACCTGCCGTGACAAGGAACTGGTCAAAGACTGCCTTCAGGAGTTGTTCACCCGGCTGTGGAGCAAAAGAGAAACCCTTGGCGTGGCCGGTTCAGTGAACTACTATCTGTTCAAATCATTCAGAAGACTGCTCATCAGCCGACTCATAGCCAACCGTAAATTTGCCCTTCCTTTCCACGACAACCCTGACAGCATGTTTGAATTCATTCCATCCATTGAGGATACGATGATTGCCGGGGAGGCAAAAAAACAACAACTGGAGCAGCTGAAAGTGAGTTTCAATGCGCTCACCAAACGGCAACGGGAAGCCATTTTTCTCAAGTTTTTCAACGAGTTGAGCTATCATGAAGTCTCCTCGATTATGGAGGTGCATGTGGATTCCGTCTACAACCTGATATCAAAAGCACTAACGGTGTTGAAGAAAAAACTGAAGGATAATCCCTCCTTCTGACCTCCTTTCGGGCTTTTCTTGCGTGATAAAAAAATATTTCAAAAAAAGTGATGAGAAACAGGCGATGCTCTTCTCTTCTAAGCATTAAATAAGTTTCTAGTGAAAGACTATTACCACTTTTCGGCGAACGACTTTGCAATGGACGAAAGCTTTCGGGCCTGGGTATGGAGGCCTACTAACGAAAGTAATGTATTCTGGCGGGAATGGATCAGCAAGCATCCAGACAAGGCTGTGGAAGTTGAAGAAGCCATTGCTTTGCTGCAAAAACTCAACTTTCCCGTCTATTCTCTCTCAGAATCGGAAGTAGCTGGCCTGTGGAACAATATAAAAGTCAACACACCACAGCCGACAGGCACGGACAGGAAACTTACAGCAGGTTTGTCGCCCAGCCCCTGGCGTTTGTCGGCTGTTGCTGCTGCAGCACTGATAGCGATAGGCCTGGCCGTTTTTTTCATGTTCTTCCAAAAGGAGGTTCTTCACTATGAAACGGCATATGGTGAAACCAAACGTATTCTGCTCCCGGATAGCTCTTCGGTGGTTCTAAATGCAAACTCCAGCATTGTTTTCAGTAATGACTGGCAGCAGCAGCAAGCCAGAGAGGTATTGCTTGAAGGAGAGGCTTTTTTTGAAGTGGTCCATACCGTTGGCAACCAGCCATTCCGGGTGAAAGTAAGTGATGGGGTGGCCGTGGAAGTGCTTGGCACCAGCTTCAATGTTTACCATCGCAAAGCCGACACCAAAGTCGTGCTGAATACCGGGCAAATTGCCCTTAGCTTCCCGGGAAACGACAAGGAGGAAAAAATATTGATGGAACCGGGTGAACTGGTGGAGTACAAAAACAAACAATACAGCAAACGCAGGGTCGATACCGAAGTGTATGCAGCCTGGACAGATAACAAGGTAATTCTTGACGAAACTTCCCTGAAGGAAATGATAGAAATGGCCAACAACAACTTTGGGGTGACCATCCGTGTGCAGGCTGACAAAATGCTTCAACAAACGGTATCGGGGTCAATGCCTGTGGGTGATGCTGAAAGTTTTGTGCTTCAAGTGGCCAAAGTTTTTCAGCTAAAAGCTGAAAAAAGGAATGATTACTACCTATTGAAAGAATAGCAATTCATATATACTCTAAACAATGATAACACCTACATTAAACTACTATGAGAAAGCTTTACCTAATTGTTTTTATCACCTGTGTGGTGGCAAATCAGGCAGTGCCACAACACCAGCAAGTTCTAGCTTCTGCCTTCAGCCCGCAATCGATTGCGGTAACGAAAACTGAGTCCATTTCCCTTGAAAAAGGGTTGGAACAGCTGGAGAGAAAATTCAATGTGTCTATTGCCTACCGTGATGAATGGGTGAAAGACAAGAAGGTGCAGATACCATCCTCTGATTTGCGAACGGTGGAAGAAGCATTGGGCGAACTGCTGAGTGAAACAGAGCTTTCCTATGAAAAAGCGGGCTCTGGATTCTACGTCATTTCACTAAAGAGCCTTCAGAATGCGGGGCTCTCAGAGTCGGCTTCCACGTCGAAGACATCCGGTTTATCAGCCAGTGTTACCTCCCCTGCTGCCAACCTTAGCCTCAAGGCCTTTTCCAAATCGGCCCGCAGGCAGAAAAAGGAAACGCAGCGTGAAATCACTGTCAGTGGAACCGTAAAAGATGAAAATGGCAATGGCTTTCCTGGTGTGAACGTGATATTGAAAGGCTCCTCAACGGGAACCTCCACTGATGCCAACGGAAAATATTCCCTTTCGGTACCCGATGACAACTCAGTCCTGGTATTCTCAGCCATTGGCTACGCCACACAAGAAGTGAACGTTGGTGCAAGAAGTATCATTGACATTTCTCTGGAATTGGATGTGAAGTCGCTGGAAACAGTGGTGGTTACCGCTCTGGGGCTGGAAAGGTCATCCAAAAGCCTTGGATATGCCACTTCCACCATCAATTCCGATGAGCTGTCAATCAACCGTACCCCGAACATGATGAATGCGCTGACGGGCAAAATTGCAGGTGTGAGCATTTCCGGCCTTGGAACTGGCCCTGCGGGCACATCAAAAATCCGTATTCGTGGCCAGTCGTCTATTTCAGGTCAAAATAACCCGCTCATTGTTGTGAACGGGGTACCCATTGACAATACCAACTTTGGCTCCAACCCTGGAAATGCGGGTTCGGATAGTTCAATTGGCGTAAGAGGCGGAGGAAACACTTCGGACGGCGGTGACGGACTTTCCAGCATCAACCCCGACGATATCGAGAGCATGACTGTGCTAAAAGGTGCGGCCGCATCAGCCCTTTACGGATCCCGTGCCAAAGACGGTGTGATCATGATTACCACCAAATCGAGGGGTACAACCAAAGGCCTGGGCGTAACCTACAATATGAACTATACCAATGAAGCGCCGCTTGATTTTACCGACTACCAGTACGAGTACGGTCAGGGTGAAAACGGAGTAAGACCCACTGCACCAAACCCAACATCTGGTCAATGGTCATTTGGCGAAAAGTTTCAGCCAGGCATGACACAGGTTTTGTTCGACGGCGTAACAGTTCCTTATGAGCCACAAAGAGGCCGTCTGCTGGACTTTTACCGCCATGGCCAGAACTTCACTAACACAATAACGCTGGCTGGCAACACCGACAAAGGAGGACTTAATCTTTCTTTTGCTGACATGAGCAGCCAGGGGATTGTACCAAACAATACATTCGACAGAAAGACCATCAATCTTGGATTCGGCTATGACCTTTCATCCAAACTAAGCTTCAAGGGAAATATCAACTACTCCAATGAGTATAACAAGAACCCACCAAACGTAGGACAGCAAGACAATACCATCCCCACGTCGCTCATGGCAATGTCAAATTCCATGCCCCTTGATGTGTTGAACGACAACAGATACAATGCCCAGGGAAATGAATACATCTATTCACGGTTTATGAACAGGACGAATCCCTATTTCATTTTGTCGGATCAGTTTCAGAACATCCGCCGGGATAGAATATTTGGCAACCTTTCTGTGAAATACGACATTACCAACTGGCTTTTTGTGCAGGGTCGTGTAGGTCAGGATTACTGGTCACGTGACCAGGATTACAACAACTTCCCCACCGGCCAGGCCTCAAGGGCAGCTGCACCAGCAGGTTTCGTCAATGGATTGTACACCCAGGAAGCCCGCAGATTCAGAGAAATCAACAAGGATTTCCTCATCTCAGCTACCAAGGAATTTGGTGATATCGGCGTTAACATCACCGCTGGTGGTAACCAGATGTACAGAAGATCCGACCTCAACAGCGTACAAGTGACTGATTTTGTGGTTCGGGGCCTCTACACCGTGCAAAACGGAAGAGCGAAAGATCCACTTTATGACCTGTCTGAGAGAGGTGTAAATTCTCTTTATGGGTCTGCTGAAGTGAACTACAAGCGTTTTATCTACTTGAACACCACCCTGCGCAACGACTGGTTCTCTACGTTGTCAGAAGCCAACAGAAGCATTTTGTACCCCTCAGTTTCTGCCAGTTACGTATTTTCCGAGTCGTTCGACGCCCCTGGCTGGCTGAACTTTGGGAAATTCAGAGCTGCCTTTGCACAGGTGGGTAGCGATACCGATGTGCCCCCCTACTCAAATGTGCTGTTCTATGGTGTCAACCCAAACTTAGCGTTGAATCCCTCCGGCACCGGGCAACCGGTGGGTGGATCCTCGGGCAATACGGTTCCCAACCCCAATCTGAAGCCGATGCAAACATCTGAAACCGAACTGGGACTTGAGATGAGAATGTTTAACAATCGGGTGGGACTTGACGTGGCTGTCTACAAAAAAATCACTACCGATCAGATTGTGCAAGCACAGATTTCCGATGCCTCCGGTTTCATTGACACCCGCATCAACAGCGGACAGAGCCAAAATAAGGGCATTGAGATGCTGCTGAATTTGACTCCGGTAAAAACTGTCGATTTTTCCTGGGACTTCACTTTCACTGGCGCCTACAATATCACCAAGGTGCTTAGCCTGCTTACCGACACTCCAGGTGAAAGGATTACCGTGGGTACTCACGTGTTCAATGGTGAGCTGAGGCAGATTGTTGGTGAAGAAATGGGACAAATTGCAGGTTTTGGTTACCGGAGAGACGACAGTGGCCGCCAGATATTTGGCACCAATGGATTGCCTCTGAGAACGTTGGATCTTGTGAATTTTGGTAGTGCGCTGCCAAAATGGGTAGGAGGCTTCAATAACGCCTTCAACTACAAAGGGGTATCTCTTTCCTTTCTGATAGATTTCAAGTTGGGGAACAAAATGCTCTCTGGTACCAACTTCAACGCTTACCGTCACGGCCTTCACAAAGCAACACTTGAAGGCAGAGAGAATGGTGTTGTGGGCGATGGCGTTGACATCGACGGCAACGTGAATTCAGTAGTGGCACCTGTGCAAGCCTATTGGGAAATTGTGAGATCTCAGGCACTCATTGAGCCTGTGGTATATAACGGAGGCTACTGGAAATTACGTCAAATAACAGCCGGTTATGATTTCACCAGGTTCTTCTCTCCCGATTCTCCAATCAAAGGACTGAGGCTGAACCTTGTGGCGAACAATGTGCTACTCCTGAAGAAATGGGTGGATAACATCGATCCTGAAAGTTTCGGCTATAGTTCCGACAACGTGGTTGGGATGGAGTCGCCAGGGCTGCTCACAACAAGGAGTATGGGCTTCAACCTGAATGTTAAATTTTAATCAAACGCATCATGAAAAATATAACTAAACTATCTCTGTTAATATTTTCGTTCGTTTTCATCATGTCATGCGACAATGAGTTTGATGAAATGAATAAAAGCAAGACGGGGGCCACCTCAATCGACCCCGTATTCATTCTCAACAGGGCAGCAATCAATTCGTCCTTTCCTGCGTCCACACTTATTTTCGAAATGGGCATTGTACAGCAGATCATTTCGCCCAACTCAGGTGTGCTTACCGGTGCTAACTATAACCAGGACAATCGGGCCTCAACGCAGGTAAACTGGCAAACCTACTACCGCAACGTCATCAGAGATACCAAAGACATCATCAGTCAAACAACAGATGACCCAGCCAGAACGAACCTGCTAAATATGGCAAGGATTCTGCAGGCCCATGCGTTTATGGTGCTTACCGATAGCTATGGAGACATACCCTATACAGATGGTGGCGATGGCTACAACACGCAGATTTTCTTTCCTGCCTATGATACCCAGGAGTCTATTTATCCTAAACTCATTCAGGAACTAAGCGAGGCTTCAGCTGCATTAAACGCCAGTGGAAAAGTGGAAACGGCCGATGTTTTATATGGTGGCGATGTGGCAAAGTGGAAAAAGTTTGGCTACTCGCTGATGTTAAGAGCCGGAATGAGGCTCAGTGAGGCCAATGCAAGCCTTGCGCAAAGCACAGTGGCAGCAGCCTTCAGTGGTGGCCCGATCCTCGACAATGCCGACAATGTTTACGTGCGACACGACGCCAATTACTCCAACCCGCTCGGAGCCACACTCAACTCTACTGAGGCGGCAAATATCTACCTGGCAAAGCCATTCGTTGATGTTTTGCAGGCAACCAACGACCCCAGACTGTCTGCCATCGCCATTCGTTATGTAGGCGCTACTTCCGGGCCCACGCAGGTTGTTGAAGTTGGTTCTTATGAGGCTGACGATCAGATCGGTATGCCAATGGGCCACGACAACGGAACGGTGGCCGCCGCCGCAGAAGCAGATGGGTTGGCAAGTTTCTATGATTACAGCCAGGTGGATCGTCGTCGGATGACGAGCCGTGCCGCACCAGCCTTTTTTGTAACCGCAGCTCAAACCAATTTGCTGTTGGCTGAAGCAAGGTTCAGAGGGTGGATCACCACTGGCAGTGCTGCGCAGTACTTTTCTGATGGCATTGCCGCCCATATGGATCAACTGGCAACGTTCGGCGCAGCTTCAGCGGTAGCGGCTACAGACAGAGATGACTATATTGCAGCAAACCCACTTGGGGCAGGCACCGAACTGGAACAAATCAATGTCCAGTACTGGATAGCCTCGTTTTTGAACGGACCAGAGGCATTCGCTAATTTCAGAAGAAGTGGTTTCCCAGTTCTGGAAGTAAATCCTTATCCGGGCAAAGAAGTTGACTTTATCAACAGACTGACCTATCCAAACTCGGAAATATCAGTTAATACCGAGAATGTAAATGCGGCCATTGCAACGCAGGGGCCTGACGACCTCGCCACCAAGGTGTGGTGGCATAAGTAAAAAAGGAGATTCTGTAAGAGGCACTGGTTTATCGCCTCTTACAGGATCACTTACCTTACTCGTACTGTCCTATCTCACAGGCAAGCAAGAGCTTTCAGTCATCAAGCTGATGGCGGGCGATGCCTTATTTCAACACCGTCCCTGCCGCCTTCAGGAGCTATTCTGGCCAACCATACTTCCCGATATATCGGGGCAGCACCATCCATCCTATCCGTCAGTTCAATTGATCACCCTTAAAAAAAGAAATCCAATGAAAAATGTATTACAGGAAATAATCCGAAAGAACAGGCAGCGGGAGAACGAAGCTGCGCTGCTGCGCCAGGCCGAAATTGACAATGCCGAAACGCCCGACAACAGGCGCAGCTTCCTAAAAAAAACTGCCCTGGGAGGTTTGTCGCTGGCCGGCTTGATGGGCCTTTCCTTTGAAGACAGTGTGGCACAAACAACATCGAAAGTCCAGAAGGCGTCTGCTCCTTCTGATCTCAAAATTACCGACATGCGCTATTGCCTTACGGGCGTTATGGGAGGCACTGCCATCATCCGCATCGACACCAATCAGGGCATTTACGGTCTTGGAGAAGTGCGAGATGCGGCAGATCCCCGCTATGCTTTGATGCTCAAAAGCAGGATACTGGGAGAGAACCCGTGTAACGTAGAACGGGTATTTAAGATGATCAGGCAATTTGGAGGACAGGGACGTCAGGCAGGCGGTGTGTGTGCCGTCGAGATGGCTCTTTGGGATTTGTGTGGCAAAGCCTACAATGTTCCGGCCTGGCAGCTGCTTGGCGGCAGATATCGGGATACTGTTCGTATCTATGCAGACACTCCTGAATCTCCTGATCTTGAAGTTTTTAAGGAAAAAGTAAAGTACCGCACCGTTGAACAGGGCTATACCTGGCTAAAAATGGACGTTTCCATTAACGTGCTGAGAGACATTCCGGGAACATTGGTCAATCAGGCGTTTTGGAGATCAAACGGTTCTCAATTCTCCGGTGATTTTATGTCGTATGCGAATGCCAGGCACCCCTTTACCGGTATTCAGGTGACAGAAAAGGGATTTGAAATACTGGCCCAAAGAGTGGCGGACGTCCGTGCCGTGGTGGGAGACGAAATTCCAATGTCTACCGATCATTACGGGCATTTTGACCTCAACAATATGATTCGTTTGGGTAAGTCTCTCGAAAAATACCGTCTTGCCTGGCTTGAAGATATGGTGCCCTGGCAATACACCGAGCAACACAAAACAATTACCGACGCATTGGAAACGCCAACTACCACTGGTGAAGACATTTATCTACTGGAAAACTGCAAGCCACTGATCGACGTCCATGCCGTAGACATCATACATCCCGACCTCGCCTCTTCCGGTGGACTTCTCGAAACTAAGCGCATCGGCGATTATGCCGAGGAAAAAGGCATCTCGATGGCCATGCACCAGGCCGGTACACCTGTGTCTTTTATGGCCAACGTGCATTGCGCTGCTGCCACTCAGAACTTTTTGGCACTGGAGCACCATTCCGTTGATCTGCCGTGGTGGGAAGGCATGGTAAAAACCACAGACGGAAGAAAGCTGATTGACAAAGGCTTTGCCCCCGTTCCCCTCAGTGCACCAGGTCTGGGGATTGAGTTAGTAGATGATGTGGTGAAACAACACCTTGATGCCCGTGATACCTCGTACTTTGCTCCGACCAAGGAGTGGGATGCGAAGCGTTCTCATGACAGGACTTGGAGCTAGAGATGAAGTTACAGTGATACAGTCGTCGCTTCAATCGACCTCAGTCCGTAGGTTGGTTGAAGCGATGCCAATTCCGACCGGGGCATCTGCCTCCTTAATTTGTTTACGAGACCGAAAGGAAACTTGCCCGCTCACGAAGCAATGACACGCTTCCAGCCTTCGTAGCTGTCTCTCACTTTCTCAGCTTCGGCACCGGCATAGGTGCTTGTCGTAGCCTGGTTCAGGGATTTGAGTGCTTCAATGCTGTCGTAAACACCGGCATGCAAACCAGCGAGGTAGCCCGCTCCTAACGCCGAGACATCGGTAATTTCAATGTTCGTAACCTTACGTTCTAACAGGTCTGCCATAAATTGAACTACGAATTTGTTAGATGTGATGCCTCCATCTATTTTGAGTTCGGTAAGTTGAGTCCCTGAGTCGGTTTCCATTGCCACGATAACATCTTTGATTTGATAAGGCACCGACTCAACGGCTGCACGAATTACATGGTTTTTAGTCGACTCAAACGACAAGCCTTCCACACTTGCTTTTCTATTCATATCCCAATGTGGGGCGCCCAAACCACTGAAAGCAGGCACAATGTACACCCCACCATTATCGTCCAACGAAAGGCATATTTTCTCGAGATCACCCGTATTTTCGAATAGCCCCAATTGGTTTTTTACCCATTCAATGGTAGCGCCTGCCGAAACAATAATTCCCTCCAATGCATAGTCCACCCGGTCTGCTGTACTCCAACAGATGGTTGTTACCATGCCATTCTGAGAAGTTTTTGGCGTGCTACCGATGTTCATCAAAATTGAACTGCCTGTGCCCAGGGTTGCCTTGGCATTCCCCACTTCAAAACAACCTTCACCAAAGGCAGCGGCATGCGAATCTCCGATCATTGCAGAGATGCTCATTTGATGATCGATCAAGCCATCGAAACTGGTTTCACCAAAATGAAAAGATGATGGTTTCACTTCAGGTAGGTTTAGCTGCGATAATCCGAAGTCCGCTAACAATTCACGGTCCCACTGCAAATCTTTCAAATTGAAAAACATTGTGCGGGAAGCATTGGTGTAGTCGGTCATGTACGACTTGCCCCCGGTCATTTTGTACAGCAACCACGAGTCTACATTTCCGAAGTATGCCTGCCCTTTATCGATAGCCTCTCTAATTTTGGGTTCGTTCTCATACAGCCAAATTACTTTCGTCCCTGAAAAGTATGGGTCAATGATCAGACCGGTCTTTTGATTGATCTTAGGTCCAAGTCCTTCTCTTTTAAGCCGATCGCAAACCTCAACAGATCGTTTGCATTGCCATACAATTGCGTTGTAAAGCGGTGTTCCCTTTTTATCCCAAAGTAGAAATGTTTCACGTTGATTCGAAATACCGCAAGCTTTGATTTCCTTCACATCTCCCCCACTTGCTTCGAATCCATCGAGACATTTCCTGACAGAGGCCAGCGTATTTTGATAAATCACTTCGGGCTCTTGCTCCACTCTGTTGCCCTCGAGGTAGTGTGTCTTGAGCAGCTCAGTAGCTTTGAATTTTGCTTTTCCCTGCGCATCAAAAACAATCGTTTTTGTGCTGCTCGTTCCCTGGTCTATGGCTAATATGTAGGACATGTGTAGTAGGTGATGAATGATGACTGAGCAGTGATGAATAAGCAGTAGCTATCTGTAGTAACTTTAAGTCAACTGATTACTCATTTCTGGCACTCATCATCCCTGTTAACTGTTTAAAACAACTTATTATAAGTGCTCCCAAGTGCTCTATTGACTTTAGCTCTACATATTGAAGTTGTTCTGCAATATCGATTGCAGTGTCCACTTCAATAACAGAACCACGAGCGATTTCAAAATATCTTCTTCTCTCGGCCACTGACCTGCGTGAGCAGCCCTCGGCAATATTTAAATGAACAGACAAAGCAGCCCTTCTAATTCTTGTCTTTAGTATGAGCTAAATTTAAAAACATAATAAAGAATCCAGGTTTTCATTTTACAGACAACCAACTACCTCTCCCCACCCTCATCACTGCTCACTCACCTTTCTGATTCGATTTATCAATGATTACAGCCATAAGTATCACCAAGCCTTTGATAACTTGCTGCCAGAATGGTGACACATCCAGCAATACAAGGCCGTTGTTAAGCACGCCTATTATCATTGCACCTAAAACAGTGCCCCAAATTGACCCTCTACCACCCGACAGGGAAGTTCCGCCGATTACCACAGCGGCAATGGCATCCAACTCATAGCTAATACCGGCATTGGGTTGTGCTGAGTCTAATCGTGCAGTAACCAATACACCACCAACAGCGGCCAGCATTCCGGCCAAAGCGTAAACCCATATCTTGATTTTTGTAATTGGAATTCCCGATAGGCGTGCGGCATTTTCATTTCCGCCAATGGCGTAAACATACCTGCCAAACCGGGTCTTGCTCGTGAGAATAACGGCACCGAGTACGATGATGCCGGAAATCCAGACTGGCATAGGGATGCCGAGAAACCAACCGGTACCAAGAAAACCAAACGAATCTCCAAGGCCAGTAATGGGATGTCCCCTGGTCCATAGCATAGTAAAGCCTCGTGCCATAGTAAGCATGGCCAAAGTGGCCACAAAAGAAGGAACCTTGAATTTCGTAATGGCATACCCGTTGATGAAACCCATCGCACCACCCGACAATATTCCAGCAACCACTACGCCAAAGACTGTGAAGCCAATGAATAGATTTTCCGATGGGATGCCGATTCCATTTTTTAATAGTCCGGCGGTGATTGCACCACACAATGCCAGAACAGACCCCACTGAAAGATCAATGCCTGCTGTTAGAATCACGAGCGTCATTCCCACTGAAATGCAGACGTTCACGGAAATTTGCCGCATCACATTCCAGAAATTGTCTGCGGTCATGAAATTGTCTGTCATCAGGGCCAGCACCATGCACAAGAAGAACAAGGCAATCAGTGATTGATAGCGGGCAAGGTTTGAATATTTTTTAAGGGATATCATTTGTTCAAATTTTCCGGAATGCAGGCATTCATTATTTTATTTTCAGTGACTTCCTCGCTAGTAAATTCCGCCGTGATCTGACCTTCTGACATGACCAATATCCGATCTGAAACAGCTAGTATCTCAAGTATTTCTGATGACACAACCAACACTGATATACCAGAATGGGAAAGTTTTTTGATCAGGTCGTAAATCTCATTCTTGGCGTTGATGTCGATGCCACGGGTTGGCTCGTCAAGCATGAGAACCTTTGGATTGCGCTCAATCCATTTTGCCAGAACTACTTTTTGCTGATTCCCCCCACTCAAATTTTTGATGAGTTGTTTTTCGGAACTGACCTTTATTTTCAGCGCATCTACATGCTTGCTGTATAGCCTGGATTGTAGAGCCGCATTGAGCAAACCAAGCTTTGAGACCTTGTCTATCACCGTAAGGCTTATATTCTCAGCCACCGACATTCCGGGAACAATGCCATCTTTCTTTCGATCCTCAGGAACCAATGCCATACCAGCATCAATCGCCTGACCTGGTGATTTAAAGCTGACTTCCTTTCCATCCAATACGATCGTTCCTGTTGATGACCGGTGGTGAAGCCCAAACAGACTTTCGCAAAGTTCGGTACGCCCTGCACCCATCAAGCCGTAGATGCCCAGCACCTCTCCTTTATTCAAATAGAAATTGATGTTCTTCAGAATCGGTCGCAGAGGGTTGCCAGGGTTTTTTAGGAGTAAGTCTTGTACTTGTAGTATTTGCTCCTGAGACGTCGTCCTCTCTAACTTCTTGTTTACCTTGATCTCACGACCAGCCATCATGGCAATCAGCTTTTCCCGGGAGATTTGATTCATCTCACCCTGACCAACAACCTGTCCGTCACGCAATACAACATATTTATCGGCTAGGGCAAAAAGCTCGTCCAGCTTGTGCGATATATAAACAATAGACTTGCCCTCGGCCTTTAACTGATTGATAATGGTGAACAGCACTTCAACCTCGCTTTCGCCTATAGCCGACGTGGGCTCATCCATAAACAACACCTCCGATTCTGTCAAAAGGGCTTTGGCAATTTCCACAATCTGCTGTTGACCTACTTTCAACGAACTCACCAGCGCATCAGGATCAACGTCCAGTTTTAACCGGACAAGTAGCTCCCTGGTTTTTTGATTCATTTTCGCCTCGTCCAGAAAACCGAATGCATTGATCAACTCCCGCCCGAGGAAAATATTTTGCGCTACTGTGAGGTAAGGAATCAGGTTTAGCTCCTGGTGGATAATGGAAATACCGAGGTCTTGGGCGTTTCTTGGCTTCGAAAACTGGACAACCTGGTCTTTGAAATTAATTGTTCCCTCATAGTCGGTATAGATACCCGACATGATCTTAAGCAAAGTTGATTTGCCAGCCCCATTCTCTCCTATCAGTGCCGTCACCTTGCCTTTACCCAGCCTTAAATTGACCTGGTTCAGCGCCGTAACTCCTGAGAATTTTTTGGTAATATTTTGGACTTCAAGAAGAGCTTCCATCTTCATTGAATAATTTGGATGGACACTGGAATGACTTCAGGCTGACTCAGATTCAAATGCGCCTTATTTAGCTCAAGAGCACCTTTGAAGCGCACTTTATTCCCTTGCTTCACTCCGGCCCTAAAATCTGGAACCACATCCTTTCTTATTTTATCATTGATCGATTCTGAAATCGAATTAAAATCAGCTGTTTCGTCGTAATCGTTGACTTTAATAAGTCCGGATGCATCACGAACAGCATTTCCAAAAATGAATTCTGTTTCTATTTCAATAATTTCGCCACCTACCTGTAGCAATACATTGTTTTCATTGACACTGAGCACAGTGCCTTCTCCCTGCACTTTGAAATAACCAATATTGCCAATCCCAAGGGCCTGTCCTTTGTCTGTGAATGTAGATGCAGGGTCTTCTCGCAGCTCATTTAAAAGAGTGGTGACATCTGTAGCTGAATCATAAACCGCCAGCAAATCAGTGGACCAAATGCCATCAACGAAGGACCTGGCGTCGAAAGCAACCTCATCGCCTTCTGCCAGCTTTTCATCCAACGGGCGGAAGTATACCGAATTGTAAATCACCAGTCCGGCAATGACAACCCCTGCAAAATATTTCAGTCCTTTGTTCATCATTCATTACTAATTACTGACCACTCATTTCTCCCTACTGATCACTCATCGCTCCCGTAAGCTGAATACTCGTTGACATTTTCCTGGTTGACCATTTCAACAGTCACCGGCACTTTCTGCGCAAAATCCCGCTTGCCATTAAAGTATTCTTGTGCATAGTTAGCGGCTGTTTTAGCCATCAGTTTTGGGAACTGCATGCCCGTTGCCAATATCTTTTTTTGTTGAATAGAGTTGATCACGTCATCGGCTCCGTCAAACCCAAACACCATCACCTGATTGGCTTTCCCAGCGGATACCAGCGCCTGATAAACGCCCATTGCCATGGCATCATTGCCGCAAAATACGCCATCGATATCCGGATGAACTTGTAGTATCGATTCCATTACCTCCATGGCTTTGTTTCTGTCAAAATCGGCACTTTGCTGAGCCACCATTTTCAGGTCCGTATAGTGATCAACAACGGAATGAAATCCCTTCGAACGGCTCCATGTATTATTGTCACCCACCATGCCAAGTATCTCGACATACTTGCCTTGTTTATTCAGTTTCTCTACAAAGTATTTACCTATTGCCACGCAACCAGCATAGCTGTCTGATAGAATCTGACTGGTGGCAGCATCGGTTGCGTTGACCTCACGGTCCATACAGAAGACCGGAATGCCTGCTTTCTTTGCCATCCTCACATTGGCAATAGAACCATCCGCATCGGTAGGGTTAAAAAGGACAGCATCGTAACCGGAAGCAATGGCATTTTCGAAATGATCGGTTTCGAGCGCTGTGTTATTCTGGGAATCAAAAATAGTCGCCTCGTATCCCAACTCCTTCGCCCGATTGGCAGCAGTCTCGGCTAGCACTACAAACCAGGGGTTGTTAAGCGTTGAGATAATCACTGCCACTTTTTTGGGCTGATCAACCGATTTGTCTTTTGAGTTACCGCAACCCAACAATAAAACAACTGTGAACAAAACAAAACATAGGCGAAGTAGTGGAGCAGGTATCTTCATTTTGACTACTGGTTTATTTTTAAAAGCACTTTTGCCTGATTGGCAATGCCCTCCTGTGATATGCCATAGTGATTGAATATTTCGACCTGTGAACCTGTCACTGTATACTCATCAGGAATACCAATAAGCTGGAAGGGGTTTCTGGCTCCTTTTTGAAAGAGGTGGGAAGCACAGGCCTCACCTAAACCACCATTGACCATGTGTTCTTCTACCGTAATGATCGGCTTTCCGCCGGAGATAATTGTATCAAGTAATTCAGTATCCAATGGCTTCACTGTGTGCATGCTTACTACAGTTGCCCTCACGCCATGTGTATCCTCTAATAACTTAGCAGCCTGCCAGGCAGGGTAAACCGTTTCACCCGTAGCGATAATTGTCAGGTCATCCCCTTCTCTTACGATACGCCCTTTTCCGAACTCAAACTCCTGGTTTGATTCATTTAGAAATGGCATCGCCTTCTTACCAAATCGAAGGTAGACAGGCTTGTTCAAGGCAGCAGCAAAGCGCACAGCCTGCTCAGTTTCAAAATTGTCGGCGGGAGCCACTATCATCATATTGTTGATGGCCCGTAACACGGCAAAGTCGTGCAAGCTATGGTGTGTGGTGCCAAGCGCTCCATAACTCACCCCCGCACTGATCCCAACCAGGGTTACCGGGTTGTCAGAATAGGCTATATCATTTTTAATTTGCTCAAGCGAACGGGCAGTGAGAAAACAAGCCGGAGATACCGCAAACGCCTTCTTTCCTGCGGACGCAAGCCCGGCAGCAACACCTACAAGATTTTGCTCTGCTATGCCCACCTCTACAATCTGTGATGGAAATTTTCGTCCGAATGGCACTAGCTTTCCCGAACCACGTGAGTCACTGGTTACTGCAATTATATCTCTATCTGCGGCAGCCAATCCTTCCAGGGTCTCGGCAAAAACCTCCTGGTTGGCTTTACCCATTTTCAAATCTTTCTCTTCTATAATATCTAATTCCATGACCTTTAGATTAATGCTCCTGCTTCATCCAGTTCTTTTTGAGCCAGTTCAAACTGCTCGGCACTCGGTACACCGTGATGCCACTTAATTACTCCCTCCATATAGCTCACGCCCTTCCCTTTCGTCGTATGAGCAATGATGAAGTTGGGCTTGCCCTTTTCAAATTGGCCATTGTTCAAAGCAGTTTCAAGCTCCTCCAAATTGTGTCCGTCTACCTCTTTCACCGCCCAGCCAAATGCTTCCAGCTTTTCCCGAACAGAATCTGTGTTCATCACCTCGCTATTCGAGCCGGTAATCTGCTGCTTGTTGTTGTCAAGAACAGCATAAAGGTTGTCTAGCTTGTAATGGGCGGCAGACAAAATCGCCTCCCAGTTAGACCCCTCCGGCAGCTCACCATCGCCCAGCAGGGTAAATATCCGGTGCTCCTTATTGTCCAGCTTTGCCGCAATAGCCTCGCCTACACAAATGGGCAAACCATGCCCCAAAGCGCCGGTATTTTGCTCTACTCCGTTAACTTTCCTGGTGGGGTGTCCGATATAATGTGATTGGTATTGGCAAAGCGTTTCCAAATCCGACTCGGGGAAAAAACCTCTATCTGCCAGTGTGACGAAAAGTGCTTCAACGGAGTGGCCTTTACTCTGGATGTATCGATCACGGTCAGGAGTACGGAAATTGGCAGGATCAACTTTTAGCACCCGGTTATAAAGCACATTCAGGATATCAATACATGAAAGACTTCCTCCTGTGTGCCCAGCCTTCGCCTTATAAATATATTTGAGAAGATTCTTCCTCAACAATACCGACTTCAACTTTAACTCTCTATCTGTCATTTTCTTCTACTAGTAGTATTCAGTGTGAATACAGAATATCTATTATCCAACATGGTGATAAACTTCCCATCCCATGTAATTCTCAAATGCTTCTTTTAAAGCAGCAGCAGTTTGTGATGCATTCATTACCACATGATGCTCAAAACCGTTTTTACAAACATGTTGCATCAAACCCTGAAGGTTTGGGATTTTGGCCACAGCCCTGTTACCAAAGGTTTTTAATTCATCGTCAGTCAGCTGACCGTCGCCTACGTAGGCCTTCATCACCCCTTTGGTATCGTCGGTAGTGATTCGCCCAAATGTTAAGGGTGATGCGGGAGTTCGACCGTCCAATGCGCCATAGGTGTTTTCTACTCCTACGGTTGTACCAAGAATAGGTGCATTGCTGATTTCAATATCGGGCAGGAATGATTTTGCCCAGTTACCACAATGGAACAAAACGCACTTATCATCGTCGTCGGCATAGTTGTTGTTCCAATCGACAAGTGCGCTTGGCGAGCCAGAGGCTAGTTGCAGGGCATACATACTCAGTGTTCCCGTCACGTCCACTTCGCAGGCACTGGGTATCATACCCTCGCTGAACATACTGGAGCTGGTGCAGACATTGCAGCCGTAATTTTGCTGCAATGATGTCCAGCACTGGATAGCATTGGCATCCAGGTTATTGGCCTGCATGAAATCATTGAGCACCACATCAAGCTTCGCAATCTGGAACATCGCCTCGGCAGGGGTTTTACCGCTTGATGCATAGTTGTGAATCTTCTCCAAATGGTCTTTAACACGCTGATCGGTATTGCTCAGTTTATTGGCGTTTCCCAGAATCTCCGACAAGTCACATGTAACAACTGAGATGCCATTTTTCTGGAGAATCTTCTCGCTGTATCGCACAGTATTGAAAGCCGTAGGTCGTGCGCCAATAGCACCAATGCGCACATTTTTCATTCCCTTAACTACACGGCAAACCGAGGCGAACTTCATTAAGTCCTCTATAAACGAAGGATCAGTAGGATGCACAACATGCTTGGTGGTGATGGTGTATTTGATACCGTATTGGTACAGGTTGTTGCAAACTGAAATCTTCCCGCACCACGAATCCCTCCTGTTTGCTACATTTAATTTATTCAGTTCGTCAGGATACCCCTGAATTAACACAGGTACTTTCAAATCAGCCAGGTGAAGGGTGTCCGCCACTCCCCTTTCATCCCCAAAATTAGGCAGCACTACCAGCACCCCGGCAATGTCAGCCTTGTGCTTTATAAACAAGTCAGCACACTTACGTGCATCCTGATACGTTTCTACGCCGCCAAGTTTTGTGTCATTTTCGCCAAGTAAGATCGCATTGAAGCCCTGCTCCTTAAGCACCTTCAGGATGTCTACTCTTGCTTCTGAAACGAGCTTGTCTGGAAAAAAGTCCCTGTTTCCAATTATGACTCCTATCGTAATCTTATTCATTTCGAGTGTTGTTATTTTTTTTTGTGGGCAATGATTAATTCAATTTCGTGCTCTTCAAACACCTTCTTTTTCTTACTATCGATGTCCTCGTCGGTGATGATATAGTCGATAAGGGACAGCGCTCCCAGGCTGGCCAATGCACTCTTTCCTATTTTAGAGGAGTCGGCGACGAGGTAGGTAATATCGGCCGCTTCAATCATGGCCTTTTTCACGACGATGTCACTGATGCTGGGGTAAGTTAAGCCAGCTTTCAGCGAAATACCGGCAGTAGCTAAAAACAGCTTCTGTACATTGAGTCCTTTAAAAAAGTCTGCTGCTTTCTGGCCAGTAAGAGACAAAGTTGGCGGTTTGAATTCGCCGCCAGTTACGATCACTTCAATGCCTGGTTCAGCGCCTAACATCACAGCTATATTTAATGCATTCGTAATCACGGTAAGGTTTTTCATGCCTTTCAGCCGCTTAGCAATTTCGGTTGTGGTGGATCCAGAGTCCAGGATGACAGTATCCCCGCTTTCAATAAACTCCAGGCAACGTTCGGCAATCAGGCCTTTCTTGTCCATGTTGTCCTGATGCGTGAGTGAAAAATTCCTTACCTGATCTTCCACGTTCTTAAGAAAGGCACCTCCATGTTCCCGAACAATCAATCCATCATTTTCGAGCTTTTCAAGATCCTGCCTGATGGTTACTTCAGTTACCTTGAACAGTTTCGCCAGGTTAGCCACCTTCGCAGAACCGTCCTCCCGAAGAAGATCCATGATCTTCTCTCTTCTTTGATTTGCCATTAAATTCTCCAGCCCCATGTATTTTTCTTGCGTTTATTGCTCCCCTTCCAGCAGCCATTGCTACCCACCTTCAGCATCTACCCAGTTTCACAATATCCCTTAATCCTCGAAATTACCCTTCAATCGATTCGAAAATAAAAGTGAGCAAAAGAAAGCCATAAAGCAAGCATTCGAAAACATTATACTCAATACTTGCTATGTATTGGTATTTTATAGTTTCTTTATGTTTCGTTTGCTTTCGTTTTGTTATTATATCCATTACACCCAACTATTGGTAAGACCATGAACTTCCCTCCTGCTTCGTCCTCAATAGCTCCCTTATTCATCGCCATGGTTCTTTTAATAGGGTGTTCGTCTGACCCTAAAAAGGAAACCAAAGATGTACCAACCAGGGAAAAACCAAGAGTAATTGTCAGTACCGATATTGGCGGAACTGACCCGGATGATTTTCAATCCATGATCCATTATCTGATGTACGCCGACAAATTCCAGACGGAAGGGCTGATTTCATCCCCCTACGGATCAGGCACAAAGGAACACATCCTGCAAATGATTGACCTGTATGAAAAAGACCTGCCAAAGCTCCAGCAACACGCCGACTTCCCAGCCCCCGGCATATTGAGGGCAGTAACGAAGCAAGGCGCAAAAGACGCAGCTCCTGCCCGGGGATGGGATCAGCCCACCGAAGGCTCACAGTGGATCATAGAAAAAGCGAAAATGGATAGCGACCAGCCCCTCTGGGTGTTGGTGTGGGGAGGCATCGAAGATGTAGCACAAGCACTGCACGACGCCCCGGAAATAGCGGCAAAAATAAGGGTGTATTGGATTGGCGGCCCCAATAAGAAATGGAGCGTTCATAGCTATCAGTACATCGCCCGAAATTTTCCCGACTTATGGATGATCGAAGCCAATAGCACTTACCGTGGCTGGTTTCTGGATGCAGATGCCCAGCCAGAAATGGACAATGACAACTTCTACGAGCACATGATCAAGGACAAAGGAGCCTTTGGGGCCGACTTTGGCAACTATTACAAAGGATCAATCAAGATGGGAGATACACCTACGGTGGCTTACTTACTCAACGGTGATCCCAACAACCCCGAAGGCGAAAGCTGGGGTGGTAGCTTTACTCCATTGCCCTACGGCGCTGTCAGAAACTTCAAACAACAAACAACGGCCGCCGACACCGTACCTACCTACAGCTTCATGGAGTGGACGTTCGACACGGGTGAAACAGAAGGTGTAGAGAATCCAGAAATCTGGATGGAGATTGCCAGGCAACGGATCAAAGGTTTTTATGAGGGGAACGGCGTATACAAAGTGCGGTTTGTACCTCAGAAAATTGGGAAATGGGAATATGTCATTGGCAGCACCTCTAAGCAACTCAATGGTCAAAATGGCGCTTTTGTAAGCGCCAACCCCTGGCCTGGAACAGAGAACCCCGACAACATACCACTCAATAACTGGTGGAGCGACCGCACCGGGGAGGATTTATACATAGGAGAATACCAGGGTGCCAAAACTGTGTCTAAATGGCGTGAGGACTTCCTTACGGACTGGGCTGAGCGCTTTTCCTGGTTGGAAGAATAAAGAAGATGATGCAAACAAATAAACCTACTACAATGCCTACTATTAACGCAAAACAAAACTTGCCAGGGTTTTTTAGCCAGCTCTTCACAAAGATGACACTGGCCCTACTGGCTTTCTTCGTCTTTTCAGTAAGCCTGGCTACAGCTCAGGAGAAGCCAAGGGTATTTGTTCTCACCGATATCGAGAATGAGCCTGACGATGCCATGTCCATGGTTCGGTTTTTAGTGTACGCCAACCAATACGATGTTGAGGGGTTGGTGGCCACTACCTCCATTCACCAAAAGAACAGAGTAGCTCCGGAGCGGATCCGCCAAATTGTGAAGGCCTACGGCATGGTGCGTGACAACCTGGAAATCCACGAGCCCGGTTTCCCTACCCATGACGAGTTGGCAAAGATCACTACCGAAGGTTTGCCCGTTTATGGCATGGAAGGCGTGGGCAAAGGAAAAGACTCTCCTGGTTCCGAGTTACTGATTAAAGCGGCCGATCGTGACGACCCACGCCCACTTTGGGTCACTGCATGGGGCGGTTCCAGCGTGTTGGCCCAGGCGCTGTGGAAGGTGCGTGAAACCAGGTCAAAAGATGCATTGGCCCGTTTTGTAAAAAAGCTGCGGGTCTATACTATTTCTGACCAGGACGATGCGGGCCCATGGATGAGGAAGGAATTCCCGGACTTGTTTTACGTGGTAAGCCCTGGTTTCAGCGCCGGAGGCGCTTATCACCACGCTACATGGAGCGGCATCAGCGGGGATATATTTCACGGGCGCTTTACCGGAGCCGACTTTTCTGTGGTAACCAACGAATGGCTGGAAAGCAATATTAGAAAAAAGGGCCCGCTGGGGAAAGAGTACCCTAGATGGGAATACCTGATGGAGGGCGACACCCCTTCGTTTCTCAATTTGATAAGCAACGGCCTCAATAGCCCCGAGCACCCCGATTGGGGCGGATGGGGTGGCAGGTATGAGTTTTATATGCCCCGCTTGCAGAAGTGGCATCTTTACGCAGAAAGCAGACCTTTCTGGAGCGACGCCCAGGACGAAGTAATGGGCACTGACGGCAAATGGCACACCACCAACCATGCCACAATCTGGCGCTGGAGAGGAGCTTTTCAGAACGACTTTTCGGCAAGGATGGATTGGACAATCCAACCCGTTGACAAAGCCAACCATCCACCGGTAGCAAAGCTGGGCCATCCTGCTCAGCTAACGGCCAAAATCGGGGAGCGTGTTAACCTCAGCGCCGTTGGGTCGAGCGATCCTGATGGCGACGCCCTGTCGTATGAATGGTTCTACTACAATGAACCGGGTACTTTCCCCGCCTCCAGTGCGAGAGATGGGCAGCCAATCCCGATTCAGAACTTTGATCAGCCCAACGCCTGGTTTGTGGTACCGAAGTCTCGGGTGATGGCTCCAGGCACAGGCACCATTCATGTTATTCTAGCCATTACCGACCACGGCACGCCCAGGTTGACACGGTATCAGCGTGTGATGATCAAAGTAGAGGAATAGCAGCCGCCAATATCAGGGCACAAAAAAACTGCACAGCGATCCTGTGCAGTTTTCTTTTACGAGACCTTTGGGCTCGTGACCTACGCAGAAGCCACCAACTCTTTTTCAATGACCTCTTTCAACGTATGCTTGGGTAAAGCACCAGCCTGCATCATAGGCTGTTTTGTCATGGGTATAAAGAGCATGCTGGGAATGCTTCGTATTTGAAAAACGGCCGCCAGCTCCTGCTCTACCTCCGTGTCCACTTTGTAGATAGTTACTTCAGGGTGCTCATTGGAAAGCTCCTCAAGTACCGGTGCCACCATCTTACATGGCCCACACCAGTCGGCGTAGAAGTCGATAATAGCCGGTTTCTCCCCCTTGTATTTCCACTCTTTTTCAGTGGTATAGTCAAAAACATCGCTTTTGAATTGCTCAGCAGTCAGTTTCACAGTTGCCATGGTTGCTTGTTTTTTTATCCGATCCAAAGGTAATGCTTCGATCGGCTGTATTTTGTGACACATGTCACGCAGACTAAAAACACTGCATTATCATCTGTCGTAAGTTTATCGAACCTACAAGCCTGATATTAAGTTCCGACTGAAACTCTTATATTAGCCAATGCGCATTTTTTTACCATTTTTTATTCTTGCATTCTTAGCGATAGACGCATCTGGTCAAATCAAATTACCAGATCAGATCAATTCCGGAAGTGATAATATGGCTATTGCCATGCTGCCAGATTCATCATTTGTCGTCGGAACCACGGATCAAAGTAAATTCATAGTCTATCGATATGCTTATAAGAATGGGTTATGGATCAGCGAACCCAATCAGCTAACCGAGCTCCTCAATAGCATCATTTATGCGGACAGCCACCTGCACTTCAGGTTTTCCAACGACTTTACCCGGATGGTGGTGATGCTGCATGGTAAGGGGGATCAAAGAATTTATCTTACTGAGCTGCAAAATGGATCATGGAGCTTCTTCAGGGATATTATTGATCCGATTAGTTACTCTTATTTCAATTTTGCTCCCAGCTTTTCGCTCAACAACGAAAAGCTCTACTTATCAGATAATTCTAAGCCAGCGAACACTATTTATTGCTACAATAATACACAGCTGTTTATCGACCGAACGACAAACGTGTTTTCTGATTTTGATGAAGTTTATGATGTTGTCGGTATAGGCAACGACAGTTTCATCATTCAAGCGTTTTCTAAAAAAAGAAAAGACCGAAGGTGGTACTTCATCAAGAAAATGGAAAACGGTGCCTGGTCAGTTCCATACCATATCAAAGAGCTCGACGGAGATCAAACCAAGTTTTCCTTGTCCCTTACTCCCTTCGATAACCTCATGGTGTATGTCAGCTTTTTCGAAGGAAAAGTCTATCTGATAGAAACACCGGAAATCATCCGAAATGAACTTGCAGTAGCACGAAGAGAAAGTAATGTTTTACCTACTCAATCAACTATGCAAGCCCGGTCGGAAACAGATAAAGATAAAGGTGGCAATACGGTGAAACCAGATGGAAAGTTTTATGCCCTCCTGATTGGTAATTCTAACTATTTAAACAACGAACTGGATCTTTCGCAACCTCACAAAGATGTTATCAAGTTGGAAGAGGTATTGACCTCCCATTATATGTTTGAGAAAAAGGACGTTATTCGGTTAGAAAACGCTGACCGTGAAACCATCTTTCGGCAACTGTATCAGCTTCGCTCGGTGATAACGAAGAGTGACAATCTCTTGATTTTTTATGCAGGCCATGGCTACTGGGACGAAAAAGTAGAGCAAGGTTACTGGTGGCCAACAGACGCCCGACCCGACAACCCCTCCAATTGGTTGTCTAACAGCGATTTGAGAGAGCAGCTACGAGGCTTGAACACGGCCCATACCCTTTTGATTTCGGATGCCTGCTTCAGCGGGGGCATTTTTAAAACTCGTGGCGGTGGCGATGAAATTAGAAAAGCTTCTGCCGAAATACAGCTACTTTACCGCATGCCAAGTCGAAGAGCCATGACTTCCGGCACCATGTCGACAGTGCCGGATAATTCGGTGTTTTTTAAGTACCTGGTAAAATATCTCACAGAAAATGACACCAAATTTCTTCCTTCCAGTGAGCTGTTTACACAAGTCAGAAAAAGTGTATTGAACAACAGCTTGACAGTTCCCCAAGACGGTGTAATTATGGGAACTGGCGATGAAGGAGGCGATTTCATCTTTATCAAGAAGGACTAAGTCCAGCTACATTCAAAGGCGGTGCCACTCAGCACAATGATACCATTGGAGGCCCTGGTTTGTAAAAAAATATTTTGCCACCTCCCCTTTCCCTCGCCCGCCGAAGCCTCTGGCTTAGGTGGGTAACTTTCCCACTTTTTTTAAAAACTTCTTCCCTCCTTTTGCATTTCTATGAAACCTTTCCTACCATTGCACTGTATTAGTGAAGTAATACAGTAAATCACATACAATGATTGACATCAAGAAACTTAACTTTAACTATGGCAACAAGCGCCGACCGTTGTTTCGGGAGCTCGATTGCCAGATCAACGCAGGCAGCATAGTCGGCTTGCTCGGCAAAAACGGCGCAGGTAAAACGACATTACTCAAGCTGATGATCGGATTGCTGTTCCCCGACGGCGGCACGGTAAACGTGAACAATTACGAGCCCGGAAAACGACAGCCCTCTTTTCTTGAGGATATGTTTTTCGTATCGGAAGAGTTTTATCTACCGGGAATCTCCATTAAGAATTTCATTAAAGCCAATGCGGGTTTTTATCCCAGGTTTGGTGGCGCTCTGCTACAAAGGCTGCTGAAAGACTTTGAGCTTCCTGAAACAGAGAGCTTGCAGAAGCTCTCCTACGGCCAAAAGAAGAAGTTTCTCATCTCCTTTGCTTTGTCCACCAAGTGCCGGCTACTGGTGCTGGACGAACCCACCAACGGGCTTGATATCCCGTCTAAATCCATCTTTCGCAGGATACTGGCCGGGGCTTTGGATGAAGATCAGCTCGTTATTATTTCCACGCACCAGGTAAAAGACGTGGAAAACCTGATTGACCGCATCATCATGCTCGATAGCGGCCAGTTCATCATGCAGAAAGACCTTTTCGATATTTCCTCCAGGCTTCATTTTTCCACCAGCTCAACAGCTGAAGGCGACGACATACTATATAGTGAGATGGTGCCTGGTGGCTACAAAGTGATTACGTCTCAATCAAATGGCAGCTCTTCTGTAGACATCGAATTATTGTTTAACGCCATATTGAGTGGCAACGAAAAATTGAAAAGCTATGTCCAATAATATATTCAACAGTCGCCGCTTCATGCTGCTGTGCAGACAGCACTTTGTTCATAACAACAAGCTACTGGGCTTTTCAGCCGGAGCCTATGTGGGTGTGGTGTTTATCCTGCTGTCATTTGTTCAGGCTACTGAGGAGCTACGACCTCATGATCTGGACAATTTCAGGGGATTCCTTATTGGATTTGTGATTGTGTTTGGACTACTCTATGTGGGGTATTCATTTCCAGGTTTTCGTGCGAAAGAAAGCACGATGAACTACCTTCTGGTGCCTGCTTCTCTGATGGAAAAATTCGTATTCGAATTGGCCACCAGAATTGGAGTCATGTTATTGGCACTTCCGTTGTTGTTTTGGATCACTTTTAACCTGCAAGGATACTTCTTCACCCTATTCACTGAATACTCCTTCGATGCTATTGGCATTCAACAGCTGGTGACGGTAGAAATGCCGAATGGGATTGATTCCGTCGGTTGGTTCGGTGTAATGATCACAGGCCTGGGCCTGCTGCTGTTTGTGGTTCCATTCACCGGCGCTGCCATGTTTTCAAAACAACCGTTGATTAAAACACTGTTTTCGGTGGCTGTAATTATCATTTTCTACTCCACAGTCATTTATGTGATGGCGGAACCTCTGGGTCTCAATCGGTACCATTCTGACGGTTCGATGTGGCTGGTGCCAACGGAAGAGCATTCTGCTTTTCGCTTCTTCGCTATTGCAGCAATCATTGCCAATGCGGTCATGCTATTTGTGGCCTACAGGAAACTTAAAGAACGGGAGGCGTAGTATGGAATTTCAAAACGGTAAAAGCATTTTTCTGCAGATCGCAGATACCATCACCGACAAGGTGGTGAGTGGTGAATTTCCGGCAGGAGAGAAAATCCCTTCTGTACGGGAGCTGGCATCAGAAATGGGCGTCAACCCCAATACAATCATGAGAACATATAGCGAATTACAAGCCATGGACATTATCGAAAATCAAAGAGGTATCGGATATTTTGTCAACAAGGACGCTCAAAAGATCATTCTCGAAAGTAAAAAAGAGGAGTTCTTCAGCAAGGTACTCCCCGACTTCCTGCGCCATGCGGCCATGCTTGGTGTTACGGCTGGCGAATTGAAAAAACATATCGAAACTTTAAAATGACCACTATGAAGCTCAGCAACAAAATACTCATTGGGTTCTTCGGATTTATCCTTCTGTATATGATGGCTGCTTTCACTGAGGTGAGACTCCGGGGATACAAAAGAGATTTGAGTGGTGCCGAAACGCAGATCGAAAATGCTCCACTTGGCAATGTCGGGTACATTGTGCTATCAGACTCGGAGCGCAGGGTGACGATCAGCTCATCCGATGAGCCACACATCGAAGTAAAAAGCATTGATGGTGGTTTTATTTCCAATGTTAACTACGAGATGGTTGGAGACACTTTGATGCTCAAAGTAGATGATATAGTCACTGGCAAGCCGGTTCAGGTGACTGTCTTTGTCTCCAAAAACACATTCAGAGGACTGCAAGCCACCAGGGCATCAGTCAGCATAACCGACTTAAGTCAGCAGACGCTGGCTATTAATCAATCGGGTGGTAGCATTGCTATGGACGGCAACGTCGATTTAACGAGTCTTAGCATTAAAGCATCAGAAGGGGCCTACCTGAATGCCGCCGGGTTAAGTGTCGACTTGCTATCCGTGGAGATGGACAAATCGCAAGTAACAATTTGGTCATTTATCAAACAATTGAATGGCAGCATAACCAATGACTCATTCTTGCGGGTAAATGGAGTAGACGACATACAATTCACTAAAGACAAAAGCAGCAAAATCCAGATACAGGATTAAGGACTGACTGTGTGTCACAATTTGAATTCGTATTTCAAACAAGCTTGTAATCCCGGCAGGAAAACAAGCACCTATTGTAAGTGAACTGTAGCTGATGAACATTGAAATAAGAGGGCTCTCAAAAATCTATCCTAACGGACATGCGGCCATACGCAACGTCGACCTTGACATAGGCAGTGGCATGTTTGGCCTGCTGGGGCCCAATGGCGCTGGCAAGTCGAGCTTCATGCGCACGCTGGTGACTTTGCAAAGTGCTACCTCTGGTTCTATTCTCATCGAGGGAATGGACATCAACGAGCACCGCCAAAAGATCAGGGCAATGATCGGCTACCTCCCTCAGGATTTTACCTTTTTTTCCAAACTGAAAACATGGGAGTTTCTTGACTACGCCGCCCGGCTGGCCACCAACTTGAAAAAGAAAGAACGCCAGATCAAGGTCGATCACCTGCTCGACCAGGTAGGCCTGCTGGATGTGCGGGAGCGCATGGCCAACAAGCTTTCTGGAGGTATGAAACGAAGGCTTGGCATTGCCCAGGCATTGATTGGAGATCCCAAACTGCTGGTCATCGATGAGCCCACCACGGGCCTGGATCCTGAAGAGCGAATCCGCTTCAGAAACATCCTGTCCGACCTCAGCCAGAAGGACGTTACCATCATCCTTTCCACACACATCGTGGGTGACATCAGCAGTACCTGTCACAACATGGCGATGCTGAACAAGGGAGAAGTAGCTTTCAAAGGGTCGCCGGAAGGCATGATTGATCAGGTGCGTGGTCACGTATGGCAGGTGACTCTTGGGGATGAAGAGTTTACAGCCATCAAAAACAAGTATTCGGTGGTATCTACCATTCCCGTGGAAGGTCAGTGGGAGGCACAGCTCATAGCGACCGATCAACCGCATCCAAAGGCAACAACTGTGAACCCCAACCTGGAGCACGCCTACGTTTATTTTATGGAGAACCAACTGGGGGTGTCACTGGTATGAGTGCTGTTTCGAACATACTGACCATTGCCCGCTACGAGTCCAAAGTGGTTTGGCGCAACTGGTTTTTCCGGATTGTGTCGCTGGCAGGTATTGGCTTCGTGGTCATTTTTAACCTGGCCATTTTCTCAGAAATTGACCTGCCAAGGCGGTTTGAGCTTTCCAATAGCTGGATGATGCCCTACACCACCATGGTCATGATCAGTATTGCGCAGGCAGCCGCTGTGGTCTTCCTGGCCACTGGTCTGATCAAGAAGGACAAGAAACTCGACACCAACGAGGTATTCTTCGCCCGTCCAATCTCCAATCTCGATTACGTGTTGGGCAAAGCACTGGCGCTCTTCAACCTCTTCTTCTGGCTGAATCTGGTGCTTTTGTGTATTCCGCTGATTGTCAACCTGACCAACCCTAACACTGCATTCAATCCGCTGGCCTTCGTCATTTATCCCTTGCTGATAAGTTTGCCATCCGTCATTTTCACAACGGGCATCGCCTTTTTGTTTGTGACCTTACTGCGCAACCAGCCCATCACCATTGTGCTGCTGCTGGGCCTTTCGGCTGTAGAGCTTATCTATTACTTCGACAAGTTCTCCTACATCCTCGACTTCATGGCCTTCCGGCTGCCTATGTTAGCGTCAGAGATGACCGGCTTTGCCCACCTTGATTTCGCCTTATGGCAGCGGGTATTCTACCTGGTGGCCGGAGTGGCTTTTCTGTTCCTTACGGCCTTCTTCCTTGACCGCCTCGCTAGCCACAAAAGGATAAAGCTGCTGACTGGCCTGTTTGGAATGGTATTGGTGGCAGCAGCTGCTATCATTATGATTAAGCTGGTAGCTCTGCGGGAGACCCCGATTGCGCTGCGGCAAGAGATGATTGCTGTCAATGGAGAATGGACCGAGGTGCCGAACGCCGACATTCTCACCCACCGCATTCACTTTGAGCAGGCTGAAAACAAACTCATATCCACTTCCACCTTAACGGTAAAGAACAACCATAGTAAGCCCCTGGCCGGCTTCTACTTCACACTGAACCCGGGCCTCGACATCAGCAGCTTCACTGTGAATGATCGGAAAGTGGAGTTTGAAAGGCATTTGCAGGTGGTTTCAATCGATAATGCCATAACGCTTCAGCCCGGCGAAAAAGCAACGGTTGAAATTAGCTACGAGGGTGCTGTCTGGGAGTCGGTGGCCCATCTTGAAGTGGATCAGGAGCGATATGAGTTTCCAAGGGACTACCTGATGTTTGCCCTACCAAAAAAGTACGCCTATTTGCAGTCAGACTATGTGCTGCTGACCACTGACGTGCTGTGGTACCCCGACACACAGATTGGCTACAGCCGGGAGTCACCCAGGAAAGAAAGAACGTCATTTATCGATTTTCAACTGGAGGTGAAGGTAAAAGAAGGCCAAACCGCCGTTTCACAAGGCGAAGCGGCGACGGAAGGCAATCTCTTCCGTTTTCGACCAGAATATCCCCTGCCCCAAATTTCTCTGGCCATAGGTGCCTATGAAAAGCAGGAGATCATTGTCGACAGCGTGACTTACGCAGTCTATCAATACCCCGACGACAACTACACGTCGGAGTACCTCGGGCAATTGACCGACACCCTCAGCTTGCTCATCAGGGATGTTGTGAATGAATACGAGGACGGCCAGAAGCTCACTTACCCTTTTCGGAGATTGCAGTTTGTGGAAACGCCCTTATTGTTCGCTGCCTACAACAAAATATACGAAAGCCAGCAAGCCTATCTGCAACCAGAAACGGTGTACTGGCCGGAAGAAGGCGGAGATATCCGGGAGTTTGATTTCAGAAGGCAGCTGAAGGACATGGACGAGCAAGCCAAACGGGACAATCAGGTGCTGAGCGACAAGGAAAAGCAGGCCAACGTTTTCAAAGACCTGATCAAGAAGGTTTTCACCAAGCAGTCGGGAACCGTGTGGTTTTATGGTAACCGTGATGAAGATCAGGCTGACTACTCGCTCTTTCCCCAGTTATATAGCTACAATTCTGGAGTAGTGAGCCGTGACTGGCCCTTGCTCAATCGCAGCATTTCAAGCTTTCTGAGAAAAGACCTGCAAACGGAGAATGACTATTCCAGAAACATGAATGGGATCTCTTTTGAAGAGGAATGTAACGAGCTGCTGCGAACCTCGATGATCAACGAGATACTGACCAATGAAACAGATTTCAACAAGATCAGTAAGTCTGTCTCGCTGAAAGGCCAGTACCTGTTTGCTTACCTGGGGCAATTGCTGGGGCAAGATGAATTCAAGGGTTTTGTACAAAACTGGGTGAACAGCCACCAGCATCAGCTGACCAACTACCAGGACTTCAGGATGGCCCTCGAGCAACACTTTGGCCTCGACATTGACCCGGTAATCAGACAGGTGTATTTCAGCACCGCACAGCCAGCGTTTGAAATAGACGACGTGCAAAAGTTTGAAGTGCTCGATGGCGACAGAAAGCGCTATCAGGTGCTGCTTGATGTGAAAAACACCGGCGACAATGATGGAGTGATCGAAGTAAAGTTCAATGCCGATGACGGTGGAAACGACAATCAATTTTCCCGGCGAAGAGAGGCCCAACAAGTAAAAGAGGACGTACCGGGCTATCTGTCAGTCATCAAAGTAGGCGAAGCAAAACAATTGGGCTTTGTGCTTGATGAGAAGCCTGACAAAATAACGATTAATACCCTCATTTCGAGGAATATTCCTTCGGTGATCACCATGTCGACAGGCATATTCAGCCCCCGCAAGCTCACTACGCTTTTCGAAGGAGAAAGGGTGCTACCACCCACCGAAGCCACCAGCCAAAGTGAAGTGATCGTCGACAATGAAGATCCCGGGTTCAGCACGTTCAGCCCTGTGGAGCCTACCTACCTGCGGGCCTATCTCGACAGCAAAAGCTCTTCTGATCAAAAGTATGTCGGTAGCTGGCACCGCTCACGCTCAAATTGGAAGGCCACCACAGGCTCCAATTTTTATGGCAAGTCTGTCCGCTCCTCCCACTTCACCAGGTCGGGCAATGGCGACAAGCTGGCCACCTGGGAGGCCAGGCTTCCTGACGAAGGCTTCTACGATGTGTATGTGTACATGATGGGCAAGAACCAGAATTGGTTCAACGGGCGGGACGACAACAACCAACAATTCGACTATAACTACGCCATCCATCACAGCGACGGAACGGACGATATCAAATTCAATATTTCCAAAGCAGAGTATGGCTGGAACTATCTGGGCTCCTACTACTTCGGTCAGAATGGTGGGAAGGTAGTAGTCAGCGACAAGAGTGAATTTGGAACTGTATATGCCGACGCCGTGAAATGGGTGAAACAATAAACGATATGAGCTTTAAAAGACAAACCAAAGCGAATCCTATGAGACCAAATGCTTTCCAGCGGCCCCTCCTGCTTCTTGGGGCCATAGTGGCGGTAATCGTGCTGAGTCTGCTGTCGGCGCAGGGTGCCTTTGCACAGCAAGTGCTCACACTTGAAGAGGCCATCCAGATAGCCCAGACCAGCAGCCCGGATATCAAGAAATCAAGGCTCAACCTGTACAGCAACCGAAAAAGCCTCGATGCCCAGCGACTGGCGATGAAGTCTAGGTTTGGCCTGGACGTGACACCGTTCGACTATAACAGAACCAGGCTGTTCAACGACCTGGTGTCCCGCTGGAACACCAACGAGGATTATAACTCCTTCGCCAACTTTTCGGTCTCCCAGCCCATCTCGGCCACCGACGGCACGGTCTCGCTCATTAACCGGTTTGGGTACAGAGATAACTATTCTGAATTTCAAGATGTTAGGACAAAGACCTATAGTAATAACTTGTACCTGCAAGTAGACCAGCCCATTTTCACTTACAACCGAAACAAGCTGCAAACACGGGAATTGGAACTCAACCTGGAGAACGCACAAATCAGCAATGCTCTTCAGCTGCTTACGCTGGAGCGAAACGTCACCCAGACCTTCTATTCCTTCTACCAAAGCCAGAACAGCCTGGAGATTTCCAAAGCAGAACTTGAAAACCAGGAGATCAGCTACGAAATCACCAAAAACAAAGTAGATGCCGACCTGCTCGCCATGGAAGAGCTGTACCAGGCCGAGCTCAACCTGGCCACCTCCCGGTCCACCCTGCAAAATAATCAGGTAACGCTCGACAATGCGGCAGACGACCTAAAGCTCCTGCTGGGCATTGGCCTCGATGAAGAGATTGCCGTACAGGTGGACATCAAGTTCGTGACCCGGGAGGTTGACCTTAACCAGGCCATAGAGATGGGCCTGCGCAATCGGGTCGAGCTGAGGCAACGTGCGATAGATATTGAACGCTCACAATTTGAGCTGACCAGAACCAAGTCGCTAAACGAATTCAAGGGAGCCGTGGCCTTGTCGATGGGGATCTTTGGTGACAACATCAATGCCCCGCAGGTATACGATTCGCCAACAGTCAACCCAAGGGTAGCAATATCATTCAGCATCCCGATTTGGGACTGGGGCGAAAACAAGGCACGCATGGAAGCCAGCAATGCCAACCTTGAAATCACCAAAGTAGACCTGCAAAACCAGAAGAATGATATCATCATCAATATCAGGAAGACGTACCGGAGCCTACAGAACCTGGAGAACCAAATCGAAATAGCACAGCAAAACGTAAAGAATGCGCAGCTGACCTACGAGATCAACCTGGAGCGGTACCGCAATGGTGACCTGACAAGCATCGACCTCAACCGCTTTCAAAGCCAGCTGTCGGACAAGAAAAGTGCGCTGGCCAGTGCGCTCATCAACTATAAAATTGAGTTGCTGAACATGAAGATTCTTTCGCTTTACGACTTCGAAAACCAGCAGCCTGTTATACCTAATTCTAATTAAGACCACTACTGATCATACATATTATGACACGGACGACATACATGAAAAGCGTTAAAAATACTGTCGGCACCCTGCTGGTGCTGCTGGCCGTCACAGCCTGCAACAACGAGGAATCGAATATCCAAACCGAGATAAAGATTCCCGTTTCTGTGACCATCATCAAGCCCCAGTCGATCTCCCGGTTCATCGAAACCACAGGCACCGTCTATTCCTCCAAGGAAGGCGCCATCAAATCGGAGCTGACTGGTTTGTACAGGCTACAAACCAATCCGGCCACCGGACGTCCTTTTGCCCTTGGCGACGCCGTACGGCAGGGCCAGGTCATCATCAGGCTGGAGGATAAGGAGTTTGAAAACAACCTCCAGCTCGACGGAAAGAAGCTCAGCCTGGAGGTGTCGGAAAACAATCTCAATAAGCAGAAGTCGCTGTTTGAAAAAGGGGGTGTGACCCAAACAGAACTCAACCAGGCGTCAATTGACTATGTAAATTCGAAATACGCCTACGAAAATGCGGAGATCCAGAAAGCCAAAATGTTCGTAAAAGCCCCATTTACCGGGGTAATTGTATCGATTCCCTACCATACCGATGGCGTCCGCATCGATCAGGGCCAGGAGCTTTTCAAAGTAATGGAGTACGAGCACCTGCTCATGGACGTGAAGCTGCCTGAGAAGCACCTGCCAGAGGTAACGCTCAATCAGCTAGTGCAGATCACCAACTACAACCTGGCCACCGACACCATCATCGGAAAGATCAGCCAAATCTCCCCTGTCATCGACACAGAGACCAGGACCTTCCAGAGCGTATTGCAGATCAACAACGACAAGAAGCTGCTCCGCCCCGGCATGTTCATCAAAGCAGCCATTCTTTCTGAGCAGCGTGACAGCACGATTGTGATCCCCAAGGAAACCATCATCTCCCGCCAGGACGGCAAAGTGGTGTTCACTGTGGAGAATGGTATAGCTACCGAGAAAAAGATCACGACAGGCCTGGAAAATCAGGACGTCATTGAAGTACTCAGTGGGCTGAAGATGAACGACCGTCTGGTGGTAACAGGCTTTGAGACGCTGAGGAACAAGAGCAAGGTAAGTGTGATACAATAGTTTAGTTATTAACTGATCCAGGAAACTATAATTGATGAAAAACGTCGATGAATCAAGAAGCCCTGTTTTATCCAAACAATCTGCACAGGTGCAGCCTCTACATGCATTAGTAGATCTGGCTATTTTCCTTTCAGTTATGTTTCTGGTTAGGGAAATCAAATTTGATAGCCTGGGTTTCTGGGGATACTCATTATTCAAGTCGATTACCACCGTAGGAGTAGCCACACTACTTCTCTATTTCAGAAAGCAATCGTGGAAAGACCTCGGCCTCTTAAAGCCAGGTAGCTATAAAAAAATGCTGGTGGTGGCAGTCATCATTCTGTTAGGCACCGTAGTGTCAATAATGATTTTTGAAATGTTCCTGCGAGATATCCTATTTACAGGTACAGATTCAGTTTCAAAATCTAATAGCTTCAGCGAGCTCGAAGGAAACATTCCTTACTTCTTCTCTATCATATTCTTTGTCTGGATTGAGTCTTCTCTGGAAGAATTACAAGATCGGGGATTCTCACTTAACCGATTTGAATCCCTGTTTACTAAAGTCCCACTTTCAACTATACTGGCAGTACTAATGCAAGCGGCAATTTTTGGTTTTAGACACTCTTATGACTTTTCGCCAAGATCTATAACCACAGGTTTAATCGGGCTAGTCTTTGGGGCTGTCTATGTACTAACTGGAAGAAATCTTTGGCCTTTAATAATTGCACATATAGTTCTAAATACCATGTCAATGGTTGAAGGGATTTGATTACAGAAAGTAGATAAAATGAACATAAGTACTCAGCACTTTAAAAAAGTATCAGGAATAACCCTAAGCTGGGGTAAAATCTCAGTCGAAGGAAGTGAGGAAAGACGGAAGTTGGAAGTTGGAAGACCGAAGCAGGCGTCGGTACGGTAGCGATGGAAAGTGCGAAGGAAACCGTCAGCCGCCGGGTCAGATAACAAAAGCCCGGGAAAGACGGAAGACAGAAGACGGAAGTAACCAATAACTATTAACATTTAACAAGTAACCCCAAAAGCGTGAAAAAGATCGTATCCCTGGCTGAATTTCAACCCCTTACCCTAAAGGGCGTATGGTGGACCATTTCATTCCCTATATTTCGTGCCCCAAACAGCGGATTCGGTAGCCAACGGGAAGCGAATCGCTCAGGTGCGCCCTTTAGGGGTGCCCGGCTTAGGGCCGGGGCAAAATCCCAGTCGAAGCTCCCAATCACCAATTCCCTATTCACCCTCCTAACCCAACAGCTTTGAAAAAGATCGTCTCATTAGCCGTTTCCTACCCTATTACCATTCTCATGATGGTGATGGCGGTCATCCTTCTTGGATCCATTTCCTTCGATAAGCTGGGGATAGAGCTCTTCCCTGACCTGAAGAACCCCACCCTTTTCGTTGAGCTCAAGGCCGGCATCCGGCCGCCATCGGAGATCGAAAAACAGTTCGTGGAAAACATCGAGTCCATTGCCATCCGTCAGAGTGGTGCCGTGGAAGTCAGCTCTATCAGCCAGACGGGCTATGGCAGGGTAACCGTGCACTACGACTGGGGCAAAGACATGGACGAGGCTTTCCTCGATCTGCAGAAGTCGCTGTCGAGCTATTCGCTAAACGACGACATCGATGAGTTCGCCATTTCGCAGTTTGACCCCAATGCTACGCCGGTCATGATCCTGGGCATCTACAATCCGGCGTCCAACGATTTTGATGCCCTGCGCAGAGTAGCCGAAACCAACTTCAGGAACGAGCTCATCCGTCTGCCGGGCATTGCCGAAGTGCGTCTTTCAGGAGAGCAGGAAAAAGAGATTGTGCTCGAAACAGACCCTCATCAGCTGGCGGCCTTTGGGCTCACAGTGAATGACCTGGTAGCCAAAATTCAAAGCTACAACCGCAACGTTTCCGGCGGCTTCATTGAAGAGCTGGGCAGAAAATACATCATCAAAGGCCTGGGTATTATAGAGCAACCCGAAGACCTGGAAAACCTCGTGGTGGGCTACACTACCGCAGGAACTTCCACGCCGGCAGCCAGCACAGCACCCGTAACAACTACTTCAACTGAAACAGCACAAACAACTAATAATCAGTCAGTAACAAGTAATCAAGTTCCAGTATTGCTTCGGGAGGTCGCCACACTCAAAATCATGGACAAAGAAGCCGGTAGCATCGTGCGGGTGAACCAGCGCAGAAGCCTGGGCATGTCCATTTACAAGGAAACAAGGTACAACACGGTGAACGCTGTGAACGAGCTCACCGAGGTGCTGGAAGGCCTCAAGACCTCCGTGCCCGGCTACGAGTTTGTGATCATCCAAAACCAGGGAAGGTTTATCCAGGGAGCCATCGACGAGGTAAAAGAATCGGGCTTGTACGGCGCCTTGTTTGCCATGCTGGTACTCTTTGTTTTCCTGCGCCGGATCGGCTCCACGCTGGTCATCAGCATTGCCATTCCCATCTCCATCATAGCCACCTTTAACCTGATGTACTTCAATGGGCTTACCCTGAACGTAATGACGCTCGGCGGACTGGCCCTCGGTGCGGGCATGCTGGTCGACAATGCCATTGTGGTGGTGGAAGCCATCTTCCGCAAACGGGAAGAAGGCCTCAGTGTCATAGACGCTGCCATTGCCGGTACGGCCGAGGTAAGCGGGGCCATTACCGCCTCTACCCTGACGACCATCATCGTGTTCCTGCCCATCGTTTACTTGCAAGGCCCGTCCGGTGAACTCTTCCGTGACCAGGCCTGGACAGTAGCCTTTTCTCTGCTTTCTTCTCTGGCAGTTGCTATACTCGTAATTCCTACCTTGTTCGCTAGGGTATTCAAAAACGACAAAACAGTGCTGGAAGTACAGCCACTGAAGTTCACCCGCTACCGCAGCTTCCTCGACGGTGTGCTTAAATACCGCATCGCTTTCATCATTGCCTCGTTGGTACTGGTGGTGGGGTCGTTTCAGCTGGTGTCAGTCATTGGCAGCGAATACATGCCGCAGTCGGGCACACGGGCCATCTCGGTAGACCTCAAGCTCGCCAACGGCACCGCACTGGCCCGCACGTCATCAACGGTCGGACAGATCGAAGCCCAGCTGTTTCAACTTTTCGAAGGGCAACTCGACAAAGTGTATGCCCATATTGGGCCGGAGCAAAGTCAGTCGGGTATCGAAAACGAGAATGTGTACGAAGAAAACACGGCCAACCTGAAGCTGATCTTCAACGAAAGCACCGAGCTGGCCATTGCCTCCATCACCGACAGGCTGTCCACCTATTTCGAAAGCATTCCCGGACTGGAAGCCACCTTTTCCAACGATGAAAGTGCCTTAAACTCCGTGCTGGGCGAAGAGCAAATGCCTTTGGCCGTCGAGATCAGTGGCTCCGACTTCAAAACCCTCGGTTCGTTGTCCGACTCCGTCATTGCCGTGATGACCCGCAACGCCGACATCTACGAACCCATGTCGAACCTCGAGCAGGGCGTGCCCCAAATCCAGGTGGATGTGGACAAGTACAGGGCTGGCCTCTTCAAGCTGTCCATCGAAGACGTGGTCACACAAATCAAAGACCAGCTGGAAGGCAAGCATGCAGGCACCATCGAACGGGGCGGTGAGATGCAGGACATTGAAATCAAAGTGCCCGAGGTGTCGCTGGCCGACCTCGACAATATGCGGATCAAAAGCGGGGAGCAGGAAATTCCTTTAGGTGAGATCTCCCACATCACGACTGAGTTTGCCACCAACTCCATTTACCGAAAAAACCAAAACAGGGTGGTGCTTATCAGCGCCAGGGTGAACCAGGAAAAGCCTTACGATAAAGTGGTGAAGTCGCTGGAGGACGGTCTTTCAGGATTGACAGTGCCGCCGCAATACAAAATAGATGTGGCGGGCCAGGAGCTCAAGCGCAAGGAGTCGATGCAGAACCTTACTTTCTCACTCATCCTGTCCATTGTGCTGGTGTACATGGTGCTGGCTTCTCAGTTTGAGTCGCTGCTCCACCCCTTCACCATTTTGCTTACCATTCCGCTGGCCGGTGTGGGTGCCCTCCTCTCCTTCTTTATCCTGGGCATGCCCCTGAACATGATGGCCTTTATCGGCATCATCATGCTCACCGGTATTGCGGTGAACGATGCCATTATCCTGGTCGATAGCATCAATAAAAACAAGCGAGATGGCATGCCTATCCGGGACGCTATCCTCGATGCGGGCCAGCGACGGTTCCGGCCCATTATCATGACCAGTCTCACCACCATTTTGGCCCTGCTGCCCCTCACCTTCGGATTTGGTGAAAGTGCTGCACTCAGAGCGCCGATGGCCGTGGCTGTCATTGGTGGATTGGTAACGTCTACCCTGCTCACGCTGATTGTGATCCCGTGTTTTTACGAAACCATTGAAAGCATTGTCGAACGACTGGCCAATGTAAAACGCCGCCTTACCAAAGCCTCTCATGTCTAACACCGGACTTTTACATACCATCATCAAGCGGAAAGTACTGGTATCGATGCTCTTCATCGGGTTTTCGGTGATGGGCTATATCTCGTACAACAAGCTGCCGGTGGAGCTGTTCCCCAATGTGGAGCTGCCCATCCTGATTGTGCAGTTGAGTTCCGCCTCGGAGGTAGACCCTACCTACATGGAAAGCCAGGCCATCATTCCACTGGAAGGCGTGATTGGCACCCTGGAAGGCATTGACGAGATCAGCGCCACTGCCGACAGCCGGCAAGGGATGATCTTTATCTCCTTTGTGCAGGGCACCAATACGAAATACGCCTACCTCAAGCTGGAGCAAAAGGTGGCCAGCATCAAGGCTGACCTCACGCCGGAGTTTGTGGTCAATATCATCAAAGTCGATACCGACCAGTTCTCTAACGCCTTCATGGATGTGCAGGTGCTGGGCAGCGGTGGTGTAGACAGGGTACGGAACGTCACCGACCAGTACATCTTCGACCGCCTGAGCGAGATCGACGGTGTGGGTGGTGTGGAAGTGTTTGGCGGCAGGCAAAAGACCGTAGAGATCATCATGGACAACGCTGTGTGCGAAGCCCATGGCATCACGCCCAATACCATCAGCGGTGTGCTGTCTCAAAACTCCAACAAGAGTGCTTTTGTAGGCCAGGTAGAGCTCAACGGGCAGAATGTGTTTGTGAATGTGACCGCCGAGCTCAAAGACATCAACAATATCGAAAGCCTGGTGGTGTCGGAAAAAGGGCCTTTGCTCCTGAGTGATGTGGCCCAAGTATTCTTTGGGGTGAAAGAACAAACCACCCTCAGCCGGGTCAATGGCAAAGACGCTGTGTCGATCCGCCTCTCCAAAGACCGGCAGGCCAACCTGATTGCGCTTTCTGACAAGACACTTGCCGCCATCGACGAGCTCAACGAAGAGCTGGAGCCCATGGACGTGCAGATAGTGGTGCAGAACAACCAGGCCGAGGCGATGAGCAAAAACATCGACCAGATCCAGCAGCTGGCTATTACCGGCGGATTGCTCGCCATCTTCGTGCTGTGGGTATTCCTGCGCAGGCTGAAGTTCATCCTTAGCATTGCCCTGGCCATTCCCATTTCGGTCTACACGGCCTTCAACTTCTTTTACGCCTACGACATTTCCATCAATAGCCTCACGCTGATAGGTATGGCCCTGGCCATTGGTATGCTGCTCGACAACAGCGTGGTGGTGATCGAAAACATTTACCGCCATGTGGTGAACAAAAAACCGGCTGAAGAAGCGGTGGTGCAGGGTACCAAAGAAGTAATGCGGTCAGTCATCGCAGCTACTTTGACTACAGTCACGGTGTTCCTGCCCTTTATTTTCTCTACCAACTTTCTGGCAACCACCATTGGCACACAAATCGGCGTGTCCATTATCTCTACGCTGCTGGTGTCGCTGGTAGTGGCCCTGGTGCTGATTCCCATGCTGGCCCACGCCGCTATCGACAAGACCGACGAATCAAAGGCTCCATTAATTAAGAACGCTTCGATTCGTCAGCGCACCATCCAGATGTACATGGTCATCCTGAAGTCGTGCTTCAGAAGGCCCGCCTTTACCATCATCGGCGGCATTGTGCTGTTCTTTATCACCATTGGCCTCAGCCTGCTGATCAGCGTGGCCAGCCTCAACGAGGTGGAAACCGAGAACATGAACATGTTCGTGACTATGCCGCAAGGTGCTACGCTGGCTTCTACCGATTTGCTCACGCAAAAGGTAGAAGAAAAGGTGATGGCCATTCCTGTGGTGGACAAGCTAATCAGCCAGGTGTCGGAAGGCAGTTCCGTGCTGACTGTACAGGTGGTGGAAGGGTTCAATAAGCTGGACACCATTTCGGCAGCCGACCTGAGAAACAGGCTCAGTGCCATTGCCAAAGACTTCGAAGACCTCGACATCTCCCTCGATGCGCCACCTGCTTCCGCAGGCCAGGACGGTGGCGGCTTCTCCCCTTCCGACGACTTCGAGCGCATGCTGGGTATTGGCAGCGCTTCCGAGCAGGTCATTATCAAGGGCAACGACTTTGAAGCCATGCAGTCCATTGCCAACGACATCAATACCTTCATTGCAGGGCTGCAATCGGTGGAGCGCAGCACGGTGAACGTGAGCCCGGAGCGGCCGGAAGCCCATATTTTGTTTGACCAGCGCCGGATGAGTGCCAACAGCATCACCCAGCAGGATGTGTCAACAGGTCTCAACGACTTCCAGCCCTCCTTTGCTTCAGGCTCCAATTTTGTGAGCGGCGACGAAGAGTTTGAAATCACCATCCGCACGCAGGACCAGGTGGAATTGGCCGCCAAAGACATGAACGACCTGCGGGAAATGGACGTCACCAATGCCGCAGGCGCTACACATACCCTGTCCGACATTGGCTCGGTGATTTACTCGGCCGGTGAAAGCCGGATCAGGCGGCTCAACCAGGAGAAACGCATTGAGATCACCTACAGCTTTATCGATGAAGTGGTGAACTCCGAATCGCTGCTGGAGGCTTCCCGCCTGGAGATCGACCAGATTGTGGCCGGCATCAATATCCCCTCCGGCATTGTGGTGGACGTGGTGCACGACGAAGGCCTGTTCGACGAGTTCTATTTCCTCATTGCCGCCGCCATCGTCATCATCTTCATGATCCTGGCGGCAGTGTTCGAATCGCTCTACCTGCCCGTGGTGATCATGTTCTCTATTCCACTGGCTGCTATCGGGGCCTTTATCGGCCTCACGTTTACCGGCAACTCCCTGCTCAACGCCAATACCCTCATCGGCTTCCTTATCCTGCTGGGCGTGGTGGTGAACAACGGCATTATCCTCATCGACTATTCGCATTTGCTCCGCCGCCAGGGCTATAACAAATACAGGGCCCTGATCATGAGTGGCATTTCCCGGATCAGGCCCATCCTCATTACGTCCATCACCACCATTGTGGCCATGCTGCCATTGGCGCTGGGTGAAGCAGAATACGTGGTCAGCATTGGGCAACCCTTTGCCATTACCGTGATGGGCGGGCTGGCCTTTGCCACCATCCTCACGCTGATTTACATCCCTACCATGAGTGCAGGCTTCGAAAGTGTGCTCGATTGGTTCAGAGGACTCAAGCCAGTGATAAAATTCTCGCAGATCGGCCTGATGACATTGATTACTCTGCTCATCTTCACCCAAATAGAAGGCTTCCTCTGGCAGTCGATCTGGTTCCTTTCGGCCCTGATCCTTGTGCCGGGTGGCACCCATTTCATCATGACCTCCCTGCGCCAGGCCAACGCCAAAATGGTGAGCAAGGACGAGAAAATGCATATTGAAGTGCAGAACCTCACCAAAGTGTATGGCAGACCCGGCCGCTGGCTGCGGGAATGGAAAGGCAACAAGCGCCTGTTTGACGAGCGGGGTGAAGAAATCATCACAGGAAAAAGCATCCTTCAAAACCTGATCTGGCAAGTGGCCCTGATGGGTTTCCTCGTCTATTTTGTCTACTTCTTCCTCGACAAAGCCTTCTGGCAGCTGGTGTTCATGATGGCCCTGCACGCCCTGCTCCTTTCCATCTTCCACGATGTGGAGCAATGGGCCGACGACAAGCGACCACGGTTGTTCAGCTTCCTGAGCGGACTCCTCTACTGGGTCTTCCCCATTGCCAGTGCCGTGTACCTCTACGCCGATATACAGGTAAAAGGCTTAGGCATTGTGCTGATCCTGCTGTGGTTCATTGGCCTGTTCCTGGTGCGCATGGCCAATACGCTGGCAAAGAAAACAGTAGACCCAGCGCAAATCACCGGGCGCTTCAAAGGCATCCGGCGCTTGTACTGGAAGCTGATCCTGGCCATTCCGTATGTGAAGCCTAAGAAGTCGCAGTTCAAAGCGCTGAAGGGTGTGAGCCTTACCATTGAGCAGGGTATGTTTGGCTTGCTGGGCCCCAACGGCGCCGGTAAAACCACCCTGATGCGGATTTTGTGCGGCATCATGGACCAGAGCTATGGCAAGATCTGGATCAATGGCCACGACACCACCCTGAAGCGGGAAGAGCTCCAGGGCCTCATTGGCTACCTGCCCCAGGCTTTTGGCACCTACGAAAACATGACGCCCTACCAGTTCCTCGACTACCAGGCCATCCTGCGGAAGATCAGCAACAAAAAAGAAAGAGAAGACAGGGTGCAGTACGTGCTCAAGGCCGTGCACATGGACGAGCACCAGCACAAAAAGATTGGTTCTTTCTCCGGCGGCATGAAGCAGCGCATTGGTATTGCCCAGATTTTGCTCCACCTGCCTAAAATACTGGTAGTGGATGAGCCCACGGCCGGTCTCGATCCTTTGGAGCGCATCCGCTTCCGCAACCTGCTGGTGGAGCTGAGCCGGGAGCGCATTGTGGTGTTTTCCACCCACATCATCGAAGACATTGCCAGCAGCTGTAACCACCTGGCGGTGCTCATCTCCGGTAATATCGAATACAACGGCAGTCCTACCAGTATGGCCGAGCTGGCCAAAGGCAAGGTGTGGGAATTCCACCTCTCGCCGGAGCAGTTTGAAGAAGAAAAAGGGCATTATGTGATTGTCCACCATATGCGGGAAGGCGACAAGATTAGGGTGAAATGCCTGGCGGGTGAGCAGCCAAGGCCCGATGCCACGCCGGTGCGGGCCAACCTCGAAGACGCTTACCTGTGGTTAATGAAAAGTAAAAACAACAAAGCCAATGAAGAGCTACCTGTTCCTGCTGTATAGACTGATCACCTACAATGTGAAGGTCATCTTCGCCAACAAGTTTGTATACTTTGTGGTGGCGGCCTTCCTGTTTTTTGGGTTTATCGTGCTCATTGCCATCTTCGACGACCCCAACTTCAACGAGGCCGTTATTTACGGGTTCCTGGTGTTCCCCGGCCTGTTGCTCATCTTCTACCCCATGGCCTATGGCATTCAAAACGACGACGACTCCAAAATGCTGGAAACCATCTTCGGCATTCCCAACTACCGCTACAAGGTGTGGCTGGTGCGCTTTGTGATCACCGCCGGCGTGGCGGCCAGTATCCTGCTCGTGCTGGCAGCGCTGGCCAACTTCACCCTGCTCCGCTTCGACATTTTGCCTATGCTGGGCCAGGTCATGTTTCCCATTGTCTTTCTTTCCTCGGTGGCCTTTGTGGTGTCTACCCTCATCCGCAATGGCAACGGCACGGCCATCGTGATCGTGATCATTGCCTTTATGTTCTTTGTGTTTGCCAACCCGCTGCAAAGCAGCCCCTACAACGTGTTCCTCAACCCCTTCAGCGAACCCCGTGACATGAGCGAGTTCATCTGGACCACCATCATTTTCCGCAACCGCCTCTACCTGCTGGTAGCCACGAGCCTATGCCTGCTTTACGGGATGTATAATTTGCAGTACAGGGAGCGGTTTATTTGAGGAAAATGCAGATTGGGTTAGGGATATGAAAAAGGCGCTCACGACGCATAAATCAACAATTCTTTCTAGCCACCTAGGGCCTCCTTGCAAAAAACTCATTCATGATGGTGAGAATTCGCACTAATTTCACTTTAAATGTTTTGAAGATGAAATGGGTTAGCCACTGAACTAGGCGACGTTACCTTTTTTAGAAAAGTCAATAAGATGTAACAGATCATCGATCACAATTCTTAAATCATCTTTGATTTTGTCTAAATCTGCTTTTTTTGCACTGAATCTCCGATTATGTGCACTTAAATCTCCATATTTTTTTATTTGCGGCAGACTCGATGCCGTATTTCTACTTATAGACCAGGAGTTTTCAGATTGAAATTTTACGATTAAATCACTTAGGAAAAAAAAGTGATCATCAGGCCCCTTTATTTTTGATTCAATTTGATGTTTTTCGAAACATTCAATTATCAGCGTTTCGATGAGCTTTCTAGTCATCACTAAAGATGCATCATACAGTCCTACGTCATAGCAAATGCAAGCTTGCTTAGCAATTTTCTCCAAGTACCCTCTCGTATCTTGAAACAGAGACATTGGAAAAAGGTCGTTAGTTGGTTTTGGGATTTGAACTTCACCAACTTCCTGATCGATACTGAGCTTTCGGCGCCTTTCCAACAAGTACTGAGTACCTCTCTTTATGAATTTCTGGTGTTTACTCTTTTTTGAAAACTTACCCAAATATGCATTGATATTCGAGTACGCTGGGATATGAAGGGAGCTAAAACAGCCTTCAATTTCCTTCGCTTTTGCACCTCCTTCTTTTTTTTCTATTATAAGAATATAGTAAACGAGGTAGTCAATCTGCTCGGCGCTACTCAACGAGTCAAAATGTGGAAGGCGACCAACAAACGTTTCCAATGACTCCATTACCTAAAGCTACCAATTATCTTCAACGTAAATCTCACCATGTCTTGAAAGCCGCCATGATCCATTTTCCCCTTCTTCAAACCAGGCTTTTGAGTTTTTGAAATTGATAATTTGCTGCCTAAGATGCTTCGGTCGTTTGTCCAGTTGCAAAACTCGATAGGCATAATCTATATTGCCGTCGGAGAAACTATTCTGCCCCAATATTTTGGTGATATAGTATGCAATTGTGAGAATTCTTTTTCCGGTGTTTTTTCCAGGAGTTTTATCTTCATAAAATTTCCCAAGAGTCTTTTCACCGCTGTGAGTATCAAATTTTTCCTGAACAACATTCTTTGCTAAGGTCTTCTTTGTTGTGAGGTTTTGTGGTTTTTCCTTTGGCTTATTAACCGTCTTGCTTGATAGTTTCTGCCTTTTGCCAGGGCTACCATTTTTTCTTTGAACTATCTCCTTTGCTCTTTCTATTCCATTGTCAAGAAGAGAGTATATTCCATCTCCTAGCGGATTTACGTCTCCTGACTTCACTGTTGCATTCAAATAGGGAGTAAGTTGACTAATTCTTTTCTTATTTTTTCTTCGGGATGATTCATATGCCTCTATGAGATTTTGACGAGTGAAGGTCTTAACTCCAAAGTCAGACGAGTAAAAAGCATAAACAACTATCCATTCAGATTCATTTGCTGGAAGATTTTTTATTGCTATCGTATCAAGGCTTGGGTAACCTTTAGCTGAGTCCGATATTTTTTCTTGTTTTCCGTCGTTTTTCTTTTCAATCTCCTCTAAACTAGTGTCTGTGACATCAATAGTATTGTCTTTGAGATCAGCGCTTTGTGAACTATCGCTACTGAAGAGTAGCTGTCTACTAGTAACAATTTTGCCAAACGTTTCCACAACATCCTTACCTATCGGATCTGTAAATCTGGCTTCAAAGGTTCTGCCATCAGAGTTCTCTTTAAATGTTATTTCGTTAAAAGCACCGGAACTACTTTCCACGCTTGTGACCGCAGTCCCACAAGCGCTACAAAAATTAGATTTTGAAGTAAAGCTTTGATTACACTTCTTACATTTCAACGGGGTACCGCAATTCGTACAAAATAATCCACCTTTTAAAATCCGGCTGCTACAACTAGGGCAAACAATTTCTTCCATTCCGTGGCGACTATTTAGTTTACTAAGAATGCGGACATCTAACTCATTTGGAGTAAATACACCTATTTTAAGCTAAAAGTAGTCTCTTTTTCACTCATTCTGTAGGATAATCATCTTTTTCTCTTTTCTTCCCTCTCCAAGGCACACACGACAAGCGCTTATGGTGGGGTCAGGCAAGCGCTTTTGGTAAAATGGTTATTTTATTATGCTCTGAAACGACTGAAATAAGGTTTTGAGGGAAGAGAATGACGGTTTATTGACTCTGATCTGCCATAGCTTTCATCACCATAGTCATTTCATAGCGCAGCGGAGAAGTCTCCAAGACATACCACCGAGGACAGATATAGCGCCTGATCCACTTTAATGCCATTACCCAGGGGATCCCTCGCTCGTTCCTCGCAATCGGGATGACGCTGGTATGGGGAGGTCGGTTGTACTTATATTTCGTTGATTCAATGTTGCTGAACAGCCAACCTCTCTAAAAGCATCGTCATTTCGTAGTGAAACGGAGAAATCTCCCTGACATACCACCCAGGACTGATACAGTGCCTTATCCATCCTAGTGCAATCATCATGGGGATGCCGTTCCTGCGTCGGGTTCCACGTCGGCTCGCTCGTTCCTCGCAATCTACATGACGGCAACCTTGGGCAAAGAAGTGGACGAAATAACGACACTCTCATTTGCAGCCATTAACTAATCGGGTCAAAGTTGACTAGCATCGGAATTTTTAACAGCTGTCAGGGTAATTGTTTTTCCTTTCACCTGTAGTCGAGAATTTACTACATCAAGAGATAGGTCTGTTGCTCGAATATCATAAGCATAAGCTACATTGTCTTCAGAAATAATTATTAGGTATTCCACACCAGGCAAATCCGATCCACCCGGATGATACTTTCCCTTTATCGATGTAGTGAAATCTCCTACCTTAACTTTAGCTCTAACTGTTACCGAACCATCAATAAAACTTAGGACAAAGGGAAGTTTGTTATGTTCTAAAGTAAAGTCATAAGAAAAAGTGCCGCTTGACGACGATTGTCTAGAACAATAGGAATTCTTAAAGGCCATTTCTTCGTCAAGGAGACCTCCTATAGCAGACAATAACGTTTTCCAATCGTCAGAAGTTAAATTACTCCAATTTCTCTCTATACCGACTTTAGCTTCAACTGTTCTAACAATATCCCTTAACAAACTATTTGCACTTACTATCTCAGCCATCGATTGGGGCGGTGATAGTTTAGTTCTTGCAGTTCCAGAATACATACCTATTGCATAGTTACCCAAACGATACAAAGTATTCCACATTTCATAGCTATGATCATGGTTGGCATTCGCTCTTCGATGACCATTCGTAGTACCCATGGCCCTCTCAGCATTGTTTTTTAAAGCCCTTAAATTGCGTAATTCTGGCTCTATTATTCTGTAGGTTCCGCTTTCCCAGGGAGTCATATAACGCTCACAAGCAGAAACGTCAGAACTAAAAGATAGTACAAAAACAAAAATGGGAGGTAGTAGCAGATTTTTCATACAGCATAGATTTTAGTTTAAAATTTAGCGTGGGTAAATTTCAACTAGCTGCTCACCTACTAGGGACGTCCTTGAGCCGTCTCACATTTAAAACGTAGTTAGACTAAACATTGTTCTTTGCTCTACGAACAATTCAGAATCAAAAGGGAAGAAAATTTCAGTTTTATTAAATTGATACAATAAACCTCCTTTATAGCACCACTTTTGATTTTTTTACAAAACTTGACCACAAAAAACAATTCGCCTTCAAAGAATTCAAGATCAAACAGAGTCTCATCGTATTTGCAGTATTTGGCTTACGGCCAGTGCAGGCGAGATCTAAACAGAGTGATAGTGAAGTGAGCCAGAACAGAATCCCCCGACCTGGACGGAGGTTTATCTGGCTTGCTGCCCGGCTTTGAGGATTCCTCGCCCCTTCGTTGCAACCGGGGTGATGCTGGTGTGGTGGCAGGGCTGGCACCCAGTTTCCAACCATCTTGCCATGGCGTGTCTGTTAGTTGATTGAGGTTTGAGCCAAAGCCTGAAGCTTAGGTAAGCAGCATCAAATCTTACTTTTGCCCTCCCGATTAACCCAATAAAAAAAGGCCCGAAGGCCTTTTTCATCATCTTAACCGGCAGTGAAACTGCTCACCTCCTGGGCTTTTTACGTCGGGTCTTTAAAAGTTGGCGTTGAGTTTTGGTTTTCCGGCCAACTTTTCTGAAAAGTTCACCATCTTTTTTCAAACCCTCACCAACTTTTTCAGGCCCTAAATCAGGGAGTGCTACCGTTAGTTGGCTCCGGTGGCATGCTGCCATTGTTTTTCCTTTTAAAGTCCGCTGCCTGGAGGGTTCTCATAAAGATTTTACCCGGCTTAAACCTTACTTTGGCTGCCGAGATATTACTCTTCTTGAACTCTTCGGGGCTGGCTGCTCCTTCTGACTTCACACTGGTGTAAAAAGTACCCAGGTCACCCCCAACGGAAGGCAGCTATCAGTTATTAGAACAAAGCGCACAGCCGTTCGATAGGTACCCAGAGCAACTGCTTTAACCACGAAACCTTGTACCACTACCAGTGAAGCCTTCGTGTGGGTAGGTGTTAAGCCCTTATGCGGGTTGGTGACAAGCCGTTGTCCGTTGGCTGTTAAGCCGTTGTCCGTCTTCAGTTAAGCGCTTGTCCGTTGGCAGATAAGCGCTTATGAGGGGGTGAGACAAAGGCTTATGAGGTACCGAGACAAGCGCTTATCATAGGGTGAGACAAGCGCTTAACAGGTACCGGGATAAGCGCTTGTGATTCAACGACCCTGTTTTTGTGTCCTGAAACGATTGAAATGGGCTTATTTGGGGGTAAAGCCTCTCCGCTACAGCTTCGAACACAACCGTCGTTTCGTTGCCCAGCAAGATGATTCTCGTAATCGGGACTGTAGCTATTGCTTTATCGCCAACACCCGGCGTCTGACGGCCGCCGCCCTATGGCCTTCCCGCCGTACCGACGCCTGGCCGCTGTAGAGCCCCGAAACCGAAGCTGGTACCTCAAAAAAAGACCCTTGCCGCTTCGAAGATTAAAGAGGTTACACCTGCGGGGTGGTGAGAGTAACCTCTTTAATTAGAGTTTGCTCTGCAAGGGTGTTGCTACTTTCCTGCCTTCGCTTCATGGGTAAGGAGGTAGTCGGCATTCTCTCTCACATGTATGGCATAGGTGCCCCGGGTGGGGAAAGTGGGTCTGGCTGTGAAAGGCCCATTGGGACTAGGGAGTGCTGAGGGCAGAGGCTACAGCAGCGAAAATTTATCGTAAACTCAGAAATAAGGATCTTTACTCGCACTAATCACATCTTTTTTCCCATTTACATTTCACTTTTCCATTTTTCATTCTCTTGCATACCTTCACCTTCCTGCAGGCTGGTTTTAATTTTTCTTTTACATGAATAACAAATGATTCAAACACGAGTTCTTCATCGACTCCCAGCTTATTTATTGCCTCATTGAGTGCTTTTTCGATTTCTTTATTAAAATGCGATTCGTCAATTTGGTTTAATTTCATTGTTCTCAATGGTCAAGTGAATAAATGATTATCTCATGATTAAGAGGAGAGGCATCTCCCTGTGTATTAACTAAAATATGAATGGGTCCAACATATGAAGTGTCGGGAGCCACAGAGAAAACTGCGTTGGCGGAATTTAAACTATAGCTACCAGGCCGAACCCTAAAATTCCCAATGGAATTTTGAGCTGAATCTGTTGCGGTTACTTCTATGGGATGATTGTTTGACACCATCCCGACAGGTGCTAAAAGTGCGATGCTCAGTTCAATCTCATTTCCAAAGCCTCTGACCACCCCAATCTTGCTGGGTGTAACAGAAATTTCATTCGGGTAATTCCTGGCAAATTCTACCTCAACTCTCTCCTGAAATCCCGCCACCTGAACCTGTATGATTGCCTTACCCGCATCAGCCCCTGCTTTTAGCTGGGCTTCAACAAGGTGTTTGTTAGTGCCGCCCATGCTTCTTCGATAAGAAGTGCCTGAAAACTTTTGCGTTCCTGAGCTAACAAACGTGCCCAGATTTGTCTCTATCGAAACAGTCACGGTGTCGGCCTCAATCGGCAGCTCTACAACGATGGACGTTGTATCCAGCCCATTGGCTGATACCAGGCTTCTGGATGGCGTCACATTGACGATGACATCGTCAACGTTGAAGTTCGAAAGATCGTAAGCCTCGTCATCATAGAGAACGCAGGACCCCAGCCCCAGGCAAATGATTATTGGCAGAAAGAAATTGATAGCTCTCACGTTGTTCATTTTTTAAATATTGATTCAAATCCATTAAGTAGCTCCCGGAGTTCAATATCAGCTGATAGCCCAACGAATGGAGTGCATGCAAGGGATTTCGTGCTTATTACCGGGTTCTCGTCCAGTTTGTTAAACCAAAGCGCCCCTCCGGAAATCATAAAAGAATGACTAAAAAGTTTTAAGCCAACGCCGGTTAAGACTGAACTGGAACCGTAAAGGTCGTCCCGCTTTCCAGGTTCAGCCACAGACGAGAGTGTGACCCCAAACATTAACGAGGGGTATTTCCAGAAAGAATGATTGGGATAGTTTTTCCAGGGAGTATTTTTGTCCAGAGGAACGAAATTAACGTGAACGCCGACATAGGGGCTCATTCGGGTGAAGTCCCTCTGCAAGCCGTAAGCCACCAGCCCAAAATCAGGTTTCAGGTAAGACCGTGCTCTCGTTTTGAATTCATAGGTCACCGATGATATTTTTATTTCGGTGGGCACTGTGTGAAAGCCCTGAGAGTAGAAAGCCTGCATTACCTTTTGATTGATATTGCACATTGCTTTAAGGTTCTCTGCTGCGGTATGAACCTGATCAACAAAATCCTTTAAGCCCTTGTATTGGACTTCGTCAATCCCACAGCTCTTTGTCAGGTACATCTGCTGAATTTTCGGAAAAACCTTATCCATCTTTTCGGCCAGTTTAGAAATAGCATTTGACCGGCTACAGGCAGAGGCTTTGGTATTGCCAGCATAGTAACCGTCCAGCAGTTTTTTGAGAGCGGCCGTGTCGCTATTTTCCTTGTCGAGTTGAATAAACAGCTCCAGGTCGTCACACTTATTGATACATTTTGCTATTGTAGTGTCAGAAGCCAGGCAATTCAGGACAGAACTCAAGTCAAGCGTTTTTGCTCCCGCCAACAGCCTTTTTTGGGCAGTCTCCAGGCTATCATAGATCTCGAATGCTAACTTCAATTTTCCTTTCTTAAAAATACTTTTCACTGAATCAACTGATGGAATCATCCAGGAAACTCCTATTTCTTCCAACTGCTGATCCTCCATCGCCTGTATTTCTTTTGCCAGCTGCGAGGTATCGTTGGTTTTTGCGTACTCACGGTACATCGAAAATGCCCTGGGGTCGCCATAGTTAACCAGAATAGAGTAGTCTTTATTTGCTCGTAAGGTAGTGTTGTTGCCAGGTCGGTCATCAAATCGAATGAATGCATAACTTTTTCCGTCTTTCGTTTCATGTTCGATACCGTCTGAATTAATGCCAGGAATTTCCAAACTTGAAAAAAAAGGTCTTTCCATTTTGTTTACGATCTCCTCATACCATCTTCTTCCCTTTTTTGTCTCGATAACGTCAACGTAGTTAACAACCTCCTTTGTCTCCAGTTTTAAAACAAAAGTTCGGTCGAAAGGTATTTGTTCGGAGGCAGTTCCTGTGGTCCTATCCAGCTCAATTATGGGCACCGTCTGGGCACAAATCCATTGAGATATTGCCAATGTAAGTGTCGTAAATAGTAGTATTTTTCTCATGTCGTCGAAAATTCAAATAATTCCGTTTTGCCATATAGGCTCACCCTTTGTTCAGGCCAATTATAACTATCGTCTGCTGAAAAGCACTCAATCAGTTCATGTCTTAAGTGATTGAGTGACATCCAAATTATCTCCAAAAATGACATTACTAAATAACCGAAATTTTGTGTGAGTGTAAATACTCAAAATACAGTATTTGTATCAATTGGAAGATTGCACGTTAGATATTACCAGGTGATATGATTACAAAAATGTCGATAAGGCCGCAAAATATGAATCCTACCTAATACAGGCTATTTAGGTAGCACGGGCTAAGAGTGAAATACTCCTTTGGGTAGGGCTCCCATCTCCCCGACCGATTTATCCAGGCCGCTCACAACAGCAAACGACACGAGGTTCCGGTTGTTCATTGTCCTTCGGATACTGAATATCGGAGAAAACAATCACAGCCAGGCCCAGCATGGCCACCGCCAGAAACAATGCATGGGAAGTACCAAATAGCCGAATAAATCGGTCGTGGCCCGGGCTTTCTTTGTCGCCCTGGTGGGTTTTGGATGTAGCAGTGGAATACACCAAAATACCAGCCAGCGTAGAGAAGGCTAGAAGCACACATACCACAACAACCAACCAAAATAAAAGCGGCGTGGCAGGTTCTTTGTAGCTATCAAGCACATATGCGAAGCCTCCTGCTGACAACGCAAGGGTATATTTATTAAACTCAATGATTGATTCGTAGTTCATACTTGTCAGGGTTTACAATAAGGGCAGGCTTCAGTCAACGACACCTGATGGTCGAATACATTGGCATTTGCCGATCCTGCCTTTTTGCCAAGCGCAATCATCCCCACGGTTACATCCCGGCTATTCACTTCTTCAGCGCCCTTTGTCCTTTCTCGATTAGCATCAGCAATTGAATCAATCAGGGTTGTTTTCAGAAAATGTAATTCGTGATCGTGAATATCGTGAAGAAGGGAAAAGGTAACTTTCGACAGCGGAGCCATTGCGCCAGGCGCCATTTCCAGCCCTTTTGCCCTTAGTCCCGCAGTAACTTCGGTAATTGCAGATTGTTGATCCATGGCTTTTCAATTTGGTTATTTGTTTACAACAGTCGCCGACACTGCGTTTTTTGATCTGAATCATATGTTCGTACTAAACTTGTCTGAATATGGGCTTGCTATCTATTTTTAGGCACCCCACGCCTCAGCCAGGCAATACCAAACATCCAAAGGGAGAACGACTCTCCCCAAAACACAGCCCCTTTAAATAATGGCGTATTATCGTGACTAGCTTCGTACCAGAAGGCCGATATTGTAAATGCCAGCCCTATCAACACCAGCAATCCGAACAGCTTATAGAAAGACTGGAAGTACATTGCACGTGAGAATTTCGTTAGCACAACAAACCCCATGATGAATATGAACAGCACGGCCGAAATGTTGTGTATCCAGCCTCTAAATAAGTCGTTGTGTGAATAGAACAAGCTGCTGATGTCTCCACCAAATTTGGTGGGCACGAGAGCCACCAGCAGAGCGCATCCACCGCCAATATGGGTGAGCAGGTTCTCGCTTACTTTTTCACCCTCAATGGTGCGGCCCTTATAGGAAATAAGGATGAGACCGAATGCAAACAGGATGCCCGTAAACACAACGCTCATTTTAGTATAGTAGAAAAAGCTGATTGAGCTTTCCACATCGCCTCTATTTCCGAGGATCAAAACTAAAGGCAGAGCGATGCCGAGAACGCCGATGACCACCCGCAAGGTGCGGTAGGAAGGGTTGATTTGTTCCATGCGATTAAAAAGAAAAGCTTACCATTTTCATCGATAAGCTGTCAAAAGATAATAAATATACCGTGGATTGCGAAGACAGGCAATACCAAATTTTAAGTATTTCTGATCGCATGATCGTTCGATATGTTGAGCTGGTACACTATGCCAGATAAGTATGGATCGATGGGCCATCTCGCCCTGGCGTCAGCGTCCACTGCTGTTGATATGAAAAAAAGCCGGCCGGTCGACGCTTCCCTCATCAAGCTCCGAAACCAAAGCTGACACTAACAACAAACACCCCTTGCCGCTCCGAAAATTAAAGGGATTACACTTTCAGGGTGGTGAGAGTAACCCCTTTAATTACATTTGGCTCCGAAAGGGTGTTATTACTTCCCTGCCCGCACCGGTGGTAAATTCGAACCAACACCGTCCTTTCCTTTGAACATTGACACGCACAAGCAAGTTAAATGATACGAAGAAGCAAGCAAGGCTGCGGTAATCACGGTAACTTTATGCCATAAGGCCCTATGATATGGACTATCGAAAATTGAAAATGATCGAGTGTGATGGCTTCATGATTGCTGCCACCGCCGAAACCAACATGCAGGGCGACTCCCACCCTATTTACTACCCTGCGAATATACTGGTGTTTGTTGAGCAAGGCAGGCTGGACTTGAAAATCGAAAATCACACCTATACAATCCGTGCCGGAGAGTTTGCGCTCATTCGCAAACATACCAAGGGCGTGTTTGTGAAATCATGGCAAGAAAGTGAAGCCTGCTTTAGGGAACATATTTTTTTACTTTACGACAGCTTTATCAGGGAGGCCATCCGAGAGTTTGAGGTGCCTAAAGACTATTTACCCTATGCCCTACCGCTGATTCAGCTAAAGCAATCGCCGGTACTCACCGGACTTATGAAATCCATAGAAGTGTATATCACCGGCCAGGCGCCTGTTAATCGCCAGCTCATCAGGATCAAAACCATGGAGGCCCTTTATGCACTGTCTCACCAAAGACCGGATTTGATTCACGTGTTCAACGATTTTTCAACCAGCCAGCGGGCCAACCTTGTCGAGTTCATGAACTATAATTATCCGAGAAATCTCACACTCAGGCAGTTTGCAGAGCTCTCAGGCAGAAGCCTGTCCACTTTTAACCGGGATTTCCGCATGGCGATCAACCAAACACCCAGGCAATGGATCAGGGAGCAAAGGCTGGAGCTGGCCCGCCAGCTGATGATTCAAAACAAGCTTTCGGCCAGCGACGTGTTCATGGAGGTGGGATTTGAAGATCTTTCCCACTTCAGCCGATCGTTCAAAGCTTATTTTGGATTGAACCCTTCCGAACTAAATGCCAGGGCATCACGCTAGTTTCTGGATATTGACATAAACAGGCAAGTAAAAAGATACTTTTAAGCAAACAAAGGCGGTAGATAAAACGGAAATTGACCACTGAAAAAGTAACTTATTGTTTTGAACCAGCTACCAATAACGCTACCAAACCACTGCTTATGAAAAAAGCCTTCATCATTCCCATACTGATCACTTTCGTCGTTTCGGTGGGATGGGTCAATCGTCACCACAGCACCAATGAGCCCTGGGCCACCTCTCCTGAGGAGGAGAGCCAGAAAATGGCATCTATAGAGGAGAGCCTGATTGCTTTCAATACGATGATGGATGTGGTTACCCATCAGCGGTGTATGAATTGCCATCCATCGGACAATGTACCCAAGCAGGGACTTGACAGCCATGCCCATAATTTTGGTATTACCCGGGCAAACGCTGGCAATGCTACCAATTGCAATACCTGTCATCAGAAGGAAAACAATGCCTATTCTGGCGTACCCGGTGCCCCGGAATGGGGCCTGGCTCCCCATAAAATGCGGTGGGAAGGGCTTTCCCGCCTTGAGATCGCACAGTCAATGATGAATCGGGCTAACAATGGCAACCGTACGCCCGACGACATCATGCATCACCTTACAGAACACGAATTGGTGCTGTGGGCATGGGAGCCCGGCGTGGATGCAGCCGGCAATCCACGTGAAAAACCCCCGGTGGCCAGGGCCGATTACATTGCTGCGGTAAAGAAATGGATATCGCTGGGTGCTGTAATACCAGAAAGCGAATAGGGCACACTCAACTAACTAAAAATCATGAAGCTATCACTCAATATCAATAATAGGCCCGGCACAGTCGATGTAGATGGGGACATCCCCCTGTTGTGGGTCATCCGGGACGTACTGGATTTGAAAGGAACAAAATTTGGCTGCGGCAAAGCAGCCTGTGGGGCCTGCACCATCCTGGTCAATGGCGAGGCGGTGCGGTCATGTTCCTATCCCGCAAAAATGGCGGAAGGCAAACAAATCACCACCATAGAAGGCCTGGGTACGACAAAAAATCCTCATCCTGTGCAACAAGCCTGGATCGAAGAAATAGTGCCTCAGTGTGGCTATTGTCAGCCCGGATTTATGATGGCCACGGCGGCTTTGCTTAACAAGCATCCCAACCCCAGCGATGACGATATCGACCAGAACATCGTGAATGTTTGCCGCTGCGGCACCTATTACCGCATGCGAAAAGCAATTAAGAAAGCGGCTCAAATTCAAGCTGATTCCACCATTCAATCATAAGACCATGGCCAAAGTATCTAGGAGAAAATTCATTGTAAGGTCACTGATTGGAGGGGCTGGCGTACTTGTAGGTGCCACCTACCTGGCCAGAAACCCACTTCGTCGACAGCTGTACGATTTGCTGGACGACCCATCTATGCTGGCGTACAGCGGAGACACCAGTCAGCCTTTTATGTGGTTTGAGGTGACCAGGGCCAACCAGGTCATTTTGCATAGTCCAAAAGTGGAAATGGGCCAGGGAACCTTCACCGGCCTGGTGCAAATTGCCTGCGACGAGCTGGAGCTGGACATCAGCCAAATGCAGATTGTGCATGCTACCTCGGCAACGGGAAATATCGACGGTTTGAGTACGGGAGGAAGCACCTCGGTTGCAGGACTGTGGCAACCCTTGCGTGAGCTCTCCGCCACACTGCGGGAAATGCTAAAGGCCGAAGGGGCAAAAAAACTGGACGTGGCTGTCGATCAGGTACGGGCCTCAGCAGGAACCATCATTGGCCCCTCGGGCAGTTTGACCTACGGAGAAGTAGTGGAAGGTGTGACCGAATGGGAAGTCCCAGAGGCACCACCACTTAAAGACTTGAAAGACTACAAGTTTATTGGAAAGCCCGTAAGCCGTGTCGATCTGGTAGACAAAGTGATGGGCACGCCGATGTTTGGCATGGATGCACAAATGCCCGACATGCTGTACGGGTCGGTGGTGCGACCATCAAAGATTGGTGCCAAATTCAAAGGTGCTGACGTGTCCAAAGCAGCGGGCATGCCCGGCGTGGTAAAGGTGGTGCAGGAAGACGACTTTGTGGGCGTGGTGGCCACTTCCATGACGGAGGCTGAAAACGCCAAAAAGGCCATTGTAGCAGAATGGGAAACGGACAGAGAGTGGAACACCAAAGACATTGAGGACATGCTGCTGGTTGGCAAAGGCGAAGCCATGGTGATTCAAAAAGAGGGAGATGCCGAAGGCGAACTTGCCGATGAAAACGGCAGTCAGGTATTGCGCTCCGAATACAAGTCTCCCATTGGTGCCCACGCTCAAATAGAGCCTAATGGTGCGGTGGCCTATGTAGAAGCTGACAAGGCAACTGTGATGATTTCCACGCAGGTGGTGAGCATCACCAGATCAGAAGTAGCCAAACGTCTCGGAATGGAGGCCACCCAGGTCAACATTGTTCCCACCTATCTGGGTGGTGGTTTCGGTAGGAGGCTTCATACTCCTAACGCCGTGCAGGCAGCCGTGCTTTCCAAAGCAGTAGGTAAGCCGGTAAAGTGCTTTTTCAGTCGTCAGGAAGAATTTCAAAACGATACTTTCCGTCCGCCTACTCACCATGTAATGAAAGGAAAGCTTGATGCAAATGGTAAGATTACCGCCATCGAACACCAGTTCTCAAGTGGCGATGTGATGTTTGGCTCGGCCCTGTTGCCTCCGGTGGTTGGTACCATTCTGGGCGCAGATGGTGGAGCTATCAGGGGTGGTTCTTTCCATTACCGGAACATACCAAGTTTCCGTGCTGTGTCGTGGCGTGTACAACTCCCCTTCTCCACAAGCTGGTGGAGGAGTCTGGGCCTGCTGGCCAACACGTTTGCGATTGAAAGCTTTATGGATGAGCTCGCAGAACTGACAGGCAAAGACCCGGTGGCTTTCAGGCTCGACCACATTATCGACGACGAGGCGGGAATGCGGCTCAAACAAGTCATTGAAACTGCCAGAGCAAAGTCAGGCTATCAAAATACCGCTGCGGACGATCGGGCCATGGGATTTGCCTGTTCTACAGACGCCGGCACGCCCTGCGCCCATGTGGCCGAGGTGTCGGTAACGGATGGCGCTATCCGGGTGCATAAAGTAACTTGTGTGATGGACCCGGGTTTTGCTGTCAATCCAGACCAGGTCAAAGCGCAATGCGAGGGCAGTATCATCATGGGCATAAGTGCATCGCTGTTTGAGCGTATGTATGTGGAAAAAAGCGAGCTAAAGCCTATCATTTATGGCCCTTACCGCATGGCCCTCATGAGGGACGCTCCCCGGGAAATCGATGTGGAAATCATCAACGGCACGGGGGTGCCTGGTGCAGTAGGCGAACCGCCTCTTGGACCCATAGCAGCAGCCATTGCCAATGCAGCATACAGAATCACAGGCAAGCGTGTGAGAGAGTTGCCGATGAGTGTGGTTTGACAGTTGGCTTGGGTTAATCGGGCACAATAATCAATCAGCCCTTCTATGTCTATTCTCTCTCAACTGTCTCAATACCCAGTCTGAAATAGTTATTACTGGCGGAAGAAGTAACACTGCCGAGCTTTTAATACTAACACTCGCCTACAGGAGACTCTAAGGAAAGTAATATGCCTTACCTGCGCAGCCTTATGGCCTTCCTGCGATATCGACCCCTGAACCCAGTCCAATAGGGGCGACACAGCGGTAAGCTCCGCCAATAGAATTCAACTCCCCCGTAAGTGCCGTAGGTACGGCATATAAGCGCTGGTTTTTGGCCTGCCAAAGACAAATGGAGGAGCCTTGGCTGTCTACCCAACCTCTGATTGAGCAAATCCAGTCGACGCTTCCCTCACCGTGCCCCGAAATGGGATCTGGCACTAGGAATAAAGACCATTGTCGCTTCGAAAATTAAAGGGGTTACACTTTCAGGGCGGCGAGTAACCCCTTTAATCAAAGCATTCCGCTCTGCAAAGATGCAGCTACTTCACCACCTTCACTTCATTAGGATCACAGCAAACTCATGCCTTTCTGCCACCACCCCGGCGGCTGACGACGGCAACCCAGTGTCTTTGTCCGGCTCAGTGCCATCATCTGGGGGATATCTCCCTCGTTCCTCGTTTCGATATGACGCTGGTGTGGAGGAGGTGGCTGTAACCAGGGAATAAGACCCAATCTCTGATCGGTTACTCCCAGGGTGATGACTATTCCAATTGTATTCCTAACCGTCCTTTACTGGTATAGCCTTCAAAAATTTATTACCTTCCTTTTATGAAACAGCTCACCTGTTCCATATTTTTTCTGTTACTGCTTTCTGCATGGAGCCTTCAAGGTCAGGTAGTAGACGCCACCCGGCTGGAATATGATGAAGACGCTCTTCAGGCCCGGCAATTGGGCATGACCGTGTCGCCGGATAAAAAGCTGGCGGCCTTTCTGCTGAGCAACGGAGAGCTCAGCGTACTCGATCTGCTACATACCACCTTCGTTAAAACTTTCAAGATAGAGATTGGAGATGTTAAAGAGATCGTTTTCACACAAGACCAGCAAAGCATCCTGGTTGTTGAAGAAAGCCGTTTTCGACTGGTAGACCTCGAAACCGGGGATGTCACCCTTACACACTCGACCAAAGATTTTATCAAAACAACGGACATGGGGATGGTGACTAATCACTTTGCCATCGTGTGTGACAAAGAGGTCTTCATATGGGACGCCACGAGCAAAAGCCTGACCACCACCATTGCACTCGACAAAAGAGTCTCAATCGCTTCGTTCAGTCCTTTTGAAAAGAAAATACTGATTACCCCTGCCATTAGTGCCTTCAAGAAGCGCTACTCCCTCGAATACTTGTATGAAACGGGTACACTGCTGCAGAAATACGAAGGCATCTACCTGGGAGACTACGACCACCTGCAAAAAGGCCAGGTCATCGGCTGGAAAAACAGGCCGGTACAAACAGCCATCTCTGTTCCGGTACTGAGGCATGCCCCTCCCGGCAACCCCGACGCCGGTACCGAGCTATTTATTCTTGGCGTAGTGGATGGTAAGTCCAACGAACAGCGGGACGACATTGGTTTCTACCTGACTTTTCTTAGGGTTAAAGACAAAGTGTTGGGCACAGTCGGCTTCCGTGGATTCAGTGCGTTCGACATCCATGGCAACGGTAAAGTATTTACTACCAAGGTCAGCCTGAACGATAGGAACCGCAAGCTCAGCCTCAAAACATATCTTGCGCATCCACATTACGCCCTTAGCGACGATAAGGTATTAATTAATGCCTACGGTGACAATATTAATCAGATCTACAGCGCCTCTCAGAATGCCATTATTGGTTACATCTTTGTGGATGCCGGAGGCAGCCTGGCAGTAGTGACCAGAGATGGCCGGTTCGACGGCACTGCTGATGCATCCGAGAAGCTGTACTGGGCGGCCAGGAAATCACTTACCCGGACAAAGCTGGAGAGCACTTTCAATCAACAGTTCAGTCCCGGCTTGCTGGCTGAGCTGATGACCGGTGAAGCGGCCATCCCTGAAGTGGACCTGGAAGCACAGGTAGCTAGCGTGCCTTCACTCAGAATCAAGTCTTTTAATAGCACCACCATTTCGGAAAGCCAGGAAATACCGAAGGTGAAGTCGGCCACCCGGGCGTCGTCCATTACCCTTGAAGTAACAGAAAACGTTGAAAACGCCAGTCAGCTCAAGCTGTTTCACAACAACAAGCTGGTGGGTAGCACTGAGCCGGTCAACGGGACAGCGCAATTTGATGTGAACCTGACTACTACATTTGGTGAGGAAAACTACTTCTATGCAGTGGCAGCAACGGCCGATGGCCTGGAGTCGGAAAAGAAAAAACTCGTCGTGCGCTATCAGGGCAAAAGTGACGACCCACCGAAACTATACTTGCTTACTGTCGGGATTGATAGTTACCTCAACCCGAAATACAACCTTAATTACGCCACTGCCGATGCCGATGCATTCGCACAAACGATGGAGCAAGGCGCCTCGGGTGTATTCAGCGAGGTGGAAACCATCACTATTCGCAATGGTGACTTTACCAGGGAAAGCGTGATGAAAGCGCTGGAAACAGTGGGCCAATCGGCACACGAACAGGATCTTTTTGTGTTCTACTATGCCGGCCACGGTGTGATGTCGGAAGGCGGCACACGTCCGTCCGACTTTTTCCTGGTGCCGCACAACATTACCCACCTGTATGGCAAGGACGAGGAGCTGTTTGAACAAGCCTTATCGGCTAACGAACTCAAAGACATTGCTCAGACCATTAACGCCCAAAAGCAGGTATATATCCTCGACGCATGCCAGTCTGCCGCCGCCCTGGGTGCCGTAGCAGCCAGAGGTGCGGCAGAAGAAAGAGCTATTGCGAGGCTGGCCAGGAGCACTGGTACCTTCTGGTTAATGGCGGCAGGCTCTGAGCAGTTTGCAACAGAGTTCGAATCGCTGGGGCATGGCGTGTTTACTTATGCGTTGCTGGAGGGACTCGCAGGAGCTGCCGACGGCGCCAATGCTGACCAGCAGATTACTATCAAAGAGCTCAGCGCCTGGGTAGAGTCACGGGTGCCTGAGCTCTCTCAAACCCACAAGGGCAAGCCACAATTCCCTTCTGGCTACTCCTATGGCAACGATTTTCCGCTGGTGGTGTATGACAAGTAGAGTGCCTGGCTTCTGCTGGCCCTAAATGGGTATCGTCGCTATGGATAAAGCCCTTATCATTTTGAAAATTAAAGGGGTTACACTTGCAGAGTGGTGAGAGTAACCCCTTTAATTACATTCGGCTCTGAGAGGTTGCTCTTCTTTAAATAGCTGCCTTTCTGCCATCACCCCGGCGACTGACGGCCGCTGCTCAATGGCCTTCCCCGCCGTACCAACGCCTGGCAGCCTAGTCCCGTAGGGACGAGATAGCGGTCAGCTCAACCGATAACAACCACATCTTCAGCGAGTGCCGTAGGTACGGCATATAAGCGCTGGTTTTCAACCTGCCAAAACAAATTTGGGAGCTGAGCAAAATCAATGAGTCCTGGCTGTCTACCCAAGCTCAGACTCAGCAAAGCCAGTCGTGTTTCCCTTCATCCAGGTCTCTACGTGAAAAAAGGTGAAAATACGAGGAATACCGTAGGGTGAGCTGAGTGGCTGCAAGTGGCCAATTGTCGGGTGTGAAGCATTAAAAAAGATGGTTTGTGAAGTATCGTTAATGACGTAGTTTCAATGGTTTCCATCTGCTGATCCGCTGCGATTAATGATGGATATTAGCAGGGTTTGAAGTGGGCTTTGTAAACGGCACCAACCTTATCAGCGCTCATCGGCCCTACATCTTTACAAAATCTTTATGCGCCAGTAGCTACCTTTGTAACAAAAAAAACTGGTCATACTAAGAACGAGAAATTACAGTAGAGGAAATCAATACCTGATAAGCGTTTTGCTTATTGTATTGACCGCCGCTGCGTGTTTTTTGTTGACTGATTTTATCGGCTACAGCACCGTGGCACTGATACTTTTGCTGGCTGTTTCACTCAATGCTATTTTGTTCGACATCCTTCCGGTGATGCTTTCGGCCTTGTTGAGTGCCTTGATCTGGAATTTTTTCTTTATCCCACCTACCCTCACCTTCCACATCGGAACGGCCGAAGATGGACTGATGTTTCTGATGTATTTTGTCATCGCCTCCATTAATGCTGTGCTCACTTACAAATTCAGGGAGTTTGAGCAGAAGGAAAGAGATGAAGAGGAAAAGGCAAAGGCCATCAAACTCTATAACACGATACTCAACTCATTGTCCCACGAATTGAGAACACCCATTTCCACCATTATCGGAGCCGTCGACACAATAAAAGACGGTCAAATCGTCCTTTCTGAAGCCAACAAACAAGCACTGTATGCAGCAATTGAAACGGCGGGCATCCGGCTAAACAGGCAGGTTGAAAACCTTCTGAGCATGAGCAGACTTGAAGCCGGTTTTATCCAGCCCAATGCAGACTGGTGCGATATGAATGAGCTGGTGTTTTCCGCCATCAAAGACAACACCGATGATACGGGGCAGCATAAAATTGAATTCACCCCCGACAATGACTTGCCCTTGTTTAAAGTAGACAGCGGACTGATTGAGCAAATACTTCACAATCTCATTCACAATGCATGGCACCACACACCCAACGATTCAACGATCAACCTTGGTGTGACTTACAGCGAAACGCACTGCATCATTCATGTTTCAGACAACGGAAATGGCTTCCCTGGAAACGAAATTGATTTTGTATTTGATAAATTTTACCGACTGCGAAATGCAGTACCGGGCGGCACCGGCCTGGGGCTACCTATTGTGAAAGGTTTTACAGAAGCCATGAATGGAACTGTGCTTCTGGCGAATCGGCCGGAAGGCGGAGCGAAATTCACCATCAAGATTCCATGTGAGGTTTCACAAAATACCGGTTTGGAAGATGAATAAAGCCGAAATACTGATCATTGACGATGAAGCGCCCATCAGAAAATTGCTGCAAATCAATTTGGAAGGCAATGGCTATAAGGTTGTTCAGGCAGGTACGGGCCAGGAAGGATTGATGTTATCGGCCGCCCATCCGCCAGACCTGATTTTGCTGGATATTGGCTTGCCCGATAAAAGCGGGCACCAGGTGCTGAAGGAGCTTAGAGAATGGTACAATAAACCCATTATTATCCTTTCGGTGCAGAACAACGAAACCGATATTGTTTCCGCCCTCGACACGGGAGCCACCGACTACCTGAGCAAGCCGTTCCGGACCGGTGAGCTGCTGGCCAGGATCCGCTCTGCCATAAAGAGGAGCCAAAACACGGAAAACAATGCCGTTATCATTTGCGGCGACATTGAGGTTGACCTGGTCTCCCGGCTGGTGAAAAGAAATGGAGACATCGTGAAGCTGACCTCTACCGAATACAACTTGTTGTCGTTGTTTGCAAAGAATGAAGGGAAAGTGCTGACACACCAATATCTCCTGAAAGAAATTTGGGGATACACCTACCCAACAGAAACCCAATACCTGAGGGTGTTTGTTGGTACACTTCGCAAAAAGATCGAGGAGAATCCAAACAATCCGCAGCACATCATTACCGAAAGCGGTGTGGGTTATCGCTTCCAGTAGTCTTTATTAAATCTTTATGCAAGGCTGCTAAACCTTGATTTTTCACATACCCCACCCACCCGACCTTTGTAACATCAATCTGTTATAACGGCAATGGGCTTTTTCTACGACGAAGACGAACGCAAGTCTTACCAATCTATCCAGGATTGGTACAGCGACATCCGGCACCTGCTCTGGCCTGCCATCATCTCCGCAAGTCTGGTATCAGCACTCTACGCCTGCGCAAAGTATTTCTACTGATAAACAGGGATGCATAGGTTAATTAAAAAATACAGGAAGTTTCAACTCACCCTTTCGCCGCAGCAAAACCTGCTGTATGGTTTTTTGAGCTATACTTTTATGGGCTGGCTTCTGTTGTGTGTGCCGTTCGTCCACAAACAAGCGGTATCGGCTTTGGATAGCTTATTCATTGCCACTTCCGCCATTTCCACCACGGGCCTGGCAACAGTGAGTGTGGTTGACACCTACAATTGGTTGGGGCAGTTCATTGTAATGACCCTCTTCCAAATTGGTGGTATTGGTTACATGACGTTTACGTCTTTTGTGCTTCTTTCCAAAAAGAACCCACTGTCGCACTGGCACCAGCGAGTGTTGAATGCTGAGTTTGCCATGCCAAAAGGCTTTGATATCAGGGATTTTTTAAAGTCCATTATCATTTTCACGGTTGTTATTGAAACCATTGGGGCATTGTGTTTTTACATAGCATTTATCAAGGCTGGTGTGGAACCCAATTTCGCCGTATGGAGCAGCATCTATCACAGTGTTTCGGCATTTTGCACCGCTGGCTTCGGCCTGTACAACGACAGTTTTGAGCAATTTGCCGGTAACACGTTCCTTAATATACTCATTTCCGTTTTGGCTATCTGTGGCTCGCTGGGCTTCATTGTGGTCACCGATTTTTGGAACAGGCTTTCAGGAAAAACAAAAGCAATAACATTCACGACCAAAACGATATTTGGCGTCACCATTTTGCTTCTCGTACTGGGTACTGTTATGATTTACTATTTTGAACCATCGATTAGCCATTTGGAAGAGGATCAACTAATGGTGTCCTTTTTCCAGTCCATGACGGCGCTTACAACAGTAGGCTTCAATACTGTTCCTATTGGAAATTTTTGTTTGGGCGTTTTGCTGGTAACCACTTTTCTGATGTATGTGGGCGCTTCGCCTTCAGGAACAGGTGGGGGCATGAAGTCGACAACGCTCACCGCCCTGGTGGCCATTATGTGGAACAGGATCAGAAACCACAAACAGGTTACTTTTTTCGGGAGAGTGATTCCACTGGAAAGGTTGTATGTGGCCACTTCTGTTTTTATGCTATACGCTATGGTGTTGTTTTTTTCAACGTTGTTATTGGCCTTGACAGAAGATTTTCCGCTGCACCAAATCTTGTTTGAAACCACATCGGCTATTGGGACCGTGGGTTTGAGCACGGGCATCACAGGCGGCCTTACCTCATGGGGTAAAGTAGTAATTATTTTTACGATGTTCGTGGGGCGTCTGGGCGTACTAACGTTCGGGCTGGCTATTCTGGCTAGAAAAAGCGAAATAACTACCAGGGCAGGTGAAGCCGACCTGGCTGTTTAGGCTGAGGCGGCTAGCGTCGAAAGCAGAAAAAGTCAGCTTGTCCACACTTTCCGCTCCCCTCAGCGTCTCATGACGAAGGAAGGGATGCAGAGGTATTGAGGTCGGGGCTCTGAGGCTACCCCTTCCTTTGCGCCTCAGAGTCTTCGTGGCCTGATATCGATGTATCGTACCTACGGCACTCGCTCTATGCTAGAGTGCTACCCGTGATGTTACCCACGTGTTGTCCCTATGGGACTCTTTACACTCCCCTCGGTGCCTCCTGACGAAGGAAGGGATACAGAGGTATTGAGGTCGGGGCTCTGGGGCTACCCCTTCCTTTGCGCCTCAGAGTCTTCGTGGCCTGATATCTATGTACCGTACCTACGGCACCCGCTCTATTCTAGAGTGCTACCTGTGATGTTACCCACGTGTCGTCCTTATGGGACTCTTTACACTCCCCTCGGTGCCTCCTGACGAAGGAAGGAATACAGAGGTACCATGCATTGCCATGGTAGATCCGGGATTAGGGTGTACATTGGCTGTGATGTTTACTACAATAGCCCGGTAATTTTTTTCATTTGCTACCCAGACGTACATATATTCTGCTCACTATTTTCCTCGCCTCGTGTGTGGAGCCGTTTACGCCGGAAGACTCCGGTTTCAAAAGTGTGCTGGTGGTAGATGGCTTTATCAGCAACAGCCTTGAGTCTTATACAATCACTCTTAGCAGAACAGCGCCACTCAGTAGTCCCGGCGCTTTGCCAGAAGCCGGGGCGGCGGTCTCCGTTGCCGATGAAGAAGGGGAAGTCTATCTTTTCAGGGAAACAGCTCCCGGGGTTTATCAGAGCGACCCAAGCGTCTTTGCCGGGCATGTCGGAGGCAAATACCAACTCAGCGTCGTGACCGCTACGGGTGAGCAGTACCAATCCGACACGGTGCTGCTAAAACAAAGCCCGCCTATCGATAGCGTGTACTACGAGAGAGAGCAACGCCTGACCGATGTAACGGGCCAAGTGAAAGATGGCATCAGTATTTTTGTGGATGCGCATGATAGCACAGGCCAAACGAGGTTCTACAGGTACGACTACATAGAAACTTACGAGGTGAAACTTACTTACCCGGGCGAGTGGGTTTATAGCCCATCGCAGGGTGCCTACGCAGTTAGAAATCCCAGGCTGGGGCTTTGCTATGCCACACACCCTGGTGGAAACATTCTGGTGGCCAACACAAGCAGCTACGCTGAGGATCGTGTAAAAAAACTTGAAGTGACCTACGTGAGCACAGAGGGTTACAAATTAAGTGGATTGTACAGCATTCTGGTGAAGCAATACGCCCTTAGCGAGCCATCCTATCGGTACTGGTATGAACTTCAAAAGACCTCCGAATCACTCGGCACACTGTTCGATCCCCAGCCTTATGAAATCAAAGGCAATATCCGGCAGGTAGACGAGCCAGAAGCAGCTGTGCTGGGCTTTTTTGATGCGGGAGCAGTATCAGAGAAAATGCTGTTTGTGGACAAAGTGGCGCTTCTGGGTCAGGACATCCACTACCCTATTGACCCTTGTATTGCGGAGCTACGTTATCCGCCAACGGCAGTAGAGTTTGGTCTCTACACCCAGTGGGGCTATCTTATCACTGCCATCGAGCCCTTCGTCATGATTCCTGCCGAATGTGGTGACTGTCGGTACCATGGAAGCCTTGAAAAGCCGACTTTTTGGCCGAGGTAAATCGGGAGTAAAGTCGTTAAGTGTCGTTACCTGGTCTGGAGTTGCTTTGCTGTAGGAGGCTTCCCCATAAAAATTGAATAGTCAGGGACAAACGTATATAAAGAGATTCCTTACGGCACAAACTCATCTACCCTTCCGACCTTCGAAACCAGCTCTTCAAAGTCGAAAATATCTTTATCGAACAGATGGGACGGTGAAACATTCTTTAGGGCCGTAAGCATGATCTCCGTGCGGTCGGGGAATTGCTGCTCCCATTGCTTCATCATTTGCTTGATCACCTTGCGCTGCATATTGGGCTGAGAGCCGCACAGGTTGCAGGGAATGATCGGAAACTGCTTTAGTTCAGCATACTGAATGATATCTTCCTCTTTGCAATAGGCCAGCGGGCGTATCACCACGTGTTTACCGTCGTCTGTTCGGTACTTAGCAGGCATGGCTTCCAGCTTGCCGCTGAAAAACATATTGAGGAAAAAAGTTTCCAGTACATCCTCCCTGTGATGTCCAAGCGCAATTTTGGTGGCACCTAGCTCTTCAGCTGTGGAATAAAGAATACCTCTCCTGAGCCTGGAACAAAGGCTGCACATGGTTTTTCCTTCCCGCACCTTATCAACCACTACCGAATAGGTATCTCTTTCTACAATACGAAACTCAACACCAAGGTCACTTAGATAGTTGGGTAGCACTTCCTCAGGAAAGCCAGGCTGCTTTTGATCGAGGTTAACCGCTATAACATCGAAGTCGTACTGCCTCGACTTTTGAACGTGCAGCAACATGTCAAGCATGGTATAACTGTCTTTGCCACCGGAAAGACAGACCATCACCTTATCTCCTGATTCGATAATGCCGAAATCTTCCTGCACTGCCCACACTTTCTTGTGCAAGCGCCTGATTAGTTTTTCTTGTTCTAGCTCTGACAACATGCTGCCTTCAAATTGCTTTTTCCTGCGCAAAATTAAACGCTGAAATCTGTATTACAGTAAACTCCGATCTATTATTTAGCCAATGGGTGCTTTAAATAAATCGTAACAAGGGGCAAAACCATAAAGGTTAGCTCATATAGAGTGAGAAAAGGATGAGAATTGAATTGATGCCTTTCAATACCATGACGTTTTTATGAACAAGATAAACTATTTCTCAAGCTTTCGATGTTTACTCTCCACACAGAAATGGAACTAAGCACCGCAATCAAATTGATAGAGAATGGCGTATCCAATGCTGGGGACGCCCAATCCTGGCTTGATTTGGGTGCTGGTAGTGGCTTATTTACAAGAGCACTGGCATCAACACTGCCTTCAGGCAGCGTAGTTACCGCCATCGATAAAAGCAGTTCATACTCCCTCACTCAAAGCGACCACAAAGGCACCACTCGTATCGAAACCAGGTTGGCGGATTTCACTAAAATTGACCTGAAAGATTTGAACGTCCACGGCATTTTGATGGCAAATTCTCTTCATTACGTGAAGGATCAGCAAGGATTTCTTAAGAAGGTACTCGACAGCCTGATGCCAGGTGGTAGACTGATAATAGTCGAATATGACACCGACAGGGGAAATGCCTGGGTGCCCTATCCGCTCAGCTTCAGTTCGCTGACTAACCTGTTAATCAAAACATCGGCGGGAATTGCTACCAGGCTGGGCACCACTCCTTCACAGTTTCAGAGAGGCGGTATTTACAGTGTGCTCATCTGGCCTGCGAGGTAGTAGATCTCCTGACCAACGCCACACCAACGGCAAGAAGCCAAATCACAAAAGCCCCGATAAAAATGCGAAGACCTTCCAGGTCGGTAAAAACAAACCCGAACAGCGTCATAGCAATGGCAAGAATACCCACAACCAATCCGAGAAATCCTAGCCACTTTTTCATCAACCCCGTTCTCACAATGGCCCACGACCAAAGCACGGCAGCACCAGACATGGCCAGGATAAAAATGAGATCAAAAGCTTTATTGAGTGAATAATTGTAGAGCAGCACAGCTCTGATCATATCATTGTTTTCGCTGGTGATCTCCCCCATTCTATCCAGGAAAAATGGCACCGCAAGACCGTTCAATGCCGCTGCCATCATCACAGCTATAGCACTAAAGGCGAACAGCACTGCACCTCCGTAGGACAAGACAATGTCGGACTTAAGCTTGATTGCGAGCCCCACAAGGCCGTAGGCGAGCACAATGATGGACAGAATTGCCAGAGAGTGGCTGACGATAATTATGTCAGACATTTGCCTGATGTGGGCTGTATCGCCACCAGCCGGGTGCAGTGCCATTGTAAGCACCATGAATACTGAGCCAATAACAATGGCTACTCCGCTTGATTTCTCCAGTCTGCTGTCCATCTCTTGTTCTTTTGAATGATGAACAATAATAGAGGCTTTACAAATGGAACCACTTGATCGTAATCAAGAAGTGTATCACTTGATTCGGGAGCGAACCCTGCTCAGTGTTTCGGGGGTGATCTGGAGATAAGAGGCGATCAATTTCAGGGGAAATGTTTGAAGAACTTTTGGCCTCGAATGCATCAATAGCAGGTACTTCTCGTCAATGGAGCTAAGACTGCCTGCTTCCTCAACGCCATCGAACCTGTTTTCAAACAGTGTTCCCAATCGAAAAAAGAGTTGCGAAATACCGATAAGTTCATGAATAGCATCGATGTCCAGTTCAAAGACCTGACTTTCTTCGAAGGCTGTAATACTTGTGTTTGACGGTCTCCTGGACACAAAACTCCTGTTGTCCATAAGCCAGTCGCCAGGCGTGAACAAACCTGTTACTACCGCTTCCCCATCTCCGTTTCGCTTTTGCGTCAGGCTTCCATGGTCGAGGTAATAGAGTCCGTTACAAACCTGTCCTTCCCTCAATAGCAGCTCACCCTTTTTCAACCTATGAAGCTTCAACCTTTCTTTGATCAGGCCGAGCTCGACGGTTGAAAAAGGGTGCAACTGTAGGAGGGAATTCGATACCTGAGTAAACATTGTTATCTCTTCCGTCACGAAACGAGGCTTTAGATTGAACTTTTACAAAGCCTAAGTTTGCTAATCTGGCATTTCCCTCCAAATCTCTTTGGCCTAAAGTCCGTGTTCAGCCAACTTTCTTATCGTTTCCAAATCACTTTGCCGGATAGGCATATAGTGCCACGAACAAAATGATATATACCCGCCATTCATACTACCCAGTGGTTTCCAAAAGGCAGCTACCCGCCCAGTTTCATTCACTGCCAGGGGTATAATACCCTGACCACCAGAGATCGAAGACCCCAGGGATTCGAAGGACTTTGGAACACCCCATTTCAGACCTTCTTCAGTTGCTTTTGCGTAGTACACGCCAAAATCCATGTTCACATCAAAGTTGATGTTTAGGAGATCGGTGGAATACTGTGTGTTGGACGCCACGATATTAAAGTCCTTGTTTGTCACCCAATAATTAGGGAAATAACCCAGCCAGACCACCCTGCCGCCTGCTTCCATGTACTGACTCAACAGGCTTCCTTCTGCTTCTTTCCCCACCACTGTCCTGGGTATATATTGATGGGCAAATACGATACTGCTCTGCTTTTTGTCTGCAATTCGATCTTTCATAAACATGGTCAGCGTCGCTGTATCCAGCCGGGCATAGCCCAACGGTTCCAGGTATGGCAAAATCTTTTCTGAGCTTACCATCTCCTTTTGGGCCTTCAGTTCCGGGTAGTAGACAGCAAGCACCCTTTCCTCTCCTTCCTCAAAGGCATATAATGAACCATCGTCGCTGCCAACGTAGAGCGTGCCATCATCCAGGATAGGCGAAGACATGACGGCTCCTTGTGTCTGGTACTTCCACACCACCCTTCCGGTCGTTTTTTCAAATGCATAAACCAACCCGGTAAACGAGCCGATATACACGTGTTTTTCGTCCACCACTGGTGTGGAGTAGAAATAGGATCCTCCATCGTATTTCCACAGTTCCTTCCCACTTGTCATATCCACTGCGGAAACAGCGAGCGCATCGGACCACCCAACATATACCGTATTTCCATCAATAGTTGGCGAGCTCCCTACCCAGGAGGATCCGTAAGTAAACCTCCATCTCTTCTCAAGTGAGACGGCATCAATACTATACAAGCCACCATCTCTTGCACCAAACACCACCTGGTTGTCCTTCATGGCTGGCCTGGAGATCAGTGATGTTCTGTCCCATCCGTACACTTCGGTGTAATAACTTACCCCCTCGGTCTCGTATTTCCCTTCCTCTTTGCCGCTGGCAGCATTCACTACATAAAGAAATCCGTTGAAGTCGGGTACATATACTTTATTCCCACTCACCAGTGGTGTAGCCCTGATCTTATCGGCGGTTGAGAATTTCCATGCCAGCTTCCCACTTTGCAGGTTGAGCGCATAGAGATTGTTGTCACCTGAGCCTATCAACACATTGTTGCTATGGGCGACAGGCGATGCATCGTAATAGTCCCAGCCCCAGGTGTGCGGAACAGGCTTTTCCATTTGAAACGACCACAGCAGTTTGCCTGAAAGGGCATCAACGGCATACACCTTGTTGTCCCTTGCCTGGAAAATTGCCTTTCCGACTGCTAAAAGTGGCTGCGAAACAATGGCACCCGTTGCCTTGAACTGCCAGATTTCCCTGGCCGATGCTTTTTCCACACAGTAGAAAATACCGGCCGAGTTTCCGAAATAAAGTTTGCCATCATTAATTGATACCGTGCCTCTCACGGGAGCACCTGTTTCAAACCGCCACTTGATTTGTGGATGGCTGAGGGAGCCGTTGGCAATGAGCAGGCCCGAAAACGCTACTAACACAAGCAGAACAAGTAATATTCTTTGCATACTTTTGGTTTTTGGTTTCAACAAATCAATCGAAAAGAACGACAGACTGGTGAGATAGCCTCTGACTTGTCTGTTCAAACCTGCTCAAGTCGGTTCAACTATTTTTTCTAACCCTATTCAGCTAAATTTTGGGCATGGAGTCAGACGATATCAATATAAAAGAATGTCTTGTTGAAATAGAGAGGCAACTCAACTGGGGGCCGGGCGAAGCGTGGACTACCAACGACTTCAAGGCGCTCAGTGAGAAAATCCACGCTGCCACTGGCACCAACCTTAGCGTGGCTACTTTGAAGCGCTTGTGGGGCACTATCGACTACCAAAGCAAGCCAACAGCCACCACACTCAATGCACTTGCCCAATACCTTGGTCATGAGAACTGGAAGGCCTATCAATACGCCAGCAATCTACCTAAAGAACCAAATCAAAAGCAGCCTGCTCCTGCAAAGGCAAAAAAAGGCCGTCCTGTCGGCATCATTCTTTCACTTCTAGTCATACTTCCTCTGGGTGCATGGCTGCTGTTTTATATTTCAAATAGAGACCAGGAAGAGACGAAACATATGCCCGACGCCAGCCTGTTCAGCTTCAGCAGCAAACAGGCGGTGTCAGAAGGCGTGCCCAATTCTGTGATTTTCGATTACGATGCATCGCCAGCCAGCGCCACTGACACCATCTATATCCAACAAAGCTGGAACAAAACGCTACGCCAACAGGTACCCCACGATAAAAAGGTGCACACCTCTATTTACTACTACCCTGGCTACTTCCAGGCGAAGCTTGTAGTCAACGACAGTATTGTGAAACAACACCCTGTTTATATCACCTCAATGGGTTGGTTGCCTTTGGTGGAGCAGGAAAAAGTGCCGGTATATTTCAAAGTGGAAGATGTGATCAAAGGCAATGGGGCCTTGTCGCTTCCAATTGAAAAGCTGACCAGTAACAACATTCACCTGCAACCAGAAACACCCTGGACGTCCTATTTCTATGTGAAGGCATTTGAGAGAGTGCAGTCCGACAATTTGGCGCTGGAGACAGAAATTCGGAATGATTTCAGAGAAGGTGCCGGCATTTGTCAGCATACCGAGATTCATCTCCTGCTGGCAGGGGGAGCACTGATTGTTCCGTTGGCCATCAAGGGCTGCATTTCCGGCCTGGCGCTGTACGACGTGGATGGAAAAGTGGAAGACCCCACACCACTGGGTGTAGACTTCTCAGATTGGGTAAAGGTGAGGTATGAGGTGAACGATATGACTGGACGGCTCTTTATCAACGATGAATTGGCATACGACAGCCTGAACCTCCATTTCGGGCCGGTCGACGTAGTTGGCCTGAAGTTCCGGTTTCAGGGAACCGGGAGCATCAATTATGTAAAGCTTTGGGGAAAAGATGAGGAGCTGGTGTTTGAAGAAAACTTCTAGCTGCCTTTCTCTTTTTCCCCCAAACATTAAACTAGCTCTCCGAAATCACAATTACTCTGTCCTTCCAGCTAAACTCTATCAGGTCTGACTTTTTAGGGTTCACCACCACTCCATAGCCCATCTCCACATTTTTAGCGTCTGACATCCGGCGGTAGCCGATGGCAATTTCATTTTGGCGTGCAGCCGACTCCAACACTGTGTAGAAATTGGTCGTCACCATGCTATTTGCCTCCAGGGAGATATAGTCCGTAATTGGCTTGATATAGATTTCAGCCCCGTCGGCATCAAGCAGTTCCTCGAAGACACGCATCAAATACTTGTTTTCAGCCACCTGGGTCATGAGCAAACTGAGTAGCTTATCACTCACAATAAAGTCATCGGCGCTGGTCACATCTGCCAACTGGCGATTGCGGATATCCATCATTTCCGAAACCAGATTCACTTTTGTTGGTGCACTTTCCAGTATATTCCTGAGGTGCAGCAGGGTAATCAGCGTTTGTGCGTCTGCTTCCTGAAGTGGAAAGTCGTCCTGATAGCACAGCATGATGATGTAATTGTATTGCTGGCAGTTGAGTTTTTCAAGCTCAGTTCTGTTAGTCGTGTCGCTGTGCTGAAACTCCAACCGGATGTTTACCAGAGCAGCCTGAAGCTTATCCAGGCGCTCTTCGCTTAGCTTAAATTTTGAAATAATATGCACAGTCGATCCTTCGTCCACGTACTTATCCAGCTCTCTTATCACCAGGCTGGCTCTGTGGTTCCAGCCAATAACGAGAATCGACTCGACAACGCTTGGCTTCTTTTCTCTCCGAACGATGCGCTGCTCGTCAATCACAAACGACTTACCCGATACAACCATCGTATCGTCATCTTCCGTGATGCCGATGAGCTTATCTCCCTTTTGAATGAGTTTGTTCATCGGTGGGTTGATCAGTATCTCAACTTCATCAGCCGACTGCATACCAATGATGGCAGAATCCTCGTAGCTGAAGACGGCCTCTCTGAAGGTTTTACCTACCAGCTTTGGCTCCTCCATGAAATAGATTTCATCACCACCGAAATCCATCAGTTCCGTGTAAACAACAGAGAGCCCCGACTGCAAACTGGTTTGCACCATCACCTTCGACACAAATTCGTCGGAAAGGATCAGCTCTACTTCCTCCTTCCCTACCATCTTGGCCACTTCATAGTTCTCGCTGTGCTTTATCTCGGCGGTAATGTGATAAGGCGTCTCCCTTCGGGTATCGCTAGAAGTAATCGCCAGAATGGTCTTGATAATCTGGCTGTCTGAGTTTTCATTTTCCTTATCAAGAATGATGATCGACTTTGATCCTGCGGGATTCCCTATATCCAGGTCATGCAGGTCAATCGGATCCCCGGTTCGACAAACAATCTTGGTGTTCTTATGGTCGGGTATTTTATCACGAATCTTGTCCTCCATCTCAATCTTGTCCTTGTCAGCCAAAATCACAATAAGAGGATCTTTCTGGTTTTCATTGGCTATTATTAGTTCAGACACGATGGTATAAATCTTCGATGACCAACCGAGAATCAACACGTGGCCGTCGTCGACAATGCGGGATCTTCCTTTGCGCAGCCGATCAATCTTGTCCATGATACCATTGGAAATAAGACCAATCAACGTACTGAGCGCTATGATACCGTAACCAGTGACCACAAACATCCAAAACTTGTAAATCCAGTCCCCCTCATGCTCTGCCAATGTGCCAGGGTCAAGCGTATGCATCAAGCCGAACCATAGTGTATTGATATAGCCGTCGGGCAGGGCTTCATCGGGATGAATGTTAGCAAAAAAGAGAATGCAGGTAAAAACAGAAAGTATAACTGTAGAGAAAATAGTGAGATAAAGTATGAGGGCCACCGGACCGGCCGACATCAAATTATCGAACTTATAATTTAGTTTTTCCCGAAAAGGGTAATTTTTCATTTGAAGAAACTTTTTGACAGAATTTGCCTTAGAAAAACATTTTTGTCTGCATTCAACTACTCCGAAATTCGCCACACAAAGGAAAAATACCGATGGACCATACAAGGAAACACAAATAACCTACCAGGCTACCGGTTAGTCTCAATATGGCATTTTGGCTACAGGAGCAGGTCACCAAAATTCCTCAAGTTCAATATGATGCAAAAATGCAAGAGCTAAAAGCTGAAGTCAGGAAACTTTGGCGTCAGGCTCTAGCCTTAGGCGGAGGGGAGCTAATCTCCAGAAAGTTTTGAGGTATGTGAAGAGAAGGATTTCTGAAAGTGTGAACCACAATTACAAAATCGCTGCTGAGCACTGTTGGCACTGGAGTTGGTTGCTGGCAGTAGACAACATGATGGGTGGAAAAATGGCCATTACTGCCATCTTGCTCATCGTGCTCCTGCATGGCGTTTTCAATGCCAAGCACCGATTCCAAAGCAAATTCCAGGATACTTTCAATATCGTTGTGAGTCAGATCTTCGGCTACATGGTCTGGCTGGGCATCCCTGCCATCGATGCTATAGTTCAGCAAATAGAGGGCGAGGAAGTAAGCGAGGAATTTGCGTGTGAATATGTACCCCCTGACTTTCATTTTTGACTAAAATGTAAATATAGGGGATTTAGCATTGGTTAAAGAAATGGAATACCAATCTTATATTTTGGCTTCCCGAAAGGCACGACGGGCGTTTTCGAAACTTTAACGCATGAAGTGGCCTCTCACTACAAAAAAAGATTACTTATTCTGAGGATAGTTTTCTCGAAAGGTCACTTTTGAAAACTGGCAGATTTAGCCACCTCAATATCTCTTTCTACTTCTGGAATAAGACTTTTCCATGAAAAGTAGTCTTTCCTTTCATCCTGAAAACCAAAAACACCCCCAACGATGTAGGGCACTTCGAGGTAGTTTTTGGAGGTTATCTCCGAAAGTTCCTTCCAGGTAACAAGAGCCTCTTCCAACACTTTGATGGCATCTCGTTTTTGAGTTGCTTCACCGGTTTTTCTAAAAAGTCCAAGGTAGACACCCGCCTGCAGCTTCCTGGCGAAATAACGGCTCAAGAGCGACCAGGCCCGTAAATCATCTATTTCCTGATTGTATTCGCTGGTGTAAATAGAGCCTTTTGCGGCCAAAGTCTCTATCAGCATGTCTGCCTCCGTCGCATTCGCAGTCAATTCGTTTGCTAAGTCCAATGGCGTCTTTTTGTTCTCGGCCACTTTTTCTTTTTCAGCCTGAATAGCCACATAATCCTTGATAGAAAGGTAGCTTGGATCCAGCACCTTATGATCCATCAACTCTTCCAAAGAAATAAAGAAAGAGATTTTGTCATCAAAACCATACCCCGGAGGCGTCACCGGCGACATAAAGCCTTCTGAGTAAAGTGTGTAGTCCCAGGTAGAGCCAAAGAACGATGCCAGCCTTAAAGGCATCTTACTCACCAGCTTATACGCATGCAGCATCTGCCGCCCCTGATCCATATGGTATTTTCGATTGAACTGTTCTTCAAATACCGTATCAGCCGTGTTGACATCGTACAGTAGCCTGCCCCAAAGACTGTAAAACAACCACTGCCGCTCGAAGGCGTAGTTCCACGTACGACCAATTTCAGGTTTGGTGAAGTATTCGAAAGCAGGAATATAACCCTCTGAACCAATGTAATATCCATTCATGAAGTCAGCCGTATTGGTTTTGATATGGCTCCTTATGAAGTCCGGCTCGCCCCACCGGAGAATAAAGAAGTCTTCGTTGCGCACCATCCACTCAATTTTGTAGTTCTCAGGGGCAGGATTCCAATAGCCGGTATTCACAGCGCCGGATTCGCTGGCATGGGTGATCAACAGCTTTGGTGTTGAATGCCCATGGCTCCAGTTGAACTTCACTTCCACCTGCACAGGGTCTTGAAAATCAGCAGCATCCAATATCCGTCTCATTTCATTGCTTGAGCCCGACAACACTGCCCGGTGCAGAAACTTCACAGGCCTATCTGCCGCTTTCATGCCTGCCACAAAAGTTTCAGCAATCCAATCCTCCCGCTCCGCAGCTGTCATTTTTGTCATCCAGTCGGCCAGCGTTACACCAAGCCCTCCCAGATCCTCGTAGGTATTAATTACGGTTGTTACCGCCTCTTTGGTGTAGTCCTGTACAACTTGAGAAGTGTCATTTAGCGCCTTAATTCCATGATGTTTGGCAAAAGATTCGGGCACTACAATGTTCCAGTTAACGATGAACACTTCTACCCCTCTTTCTTTGGCCATACGGAACAACCCTTTCCAGAACACCTGCCAGTCCGCCATTTCCTGATCGGTAAAAGGACTGGCTTCCGGATAGTTGGGCAACTTCACCATGTATTGAAAAGGATGCATGTTGTATAAGGCCAGCTGGTTGAAGCGGTTTGCCATCATCATATCCAGAAAGGCCTCCCAAAACTTCAAATCCCGGCACGTGCTCAGGTGGTAGTCCATGCTGAGGCTTTCTCTGTAGGCATCCCAGGGCAGGTTGAACTTGATAGCCCGGACTTCCATGGATGGGTTGACCTGCCTTCCATTTATTTGGCCAGGTATCACACCGTTGGCAATTCCCTCGGTAAAAGCCAGGAGGCCGTACCGGGCACCCGAGAAGTCGTTAGCTGAAATGATCGTCTGATTCCCATTCCAATCTATCCGGTAGCCTTCCATTTTTAGGGTGGGATAAGCTCCAATCTTAACGGCTATATCATAATCGGTAATCCCATTGGCGGCAAGCACTTCTTTGGTCTTCACAATCAGGCGCTCCATTCCGGGGATTTCCACTGGATAGTTGATGGATTGAGCAGCTGCGTAAGACATCGCTAGCTGAAAGCAGAACAACAGAGTATAATTTCTCAACATGCCTGAAAATAACAAAAAACGCCGTGATTGAAGCATCATAGCGTTTTACAGTTGCATAATGATAGGAATGTCATTCCCCCGAACCGCCAAACTTCTTTTTGACTGCCTCGGCCTTAGCTTTTAGCTCAGTCATTTTGATTTTGTCGGTAACAATAGCCTTGGCCGAACCATCAAGCAATGCGGTGGCCTTCTTCACTCCCTCAGCGCATTTTGGAGCCTTGGTGCCGCACTGCGAGCTGGCCTTCGAAGCGCTAGTTCCCTCACTGGAAAGTTGCTTTGAGTCCGCATCCAGGGATTTGTAGGAGCCTTCGAGGTCTTTGAACCTGGTGAGCAGACCATCGATAGCACTCTCGTCCTCCTCCTTTGACGCATTGTCGATATCTCCATCCAGCTTTGCAAGGGTCGAAGACAGCCCTTTTTGTTTTTTGGCAAACTCAGTGACAGAGGCAATGTATTTGTCGATAGTAGCATTGCCGAATTTTTCGGTTTTAGTACCATCATCCTGCCCAATCGCCAGGTGGGCAGTGAGGGACAATAAAATAACAGAAAAAAATGTTTTCATAGTTTTAAAAATCATTGGTTGATGAAAGCTACGCAAAAGCCTCAGAATATCTTGCGTCAGTGAAAAGAAAATATACTTACCATCGCCCTTATTTTTTTTCCTACTTTTCTACTACAACTGCCTCATATTGCCCAACCTTATCCAATTTAAAAGTAATGTAGCCACTGTTCATGCTGTATTCTACCGGTTGCCGACCTGCCATGGTAAAAATGCGTCCCGGTTGAAAGTCGCAGCGTATCCTGAATTCCAAATCCCTTACCTCCAAAGGCTCAAAAAACGTGTTTCCACTAAACCCTGTAATATTCACCAGATGCAAAATGATGCCGTCTTCGTCCTGGCTACCAAAGTTTTCAGGTGTATTCTCCACATATTTTTGCAACACCGCCTCTACTCTCGGGTGAGCATTGGTCGTTAGCAAATCACTGATGTTAGGCTCCAGGTAATTGATCATATCAAGCAGTATTTGTTTATGCTCCTCATAGCCATGTATATAATACAGTCTGCCCAGGTTGATGGGCATCAAAACAGCTTTGCTTGCTGGATGGTGTTTTACGGCAACGGCCTTGTAGCCTGTGGGCTCATGGCCACCTATTTTCTCCGGAGGGCCAGGCCTGCCGGGTGTGTAAATGGGCAAATAAGTCTCGTCGGCCTGGTCAAAATTATAAAAGCCAAGATTGAACTTAAACATAATAAGACTCTGCAAATCAAAGCTTTTAAATATTGATTTGTTTTCAGGCGCCAGGTAATACCCAGCTCCGTCGTGATCCGGTTGCACAGCCTTTGCGCCAAAAAGCTCGAGCAGCGCTTCCGGGTGTCCACTCAGCGACTTGTTGGTGGCAATCAGGTGGGTGCCGCCAGCAACTGCCGCTTTAATCACAGCCAGTGCTCCGCCGTCCAGGCTCACAATTTCCGGAAGGATGATCACCTTGTAGCCTTTCATCTTATTTCCAAGCTTGGGCAGCTGGGCATCTTCTATCAGATCAAACTGAAGATGAGCCTCTTTGAGCATTAGCTGAATGCCCCTGTATTCCTGCCCACGCTCGCCTCCCGGCCAGTAGCCTGGCGACACCACGGCGATTTCAGCCGACGAGGTATAACGACCATAGTACTTTTCGTTGGCTTTGTGGTGAGCATATACTTCTCTAAAAACTTCATAACTCCTTTCGTCTTCATTCCCTTGAAAATCGCCCATAATGCTCATGTCGAGCCCTGAACCGTTGGCAATGTTTTGATACAACCTGATAGCGGACTCCTCAGGTTCGACTGCATTGTACCTCGACTGAAAGGAAATCTGTTGGATACTGGCGTTGCTTACGATATGGTCGGGGTAGCTGTTTTCTACATTGTTCACATTATCAGATGCCGAATAGGGCCAATAAGGCAAGCCACTTGGGTGCGACTCATGTCTGATGATGTCAACATAATTCCCCATATACGTGCAAATGGCGATCTGCTCATTTTTTGCCTTGACCACGTTGTGTAGTCGCTTCATCAGGTCGTCTACAGTATACTTCTTGAACTCCTGGTATTTTTGAAACGCCGGATCTTTGTCGTCCTCGACCAACGGCAGCTTCATGCCGCTGTACGCCATAAACCGCTCTTTATCGTAGGGATTTTGGTCTATGCCGTGATAAACACCTTCATAAGCATTTCGTGTTTGATAACCCGGCATGTTAATAAAAATGCCATCGATAGGATACATATCTATCACTTCACCCACTATGTCGAACAGGACTTGCTGCTCATACGGGGCATTGATAGAAATAACATACATGTCGTCGTTCCTGATCCTCACCCCTTTTGGCGACAGGTAAAACCAATCCGGATGCCTTTCGAAAATGCTTTCATGTGCCCGGCTGAAGTCAAATCGCACAATTACCCTGATGCCATTGTCATGGCACTTCGCAATCACATCCCCCAGCATATTTTCCTTCATAAAGGGATTTGTATACTGATCCGCCAGTTGGGTTGGGTAAAATGCCATAATGCCACCCGCATTGATGATCAATGTATTGACTGAGAACCCTTTGAGATCATTAATCAGGGAGTCTACATTGAGATCAGCCTCATAGGCAGGTAAATTGGTCTGCATCGTACGAAGGTTGTTTGCCTTCCACCAGGGAATTGAGTCGGGCCAGGTGATTTGTTCACCAACTGCTTTCGTCCCCGACTGTGGAGGAGAACATGACAGGGTAGTTAGCAACAACACTAAAAACGTGGAGAATCTTAGAATTTCCCTCATAAAGCTCATCTAACTTATTTCTATAAATGTAAATCAATATCGAAACAGTTTCCCTGAATCTTATATAAACGTTGGTGACTGGCGCAACAACGGAGGCGAAATACCCACCTTGGCCGTCTCTAATCTGCCCCTATTATCCTTATTATCGGCCAACGCTACGAAATTGGTTAACGCTCAAAGCCTATTTCTTTATACTTTGAGCCTAACAATTGAAGATCAAACAACTTAACCATGAAAAGACTTGCGCTCCCTTTGCTGCTGTTGACTTTTGCAGTGACCGCCCTCGCACAACGAAAAGCCCAGACAACCCAATCTCCCAAAACCATTGACCAAAAGTATTTCTCACAAATGAAATACAGGTCAGTTGGCCCTTCCAGAGGCGGAAGGGCTACTGCGGTAGCTGGCATACCTCAAAATCCTTTCACCTTCTACATGGGATCGCAAGGGGGCGGCGTTTGGAAGACGGACGACGCAGGCTGGAACTGGGAAAACATTACCGATGGCCAGTTTCAGGTGGGCTCTATTGGTGCCATTACCGTGGCTCCTTCCGATCCCAATGTGGTCTACGTCGGCACGGGCTCTGCCTGTCTCAGAGGCAATGTTTCGCCTGGCATTGGTGTGTACAAAACCATGGACGAAGGAAAAACCTGGGATTTTATTGGGCTGCCCAATGCGGGACAGATCGGTAAAATTGTTGTTCATCCCTCTAATCCGGACATTGCCATGGTAGCTGCTTTGGGCAACGCTTTCGGCCCAAACCCGGACAGAGGAGTATACAAAACTATTGATGGAGGCAAAAGCTGGAAAAAAACACTTTTCATCAGCGACAGTACAGGCGCTATAGACATTGAAATGAATCCTGCCAACCCTCGCATCATGTATGCTGCGATGTGGCGGGCTGACCGTAAACCATGGGGCATGACGGACGGAGGCATGGAAGGCGGCATCTGGAAATCCAAAGACATGGGTGAAACCTGGGAGAAGCTCGAAGGCGGGCTACCGACTGGTCTTCTTGGCCGCATTGGGCTGGCCATTTCACCAGCTCAACCCGACCGTGTTTGGGCACTGATTCAAACCGCTGACGAAAGCAAGGGCGGGGTGTACCGAACCGATGATGCTGGTAATTCATGGAAGAAAATCAATCGGGACCACGAACTTCGCCAACGAGGCTGGTACTATACCCATATCACCGCCGACCCGAAAGATGCCAACACAGTGTACGTCAACAACGTGGGCTTCTACAAATCAATTGACGGAGGCAAAACATTTGACATCCGCATAAGAGTGCCCCATGGCGATAATCATGGGCTTTGGATCAATCCCGACAACACGGACATCATGATCCATTGCAACGACGGCGGCGCTACTGTATCCATCAACGGAGGTAATACCTGGTCGCACCAGCAAAACCAACCTACATCAGAGTTCTACAGGGTAACTGTCGATAATCAGTTTCCCTACCGCCTGTACGCTGGCCAGCAGGACAACACCACCATCTCCGTTCCCTCCTATTCGTCCGGTTCTCTCACCGACACCGAAGAGTGGTTCGGTGTTGGCGGTGGCGAATCAGCCGATGTAGCCGTAGATCCAACCAACCCCGATATCATTTACGCAACAAGCTACAGCGGAGAAATCACTTTCTACAACAAAAAGACTGGCGAAATGCGTCAGGTAACAGCCTACCCTCACTATACGGAAGGCACAGAGCAGAGAAACTTGAAGTACAGATGGCAATGGAATTTCCCTGTATTGATTTCGAAATTCAACACAAACGTTATTTACGACGGCTCCAACTATGTGCACAAATCAACCAACAAAGGGCAGTCGTGGGAAGTGATAAGTCCGGATCTTACTACCAAGTTTGCTGAAACGTTAGGGATCCCTGGCGGCCCTATTCAGCACGACGGCACTGGTGTGGAAGTGTACTCAAGCATTTTTGCACTGGAGGAGTCGCCCTTCAATGAAGGCGAGCTGTGGGCCGGTTCAGACGATGGGCTGGTGCACATCACGAGAGACGGCGGCAAGTCGTGGAAAAACATCACCCCGCCGGGCATGCCTTCTATGGGCACCGTCAATAAGATTGAGTTGTCGTCTCATCAGGCCGGGCGGGCGTTTGTGGCTGTGTACAAATACCGCAGGAAGGATTTCAGTCCTTACATTTTCATGACAAACGATTTTGGTGCCACCTGGTCGACACTGACCAATGGCAAAAACGGCATACCTGCCAATCACTTCGTGCGTGCCGTTGCTGAAGACCCTGACAGAAAAGGGCTCCTCTACGTCGGCACAGAATTCGGTATGTACATGTCCTTCGATGAGGGTAAAAACTGGCAGCCGTTTCAGCTTAATTTGCCCGTAACGCCCATTACCGATATGGAGGTGCATGAGAAAGACCTCGTCATCAGCACCCAGGGCCGGGCTTTCTGGATACTGGACGACCTGACGCCACTACATCAGCTCAACGATGCCCTGATGGCAAAGGATGCCTTCCTTTATAAGCCGAGAGACACCTACCGAACCAATGTGGGTGGATGGAATGGTCGATCTGCTGATATCAACTTCTTTGTGAGCAAGCTTCACGACAAAGTCACTTTAGAAATAATGGATGCCAAAGGTGTCACTCCGGTAGTTTACTCAAGCAAGCCCGACAAGACAAAGGGAGAAAAAGAGCTCGAAATAAAAGAAGGTATGAACAGCCTGTCGTGGAACCTGATGTATCCTGGCCCAAAAATGGCTGACAACTTTATGGCGATGGTGTTCAGCGCCAACAGAACCCCAGGCCCAAAAGCTGTGCCCGGCACCTACACAGTGAAACTAACGGCCGGAGACTATTCGCAAACAGAGACTTTTGAGTTAAAGACAGACCCCCGCTGGCCTCATATTACAGCAGCCGACTACCAGGCCCAGTTTGATCTCGCTTCTGAAATGACTGACTACATCACCAAAAGCCAGGATCTGATCAGAAACATGAGGGCTATCAGGGAGCAGGCAAAAGCCATTGCAGAAAGGTCGGAAAAAGCTGGCTATTCGTCAGAAATCAAAGACAAGGCAACTGCTCTGAACAAGAAGCTGACAGAAGCAGAAGATGCTATCTTCCAAAACCAGATTGAAACCAGCCAGGACGAAATCAATTTTGAGCGGAAGTTCACTAACCACATAGCCAGGCTTTACGGTGTGGTGATTGACGACCACAACAAACCGACTGCCGGTATGCTGGAGAGGTACGAGGACTTGAAAAAACAGTTTGAAGACCTGAGGCAGCCTTATGATGAAGTAATAAAGACCGATTTCCCTGCTTTCAATCAGCTCCTTGAAAAAGAAAACGTGCCCAGAATAATTACAGAGAAATAGACACAAAAAAGCCTGGTCGATGCCAGGCTTTTTTTATGCTTTATCCTTTCGGTTCGTCTTTATTGACTCTCAGCTCCCGGCCGTCGATAACAAGCCCCTTGAAGCTGTTCGCCACTTTGCCGGCGCTCTTGGCGTCCACTTCGAAAAACGAATGACTCTTATTGAGCTGAATCTGCCCAATATCATCCTTTCTTAGTTTCGTCTGGTCACAAATGAATTTGAGCAATTCGCCTTTATTCACCTGATCCATACTGCCGATGTTGATGAAAAAGCGATCCATACCCTTGCCAGCAGGCCCCGAACCGGTTTCACTATTTGTCCGTTCCCGTCTCTCCGACCTCACCGGCCGGTCGCTACTCTCAGACCTCACAGGCCTGTCACTTCTTTCAGGTCTCGAAGGCCTTTCAGGCCTTGCTGGTTTGTCAAAGCCACGATCAGGACGATCGCTTCGCCTCTCCGGACGCTCATCCCTACGGTCGCCTCTTCTTTCACTGCCGAAATCGTTACGATCTCTCCTGCCATCTCTTTCACGGCGGTCACCCCGACGTTCCATACCACGGTCATTGCCCCGGTCATTACCCCGATCACCGGTACGATCGTCGTTCAGGTTCTTGTCCGATACTTCTTTATAGCCGATAAGCTCCATTTGTCTGGACAACAGCTTGGCAAGCAAGGTTTCCTGGTTCATCTCAGCAAACATGGCTACCACCTTTTCGTGAATTTTGATGTCGAGGCTATCGTTTACCTCAGTCTCCATCACTTTATCAGCCCAGTGCTCAAGCCTGCTGTTCAATATCTGGCTGACTGCCGGTACCTGCACCTTCTTCATTCCAATGCCCAGCTTCTTTTCTATAAAGCGAATCTTACGGATATCATGGTGGGTGATCAATGCCAGAGAAATACCGGTTTTACCCGCCCTTGCCGTTCTACCACTCCGGTGAGTATAATATTCCGAATCATCGGGAAGCGAATAATGAATCACATGACTCAAATCGCTGACATCGATACCCCTGGCTGCCACATCAGTAGCTATCAACAAGCGTACGGCATGGGCTTTGAATTTCTTCATTACCTGATCACGTTGTTGTTGTGATAGGTCACCGTGAATTGCTTCGGCGTGGTATCCACTTTGTGTAAGCTCAACCGCCAAATTCTGAGTATCAATTTTAGTACGGCAAAAAACGATACCCAGCATATCCGGCTGAAAATCGATAAATCGGCGTAGTACTTCAGCTTTGTCAGATGCCCTGATCACCGCATACTGATGTTCAATATTGGTATTCACCACATTGCCCGATTGCACTGAAACCTCCACCGGATCCTTCATGAACTTCTTGATCAACGATCTGATTTCACGAGGCATAGTGGCCGAAAAAAGCCAGGTGGCTTTCTCTTCCGGCGTATGGGACAAAATGGCGTCAATGTCTTCTTTAAAGCCCATGTTGAGCATTTCGTCCGCTTCATCGAGAACGACAATGTCAATGGTCTCAATTTTCACGACCTTCCTGTCGATCAGGTCGATGAGTCTGCCGGGAGTTGCCACAATGATCTGCACTCCGGCTCTTATGGCTTTCATTTGAGGGCCGATTGGCGCTCCACCATAAACTGTCTGAATACGTAAATTGGGATAATACTTAGCAAATGCTACAAGCTGCGCCGCAATCTGCTGGCACAACTCACGTGTGGGCGCTATAATCAGCGCCTGTGTGGTAAGATCACTACTATCCACATGATCCAACAGCGGCAAACCAAAGGCCGCAGTTTTTCCTGTTCCCGTTTGAGCAAGGCCAATAAAATCGATAGGCTCACTAATTAGTAACGGAATGGACTGTTGTTGGATGGGAGAAGGAGATTCAAACCCCAATTCGGGAAGAACCCTTAGCAAGGGCTCTGATAACCCAAGCTCAGAAAATATACTCATTAAAACTTAATATAGATTAAGCTGCAAAGGTACAGCAAATTATTTGGAGTTGTGCTATTGGCGGATAGCCTTAACAAATAATATTCTGAAACCCACAACATAAAGGGCAACAAGAAACAGTCACTCCTTCAAAAGATTGCGAATTATACCTCTTACAAAAACTAAATTATATAGCATTAGTGAGAATGGTTTGGCTAATTAATTTAGTATTTTAGCGGAGTAAACATAAAGCCTGTCACCTTGTACCTGAACACACACTCTTACTACAGCTTCAAATACGGCACCATGGGTCCCAACGAGCTGCTTGAAGAAGCCAGAACAAAGGGCGTGTTCGCACTGTGCCTGACAGACATTAATTCAACGGCTGGCTGCCTTGAGTTTGTGAGAGAGTCCTCCAAATATGGCATCAGGCCCCTTCTGGGGGTTGACTTCAGAAATCACCTTCAGCAGCTCTACGTTGCCATCGCCAGGAACAATGATGGCTTTCAGGAAATAAACGAACACCTTTCAAAGCACCTCAGAGAAGGCTCACCGCCCATTCCTCCTGGTGCGCCTCAAAAATGGCAAAATGTAACCGTTATCTATCCGTGGGAGATTTATAGAAAAAGCCTTCACAACTTGCTTCCTCATGAATGGGTCGGCATCAAACCGCATGAAGTTACCTATCTGCACCTACAGAAAGAGGCACTTCCAAAAGACAAGCTCGTCGCATTGCCAACTTCCACATTCAGACACAAGAGAGACTACAACACACATCGGCTCTTAAGAGCCATTGCCGAAAACGCCCTGCTGAGCAAGCTCGAACCCTGGCAGCTGGCAGGCGATGTCGACCGCTTCTACTCACCCTCGGAACTGGCTGCCATCTATAAAGAAACACCACAACTGCTACTCAATGCCGAACGAATAGCTGGCGAATCCGGGATATTTTTTGACTTCAGTGACGGCCGGCCCCACCAAAACCTGAAAACCTACACCGGCTCCGACGCCAACGACTTTCAGCTCATTTCCAAACTTTGCCAGGACGGTGTCTCCTATCGCTATGGAAAATCCACCCGACAAATTCAGGGGCGCATCAACAAAGAGCTGGAAACTATCCGTGCAAAGGGATTTGTAGCCTACTTTCTTATCAACTGGGACATTCTCCGCTATGCCCGCAGCAAAGACTACTTCTACGTCGGGCGGGGCAGCGGGGCAAACAGCATTGTGGCCTACCTGCTACACATAACAGATGTGGATCCGATTGAGCTTGATCTGTACTTCGAGCGCTTCATTAACCTTTACAGAACAAATCCTCCCGATTTCGATATCGACTTTTCGTGGAGAGACAGAGAGGATATCACTCAGTACATTTTCAACCGTTTTCCAAACACCGCTCTACTGGCTACCCACAGCACATTCCAATACAAATCGGTGGCCAGGGAGTTAGGAAAGGTGTTTGGGCTTCCCTCCATCGAAATTGAGGAGATGAATACCAGCCGAAAAAGTGGGAAAGTGCCAGATACGCTGGTGCAGAAAATCATGAGCTATAGTCAGCTGATCCACGATTTTCCCAGCCACCTGAGTATCCACGCCGGGGGCATTCTTATCGGTGAAAAACCGATGACGTATTTCACCGCTACTCACCTGCCTCCCAAAGGATTTCCCACCACCATGTTCGACATGGTGCTTGCCGAAGACGTTGGTCTCTATAAGTTCGACATTCTGAGCCAGCGTGGCCTGGGTAAAATAAAAGAAGCCATCAATATTATTAGCGACAACCATCCGGCTGATCCAAAAATCGACATCCATGATATCAAAAGATTCAAAAAGGATGAAAGGGTGAAAGCGCTTCTCAGGGAGGGTAAAGCCATCGGCTGTTTTTACGTCGAGTCGCCCGCTATGCGCATGCTTCTCAAAAAACTAAAGGTAGAGGACTACCTTGGCCTGGTCGCCGCAAGTTCCATTATAAGGCCAGGCGTGGCAAGGTCGGGCATGATGAGGGAATACATTCTCCGCTTCCGTTTTCCAGAGCGAAGAAAAGAGGCCCACCCGGTGATGATGGACATTATGCCTGAAACCTACGGAATCATGGTTTATCAGGAAGATGTGATAAAAGTGGCACATATGTTCGCAGGGCTGTCGCTGGCCGAGGCAGATGTATTGCGCCGGGGCATGTCCGGTAAGTTTCGGTCAAGGGAAGAGTTTCAGGAGGTGAGGGAGCGGTTCTTTAACAATTGTTCCGCAAAAGGCTACGAAAAAAAATTGACCGAAGAAGTGTGGCATCAGATTGAGAGCTTTGCGGGCTATGCGTTTTCTAAGGGGCATTCAGCCTCCTATGCCGTGGAGAGCTACCAAAGCTTATTTCTGAAAGCCTACTACCCCCTCGAATACATGGTAGCCACGCTCAATAACGGTGGCGGATTCTACAGGCCTGAGCTCTATGCCCACGAAGCCAAAATGCATGGAGCTATTATTGAAGCGCCCTGTGTCAATAAAAGCGAGAACCAAACCACTATTGATGGAAAGACCATCACGATTGGACTGGGGTCGGTGAAAGACCTGGAAACGAACACGATCGAAAGGGTGCTGGAAAGTCGGGACAATAAAGGAGTTTTTCTGAGTCTGGAAGATCTTGTCAGCAGAACAGGCATTTCGCTGGATCAGCTCGCACTTCTGCTACGAGTTGGCGCCCTTCGCTATACTGGAAAGACTAAACAGCGGCTGCTTTGGGAGTCGCACTATATGTTTGGTAAAATGGGCGGCGGCAAAAGCAAAATGCAAGAGCAGCAGTTGTTCGGACTTCCATCAATCAAAGATTTCGAGCTTCCTGCCTTAACTGTTGATCCCCTGGACAATGCATTTGATGAGCTGGATTTACTCGGCTACCCCCTCTGTGACCCTTTTTTGTTATTGCGAGATATTCCCTTTCAGCCGGTCATGGCGTCGCAATCTCCAAACTTTCTCGGGAAGACCGTCACAATGCTGGGCTACCTTATAGCTACAAAAAACACCAGTACTCTCAAGGGGGACGCCATGCACTTTGGCACATTCATCGATCAGGAGGGCAATTTCATTGACACCACGCACTTTCCACAGGTTGCCAGGAAATATCCCTTTCGTGGCAAAGGGTTCTACAGGTTGACAGGGAGAGTAGTGGACGAGTTTGGCTTCTATAGTCTGGAGGTGACGGAAATGGAAAAGGAAGCTTTGCTTTCCAGTATCAAAATGGAAAATGCATAAAAAAGCCCTGCCGGTATTTCCAGCAGGGCCTTTTCGACCGGAGTCAAATAATATTAGTTACAGCCAGCAGCATCTTGAGCATCAGCAATTTCTTCTGCCTTCGCATTCTTCTTCAATTGCGTATAAACAGACATCAAAGGCCCCATAACTGAGCAGTCTTCAGGCTCAGCAACATGGGCTGCTTCAAGGTAAGGTAATGATTTGGACAACACCTTGTCTCCCTCTTCTACTAGCTTACCACCCTCTTTCTGATAGGTCTTCAAATCCATGGCTCTCGCCTTGTCGTAGTATACTTTGGCTCTGTTCACCCAGATCACACCAAGGTTGAAGTTTCCAACGTAGTTTCCTGGCTCGATAGCCAATGCTTTTTCATAATTTGTCTGAGCTTTAGCAATAAGATCCTGCGTTTCAGCAGCATTTCCTGCTTCCTCAGTGCCCACGCTCAGGTTATCATAAAGAACGGCCAAATTAAGGTAAAGCGAAGCATTGTCTGGCTCCTTTTCAATAGCACCTTTCAGCTTCTCAATGGCCTCGGGGCCTTTTTTCATAGCGATAAGAATGTTGATTTCTTCACGCATGAAGTCCGCATTCTCAGGATAAGCCACCTTCGCTTTTTCAAGAAGCGCCAAAGCCGCAGCATCATTTTTCTTTTCACTTCTCTCGAGATACACCATGGTTGAATAGATGTCCTCATTGGCGTCGCCCTGCTCGATCAGCTTGTAATACACAGTCATGGCTTCGTCTGTCAACTCAGCCTGTTGAGCCGCCACACCTGCATAAAACAGCGTCAGTGAATCGGTTGGTTTAATGAGAGAGGCCTTATAAAAGTTCTCATAGGCACCTTTGTAGTCCTCTTCCCCATAAATCTCTCCTCCGGTATTCAGGTACTTGCTCCAGAAGTCCTCTATTTCGTATTCAGCAAAGTTGTAGTTCACCGAACCTTCTGACTCCATAGCCAATGCTTTTTTGAGTGCTTCCGAAGCCTCGGCAATGGCCTCCTCTGTCCCCATAAGTCCACTGACTGCTGGATCTTCGCTCGTTGCTATGGCCTTATAAATTTTTCCTTTTGTAAGAAAGGTCTTACTCTTACTAGCATTCTTTTCAATAGTAACAGCAACATCTATCTCGGCTTTGGCCTCAGCCACATCTCCTTTATTAAGGAGACTTTCAGCCTTCGTCACATTGCCTTTTTGAGCATAACTCGCCGTGAACAAAAGCACACCAGCGAGAAGTAACAGCATGTTTTTCATAGTGATAATATTCTTTTGCAGTTTTAGTTTATTTCCTTTGGTTGGTTCGATTGAACAAATTTACAAATCATTTAGAATTATTCGTCTTGTGGCTCATCGTTATTAGCGTTTTCAGCGTCTGACGCTTCAGGACTTGTGTTTTCGCCATCAACCTCACCACCCTCTTCCGCTATTTCGTCTTCCTCAATGGCCTCTATTTTCTCTACTGAGGCAATCGCATCAGTATCGTTGAGCTTGATAAGTCTCACTCCCTGGGTGTTTCGTCCCATTACTCTCAGCACCTCTACCGAAATCCTGATGGTGATACCCGAACGGTTCACAATCATCAGGTCATCGCTATCCACAACTTCCTTGATGGCCACCAGCGAACCAGTCTTTTCGGTAATATTAATCGTTTTAACACCTTTTCCTCCACGCTTGGTAATGCGGTAGTCCTCTATTGAAGAACGTTTACCATAGCCCTTTTCAGAAACCACCAACAGGTTGGTGTCCTCCCTTGATACAGCAACCATGCCAACTACGACATCATCTGCTCCTTCTCTGGTAACACCCTTTACTCCAGTCGCATTCCGTCCCATCGCTCTCACATCTGATTCGTGGAAGTGGATTGCCTTCCCTTTGCTCTTGGCAATTACTATGTGGTTGTCGCCGTTGGTAAGGCTCACGCTTAGCAACTGGTCTCCCTCCACCACATTGATGGCGTTGATACCGTTTGTTCTTGGCCTCGAGTAGGCTTCAAGCGAGGTTTTCTTGATGGTACCTAACTTAGTACACATCATGATGTAGTTATTATTTATATAATCCGCGTCAGAAAGGTTCTTCACGTTAATAACGGTTCTGACGGAATCACTTGGCTCAATATTAATAAGGTTTTGTATCGCCCTTCCTTTGGTTACCTTACCGCCTTCAGGGATTTCATACACTTTCAACCAAAACACACGTCCCAGTGCCGTGAAAATCAGCAGATAGTTGTGAGCTGTAGCTACAAAAAGGTGCTCAGGGAAATCATCGTCCTTCATGGTCACTCCTCTTGAGCCAACTCCACCTCTGCCCTGTGTTCGGTACTCAACAAGGGGTGTACGCTTGATATAGCCCTGATGTGAAATGGTAATGACCATTTCATCGTCAGCGATCATATCCTCCATGGTGAACTCATCTCCAACCATTTCAATGGCCGTGCGACGCTCATCACCGTATCGATCCTTCATTTCGAGGAGCTCGTCTTTGATAATGCCCATACGAAGCTCTTCTTTCTCCAGAATTTCCTTCAGCCTGTCGATCAGCGCCATTACTTCATCATACTCCTTCTGGATCTTCTCACGCTCCATGCCTGTAAGGCGCTGAAGTCTCATTTCCAGAATAGCCTTCGCTTGTATTTCGCTCAGGCCAAACTTCTCCATCAACCCAGTTTTCGCCGTGTCTGGATCCCTTGATGAGCGAATCAGGTTGATCACTTCGTCCAGGTTGTCCAAAGCGATAAGGTAGCCCAGCAATATATGGGCACGCTTTTCAGCCTCATCCAGCTCAAACTGTGTTCTTCGGATCACCACCTCATGCCTGTGCTCAACAAAATATTGAATCAGGTCTTTAAGGTTGAGCGTTTGCGGACGTCCCTTAACTAGGGCCACATTATTTACTCCAAATGAAGTCTGAAGCTGAGTATATTTGTACAGCTTGTTGAGTACGATATTGGCTACCGCATCTCTCTTCAGTTCATAAACAATCCTGAAGCCGTCCCTGTCCGATTCGTCACGGATGTCAGATATACCTTCTATCTTCTTTTCGTTTACCAATGCGGCAGTTTTTTCAATCATCGAGGCCTTGTTGACCTGGTAAGGAATTTCCGTAACGATGATTTGCTCTCTGCCAGACGGCATTGCCTCGATTTCAGCTTTGGCACGCATCACCACTCTGCCCCTGCCTGTTTCCAGCGCAGCTCTTACTCCTGAGTAGCCATATATGATGCCCCCGGTCGGAAAATCAGGCGCCTTTACGTACTTGATCAGCTCCTCAACAGTAATATCTTTGTTGTCGATATAAGCAATAGTGCCGTCCACCACCTCACTCAGGTTGTGAGGGGCCATGTTAGTAGCCATACCTACGGCAATCCCGCTACTTCCATTCACCAGCAGGTTAGGAAACTTGCCAGGCAACACAGTAGGCTCTTCCAGCGAGTCGTCAAAATTGGGCTGAAAATCAACCGTATTCTTGTTGATATCTGCAAGCAGTTCTTCTGCAATTCTTTTCAGTCGTGCCTCAGTGTAACGCATGGCCGCCGGTGAATCACCATCGACACTACCAAAGTTACCCTGACCATCAACCAGCGGATAGCGCAATGACCAGTCCTGAGCCATACGTACCATGGTATCGTACACCGACGAGTCACCATGAGGGTGATACTTACCCAGTACCTCACCTACTATTCTCGCCGACTTCTTATATGCCTTGTTGTAGTTTACACCGAGATCAAGCATGCCGAAAAGCACCCTTCTGTGAACCGGTTTAAGACCATCCCTAACGTCGGGAAGTGCCCTGGAAATAATCACCGACATGGAGTAGTCGATGTAGGCACCCCGCATCTCATCTTCAATATTAATCGGGATGATATTTGACTTGTCTTCTTCTGCCATAAATTATGTTCAAACGCTCCGAAAAAACAGAGCGCAAGTTAGTTAAAATTATTGTTGACGACTAAAAAAAATGCAATGGATAAGTGATCATTTTCATGACCTAATAAGGCTCAATTTTATTGCGGTTTTTCCACTTGTAGCGGAAGAGTTTCCTATGGTTTTGCCCCATTTTTGGATTCTGATGTTTTGTGATGGGCTGGCCTCTTACAATTTCGTTGTTGCCATTGTGTGCATGCTTCAACTGAATGGCACAGGAAGGCAAAGGGCAACGCCGGATATCGGGAATATTGATAGAAACGCCAGCTTGAATAAAGAAAGTTTGCTGCTTGTGCGGAATGGCAATACTGGGAGCGCTTGGGTCGCCAATAGTTGTACTAAAATTGTGGTAGTCAAAGGAAGGCTTAACAAGCACTCTAAAGTACTCAGAAAGGTTCTTTTCAATTGAAATCCCCAGATTAAAGAAAGCGCCTCGCTGTATCACATCATAGTCATAAATGGGCTGCTCACCTTTTATTTTACCTCCCCCACGCAAAACGCCTATTTGTGCTTCACCGGCAAAAGAATAGCTCCAGAAATCGTAGAACTTGTAGCCCACCGTGACAAAATACCTTTGGAAGAATACTGGCGACACCTCCGGTTCGAAAGGCCGGATCGTTTCTTTGAAAGTAGTTGGTTTAAAAGAGGTGAAATACTGCCTTTCAAATGTTGCCCCCGCTCCTGCCCGGAAATTCTGATAGTTGAAATGTACAACCACTCCTATGGGGATACTGTGCGACAATGACCTAAACTTCAATGGCATGGTGTCGGTTGCCATACTGAACTCTCTCCTTAGCTCGGGATTGAATACAGGCTCGTCTAAAGGCCTGTATGGCACTTCAAAATAATTTGTCAGATCCAGGGTGTCTCCGTAGGTGCTTCTGTTGAACCAGTTGCTATTGCCTGCTATTACTCCTGTTGGGGCAGGCTCTCCATCAACAATAGGAACGATGATTTGATTGCTTTGCGACTGGTAGAAATAAACATTGTTGAGCTCATGGCTGTACATGGCCAGGCCATAACCAGTTGTTCCGGTGATAGAAAACTGATTGAGCATCACCCTCACAGGGTTTCTGTAGAGGTCACTCGACTTACGACGTGGTGGAGGTACAAATCCAGGTTTTTGCCCAAGCGCAGTCTCGGCGCAAAGTATCCACACACCTATAAGAATAAAAAAAAGCTTAAATAACTTCAACCTGTTTAATTTTCCAGCCTTGAAATTAATCAATTTTTACGAAAAAGCCCCATCTATTGATAGTCAACTACAGTTACGACAAAGATTAATGGCGTATAGGGTGGGATAACTGCCCCGTAGTCAGGAATAATCTGCCTTTCAATCAGTAAATCCTGAAAGCCAGCACTATGCGGCACCGTCTGAACGCTCGCTCCATAGGCCATTTCAGACGGGATGAGTAGCTGAGCTTCCTCGCCAAGCCGCATATTGTTCAGCCCTGCTTCCAAACCTGTAATGACTTCATCAGCCCCCATATTGACTTCAAAACCTGATTCGCTGCCGAAAGAGTCGCCGCTAAAGAATTTTCCGGCCCAATTAATCGCTACAGTGCCGCTCGAGGGCACCTCGGCAGCCTGTTTGTCTCTTTTTGTCTTGATGATAGAAAGCCCTGAACCAAGATTAATGACAGTATCAGGGTTATTACTGATTTCAAAATCGCTGATGTAGTTGTTGATCAACTGCAGTTCTTTTTGTCTGATTTGATTAGTGCTTTCCTCAGCCACTACTTCTATTTCGATGATGGCAATAGAATTGGCGGGCAGGTCGCCCGACACCTCCAGAGCACCGTAAGCTTTATGCGAAGGAAATATAAAAACATAGCTATCACCGGTGGCGAGTATCTGAAGGGCTTCGTCGAGCCCCGGAGGATAGATTGTTTTGGTATCTCTTTGTGCCTTAATTGGCTCTCCGCTGCTGGCTGTGTGGGAAGCCACAACAACGCCATCTATGTTTTTTACTGTATAGTAAAACGAAATAATATTGGATGAATTGGGAATAGCGTTTCCCTGTACCACAGGAAAATAATAGAAATCCTGATCCGACTTTGTGGCACTGTCTATCTCATTTTCTACCAAATAGTTCTGAATGGTCAAATCCTGCTCTTCAGGAAGCGGTAGCGGCTCATCCTTGTCCTTGCAGCCTGCCAGTCCCATCAACAGCCACACGCCTGCCGCCAACACACAAAGTTTATTCATGGAAATCTTTCTTATGCTAACGAATTGCTATCAGAAATAGTACCAACAATCCACAGACTGTTAACCCTTTACCTTGAATGTCAGACAAAACTGCTGAAACACGGGAATTCTGTGCAAGTCAAGTTTCTGTCCAATATCCAGAAGCCGTTCGTAATCGGTTTTATTCATGGATCTTCGCTGAATAATGTGCTCGTCGTCCTGAAGGAAAAAGGAGGAGATAAACCGAATGAGGATGTAAGGAGTGTTGAGCACCGTCCTCTTGTATTCGTCATAATCACCTTCGACAACAGCCGCCTCTTTTGTCTTTAGCTTATCAATGTCGAAGGAACTGTTCATCGCTATCTTGAGCACGTCAAAGAACTTCTCCTCCCACTTAGTGTAGTTGTCGAGCAAAAATTTCATGGCATACACAGTGGGGTCCTTTTTGAGAAAATAGCCGCCTTTTGACGCCTTCCTGGCCTTTTTATTCAACGCCAGCTCTTCAAACAGGCTCACACTTCCATTGGCCAGCGCCACCCCCACTGTTGGGGCCAGCATGATAAGTCCGAAGAAATCATGATCACCTATCTCAAGGTAAGGCGCATCAGTCCTGATAAAGTCTTTTTTTAGCTTCTGAGTGGCTTCAAGGATGGCCGGAATCTCCATCATTGTCTCAATTTCGAATTCTGTCAACATGAGGTTAGGCGGATATTAAGTGATCCTTTAAATATAGCACTTACTAATTATAAATCACCAGTTGATACTAGTAAGACATAAAAAAAGGGCTGATAACAGCCCTTTGATACCCTATGTTTCGTTAGTTACTCCCGCCGTCGTCGGTTTCGCTTTCGCTTTCGTCAGTACTTTGCATGCCGGCGAGTAGTTCGTCGTATTTTGTTTTAAGCTCAGCATCGCTTTTCATTGCGTTCCTGACCTTATTGTACAACGCCGCACCTAAATCATCTTTTATCAGGTTCGGATATACTTCCTTAAACTCCGCCACCATGTTATCATACTCATCAAGAATTCCCTGATATGCCGCTTTCTCCTCGTCTGTGGCACTAATTTCAGCTAGCTTTGCATCGTCGCCCCAGGCTTTTTTCAATTCCAGAAACCTTCGACCCTCATCCATCAGCTCATTATTCTTGATGACCTCATTGTATCTAACCTGCAGGTCCTCCTTCATTGAGTCAATTTTATTCATCACAGTAGCATACTGCGTCAGTTCTTCATCGGTTACAGCATCGGCATCTTGTGCAAAAGAGCTTTGAAGGGAAAGGCCAGCTGCAAAAGCTAACGTCAACATAAACTTCGCTTTCTTCGTCATCGCTTTGAACATTGTATTTATTGGTTTTTGTTAAAACTATAATTTTTTCCAACCTCCAAAAAAGGGAAATCTTGCTTAAATACCAACTCCTAAAGGTATTTATACCCTTATAAGACTATGAATGGCGAATGAATGGTACTAAACTACCAGGTACGGTAAGGATTGGCGGCAGGTATGTCTTCCAATGACTGAAAAACATGAAAGACGGTCTTCCCTTTACGAACGTCGAAAGTAAACTCTTGCTGCTGCGTCCTACCTGTTGCAGAGGCCAGGTTCAATTGCACTTTTTGCTCGCCTTCTGGCAAGGGCACTCTTGAGTAATAAATAGTGTGTGGGATCGTTTGCCAGTTGCGGGTATCAGCCTTTTCAGTTAGCGCATTAAAAAGTCCGATAGCGGCGCCCAAATCCTGATTCTCGCCTCTTACCGAATACTCCGCAGCCTTTTTTAACGCAACCCGCAACAGTGACTTACCAAACTCGGCCAACATGCGTTCCTGCAAGCATTTAAACGCAATTGCGTTGACGTCCTCGGCGGCTTCCAGGTTATACTTTTTCCCATTGGCCGACAAGGTGGCACTGTTGAAAAGAACGGGGCGTTCCACATACTTGGGAAATGCTACTCTGAAAAACTCCAGCGCTGCAAGTCCTTGCTTCTTATCTTCTTCGTTACTTTCCAGGAAGAAAGGGAAGTTAAAGCCGTAGTCGCTGTTAGCAAACGTAACCAAACCGCCCTGGCCATGAATAACGGAAAAGCTGATCGACCACTCCGCTTTCACCGGCCCCAGTCCATTGTTCCAAAAGAAAACAAGTTCTCCCCCATTCCTTGGCGAAGGCGTAAATTTCACACCAAATGCTTCTTCATAGCGGCGAACTTCATCACTGAAACCATTCAAATGCGCTGTTCTGAGCAGGTCTTCCTTCAGTTGATCGGGAGCACTCATGCCAAATAATTTCTTGTAATCGCCTTCGTAGGTTTCGTAGGCGTTTCTGTAAGCGACGAAAGCGTTGTTAACATCGCCAGACGCCTCGTAAATGATCCCCATCAGATTGTTCACAAACGCATCTTTCTTGTATTTGTCTGGACTTTTATACTTGTCAGAAAGCGTTCCCAATCTAATGTTCAGCCTGCGGCACTCCACTAGTGCGGATTCATAGTCGCCTAGCTTCAGGTAGTTGATGGCCTTATAATACAGTAATAGTAGGTGCTCATGGTCTTCCCCTTTGTACTCTGTCATGTTAGGGTTGGTGAGCAACGAGGCTGCTTCATTGAGGTAATTCATCCGATAGTCCTCACCGAAAATATAGGCTTGCTCAAAGGCTTCGTTGCTGATTTCGTAGTTACCGAGCAGTGATTGAACGATGCCCTGGTTCAAAAAATACAGGAACCTGGCCTTTCCCTCGGCTGCCTTTTTGTTCTTTTCCAGCACTCTTGCTGCCTGCTCCAGGTCACCAGCCTCGAAACTCTGATTGAATTCATAGTTCATCTGGTAATAGGTCGCACAGGAAGCCAGCAGCAGGCCGCTAAGCAATAAGATTTTGATCGGAAAACGCACAGATATTGTTTTTGAAGAGCTTTTTGAGACTGAGCAGCAAGCAACCGGTACTGTGGAGATATTACTCAACGGCAACCGGATGCTTGTTACCTTATTCTATTTTGATATTTGAATAGCGTCAGATTAGTTCCTTATGAACTTCTTGATCTCCTTGTCTCCTATCCAAACTTTCTCGTTGGTTTGAAGATTGGCAAGTTCAAGGTCAACTTTGTACAGCACCACTTTTTCTTTGTTGTAAGAGTCGACGATGGAATTGATCGTGCCAAACAGCATGAAGTCAGCTCCCAGCTCAGCGCCCCACTTCTTCTGAGTTTCTGGCGAAGCAAATTCCTGCTGATCAGCTCTTTCTTCACGCATTTTCTCACGGAAAACAGAATTTTGTACTACTCTGACCATGCCGGAGTTGATGAACTCTCTTTCGATGTCCTTAATAAAAGTTTCAGATTCAATATGCTCGTGGCTTTTGTTGGTAACCAGCCCAACGATTACCACTGGTTTGGCATTTTTTGCTCTGCTAAAGTCCTCTCTCCATGGACGATTGAGCACGTCACGAATCATTTCCTCCGCCACAAGTTTGGAATCGGTGTCATTCCAGCGACCGCTAAGGTCAATTTGCTGATCTGGACTTACCCTGGTTACAGTGCGTTGCGAACAACCTGCGGCGATAAATAAAACTGCCAAAGAAAAAACAGAAGCTTTAACTATTGATTGCATTCTCATAATTGTTTGTTTGTCTTGTATCACTTATAAAAATAGGCAGAATACCTCAGAATCTACCTGAAAGCTTCATATTCAAAAACCTTGCCGATAATGAATTGGGCACGGCAAATTGTTGATTGAAGACGTCTTTTACCCAAGTGTAAGAAATGGTGTTCTCAGCACCGAGCAAATTGAGTATCTCAGCGGTCAGCCAGATAGACTTCAGCCCCCCGAAGATTTTTCCCTCGTTCTTTTTAGAAAACACTTTTGTGAAACCAACATCAACCCTGTAATACTCATCTCCCTTGAAAAAGTTGCGGTAAGTTGGATTATTTGGAGCACTAAAGGGTAACCCGCTGCCATAGAGCGCACTTACATAAATTCTAACACTTGGATCGTTGGGCAAATAATCCTGAAAGAAGATACCCAACGTGACCCGCTGATCGGATGGCCTGCGAATAAAGCCGAGCGTGTCTCCCTCAATGTCCTCAATGGTTCGAAGCAGGCCGAGGCTAAACCATGACTCTGTGCCCGGAATAAACTCGCCGTTCACCCTGAAATCAACACCATAAGCCCACCCTCTGGCCAGGTTGTCGCCAAAGTAACGAAGACGCACATTGTCGATGTCATAAGGAACCAGGCGATCCAGGTATTTGACGTAAGCCTCTGAAAAGAAAACAAAGTTCCTTCCATTCATTTGAAAGGAATAATCCATACCGGCCAGGGCGTGGTACGACACCTGGGCTTTCAGGTCACGGTTAATGACACCCTGCCTATTCCGCATTTCCCGGTAAAAAGGCGGCTGCTGATAGACGCCCCCAGCGACTTTAAAGGCGGTCTTTCGTGACCAGGCCGGTGTAAACACATATTGCATCCTTGGGCTCACCAGCAGTTGGCCATTGACAGTCCAGTAGGCTGTGCGAACGCCGGCATTCAGAATGTGAATAGAATCCCTGGAAAAAACTGTGTGCTGCAAATAGCCAGTCAGGTGATAGCCATCTACCAGGTTTTCGGCCCAAACCCTGTCGGTGGTGCTGGCATAACCGGAAGAATCCTGAAAGATGTACTCATTCAGCACGTCTTCTATTCTTTCCTTTCTGGCACCAATGCCAGCTTCTGTTAGCTGGTGGTCGTTCCAGCGAGCTGAAAACCGGCTTTCAGTATTCAAAAGCGTCGCCTGCAGCTTGTTGCGGCCGTAGTGGTAATTGCTGCCAACGCCAAGAATCACCACGCAGTCCTTGAACTGGTCGCTGGCCGGGTTGTTGTTCACATCACAGAGCCGGTAAGCACCCTCCACTTCAAAATACTCCCTTTCGGCAGTGTATACGCCTGATGCAATCACGTCCAGGTTGAACTTGTCGTCCCAGGTGTTAGTCCATTTCACACCGGTTTGATAAATGTCGTAGTCAAGCACCTCTTTGCCATCAAAAGCCGCCACCATGCGGAATGACCTGCCAAACGTACCGAATTCCACTTCCTGTGATTCTGGCTTTGTGAAGTACCTGTTTTGGGCATAGGAGGCAAGAATCGAGATCTTTTGCCTGTGTGCTTCGGTCTGCTGGCCCAATTTAATAGAAACAAGAGACTGAAAGTCGGCGAACCGAGGCAAGTATTGGCCTTTCACGGAAATCGTGTTGAGCAAATACCGGGAGTTTTTATAACGAACACCCGCTGTGTAGTTTACCCTGTCGTTTTTGCTAACACCTTCCACATGGGCTGAGCCACCCAATAGCCCCAGATTGACCGATCCAGCTTGCTCAACGGGGTTTTTATAGCCAACATTAAGCACGGATGACAGCTTATCTCCGTACTTCGACTGCCAGCCACCGGATGAGAAGGTAATTCCCGACACCATGTCGAGGTTGACAAAACCCAGTCCCTCCTGCTGACCTGCCCTTACCAAAAATGGCCGATATACCGGAATATCATTCACATACACAAGGTTTTCATCGAAATTGCCACCTCGCACAGAATAAGCAGAAGATAACTCATTGCTGGCTACAACCCCCGGAAGCGTCGCCAGTATCCTCGAAATATCTGCTGTGGCAGCCGGGAAATTTGCCAACTCTTTGCTCGATACACGAAATTCACCAGCTCTCGGAGGGCCCTGCTCTCTTTTGCCTACCACGGTTACCTGGGCCAGAAGCGTTTTATCTTCATTCAACGTGGCCTGAATAACCAAACTATCGCCTGCAGCAAGGGACACTGGTTTTTGAACTGCTTTATAGCCTACGAAGCTTATTTCAAGTTGATAACTGCCCGGCTCAAGGCATAGCAAAAAGGTGCCGTCCGTGTCGGCATTGGTGCCTTTGGTAAGCGACGGAACAGAAATGGTAGCCCCCTGCAATGGCGCATTCTGGGCGTCGAGCACTATACCCTGGATACAGGCTTGTTGTGCCCAGGTAGCAAAATAAAAAGCTAAAAAAATAATGGTGAGTAAGCTCCTGCTCATCAAACGAATTTTTCCTCGCTGTTCACAGTTTTGAGTTGAGCGATTGTTGCCAATGGATCTGAGGCACTGAAAACGAAATTTCCGGCTACCAGAATGTCTGCACCCGCCTGGCAAAGTTCTCTGGCGTTGTTCATGTTTACTCCACCATCTACTTCTATCATGGTGTGCGTGCCGGCGTTAAGAATCATCTCCTTGGCATCCCTCACCTTTTGAAATGTTCTCTCAATGAATTTCTGCCCTCCAAAACCAGGGTTCACCGACATCAATAAAATAATATCAGTGAGTTCCATGATGTCCTTCAGTACATTCACGGGAGTGTGTGGATTTAGTGCGACACCTGCCTTGCAACCCAATTCACGAATTTCCTGTAGCGCCCTGTGAAGATTCGGACAAGCTTCATGATGAACAGAAATCACCTCGGCCCCAGTTTCAACACATTGCTTGAAATAGCGGGAAGGCTGCTCAATCATCAAATGAAAATCGAGGGGCTTTTTCGTATGCTTATTAATGGCCGCCGTTACTGGAAATCCAAAGGAGATATTAGGCACAAAAGTGCCGTCCATGATGTCGATATGCAGCCAGTCGGCCTTACTGTTGTTGAGCATTTCCACATCTCTTTGAAGATTACCAAAATCGGAAGCGAGTATGGAAGGGGCAATAAGTGGAAAGTTCATGAATAGGTTTTCTTAGTATCTGAGCAGTTTTACCTGCTTTTCAAATGTGCTTGAAGACAAACGCAAAAAATAAACGCCAGGAGTTGTGCCCGAGAATTCAAATATAACAACGTCGTTGATATCGTAGCTATTGTATTCTTTTTGGGCAATCATCTTCCCGTTGGCATCGAACATCTGTACATAGAGCCCATTGACAGCCAGTTCATTATTGATTTTGATACTCAGCCTGTTCTCTGTAAAAGGATTGGGGTATACCTTTACCTTGTCGTTGATCACATCATCCACTGAAAGGATTTTTCCACCCGTTGCTTTGATAAAATCAGGGATGCCATAGCCAAACAAGGTGTCAGGTTTGGTTGACCTGTTGGCTGAGTTCAGAATATCGTTAAAGAGCTCTTCCCTTGTTTTTTCCGGTTCTGCCTGAATCAACCCGGCCACAAAACCGGCGACCATAGGAGCCGAATAGCTGGTGCCATTCGCAGTGATCAGCGAGCCGCTCTCTGCCCCCACTGTGGCGAAAACACCCAGCGCCACAACATCCGGCTTGATGCGGCCGTCGGCCGTGGGGCCGATAGAACTGAAACTCGCCAGCTTGCCGCTATTGTCAACTGCCCCTACCGACAATACCTTGGGACTGTCGGCTGGCGCTGTGGCCTTTTTCCAGCTATTACTGCCCTCGTTGCCTACGCTGGCCACAACAAAAATGCCCTTATCGGCAGCGAGGTTGGCAGCTTGAGTGATGATGGCCGTTTTGCCATCCATTTGGGCCTTTGTGTAGTTCATTTGCGAATCGCTGAACACATTATAGCCCACCGAAGTATGAATGATGTCAGCGCCAAGGCTATCGGCCTTTTCAGCGCCAAAAAGCCAGTTGTATTCCTCGATCCGATACTCGCTTTTCACATCTTCCGTCACGAAAAGGGCAAAATCTGCTGCGGGAGCTGTGCCCAAAATCAGTGTGGTGTCGTTGCCTTCTACCTGGATCATTTTAGCCCCAATGGTAGAAAATACCCTGGTGCCATGATCATCAAATGTGTATACCTGTTGTCCGTTCGTGACGAAGTCGTATGTCTGTATTATTCGGTTACTGCTGCGAACGTCCTCAAAAAACGGAACGGCATCAACGCCTCCAAAACCTCCGTCAAATATGGCAATCAGCACGCCCTGCCCGTAGAAACCCTGCCGATGCATGTGCTGAACCGAAAGAAGACTGTTTTGAAATTCGGTGGTGGCGAGTACCCTGGCAGTGGCATTTTTACTCTTGAAGCGGCCGTTGGCTGTTTCGCCTTTGGTAAGCCGTGCTCCCGGTGCTACAAGTTCGACTCGTGAAACGAATGGCAGCGCATCTACCGTAAGCACCTTGTTGACGTTGCACTGAATCAGCGCCAGGTTCATCCATTTGGAGGTATGATACACCTCAACGCCGGTTGCTGCCAGCTGATCGAGATACGTTTGGCTGACTGGCAAATCGGACTCATCTACTGCAACGCCCTCTTTCTCCCTCCTTAAAATAGCCTTTTCTGAAAGGAACTCTTCAGGCCTGTCAGCGGAGTAGGTGCCACCTGATTTGTCTGCGAATTGAACAATATACCGATTGACCTGAGCTTTCAGCGAAAGCCCGGACAGTAGTAAAATCGAAATGATCAGAGCTCCTCTACTCCTTACCATGTGCAACAAGTTCCATGTATAATTTTCGGCCAGAATCTATGATCTTCTGTCCAAAGCACTCTTCTGTACTGCAGTAATTTAGCTGAATAAATTCTTTTTTCACCAATCCAATCTCCTTGGCAAAGTACTCTCGTCTCACATCCTGAAAAACGATAGTATCCAGCACTTCCCTTTGAAGGATTGTTAGCGTGTTTTCGAATGTGGTGTCACCCACCTCAAGGGCCGCTCCAAGCCCGCTGACCTGATAGGTCTCTTCTCCCCTGTTGTTCAGCGCATTACCGTTCCACTCTTTGCCTTCAGCTAATGGAAAAGTAAGCTTGATAAAGGGCACATTATTTTCAATGCGAACCGCCTGGGTAGTAGAAAGCCTTGCCGTCCAAACGGAGTCGAGCCGCCAGTCTACTTCTGTAGTTTCACGGCTAAAGCGCTCCAGTCTGTAGCTCAGGCTACCTGATAAATCGGTGAAAGTATCCGCTACCACTTCCCTGAGAAAGTAGTGCGACGGCATGGAGTCGAGCAGGTTGTAGGTAGTAAGGTCGACCTCATATTCCCAGTAGAGGCCCTTTTCCATCGGAAAGAAATCAGCGCCCAGCCTGGAGGTGTCGGGCACAATGGTTTCTTCCTGACAGCTTATTAGAGCCACCAGGAGAACCCAAAGTGCCGATATTTTAAACAGCCTTGGCATGTTGTCTGAAGCTTGACTGAATCCAGCCACCGCCTATTACGTCGTCGCCTTCGTAGAAAACCGCAGCCTGACCAGGAGCAATAGCATTGACTCCGTTGCCGAAGAAAACCTTCATCGTGTCGCCCACTTGTTCTATGACTGCCGGTGCACCATCGTCGTTGTAGCGCACTTTGGTGATAGTATCTAGTCTTTGGCCTGTAAGATCGGTGTATTTCATCATGTTGAGGCCTTTTACGTACATACCGTCTCTGGACAGTTCATCAAAGGTGCCTAACACTACCCGGTTTTTATCTTTTTGAATTTCGGTCACATATACCGGATACCCCAAAGTAATGCCCAGACCTTTCCTTTGACCTATGGTATAGAAAGGATAGCCCTTGTGCTTACCCAGCACAGTGCCATCTTCCAGCACAAACTCACCTCCGTCGACTTGTTCCTCAAGGCCTTCCACCCTTCTTTTTAGAAAGCCACGGTAGTCATTGTCGGGGATAAAGCAGATTTCATAAGACTCCGATTTGTTCACCAGGTCTATAAAACCTCTCTCACTGGCCATCTCCCTTATTTCAGGCTTGCGCAGATGCCCAAGAGGAAACATAGTCCGGCTCAGACTCTCTTGCCCCACTCCCCACAATGCATAAGACTGGTCCTTGTTTTCATCTTTTCCTTTGGAAATAATGTAACGATCATTCTCCTGTCTCACCTTTGCATAGTGCCCTGTGGCGATAAACTGGCAGTCCAGCTTGTCGGCACGCCTCAGTAGCGCCTCCCACTTGATGTGCGTGTTGCACAACACACATGGATTGGGTGTGCGGCCTGCCAGGTATTCAGTGGTGAAGTTGTCGATCACATAGTCGCCAAACTCACTGCGGATGTCCAGGATGTAGTGTGGGAAACCCAGGTTGACAGCAATATTCCTTGCGTCGTTGATGGAGTCGAGGCTGCAACAGCCTGTTTCCTTTTTGGAGCTGCCTGCGGACGCATAGTCCCAGGTTTTCATTGTCATTCCGATGACTTCATAGCCTTGCTCATGAAGCATCACGGCTGCCAGGGAGCTGTCAATACCACCGCTCATGGCCACCAGTACTCTTCCGTGTTTACTCATTAAGTGTGTCTTTCGCCAGGTTCAAAGCCTGACTTTTACATCGATTAAGTCTCTGAGGACGTCCCTCAAAAAGACGAAGCGAACAGAAATGGTTCGCTTGTGGTGCAAAATTACGATAAGTTTTTGGGAAAAACTTTATGTTCTTCGTTCTGCATCGTTTTTAATAAATTAGTTACTTCACATTTCTCAAGTCACCAAGCGGGTTTTCTGAAAAAGCAGTTATTATGGATCCTAAGTTGTTAGGCACAAAATATGACAAAATTGCCCAATGGTGGCACGAAGGACACCTTGCCTCCAACTATGGCGTAGATCAAATCAAAAGGGCGATCACCTATTCTCCCAACAAAAGAAACGCTCTGGATGTCGGCTGCGGCAGTGGCGGAAGAATAATGAAAGAGCTGCTTGCCAGCGGCTTTAGTATAACAGGGCTAGACGTGTCGAGCCAAATGATTGAAATTGCCAGGGCCAATCACCCGGAGGTTAATTTCCTTAATGAAGATATTTGTACATGGCGACCATCAGCAAAATTCGACTTTATTGTTGCCTGGGACAGCATATTTCACCTGCCTTTCAAATCACAAAAGCCCGTCGTTTCCAAACTTTGTGCAATGCTGAATAACGATGGCATACTCATCTATTCATTTGGCAACGACTACGGAGAGCACGAAAACAAATGGAGAGATGACACTTTCTATTACAGCACGATCGGCATCACTGAAAACCTTCGGGTGATCTCGGAAAGCAGTTGCCGGTGTATGCACCTGGAACTGGATCAGTATCCTCAGAAGCACGTATACGTCATTGTTCAAAGAATCTGAAGCCATTCACAATGAAGCCTTTGAAAGCCATCATCACCCAAATTGAACTCCATTCTGTGGAAGGCATTAGGAAGTGCTTTGAAGAGGGAGTCAACCCAAATGGCCTTTTCCGGGATGAGCCCCTCATCTACGAGCTCACCAGCGAGTATACCCGAAGTCCCCGATTTAAGGCGTGCGTGAAGGCTTTTGTTGAAGCGGGGCTGGAGTTTGAGGACAAGGCTTTACTTGCCGTACTTTTAGATGATGCTGAGTCTCTTTCCCGGGAAATAGCGACTAGCCCTTCCCTCGTTTCCAAAAAATACTCTTTAAGGTGTGCTTATACACCCTTATTTGAGGCGACGCTTCTTCATATCTGCGCAGAGTTCAATCATGTAGCATGTGCAGCGGTATTGGTTGAGAATGGCGCTAACGTTAATGCAAAAGCTGGAGTTGATGCGCATGGTTTTGGCGGGCAGACTCCCATATTCCACACTGTGAGTCAGAACAACAATCAGTCGGTTGATATGCTCAACTTTTGCCTGGATAATGGCGCTGACCTGCAAATTACTGTGTCTGGCATTATTTGGGGGAAAGGCTACCCCTGGGAAACCCTCATTCCCTCTGTCAATCCGATCAGCTACGCAATGATGGGCCTCCTTCCTCAAATGCACAGAAACGAGACCACAGTATCGGCTACTGTGAGCAGGCTGCTTCACAGGGCTTATGGCATCGATTATAAACCTTTAAATGTGCCCAACGCCTACTTGAGGGGAAGTTGAATGAATGTTCTTTGTGATGAATGTCGCCAGCGCTACAAATCACTTTCTTCTTTCACCTTCAAATTGGCTGATTGCTTATTATAGGCTAGTTTGATTTCGTAATCAACATACGCTCGCTCAAAACACGGGCACTTCCTTGAGTACCTACCCATGGCGAAATATCTTCTATCGATAGTTTTCATCTGCCTTTCTCGTTTAGTCATCGCACAAGGTTGCAGCGATGCAGGCTTCTGTACCATGGGAGCCATGAAACCAGACCAGGGCTACAATAGAAGGATTCAGATAAAGCTCAGATCCGTCGAGCTAACGCACTACGTTGGTTTCACCAAATTTGGCGATGTGATCTACAATTACGTTCCGGAGGTCAATATCGGAATGAATGGCAGAACTACCCTTCAAATGAAACTACCTTACGTGCGGGTCGACGGTGCCCTTGCGACCACGGCTGGCGTTGGGGACTTAAGCCTGAGTTTAACCAGAAATATTGTTCAGAGGGAAGTCTATCAGGTAAATGCCACCATCGGCACAAAGCTTCCCACTGGTAATTCTAATATAAAAACAGCGGAAGGACTGTCGCTCCCGATGTACAACCAAACCGGACTCGGCAGCTACGATGCTATCGCTGGTATTTCCTTTATCAACTCAAAATGGTTGATAGCCACCGGCATCCAAAAGCCGTTTGGAGAAAACAGCAATGAGTTTCTGTGGAGCGATTGGGATGGAAGCCCGCTTGAAAGCAAAGCCAACGAATACACACAAGCCAGAGCCCTGGTGAGAGGGACAGATGTCATGTTTAGGGTAGAGCGCAATTTCCGGTTCACCAATTTCAATTTCAGCACAGGCTTGTTACCTATTTACAGGCTCACAGCCGATGTCATCAGATTACCAAAGCTCGACTCAGAAGGAAACTTTATCAAATACTACGATCATATAGTGACTGAATCGACAGGTCTGGCTCTGACCTTGATTGTCAGCGGAGGGTACGAATTCAACAGCAGGCTGGGCATAAAAGTGATCAACGGCTTCAGGTTGAAACAAAGATTCAAAAACGCCGATGGATTGTCGAGAGAGCTTGTCAATAATATTTCCTTGGTCTACAAATTTTGATTGAACGTTGTCTACTATATAGCAAACAAGCCCTTACCAGTCACGGAAACGGCTTTCAAAGCACTCCAATCTATCTCAAGAACCCGTGTTACTCTCATTTTTCTTTTAGAAGATCAAGTCAAAAGCGTTACATTTGAACTTTGGTCAATCCAATAATACGGATATTTTTTTCATATTAGTTCACCGAAGCGATTCGTAGAAATCATCATTTATTCTATGAAGTACAAACTTTTATTTTTTTCCTTACTTATCACCCGCTTAAGTTGGTCACAGGGCTGTAGCGACGCCGGCTTTTGTACCATGGGTGCTATGAAACCTGATCAAGGCTACAATAGCCGTATTCAGGTTAAACTGCGGTCGATAGAGTTCACCCACTATGTCGGTCTGACAAGGTTCAAAGACGTGGTCTACAACTATGTGGCCGATGTAAATGTAGGTCTCAACAGCAAAACTACTGTTCAATTGAAAGTGCCTTATGTTTTCGTCGACGGTGCGCTGGCCAATACCAACGGAATTGGCGATTTGAGTGTCAGCTTAACCCGGAACATCATTAACAGGGAGGCATTTCAGGTAAATGCCACTGTGGGATCCAAAATCCCCACAGGGGATGCCAATATCAAGAATGTCGAGGGGCAATCGTTGCCCATGTATAACCAAACAGGACTTGGTACCTACGACGCTGTGGCTGGTATTTCCTTCATTACTTCCAAATGGCTGCTGGCAACTGGTATTCAACGACCTTTTGGTGATATTAATAGCACCTTTCTCTGGAGCGACTGGATTGGTGATCCGCTGGAAAAAAAGGCATTGGAGTACACGCAAGCAAGGTCTCTGGTGAGAGGAACTGATATCATGTTCAGGGTGGAGCGCAACTTCAGGTTTACAAATTTCAACTTCAGCACAGGGCTTTTGCCAATTTACAGACTCAACAAAGACATAATTAATATACCAGTCCTGGAAGGCGATCAGGTAGTTGGCTACACAGACAAAATCATTGATGGCTCGGAGGGACTGGCGCTAACGCTGCTGATCAGTGGGGGCTATCAGTTCAACACAAGACTTGGCATCAAAATGATCAATGGTTTCCGGTTGGTGAAACGACCTACTAACCCTGACGGGCTGTCGAGAGAGTTTGTCAACAATGTTTCATTCATTTATAAATTCTAAATGAAACAAATCAACCTATTTTTCTGGCTCTTTCTGTCTATCTCTATTACTAGCCAGGCACAGGAGTTCTTGCTCGAGCAAGCAGAAAACGAGCAAATCAAGGCTAACTACGCTGAGGCCTACGATCATTTCGAAGAGGCCTCCGCCAGTTTTCTCAAAGCCAACCAAAAAGAACAGGCTGCACTCTGCCAGCTTCGCATGGCGGAATGCCAGCTGGCCATGGGTGAACCACAGTGGGCTCAGGCCATTGTTCAGAGCGACGAGTTGGCGGAGATTATTAAGGGGTCTGGCAATCTCAGAGCAATATCCAAGAATATCCTAGGCGATATTTACCTCAGGTCTGGAAGAAACGACCTGGCGCTGGAAGAGCTCCTCGAAGCTGAGAAGCTACTTCCTGCCAATAGCCTTGAACAAGCGAAGTGCTACAACGACCTGGGGGTGGTGTACTGGAACAACGGCAACCGGGAGCTGGCCCTGCAATACCATGAAAAGGCATTAAGCATTCGCCAATCGGCGGGCGCAGGTAAGGCTGTGTTGCTTGCGGATTCCTACAACAACATCGGGCTTATTTATTTGCAAGACCTGCCCTCCTTCGCTGTCGACTATTTCAACAAAGCACTGGCTATTTACAAAGACAACCTCGGTGACAACCACCCCAAAGTAGCCAGCGGATACAGTAACCTGGCGTTCGCCACCGCTAACCAGGGAAGCTACGACAAGGCGATAACCTACCTCGACCAGGTAATGACTATTTGGAATGCCACCTACTCTGGTGACCACCCCAATAAGGCCTTTACCACCAGCAACAAAGGCCGTGTGACTGAGATGAAGGGAGCACTTGAAGAAGCACTGGCGTTCCAGAGAGTAGCGCTGCAAATGTACCAAAACCTCTATGGAGAAAAGCATCCGGAAATAGCCAATACGTATTTTCTCATCGGCTCGATTTACCAAAAACAAAATAAGTTTGGGTTGGCGGTGGAAAGTTTTCAAAAGTCCATTTATGCAAACCTCTACTCCCAGAACTATCAGACCATCTATGACGTACCAGCACTAAAAGACTATTATAACGCCGACATCCTTCTCTCCTCCCTGCAATCCAAGGCAAAGAACATGGAGGCGCTGCATTTCGAGAAAACGCTGAAGCTCCGTGACATTGACGGGGCACTTGCTACCTACATTGCCTGTGATGAATTGATCACCAGCATCCGACAGATTCGGTTAAACGAGGCTGACAAACTGAGACTGGGTGCTGTGGCGTATGAGGTGTATGAAAACGGCATTAGTACTGCCCTCTATTTGAGCGAACGAACTTTCAAGAAGCAGTACTACCAGAAGCTCGCTTTCAATTTCTGTGAACGGAGCAAGTCGGCGGTGCTTTTGGATGCTATTAACGATACCAAAGCCAAGCACTTCGCCGGCATCCCGGACGAGGAGCTAGCGCTGGAAGACAGCTTAAAGGATCAGATTATCTTTATCGAACAAAAGCTGGCGAGCGGCAAACTTTCGGCTGAAAAAGAAGAAGAGCTGGAGGCAGAACTATTTACCTTTGAATCCGCCTTAAGGAGCTTTATTGAAAAGTTGGAAGATCAGTACCCGGAATACTTCAATCTCAAATATAGCAACACCCTCGCTTCAGTGGAAACGTTGCAACCACTCCTGAGTGAGAGTCAAGGAATCCTCTCCTATTTCATAGGTGAAGAAAATGTATATGTCTTTCTGGTCACAAGCAACCGGCTTAATGCTACCACAATTAAAAAAGACACTAATTTCGCCAGGAACATTGTCGGGTTGAGGAACGCCATCAAGTACAGGCAGCAGGAAGTGTTCCAAAAAGCTTCCGAAGCACTGCACGAACAGCTTATTCCCAAAGTACCGGCCTCCATCAGTTCGCTTGTGGTACTCCCTGATGGCCCAATTAGCGCTGTACCTTTCGAGTCGTTGGTGACCGGTGACAACAAAGATGGCACTATCAACTACCTCATTAGTGAAAAAGTCATTTCGTATGACTACTCAGCTACACTTCTTGCGGAACGAATCGCCAGTAAGTCATCCAGCACGGGAAATGGCATTTTATTATCAGCGCCGCTTTCTTTCGAAAAGAACGAAGTGGTCATGCAGACGCTGCCAGATACGGAAAAAGAAGTGAAGGAGATCAAGTTTCTATTTACCGGATCCGACCAGGAGGCAAACCTTATGTTGAGTGCTTCCGCTTCGGAGAGCTTCATTAAGTCGGATGAACTGGGGCAGTACAAATTTTTGCATTTCGCCACCCATGGCATGGTGAATGAGGCCAAGCCAGAGCTTTCGAGGATTTTCCTCTCGCCAGGAAATGATGAAGACGGCAGCCTTTATTCCGGAGAGATCTACAGCCTTGGGATCAATGCCGATTTGGTCAACCTGTCTGCTTGCGAAACGGGTCTTGGCAAGGTTACCCGTGGTGAAGGCATTATTGGCCTGAGCAGAGCACTGATGTACGCCGGAGCCAAAAACCTGATCGTTTCCCTGTGGCAGGTGGCCGATGCATCGACCGCATCCCTGATGATCGAGTTTTATAAGCAGCACCTTTATCACTCAAACAATAACCTTTTCGCAGATGATCTGCGAAAGGCAAAACTAAGCCTGCTCAATTCTGAAAACTACAAGGATCCGTACTACTGGGCCCCGTTTATTTTGGTAGGTTTGTGACGATTACAGCAGTTACTTTGTTCCAATTGGTAGTGAATTGCTAATTTTGTGATAGCAGAGAATCAATACTATCCGGCGCCATGAAATCGCTCGAAGACATCAAACTTACTCTTGAGAAAAATAAGCAATACTTGTTCAACAAGTACCCCATTCAATCGATGGCGGTCTTTGGTTCTTATTCAAGAAATGAACAGGTAGCTGACAGTGACCTTGATGTCTTAGTCGAATTCAACGATAAAATTGGCATAAGATTTATTGACCTGGCCAATGAAATAGAGGAATTGATTGGCTTTACAGTTGATGTGGTGTCAAGAAACGGAATAAAAGAAAAGTACTTCGAAAAAATCAAATCAGACTTGATTTATGTCTAGCCGTGATCTTCTGTTTCCCCTGGAAGGTATTCTGGAATCGGCTTTAAAAACCAAAAAGTATACCGAGGGCTTGTCATATGAAACCTTCATTAAGGATGACAAAACAATCGACGCTGTGACTCGTAATTTCGAGATCATTGGCGAGGCGTCGAGTCGAATTGACAAAGACTTTAAGATAAACAACCCACATATCGAATGGGATAGGTTAAGAGGCTTCCGCAATCGTATTGTTCATGAATACTTTGGGGTAGACTATGAAATTGTTTGGTCGATCATTGAGCAACATCTACAGGTGCTAATCGATAGCATAGAGGATCTTATTAACGAAACCAGAAACGACACGAAGTAAAAAAGGAAGCATCTTAATGGCATTAAAAGCAATAGTAAAAGTAGGAAGTGTTACCAACCTGAGTGATGCAAGGTATTGTGCCGGCATGGGTGTGGATATGCTCGGCTTTGATATCAACCCAGCAAGTGCAGAATACATCAATCCACTAAAGTTTCAGGAAATAACTGGTTGGGTAGCCGGTGTAAAGCTAGTGGGTGAAGCGCACGGCCTTTCAGAAGAGGATATCAGGGCACAACTAGTTCAATATGAGCTTGATTGTCTGGAAATAAGTGATTTATCCCTGTTGGAATCACTGAAGCAGACAGACCTAACTTTTATCATAAAGGCCACCACAGAAGCAAACCTTAATTCTGCCGTGACAACGGCCAAGAGCACCCCGGCAGTAGCGTATATTTTTGCAGAGCTCAATGAGCGATTAACAGTTAGGCAGCTCGTTAGTGCAAGTTCACACGTGGCTCTGCTTGTTGGCTACGACATCAACCCCGATCAAGTGGAAGGCCTTTTGGCTTCCGGTAGAGTGAACGGATTTGCACTAAAAGGAAGCCAGGAAGTTAAGCCGGGCTTCAAAGACTATGATGAGCTGGCTGATATGCTGGAAGCCCTCGAAGCAGACGACTGAAAAGACGAGGCAGCCTAGGCAAACCGAAACTTCATGTACTTGATGGTTTCCCCCTTTTCGGTGAAAATCAGCTCGTACTTGGTTTTGATCCCGTAGTGCTCTTCCCAAAGGTTGGACTGATAGAGATCAAAAGTGTAGTCCATATCAACGGTTGTGTACTTCTCTTTCAACAAGTCTAATGTGTACTGAAAGAGTGGCGTGCTATCGGTTTTAAAATACACCCAGCCGTCTTTCTTCAACATGCTTTTGTACATATCAAGAAACCTGGGTGATGTAAGCCGCCGCTTTTCGTCTCTGTCTTTCGGCCTGGGATCTGGAAAAGTAATCCAAATGGCAGACACCTCCCCTTCTTCAAAAAACTCCTCAAGCTTCTGAATTTGCGTGCGCAGAAATCCTACATTGGTGAGTCCCAGGGCCTGTGCCCGCTGGCTTCCCTTCCAAATCCTGTCTCCCTTTATATCAACACCGATAAAGTTTTTGTCGCTGAACCGTTCCGCCAATCCAACAGCGTATTCTCCCCTACCACAGCCAAGCTCGACAACGAGCGGCAAGTCATGGTCAAAAAATTCTTTGTTCCACTTGCCTTTTATCGTTTCAAAAAGTGGCTTTCCTTCTTCGAGCACATTTCTGCTTTCACGGTTCTGTATGTACCTATCGGTCTTATTTCTCACTACTACAACTGATCAATTTCTGCTACCACAAAAGTACTTCCGCCTACAAAAATGACATCCTTCTCTCTAGCTTTTTTGTTTGCCAGGCCAATTCCTTCGTTTACGTCACTAACCACCTCTCCTGAATATCCCTCCGCTCTTGCTTCCTCATAAAGCCGTTCAGCGGGCAGCGCTCTGGGAATGCTGGCCGCAGTGAAATAGTAGTAGGCATCCCTCGGCAAAACACTCCACAGCTTCGACCTGTCCTTATCGCTCACGACCCCGATAACGATGTACAGTTGCCCATGGATGTTCTCGCTGAGCTGTCCGAACAACTCCCTCATGCCCTCTTCATTGTGGCCTACATCGCATATCATCAGCGGCTGCTGTTGCAGCACCTGCCAGCGCCCCTTCAGGCCAGTCAGGCCTTTCACATCACTGAGTCCCTTCGCTACGGCCTCACCAGAAATGTCAAATCCTCTCGTGCGCAGCACATCGACGACACTGAGAATTCCCGGCAGGTTTTTGAGGTAATACTGACCTGTTAGGTCAAGGTTCAATGTCATCGGGTCAGACCCACCAGTTTTAGCTACCGAAACCACTCTTGAAAACAAGCTATACTCCTTTCTTTCAACCCTAAAGCCGTCCCTGGCAATGACGACCGGGCTGTTTTCCTTTTTCGCCTTCTCAATAAACACCGCATCCAACGACCCGTAATAACCTCCGACCACCACGGGTGTGCTTTTCTTAATAATTCCTGCCTTTTCTCCTGCTATTTCTTCCAAAGTGTCGCCCAGCAAGTCCATGTGGTCATAGCTAATAGAGGTAATGAGCGACACCAGTGGGTTGATCACATTCGTTGAGTCCAGCCGCCCACCGAGGCCCACTTCTACGACGGCAATATCGACCTGCTCACACGCAAAGTGGTCGAAGGCCATGGCCACTGTGGTTTCAAAAAAGCTCGGTTTTACTTCTTCCAGCACCGGCTTCATTCTTTCTACAAAAGCCACCACTTTGTCCTGGGGCATCTCCTCTCCATTGACCCTGATCCGTTCTGTAAAGTTCTTTAGATGAGGTGAAGTATACAGGCCAGTTTTGTAGCCTGCGGCCTGCAAAATGGCTGCGATAGAATGAGCGCTGGTACCCTTTCCGTTTGTGCCGGCAATATGAACTGATTTGAATTTGTTCTGAGGGTTACCAAGAGCCTGGCATAGCGCCAAAGTATTTGTAAGATCCTTTTTGATGGCCACCTTGCCCACCCGCTGAAACATCGGAAGACTGCCGTACAGGTAGTCCAGCGTTGCCTGGTACGTCATTGGCTAATTAGCGGGATTTGATGATAAAAGTAATTCGGCCCTTAGACCTGGCAGGCATAACGGCGGTAGGATCTTTAGGAATAAAATACAATTTTTCGACTTCACGTTGGTACACCATTGCCACAGCAGCACTAACTCCCCGCTCAATGATTTGAAGTCTGATTATTTCTCCCTTATCGTCCACCTCAATTTCAAATACCAAACGACCACTTTCGTCGGATTTATCATCTGGCCTGGGAAGTTCCTCCCAATCCCAACCCGCCATATCAAGAGCAGCACCACCTCCACCACCCGGTGTTCCGTACAGGGCACGGGCATCGACAGTTCCGTCTTTGCTTCCTTTATCACCTGTAGCAGCAGCGTTATCGCCCTGGCTGTTGGAGGCTACTACTTTATCAGAGGCGACACCGCCTGATGGCTTCTCAGCAGGCTTTTCGGTGGGTTCTTTCTTGGTTTCTACCGGAGTTGGTTTTGTTTCTGCCACTACTGGCTTAGTTTCCTTTTTCACCTCCTTCGGCTTCTCTTCTTCTTTCTTAGGCGTGGTCACCGGCGTTTTGACCGGCTCCTCCTTGCGCACATCAGGGCTGGCTACATTCTGTGTCACTACCGCCTCCTCTGGTGCATTGGTTGATTCCTCCACTACTTCTGGCTCAGCCGTATCCTCTACAGGCTCCGTCTCTTCTGTTTGTGTCTCTTCAGGAACGTCTTCATTGACCTCTTCGGCATCAGATGTGCTTTCGCTTTGCTCTACGGTAGATTCTGGCTGCACAGCGCCAGACCCTTGACTATCCAGGCCAAAGTTTAATTCTATACCATACTCAGGAATGGGTGGATTCGGTTCTTTCCAGGCCAAAAGAAAGGCAAAAATCAACAAAAGCAGCGCATGGACGCCCAAAGAGACAGCCGTGCCTATTCTTTCATTTTTCTTTTCTTCTTTGCTCTGAAACTCCATTACCTAATTCGGTTTTGTCGCTATCGATACTTTGGCCTCCAAAGCAGTTGCTATGCCTGCCACATAAACCAAGTGCTCCGTAGGAACAGATTTGTCTACATGCAATACTACCACTCCCTCTTTGCCAGCCAACTCATTCCTTAAAACCATTTCCAGGTTATTCCGGTTCACCAGCTTGTCGTTTACATAGTAACGTAAATCGCTGCTAATGGTGACACTCACTTTTTGAAGCACAATGGTGGAGCTTTTGCTCGAAGGCAAATTGACAGGCAAACCTGAAGGTGTAACAAACGTAGCCGTGAGCATAAAGAATATCAGCAGGAGGAAGACGATGTCGGTCATCGAACTCATGCTGAATGATGCATCAATCTTATTTTTTGGACGTAGATCCATGCTTCAGTGGTTATTTAGGCTCCTGTAGCAGGTCGATGAACTCAATGGCGCTGTATTCCATTCTGTGGATGACCTTCTGCATCCTGGTCACCAGGTAGTTGTAGCCCAGATAGGCAATGATACCGACCGTGAGGCCGGCCGCTGTGGTCACCATGGCTTCGTAAATGCCCGATGACAGCAACTTTGGACTAACTGAGCCTTCTTCCTGCGCAATGGCGATGAAGGCCTGTATCATACCCGTTACAGTGCCAAGGAAACCGATCATGGGGGCTGCGCCTGATATGGTCGCTAAAACTCCAAGGTTCTTCTCCAGTTTGTAAATCTCTATTTTGCCGACGTTCTCAATAGACACCTCAATGTTTTTCAAAGGGCTCCCCAGGCGGGAAAGGCCTTTTTCGATCATTCTGGCAACAGGTGTGCCAGTTTGGGCGCAAATCATTTTGGCACCATTTACATCTCCAGCCAATACTTTGGCTCTGATGTCGTCTGTAAAGTGGTCGGGAGTCTCACCTGCCTTTCTCAATGTAAGAAACCGCTCCACGAAAATGATAACGGCTACGACGGACAATAATAAAATGGGGATCATCCAGAATCCCCCTTTTAACATCAAATCAATAAGAGTGACCGACTGATCTTCAACGGCAAGATCAGCGGTGTCAATTTGCAGTAACATCATATGTTATATCAATACCTTAAAGCCCAAACTTCACCTCCGTAGGTTGACTTAGCTTTTTCGGCTTCATCCACTGCTTCCTGATAAGAGTCGAAATCGGAAATACTCACTCTGTAAAACCTCGATTTCCCGAAGGGCTTGATAACAGTTGAGTTCAAACCCTCTTTTGCCAGCTTCTTACCATAGTCATCGGCTAAATCCCCATCGAAAAAGCTACCTACTATTACATAAGAACGACCAGTTCTCTCAGTTAGTGTAACTACCTCGCCGGTTGTGTTAACTGGCTTTGCAACTACGGGCTCTTCTTTTTTAACAGGCTCCGGCTTTGGTTCAACCGGCTTAGGCTCCGCTTTCTCGACTTTTGGGGTTGCTTTGGCAACTACTTTCTTGTCGTCATCTTTATGATGCCAGTACAAAAAGGCAAAACCTATAAGAACAAAGGCCACCGCCCCTATGATAATAATCCTTGTGAAGCTCTTGGCCGAGTCGCCACCCTCATTGGCTTCCTGATAAGCCTGTTGTTTGAACGATGGAGGGGGAGTTCCGCCAAATACATTTGAAACCTCCTCATGGCTTGGCTCCTCAACGTCAAAAATTGAACTCACCTGGCTATCATCTTCCTGAAAAGAAGACGTTTCTGGCTCACCAAAAACCGAGCTGGGTTCTTCAGTTGGAGTATCGCTGGAAGAATCGTCCTCAGCTTCGTCTTCATCGTCATCCAGTGCTTCATATTCAAGTTCCGGAAGTCCGAAGTCCTCGTCGTCCTGAGGTGCGTTTGAACCACTCTGTTCTTCCTTGTCTTTGTTTGCTTTGCTTTTAGCCATTTATTAAGAGGTTGAGAGTACTTTAGATTCGTTATAAGCTAAACTCAGTTGAAGTAACAATTCCGTAAAATAGAAATTTCTTATGTTTTAATGAAAAAATTCCTAGCCGCAAATAAAGAAACTTTTTTGGAATAATTTAAGAACACCTTAGAATGAATAAGAAAAACCTGCTTTGAAAGTAAGCCCCCTTACCGGATAATTTGAAAGTAATTGATACTGCTGGTTGGCTAAATTGTGAAACTGAAGAAATATTGTTGCTCTTTCAGATAGCAAATAATCAAGATCAATGTAAACGTCAGTCGCTGCTTTCAATTCTTTGGATTGTCCTAAATCCCAGTCGTAGGCTTTTATCCCTCCGAGGTATGCTAAACCTGCCTTTGTTCTCATTTTGTTAAAGGCAAGAAAACTTCCATTGAATGCTATTCTGTAACCCGGCATATGCCAGGCTTCTTCAAAAGTATCGGAGCTGTAATTATAATAATTGACTTGCAGACCCAAATTGATGGAACTTCCCAGGTAAAAGTCGCTGGCCATGTACAAATCCAACACCTTGAAATTGGCGGTATCGTAGGCTAAAATAAACTTTGACGGATCATCAGGCGAGTTGAGAAAAACGCCAAATTGTTTGAAGACCTTTTGCGAAAGGCCCACTTTATAGCTCATAAAAGCCAGATTCCCCTGTGCACCCAGCCCGAGGTTCAAGATATTATTGGAATTATGAATATCTACTCCCTGAGCTAGATAAGGATTGCGTGCACTCATGCCCTGCCATGTATTCAACTGGCTGTTTCCTGATAGTTCACCAAAAATGCCAAAGGATTTGCCGAATTGGTATTTCCCTTTCAAAACGGGGTATACCTGCGAGGCAGGCACCAATGAGTCGGACTGATATACATATCGAATACCAGCTGATACCTGATAATTGTCGCCAGTGTACACCACGGAAGGCGCAAGCCCAATTCTTTGCCTGCTGGTGCTCAAAGAATCTTTGTAACCTATTAAGTCAGCGAAAACGCCCACATGCCCGGTGAGTGCACTTTGCAATTCCATGGAAAGATCCGCATTCACTTTCACCCAGTTTTCCGAGATATCCAGGTTGTCACTTTGTCCATTGTAGGCAAGGCCTCCAGAAATACTGATATCAGACTCGGACGATGAGTTGTCGATATTTACAGACACGCCATACTTATTGAAGTTTCTCTTCAGGCTGTCCTCTCCCTCAGTTACTGAAACTGACGGGTCGTATCCATAAAAATTAAAGCGTGAAAGCTTGTAGTAAGCATCTCCCGATGCAGTAAACCCATCCCCAAAATAGCTCGCCTCCCCTTTCAGCAGGGTCTCTCCTGATGCGCTGTTCTTTCCGTCAACAGGGCCTTTGCCAAATGAAAGATGTTTTGCCTGAAACCCGGCCAGGTACTGCTTATTTCGCTTGTTATAAAGATAAAGCTCACCCAACGGAGAATTGTAGTTGCCATAACCGAGCTTCACCAGATTACCATAATACTTTTCCAACGGCTCTGCCTGAAGCTTCAATGCCTTGATGTCGACGGTAGTAGGCGGAACCGTTACGTCGAGGGCGGGAAAAACGTATTCCTGCTTGATACCACCCGTTTCAATGGCTACAGGAGGTATTTTCTCAAAGCTTCGGGGCTGAAAGGGCAATACTATTTCCCTGTCCTTTTCTATTACAACTTCTGCTTCCTGTATTTCCCCCGCTTCTTCCCACTGCTCCTGCGACCAGGCCGGCAGACTCATCAAAAGACAAATGCAGAACAGTAAGCTTTTATACATTTTCGGCATAATTAATTTCTCTTTTGACTTGTGCTATCCTTTTTAATCGGTGACTCATCGCTGTCTTTTTGTGTTACCGCCTCGACCTCTCTTTTGTCCACTTCCTGCAACTTGGTTCTTGCGGCCGCTTTCATCTCAGGCAGCGGGCTGTTAGTAATCACCGACTCCAGGGTTGCTTTTGCCTGAAACAGCTCATTCAACGCCAGGTAGTTGTCGGCAATGAGTAAAAATGACTTTCCTAACCAATAGTCATAAACTGCATATGACTTATTCAGGCCAAACAACGTTTCAAGCGAACGCTTGTACTCTTTCTGTCTGAATTGGATCAGGCCAACGTAATATTGTGACTCAGCAGCATTTATGTCCTTAGCGGCATTTACCACGGCCAAAAACTCATCCAATGCAGCACCATACTGATTACGTTCGAATGCAATTTTCCCCACATAGGTGCCGGCTTTGTTCTGGGCATTGAATGCCACCTTGTCGTCGCCCAGGATTCTCTCAGCATACACCTGGGACGAATCCAGCGCATTGGCGGCAAAATGAGACTCCATCAGTCCTTCTCTGGCGGTGTACAAATCCCGTTTGCTATCGGACGACACCCTAAGCTTGTGCCAGTATTTGATGGCCACGGGATAGTTTTTGTTGCTATACTCCAATGCGCCGATCCGCTGGTATACCTTGGCCGGAGACACCGTCTGCATGTCTCCAATCAGCTGATAATATGCCTCTAGTGCTGGTGCTGTTTGATTGAGCCTGTAATAGCTCTCTCCTATGTAATAAAGTGCCTCGGCAGCATTGATACTTTGTGGGTACGACACCCTATAACCCTTTAAGGCGGCGATGGCTTCAGTATACTTTTGTTCAAAGTAGAGGTTTCTGGCCCTTTCATATTCGACACTTTCCAACGCTTTGTCATCGGGATTGGCCTTCTTATAAAGGGTTATGTACTGATCAACTTCATTGGATTTACCCATCAATGCCAATACCTCTTGCAGCCCCAACAGAGCACTATTGGCCAAAGTATGCTGCGGGTATTCTTCCAGCACTTTCTTATAGTCGTTGGCTGAGGCAGGATACTCTTTCAAATTGTAGCTGCTCGATGCCCTGCGAACCAATGCGTAAGGCATAAACCCACTGTTGGGGTATTTGCTAATAACGCTGCTAAAACCCGCTTTGGCCCTGGCGTAGTCGCCAGCTTCGAAGTCGAGCTGAGCCGATTGGAACGTGGCGTCGTCAGCATAGCGAGAGTTAGGAAAAGCCTTTGTCACCTGATCAAGCTCTCTCTTTGCATCTTCTCGCCTATTCTGAAAACCAAGAATCACCCCCCGCTGATAGAGCAAGTAGTCCCTTTCCTTAAATCCGTTAGAGCCTGCCTGCTGGTAGAAGGTCAGGGCTTCATCGTATTTCTTCTGAGCATAAAGGCAGTCTGCCAGCCTCACCTCTGCATCACGGTTGTTGTCGGGCCGACGGTTGTTTACATAAGCCTTGAAATAGGTGGCAGCCTCGGGGTAACGATTCAGGTTGAAAAGGGCATAGCCCATGCCATAGTTGGCTTTGTGCACAGTCAAGGAATTGCTCCTCCGTCCCTTTTGCAGTGCCATCGTATAGCTGCCAATGGCGTCTTTATATTTTTTTCCTGTCGAGAAGGCCTCTCCTTTCCAGAACCATGCGTCAATTTCTAATTCTGGATCCAGCGGGTAGCGCAGAGAGTTGTCGAACATCTGCACCGACTCATAGAATTTACCGCTGTTGAACAACTGAGTGGCATTGAGAAAGGCTGCTTTTTGATAGGCCTTTTTGATCCGCTGACTTCCCAGGCCCACTTTCTCGAAATAGGCCAGCGCCCTGTCGTAGTTGCTGGAGTTGACGTAGGCCTCGGCTATCATGTCCTGCGCATCTCCCTTGTCGGACGACTGAGGATACTCCCGCATGTATTTTTCAAGCACAGGAATCGCCTGTTCGTAGTTCCCCAGGTCCATGTGCACCTGCGCCAACTTAAACATAGCCCGTTCCTTTACCTTCTCGTCGTATTCAGTGTCGGCAGCTTGCTGGTAGGCACTTACTGCAAATGACTTATTGCCCTCCATGATGTAAAGATCGCCCAGGTAATAAGAGGCAGCCTGCCCTATTTCATCTTTCTCCAGGGCCACATACTTAAAGTTCTCAATAGCTTTGGCGGGCTGTTTTGCCTGCATATAGCTGTAAGAAATCCTGAAGAGCACCGGCGCAACAGGCTTCTTGCGCATGGGCTTCATGTACTGCTCATAATAAGGCAAAGCTTTTGCGTAGTCTTTCTGCTCGTAGTAAGCTTCGGCAGCATATAAAGCAATCTGATCAACATTCTTCGCTTCTTTCGTGCCCGTCAGGTAAGGCCTCGTATAGCTGGTCAGCTCTTTGAAATCATTTTTTCTGTACAGTGTGGCGGCTACCAACTCAGGAACAATCGTTTCATAGCCGTCGCTTTCTCCTGCCACCCTAAGGTCAGCCAGGGCATTGTCATATTGCTTGAGCTGGAAGTAGATGTAGCCTGCGTAGTAATGGGCTGGCGCTTTATATTCTCCATCCGACTTCTTCACCAAATTGAAATGCGGCAAAGCCTCATCGAACTTTTTCAGTGTGAAAAGCGAAAAACCCCAATGGAAGTAAAATTCAGGTCTTTCAGCCGTGGGAAGGCGCTCAGGTTTGGCTTTGGCGTAGAACTCTGCCGCATTGCTGTAGTTTTCCTGACGGTAATAGAAGTTGCCAACCTCATAGTAGCCCGTAAGGGCCCTTGGATGGTTGGGATACTCAGTAAGAAATCTCTCAAAAAGACCTTCTGCATCAGCATGCTGGAGTGAAAGGCCACAAAACGCTTGAAAATAGAGCGCATCGGCTACATTCGAACCGGCTGGCTCTCCCCTCAAATATGCCTCGAAAGACTTTCGGGCTGCAGCAAACTTGTTTTGATTAAACAAGCTTACCCCCTGCTGGTAAAAATTCCCTTCACGGGAGTCGCTGATAGATGTTTGGGCCAATAGCAGGTCAAAGCTGCCCGCAAACATCACGGCGATCAATATTAGAATACCTTTCCTTATCTGTTTGGTCACTTGAAAGTAGGTTTAACCCCTTGAACGATTTAATGCATCAACTTGTATACCAATTCTTTCATTAAATCCTCTTCACTGATTGAATTGCTGGTAACGCCCTTTGCCTGAAGGTCAGCGTTTTTCAGCAAATGGATATTGCGAATAACCATCATAGCGCTGTAGTTTCTGGCTGCCACCTTGTACTCTTTCACAAAGAACGGAGAAACTCCTATTTTTCGTGCAAGTTCGTCGTCGGACGCCTGGTTATTTTTGTGCAAGAGCAGCAGCTTGGTGAAGTAAGTGAACAGAATGACCAAAAGCGGGATAACTGGGTGACTCTTCGTGTTGGCTCCAAAGTACTGGACAATTTGAAAAGCCTTTTTATGGTCTTTCATCCCAATGGCCTTCTGAAGCTCAAATTCATTAAAGTCTTTGCTGATGCCCACAAACCGCTGGATATGATGCTCATCCACCACCGTATCACCAGGCAGGTTGACCTTCACTTTCTTCAGCTCGTTATGTATCCTTTCAAGGTTGTTACCAATATGCTCTGAAAGCATATACACAGCTTTTTCGCTCAACTTTAGCTGAAGGTCGGCGGCAAACACCTTGATCCACTCAGGCACCTTGTTGTCGTAAATCCTTTTCTCAGCCAGCACCACACAAGCCTTCTCCAATTCCTTGGCCAGCTTTTTCCGGGCATCTATGGTTTTGTATTTATAACAAAATACCAGCACTGTACTTATGTTGGGCTTCTCAAGATAGGCAGTTAGTGCCTTTTCACCTTCCTCCCTGTTTAGGTCAGAAATATCCTGCGCTTCCTTCACAAGCACCACCCGCCGCTCTGCCATCATCGGAAACTGGCGGGCATGGTTCAAAATATCGATGATCTTGTTTTCCTTACCGTAAAGCACTGTTTGATTAAAACCCTTCAAGCTCTCATCAAGAGCATGCTGCTCAATATAGTCGCCTATTGAATCAATAAAGAAGGGTTCTTCTCCCTGGAGCCAATAAATAGGCGCATAAGTATTGGATTTTATGTCTTTGAGAATTTCGTGGTAGCCTTTAGGCATGAAAAGCGGATTGATTTATTCGGCTGCTAAGATAGTTACTTAGAACAAAAGTGAAGACTGCCCCTTCAGGATTATCTCTTTTGGCTGATAAAAGGTAAGGTTTGACCCGATCTTCCATTTAATGCCAGTAAATGTATAACAGGCGCTAAAAATTACATTCGCTGCAAAGCCCATAAACATACTCAATCGCAAATACCAGCCGCATTTAAGCGTCATTACATTGCTAATTGGCAAGAATTACCCAAAACCTTACACCAATAATACTTCACTTTAAATGAGCGAATACGCCGATCCAATGTAGCATACCTTTGAAATATCAAAAAACAAAAATCTTTACAGCTATGAGAATTCAATACAGATTTGCCAACTTCAACCACCTTGGATTAATGATCGTTGAGATGTTCAGAGGGAAAAGAAAGAGGAATCACTCGATCTAAAAAGTTTCGACGACTACCAGGTGTCCTCTGTCCCGGTGAAACACCAGTTGGTCGTCTTTTACCCATCAGCAGTTTAATAGATCATACCTTTGTCAAAAAATTAGAAATCATGAGATTAAAATCAGCAATAAGAGACTTGAATCATCTGGGAATGGTTATCGTAGAAATCTTCAAAGGGAAGAAGAAGAAGGCGGCCTCCAAATAATAACTCTCTAAAAGTACAGACAGAAATATTTTGTACTTTTAAAAGAAAACTTCCTCGAAAACGCTCCAACGGGACGTCGTGCAGATACAGATCATAACAAAAGTAACCGAAGCCGACAAGTTGCTTGATGCTGTAGTGCATGATAACTTGGAGTTTTTTGAGTTAAAGCTAGAAACTAAAAATATTTAAGGGTGGAGAGCATTTGGCTATATAAATAGTCATATGGCTTGTTGCAAAATTTATAGTTTGAAAAAAAGTAACGATAAATTTTGCAGACAAAGATTACAATTTGCGATTATTACACAGTAAATTGTTCATCTGAACAAGTTCACTCTAAAACGACAGACTAATGAATGTTAGAAAACACCTGAGTGCCCTGATAGGACTTGCACTTGTTGACCATGACTTTTCTGATAATGAGAAGCATTTAATACTGTCTATTGGGAAGGCACACAAAATAAGTGAGAGAGAGATTGAGGAGTTGATTCTGCGTCCGGAAAAGGTAGATATGGACTCGCTAAATGACGACCAGAAATTTGAGTTGCTTTATGACTTGGTGTTGCTGATGAAAGTTGACAGAGAGGTATATTATAGTGAGATTAACTATTGCCAGGAAATAGCCACGAGGCTTGGTTTTGACAAAGCCGTAATCGCTGAACTCTCTTCGAAAATATATTCTGATCCAGCCATCACATCCGACAAAGCGCATTTAAGACAGAAAGTTCTTGCGTTTAAGAAGGCATAACCAGATTTAAAATCTTAAATGTAGGCTCACTAGTGAGCCTTTTTTTATGCCATTAGCAGCGTAATAGTTTCCGCTACCAATGCATCTTTTTCACTTCCTTCTAACTCCAGGTTGTTCTTAGTGAATAGTTTAATGCCAGAAGATCCCTCCTCTATTTTTAATAGCTTTGTCTTCAACCTCACCCTGGCATTTACTGGCACTGGTGCAAGAAATCTGATCTTTTCACTACCGTAATTGATCGCCATAGCTGCCAGTTTAAACTCAACAAGCTGCGCTTTCAGCCTGGGAAGAAGTGAAAGCAGGAAGAAGCCATGAACGATAGTTGTGCCGAAGGCCGAGGCAGCCGCCCTGGAAGTATCCACATGAATCCACTGGTGGTCGCCGGTAGCAGCCGCAAATGCATTGATCATGCCCTGGTCTATCTTCAGCCAGTCAGAGGTTCCTATCTCCTGCCCTACCAGAGCCTCCATTTGCTCAATGCTGGTAATTTCGATCATTAGCGCTTCTTTGAGTTAATCTTTCTTAAAAAGAGGAAAATGGGAAATCCAGCTAATAAAAACAAGGTGCTCACCAGGGCCGCCATCGGGTTTTCTAAAAGGGCGTTGAAAGAAACGATAAGAAGAAAGAGAATAAACACGACAGGAATGACGGGATAGAGCGGCACCTTGAATCCACTGTACGGTTCGTCTTTCATCTTTTTCCGGAGTACAAAAATAGCAGCGGCAGCCGTTGCCAGTATCAGTGTATCGTTGAACATCACAAGGTTGATGATCTGGTCGAACTTACCCTGCGTGATGATAAAAAACAGCACCAGACCGGTAAATATTGACAGGGCAAACTCCTGTACCTGAGTTTTGGGGTTGACCTTCATAAACAGTCTGGGTACGGCATCGTCCTGTGCCATGGCGTGGTAGGCCCTGGGTAGCTGCATCAGTGTGGCATTGATGAAGCCCAGCACCGAAATAAATATCGTGACAGACACGATCCTTCTTCCTACTTCTCCGAACACCACCTCAGCCATGTCGGCAGCGATGAGGTTGGCAGATTTAACACCTTCAAAGCCAAGCACGGCCACATAACCCAGGTTAATGGACAAATAGAGAAAGAAAATAATGGCGACCCCTCCTATCACTGCCCTTGGAAAGTTTTTTCTGGGGTTGATCACGTCGCCGCCCATATTCATGATCGACTGATAGCCTCCACAGGTATAAAAGACAGATATCAGGGCGATACCGATGCCTGCGAAACTGAATGCTGAAGGTTCTGTTCTAACTGTGGCCTCTGCAACTTCCGGTGCAAGGAGCCCCAAACCGCTAAAAAGCAAGATCATCACAATCTTGATCACCGTAATTGCATTCAAAACCCTGGCCCCCATCTTAAGCCCTGCAAAATTGATAAGGAACAACAACACAATGATCATTCCAGCGAGCCATTGGAGACCTGTTTCTCCCTGAAAAAACGTCATGGGAACAAAAGGTTGAATGTACTCCGAGCCAAGTATGGCCACCGCAGCCATGCCGGCCCCCTGCACCAATATGATCCCTATCCAGTTGAGCATGAAGGCCAGCGCAGGATGGAAACTTTCTGACACGACCTTATAGTACCCGCCCGCCATGGGCTTTCGACAGCCAATTTCGGCGTACGTCAAGCCCCCAAAAAGGGCAATCACACCGCCTATTACCCAGGCCAGGAAGAAAGCAGACTCCGAGCCTGCCGCATTGGCTACCAGAGAGGGTGTGCGGAAAATGCCTATTCCAATCACCAAACTGACCACTATCATGGTGGTGTCGAACAAACCGAGCTTCGGCTCTATGTCGTTGATCTTGTCTTTCATCGTTGCCGAAAATAGGTATTTCGATCAAACAAATTGTACACAGCCCAATCAAAGGCATGATTCGACTTTAAATGGGGCAAATTCATGTCGTGGGTGTATTATTTACTTATCTTCCCCTAAAAGACATCCAATGACGATTCAGGAAAAATTCAGGCTCGATGGAAAAGTAGCTGTGATTACCGGGGCCAGCAAAGGTATCGGTGAGGCCATGGCGCTGGCCCTTGGGCAGGCAGGAGCCAAAGTGGTGGTGAGCAGCCGTAAGCAAGATGCCGTGAACGAGGTGGCTGAAAAGCTAAAGGCTGAGGGCATTGAAGCCATTGGCGTAGCTGCCAATGCAGGTGAAAAAGCTGACCTGGAAAACTTGCTGAAGGCGACCGAAAAGGCGTTTGGTGGTGTCGACATTATCATCAACAACGCCGCCACCAATCCGGTGTTTGGCCCTGTAGTGCAAACAGATGAAGCCGCTTTTGACAAAATCATGCAGGTGAATGTAAAAGGGCCTTTTATGCTGAGCAAGCTGGCTTTCCCCATCATGAAACAAAGTGGCGGCGGCTCGATTATCAACATCAGCAGCATTGAAGGTCTCAGTCCTGAGCCATTTATGGGCATGTATGCCGTAAGCAAGGCGGCGCTTATTTCGCTCACAAAGGTGTTTGCCAGGGAGTGGGGTGCAGCTGGCATCAGGGCCAACGTCATTTGTCCCGGGCTTATCCAAACCAAGTTCAGCCAGGGCCTGTGGGCTAATGAGGCCATTCTCAACAAGATAGTAAAAGAGCTGCCTATTGCCAGGATTGGTCAAACAGATGAAATGGCTGGACTGGCATTGTATCTCGCATCGGAAGCTTCCAGCTATACCACTGGCGGCGTGTTTGTGGCCGACGGCGGGTATACAATCTAAATCGCATAATAGCTACAAAACGAGAAACGGGCTGGTACCGCTACCGAGCAGTGATTCGGTGAAGAATATTGAAATAGAAAATGCAAAAATTTGGAAAAACACTAGTTTTGCTGTTCGCATCTGATTTTTGAAATAGACATATATGGGAAGAGCATTTGAATTCAGGAAAGCCAGAAAATTCAAAAGGTGGGGCCAAATGGCTAAAACATTCACCAGAATAGGCAAGGACATTGTTATCGCTGTGAAAGCGAGCGGCCCCGATCCCAGCACAAACTCCCGGCTTCGTGCCCTGATACAAAATGCCAAGGCCGCCAACATGCCCAAGGACAACATTGACAGGGCAATAAAAAGGGCGATTTCAAAAGAGGAAAAAGATTACAAGGAGGTGGTTTACGAGGGCTATGGCCCCTACGGTGTGGCGATAGTGGTAGAAACTGCTACGGACAACCCTACCAGAACTGTGGCCAACGTAAGACATGCTTTCACCAAATACGGCGGCTCGCTCGGCACCAGTGGCTGCCTTGATTTCCTTTTTGACAGAAAAAGCGTTTTCAAAATTGTGACGCCTGAAAACGTTGACCTGGAAGAGCTGGAATTGGAGATGATAGACCTGGGCGTGGAAGAAGTGGAAGCCGAAGAAGAAAATGTTGTGCTATATGGCACTTTCGAGTCTTATGGTGCTATTCAACACTACCTGGAAGAAAAGGGATATGAAATAGTGAATTCTGAGTTTGAACGTATTCCTGTCGACACCAAAGAGCTGACTGAAGAACAGGAAGCCGAAGTGCAGAAGATTTTTGAAAAGTTTGATGAGGACGACGATGTGCAGAGCTATTTTCATAATATGAAGTAGCCGCCGCTGATTCACAATAAAGAAAGGCCCGAACCCGGGCCTTTCTCGTTTTAGTGCAATGTAGATTCTAATATAGCCTCCCCTAGTTAATATCTTCCCCCTTTTCCAGCTTGGCTATGCCAGCCACAAGAGCATCTTTGTTGGGCTGATCAGGAGCATTTTCCATCGCTAGTTTGGCATACTTAAGCGCCGATTTATAGTTACCCACTGCGGAATATCCACGTGCCAGTCCAAAGTTCACCGGCCAGGTTTTAGGGTTCTTCTTAGCATTGAACTGGAACACCTCCAGGGCCTTTTGTTTTTCTCCCTGAGCGATCAGCTGACGACCGTAAGCATGTACCTGAAAAACACTTGCTGTGGGGTGATTGATAGCTTTGTCCATTATCCCGGCCGCCTCTTCCTTTTTGCCCAGCGCCGTTAACACACCTGCCTTGGTGGACAAGGTGGTGAAATTCTCTTCACCAACAAAAGAATTGGTCGATGCAGCTTCCGCCCAGGTAAGGGCCTCCTGCAGATTGATGTTTTTCGATAAACAAAATTGCACCGCAGCCACCCGGTTTTGCCAGTTGAAGCCTGGAGCATTCTCCATCTCGTTCCTTATTTTGGCCAGGTACAAATCGTTCATGTTGGGCACCGATATTTTGAAAGGTACCATCAGCTCATCCCAGTACAGCGCTGCCACGGTGAATTCAGGCTGCCTGTCGATGAACTCATAGCTTAACCATTCATGGTAGGGAGCTTCTTTCGGCTGCACTTCTACCCTTAAGGCATCATCTTTCGCATCGTAGAAATAGCTTCCCCAGGCAGTAGAGGTGTTAGACAATATAAGCGTCCATGGCTTGTCTTTCTCGATAATCATATGAAGTCCATAGGTGCCAGCTTTTATTGCTTTGCCTTCCACTTCCATGTCGTGAGAAAAGGTGATGGTCGTGTTCTGGTTAGCTCCTGCCCTCCATGGCGAAGCAGTAGCTGTGCCAAAGCCAAGGTAATTCATTCCGTAAGGTTCGAGCTGTCCCCATATTTTACCCTTTCTGTCGGCCCCATTGGGTGCCGTCACGTCCGGACTGTTGTAGTCGATTGTCACAGATGCAATGGAGCCTATATACTGCGTGACAATCGACTTTTGATTGTCGCCGCTGGGAGGTAACGTAATTCCCTGTGCCAAAAGACCTGTAACACATAAAAATGCAAGGGCCGTAGACAAGCCCAACTTTCTTGTAGAGTTGTTCATAGAATGTTTATTTGTTGTAAAAAAAGCTTTTGACGGTTGGTCAACAAAAAAAAATAATTCCACCTCGCAAGGAGGTCGATAAAAATCAATAACGTTAGCTACGGTTGTGGGGTTGGTTCTATTTCACTATTAATACCAATGAGGTGAAATGGAATAAAGGACTAACAGCCCGGACTGGTTTGGCCCCTATACTATATTGGCAGAAAAGAATAGCATGTTGATGCTGATGCTCCAGAAACGCTTTTCAGAAACAAAAACAGCAAAGACACTGTGTTATCTTAAATCCTGCCAGGGCCGCTTCCCCGTGATTCCCTTGTAGTAGGCCATGATTCGCTCCATGTCCGTTTCCATGTCTCCCGGCATAAAAGGCTCAAGCATTTCTACTCTTCTTCGCTTAAAATCAAAGCTTACCAAAACAATCGGGATATTGGCAGCTTTGGCAATCCTCCAAAATCCTGTCTTAAGCTTGTCCACTTTCTTTCTGGTACCTTCCGGCGCCAGTGCAATGGAGAATGCCTCCTTCGAGTCAAACAGGTCTACCACCGACTCGACAAGGCCGGCGGCATTGGTTCTGTCGACAGGATAACCGCCCAGCAACCGAAGAAAAACACTGAGTGGAAACCAGAAGAGCTCTTTTTTGCCCAAATATTTAGTATCAAGCCGAAAAATGGAACGAGCAGCCACGCCAACAAAAAAGTCCCAGAAGCTGGTATGAGGCGCTACTACAATGATGAACTTCTTATCCGTAGGTTTGGTACCTATGGCTTCCCAGCCCAAAAGCCAAAACAGAAATCTAAAAACAGCTCTCATCAGGTCAGATGTTGTTTATATTTTCAAGATACGTCCTGCTTTAACTTCGACAACACAGATTTGTTGGAAAGAAGGTCGGAAGCATAGTCGTAACCAACCTGAAAAATCTGTTTCGCTTTTCTGAAGTCGAACACATGAAAGTTTTTGAGCTCTGTTGGCTCAATGAACAAATCGCATTTGGGCTTACGTGCCGCCACATTCTCGTTGATGGCCAGCAGCAGGCTTCTTTCCATCAGGCGCCGCATATTGCGCCCCAGGTATTGGTCAGAAATAGGATTGCAATGAACGCCGACAATTCTGTCGACATTGCCCAGCAATGGTTCCACAGGCAGGTTGTTGACCACGCCCCCATCCATGTACAACTCATCGCCAATGGCCATTGGCTCATACACCACCGGGATACAGCACGACGCCAGCACGGGACGCACCAGGTCTCCTTCTGAAAACACCCGTATTTTTCCTGTTCTCACGTTAGTGGCCGACACGTAAAAAGGTGTTTCAAGGTCGGCAAAATTTGCACCACCGAAATAGGGTTTGAGAATTGCCTCCACGCTCCCTATTTTGAACAGGCCTCTTATGTTGATGGCCGGCATGAGAAATTTATACACGCTTGTTTTGGTGAAGATTTCAAGGGCTTCGTCGGGAGAATAGCCTTTGGCCAGGAACAAGCCGGCCACGGCACCTGCAGATGTACCCGAAATCACGTCAAAGTGAATGCCTTTTTCCAACATCGCTTTCACTACCCCAAGGTGAGCAATGCCCCTTGCGCCTCCCCCCGATAAAGCCAAACCTGTTTTCATGACGCCTCCTTTAACAAAAAACCGGCACTAGGCCGGTATACTTTTAACGAGTTTGCCGATCGCTACTCAGACACGACACCCATCGCACAAAATTTGTCGATGCGGGAGCTAATTCTTTCTTCAGCAGACATCTTTTGAAGCTTTTTCAACTCAGCAAAAATCACTTTCTTTATTTCAGCTGCCGCCGACTTCATGTCGGTATGCGCACCGCCAAGGGGCTCCTTAATAATGCCATCGACCAGGTTCACGCCCAGCATATCTTTTGCCGTCAGTTTCAATGCATCAGCCGCCTGCTCTTTATAATCCCATGTGCGCCATAGAATGGCTGAGCAGTTTTCCGGCGAAATCACAGAATACCACGAATTTTCCAGCATCAGCACCCTATCTCCAATACCAATACCCAGCGCTCCGCCAGATGCCCCCTCACCTATGACGATACATATCACAGGTACTTTTAGCGTCATCATTTCTTTCAGGTTCCTGGCAATGGCCTCTCCCTGTCCTCTCTCTTCAGCTTCCAGCCCAGGAAAGGCCCCGGGGGTGTCGATAAAGGTGATGATGGGCACATTGAACTTTTCTGCTGTTTTCATCAGCCTGAGCGCCTTGCGATAGCCATCAGGATTGGCCATACCGAAGTTTCTCATCTGGCGCTGCTTGGTGTTGCGACCTTTCTGCTGACCAATGAACATGACCGATTGCCCGTCCATTTCGCCCAGTCCGCCTATCATGGCTTTGTCGTCACTCACGGCTCTGTCTCCGTGCAACTCTATAAATTCGTTCGTTATTTCGTAGATGTAGTCAAGGGTGTAGGGGCGGTCGGGGTGTCTCGACAGCTGAACTCTTTGCCACCTGGTCAAATTGGTAAACGTCTCTTCTTTCAATCTAATGATCTTGTCTTCGAGCTTGTGAACTGCGTCAGTCACGTCCACCCCATTGTCAGAAGCCAGCCTCTTCATTTCGTTCAGCTTCGCCTCTAAATCTACTATGGGTTTTTCAAATTCTAAATGCATCGCCTAGTGGTTTTATGCTACAAATTTAGGATTAAATTCTTAACTACTCGCAACTGTATGATAAACCTAATTAACGACATTCTATCGAAACAAATGCATTGATTGGAACTGAATGATAGCGAGGGGATTAACTCTCGCAGCTATAAAAAACCAGTTGTACTCCGATAATTTCCTTACACCATAAAAAACAACCGGAGAACAAGAGGCTTTAACAAATACATGGAAGTTGTCGAAATCAAACAGCTTTAAACTGATGTTCTCGTTACCGTTGAACCTTCTGGCTCTGGCGAGGCCAATTCCTCACAACTATACCCTGTGCAGTTATCAGCAAGAATACTTCAAATTCAACATCTTTCAATTCCCCCCATCCCTGTTTGGCGACCTTGGCTCAGGCCAGGTCATCGGCTCGCCTGTCCGGGGGCTGAGGTGAAGCACTGATTTTTCCCGGGAAGTCCTTTCCGGATCTTCACTGGCCTGGTAGGCCAGAATAGCCGTCAGGATGGCGTTATTGCGCACATCATCGAACACGATCTTGTCGTAGGTGTCGAGGTTAGTGTGCCACGTATAGTTGCCATAACTCCAGCTAAGCGAGCTAAGAGAAAAGCCTGGAGCGCCTGCCGCTACAAAAGAAGCATAGTCGGAACCGCCGCCACCAGGAGTGCCGGGAAAGGTAGTTTCAATTTCATTTTTAAACTGCTTAGGCACAGCCTCCAACCAGCGGGTGATGTAGTCGTACGAATGAAGGAAGCCCTGGCCGGAAATGTTTACTACCCTGCCTGTGCCGTTGTCCTGATTAAAAAGAGCTTGTAAGTTTTCTACGATGTCCGGATGGTCTTCCACAAAAGCCCTTGAACCATTTAGCCCCTGCTCTTCGCTGGCCCAGTGGCCAATGATGATGGTGCGTTTGGGATTAGGGTACACTTTTTTGAGAATGCGAGCAGCTTCCATCATGGTTAGGGTGCCGGTGCCATTGTCGGTAGCACCTGTGCCGCCGTCCCATGAATCGAAGTGAGCGGAAAGCATCACATATTCATTTGGAAGCTCCGAGCCGGGTATAGTGGCAATGGTATTGAACGTGGGCACGGTGCCCAGGTCCTTAGATTCTGCCACCACTTTGATCACAGGCGCATCGCCTTTCTCCACCATGCGGTAGAGCATCCCATAATCTTCAAGCGACAAGTCCACTACCGGAATGGCCTTGGTATTGGCTCCAAAAATCTTGTTAGCACCAAAGCCTTTCGACCACCTCGACTGCACAATGCCAACGGCACCAGCAGCTTCCAGCGCTTCGTTGATATTGCGGGTTGTGTAGCCTGTGTTTTTTATGTTTTGATTCCACTTGTCTGTCTGCACTTCCCGCTCCTTCTTCATTTTCCCGAAGGACTCTTCGGTGGCAAACTCTTCCCAGTTGTAATCGGGGCGGCCTGTGGGTTCAAGCATCGATACCATGACAAATTTGCCTTTGACACTGGGCAGCCATTTCGTGAAAGCCTCGGCATCTGCCACTTCCGGCAAGGTGATCAGCCCTGCAGTAGTCCCCTTCTTTGGTGTGGGCGGGCTCCAGGCCAGCTGCGTGCCATGCAGCGTCGCCACCCGTGGCGATACCATATCGATATGCGTAATGCCTCTCTCCCAGCCTTTCCATTTGCCCCACTCCTCATTTTCGGCAGTAATGCCCCAGCCAGCATAGGTCTTCACCGCCCAATCGTTGGCTGCTTTCATTTGTGGTGTGCCCACCAGGCGTGGCCCGATCACGTCCATCAATTGATGGCCCAACACTTCGAGTTGAGAATTGTCGGTGCCTTCAGCAACGATTTTATCTACGATGGCGTCATCTTGTGCAACGACCACCTGTGCCACTAAAATGGATAGCAGGAATGCCAGCTGGAATATCTTCTTCATAAGTTGTTTGGTAATCGGTTGAAATCAGGATTAATGAGCTGCTAAAGTATCGGATTTTCAACCTTGAGGAAGCCGGTTTTGATGAGTGGCTGGCTGTTAATTTGATGGCTCATTTACAGAGGTGTGAGAAAAGAGAACAGGCAAAGCTACCTGCTTCGGAGTAGGGGCAATACAAACAAGGCTGCTAGTCGTCGGTACTTTCTTCGCTTTCTTTTTTCATGAGCGACTGCCCGATGGCGGCACCCATGGCGACACCCAGTGCAATCCACAAACCCAAGTTATCTGTTGCGGCACCTATGGCAGTGCCAATGGCTATGCCCATGGCTATCCCAGTGGCAAGTCGGCTGTTCTTTTTCATAAGTTTCGAATTTTTCGCTGCTGTTAGATAACATGTCAGGCCAGGTTTCTCACGAGACTAGCATGTAAAAAGGTACAAAAAAAATTCATCCGGGCAAAGTTGAAGCACCAGTGTTGCTTACAATCATTTATTCTTACCTCAGACTCTTCAGGGAACTCTACCTGGTTAGCCTAATGGTTTGTTCTCATACTTGCATCTTTCTCCGCCAGCACCTTCTGCGGGTTGTCTGCCCAAAAGGCCAGTATGGTCAGCGTAAAGTACACCGCAAAGCACACCCAGCCACTCACATTGTAGGTGCCGAAGTACGACAACGAACGGCTGAACAGCATTGGCCCGAGGGCACTGCCGAAAACGATCATCATCATGGCCTGGCCGCTGATGGCACCCAGGTGAGTACGGCCATAGTACCTTGGCCAGGTGACGGTGGCCAGTACGGCATAGAGGCCTGTCATGAAACCATTGCCAATAATGATCAGGTAGTAGCCCCAGCTGGTAGTGCCCAGGAAGATCACGCCAAGGATGCCCAGGCAGGCTCCCCCTCCTTTGAAGTATAGCAGGTATTTGAGCGGAATGTGGTCGCTGACGCTGCTCGCCACCAGCGTAACCACCACGGCGATGATGGCCACGGGCTGGAAGATGGTGATGGCCATGGTATCGGGCAGCCCGGCCTCCGCAAAAACGGACATCACATGAAAAGTGAAGCCCGTGAAATACAATGCCTGCATCGCCATCATAAGGGCAAAGACCCAGAAAGGGAAGTTGCGAATAGCTTCAGCAGCGGTAAACTCTTTGATCACCGGGAAAAGGATCTTTTTCTTTTTGGCAGATGTGGCAACCTCCTTCCCCGGCGAGCGGCCATCAGGTAACAGGCCGCTGTCTTCAGGTCGATTGCGGAAAAACACGATAATCACGACAGGAAACGCCAAGCCGACCAGCAGCGCCATCACCAGCCAGGCTCCTTCCCAGGTATAGGCCTCGATGAGGGTGAAAAGGAAAAGTGGAGAGATAGAAAAGGCCAGCGACACGAATACATTGCTAAAGCCTGTGGCGAATCCACGGCGCTGATCGAACCACTGAACCATCATGTTGCGGGACACGATGGTGAGCACACCCTGCCCGAAAAAGCGCAGCAGCAGAAAGGTGGCAAACAACGTGATGACGATGGCGGTAGTGGCTTGTGCGGCGATCCAGCCCGACAGCAGTCCGTCGATATTGCTGAGCCAAACGAGGATCAGCCCAAGCCCAATAGCGGCAGCCACAGCCGTGGGGCGCACGCCCAGGCGGTCGTACAGCCGGCCTGCCCAGGGCAGCATAAAGGAGCTGCCGATGGTGCCAAGCATGTAAGCGAAGCTCAGCTCATCCCGGCTGATATGCAGGCTCCCCAGCAGCGAGTCGGTGAATACCGACACGCCCATGGTTTGGCCGGGGATGCTCATCACGATGCCGAGTGATCCCCAAAGGAGGATCATCCATCCGTAAAAAAAGGGCCACTTCCCGGGATGAAACGGAAAATTCGCCCACTCTCGTCTTTTCATAGGAAGGTGTGAAGGTAATAAACTTTGGAGGGAGTTGGGGTGGTAAATTAGGCTAACCGCTTTCAGTCACAACAAGGCAACTCTGCAAATTAAGACTACTTAATTTTCTTCTTGATTTTTCCAGGATGCTGGCTTGTATGGAACACCATAACAATGATCACCTCCGTTTCTGTCACCTCATAAATGAGTTTGTAACTCCACTTGCTGGCCGATCTATAATTTTCCGGTTCGTTGATCAGGTTTGGCTCTCTTGCATATTTTTCTGGAAAGGTTCCCAAACTTTTGGCAAGCGACAACAATGCCTTTCTAACCTTATGAGCGGCTGACGTAGAATCTTCTTTTATGTATTCATAAATATCCCGTAACGAGTCAACTGCTTGACTATCCCACCTAACAGGCAGACGGTTTTTCTTTACCAATTTTCCGATTCTTTTTCCAAGTCTTCCTGGGAAGTGTATTCTCCAGACTTTACCCGTTTGGAAGCCTCCCGTGCCCGTTGAACAAGTTTTGACTTTGTAATTGCTTCCCCTTTTGTTGTATATCCTACTATGGGATCACTGGCCACTGGAAGTGCCTTTTCAATGATTTTCAGGTAAGCGTGAAGCAATTCTTCATCTTCGATACTGTCAATTAGATGATGAAGTGATTCCCTGACTGTTGCAGTTGCCATAACCATGTCTTTTTACAAATAAACAATTTTTTGCTTTCAAATCGAATTTCGAATGACGTAAGTCCGATCATCACAAGAGTAAGTCGAAACGATTAAAGAGGTCACTCTGCCACAAAGCAAATAGTGACCTCTTTAATTTGGTGTTAGCGGAGCGGCTCTAAAGCGTTGACCACCCCCGTCGGCAATTGATTGTAGTCAGCAATTGTATCTTCGAGCCAAGAAAGCTTGCTCCTAACTGCCATCTACCCCGGCCCGATCGGGGAAACCTAAAGGGCGCAAGGCGACGATTTCACTTCGGAACGACTGCCCACTCTGCCATTTCCAGTTTTCGCAACAATAACTTTATCTGTCACGAAATCTTAATAAGACGCAACGCCCTACCAGGCGGGTGGGCGAAAAATGGTGGCTGGGTGCGGGCTCTTGGCTTGTGCGTTAATTTTTCGTTGACTTTTCGGTCGCTCGGCGAACCGCCGCCGAAGCGGGTTACTTTTTGTCCCATCCGGGAACGGCAAGAAAAACGGTCCGCCGATGCGGTAACAGCCAGTCCGGCTTGAGGGCAAAAAGCTAACCTTTAGTGGGACAGAAATTAAGAAATGTGCAGAAACCTTGAGAGAAAATCGATCCTAGTCGCCGTTCTAGCCCGTTCTGGAGCAGGGCACCCATAGTACGCAAGTCCACGATTTAGCTTCGTAACAGGCAGATTGCTTCAGTCGCTGGAATGCACTACTCACAATTGATAACTATGTAACTCCTTCGCAATAACCGATGAGTTTGTGCTAGCGTGTATTAATTCGGAGTCTCAACCACCCATTGCACGTCCTCCCACTTCGCAAATGCCCCCCAACAAAAAAGGTGACCTCCCGATCACCTTTTGTTTTCTGGTTGATGCCCCCCTACATCACCTCAATCTTCTCCGGCGTTTGATCGGCGGTGCTGAAAGGCGTGTGGTAGTACCGCTTGCCCGTTGCTTTGTACAGAGCGCTGGCCAATGCCCCTATGGCAGGAGGCAAACCTGGCTCACCCAGTCCTGTCGGGCTGATCTCGTTCTCCACAAAGAAAACCTCAATCTCCTCTGGCGCCTGACTGTGCCTGATCAGCTGGTAGGTATTGAAGTTCTTGTGCACCGACGCCCCGTTTTCGAACGTCAGCTCGCTGTAGAGCGCATGGCCAATGCCATCGACCACACCGCCCTGAATGATGTTGACGGCTCCCTCTTTGTTGATCAAGATACCGCAATCCACAGCGCACCATACCTTTTTCACCTTGGGCTGGTTATCTTCCATCACCACGTCCATGACCTGGGCCACGTAAGAGTTGTGGCAGAAATACGCCGCCACACCGCGGAATACGCCGGGCGTTTCCACGCCCCAGTTGGCTTTCCCCTTCACCATTTTCAGCACACCGGCGTAGCGCTCGGCGTCGTATTCGTATTTTTCACCTACCGGACTGGCAATGGCCTTATCAAACAGCTCCAACCGGAAGTCGATGGGATCTTTACCCGCCAGCTCTGCCACCTCGTCGAGGAAGGACTGCTCCGCTCCTGCTGTAAAGTGCGACCTTGGTGCCCGCCAGGCTCCTGTGGAAATGTTCGTCGTTGAGCCAATGCTTTCGGCTGTGTAGTTGGGCACCGAGCCCGCAGGGAACCTGTTGGGGAACACCGGGCCTTCTGGCAGCCCCGCTCCTCTTACCGAAAAGGCAATCAGGTTGTTGTTTTCATCCAGGCCAGCTTTGTACGTGGAGCGGTAGGCTGGTCGGTAGGTGCCCTGGGTCATGTCGTCTTCCCGGGTGTAAATCATCTTGATGGGCGCTCCCATTTGTTTGGAGATCGCCGCTGCCTCCAACCCAAAGTGCACATACAGCCTGCGGCCAAAGCCACCGCCTATGCGGGTCATTTGCACCGTAATCTTCTCTGCAGGCATTCCCAGCAGCTTGGCCACTGAGTCTTCCAGCGCCTTCGGCGTCTGTGTAGGCCCTGCCAGCTCCGCTCCGTCGGCCGTCACGTTGGCGTAGAAGTTCATGGGCTCCATGGTGGCGTGAGCAAGGAATGGCGACGTATACGTCCGCTCAATCACTTTGGCGGCCGAGGCAAAAGCAGCCTCCGTATCTCCGTCTTTTCTGCTGCCGCCTACTTCGCCGTCTTTCAGCGTGTCTTTCAGGCGCTGCACATGCATGGCAGTGTTTTCCGGCTCGGTCACCGTTTCCCAATTGGCTTTGAGCGCCTTCTTGGCCTTCATCAGCTGCCAGGTGGAGTCGCCCACTATGGCGATCAGGTTATTGAATGCATTCACGTCCGACCAGGCTGGCTCGGGTATGGTGGTGTCGATGATGAAAGCGTCCCTCACGCCATCCATCGCCTTGATTTCGTCCACGTTGAAGTCCTTCACCTTCATGCCAAATGCCGGTGGATGCTCAATCATGGCCAACAGCATGCCTTCTTTTTTGAAGTCGATGCCGAACAGGGGCTTGCCCGTCACAATTTTCGGGCCTTCCACGTTCTTCTGGGCGGTGCCCAGCAGTTTGTAGTCCTTGGGTTCTTTCAGCGCTATTTCTTCGGGCACTTCTATGCCCACTGCCTTGGAAGCGATTTCGCCGTATCCTATCGTTCTCGTTCCCTTGATTTCTTTGATGATTCCATTACTGGCTGTCAGGTCTTCAACCTTTACGCCCCACTCTTTGGCGGCGGCTTCCAGCAGCATCCTGCGGCCAGTGGCTCCGGCCATGCGCAGGGCATCCCAGCCCAGCATAATGGACAAACTGCCCCCTGCAAACTGCGGATTTTTAAAGGCATCCTCATCGAGCATGCCTTGTTCTACCACCACATGGTCCCAGGCTACGTCCAGCTCCTCGGCCACAATCATGGGCATGGAGGTCATCACGTTCTGGCCTATCTCCGGATTGGGGTTGAAGATGGTGACCAGGCCAGTATCGCCAATTTTGATGTAGCCGTTGATTTTAAACCACTCGTTGGGCACGGCCACCAGCGGCTCCGACACCGGCGAGCACCGGGTGAGCCAGCTAAAACCGATCATCAGTCCACCACCGGCGGCTGCCGAGGTCTTCAGAAATGATCTTCTGCCAAATTTCGTCCTTATTAAAGTCATAAGCTGATGTTTTTAGAGTGTTGAGGCAGTTTTCACGGCGGCTTTGATCCGAACATAGGTGCCGCAGCGGCAGATGTTGCCATTCATGGCCGATTCTATTTCTTCATCGGTGGGCTTGGGATTGGCCGCCAGCAGCGCTGAGGCGGTCATGATCTGGCCTGCCTGGCAGTAGCCGCATTGGGGCACATCGTGCTGCAGCCATGCTTGCTGCACGGGGTGGTCTCCGTTTTCGGAAAGGCCTTCAATGGTGGTGATTTTGTTGTCGCCTACGGCCGACACAGGCAGCTGGCACGAGCGGGTGGCGGCGCCATTCACATGGATGGTGCAAGCGCCGCACTGGGCAATGCCGCAGCCAAACTTGGTGCCTACCAGGTCGAGGTTGTCCCGCAGCACCCACAGCATGGGCGTAGCGGGGTCTACATCCACCTGCTTTTGTTGTCCGTTAATCGTTAGTTTGAAAATTGCCATCGGTAGTTTAGTTAGAGGGATAATGTTAAAGATAGGGTTATTTTAGGAGGAGTGAAAGGGAAATGTTGGCTTTGGGTGGGTGGCTGGAGGCATTCTCCGCATTAGCACCTGCCATCTACAAGCTGGAGATCAATGGTACGAGCCAAAGTCTCCGACCAGGGTTCTGTGCTAGGAGTAGCTGGGTTTGAGCGAACATCTGTTCCCTCTTGCTTATGGTCTTGAGCCCCTTTAGCCAAAATGTAATGAGTTTCCGGAATTATTAGCACAGGTAATGTTTAAATTGCATGAATACCTCCTACAAAGTTGTTCTATTTGCAAAATTATTTAAGATTGCCAGTCAAGAAATGTCTTTACCAATAGCTTTTAATATAAATTTGCGCAAAATTTTCAAATTCAAAGAAAAATGATAGTTGAGTTCAGTGTGAAAAATTTCCGGTCTATTAATGATGTGCAAACGATAAGTTTTGCATCGACTGGGCTAAAGAGTGCTGAAAAATATTCCGAAATAGATCGGAATAACATCACCGTGGATGGGGGAAACCATTTATTTAAGACTCTTGGAATCTATGGAGCAAATGCAAGTGGCAAAACGAATATTATTAAAGCCTTAGACTATTTCGTGAAGGTCGTTACTAAAGAAGCAAGTTCGGAATCTGGAATGAATTCAATCAGCGACCCATTTTACTTTCAAGAAGACTTCCAATTCACTGAGTCCTTCTTCCAAATTGTTTTGATTTTGAATGAAAAAAAATATCGTTATGGTCTAACAGTTAAAAAAAATTTAGCAGACTCACTTGAGAGGACTGGTGACAAGTCGAATGCTGAAATTGTAACGAGTGAATGGCTATTTGGTCCAAAAGAAAAAAACATAGTGGAACTATTCACTAGGAAGCACCAAAACGTTAAAAATGATAGGCTGCCAAATAAAGAAAAAATCCCAGAACTCCCTTATAAGCATACTTTGTACCTCACTCATGCAGCAGCATTTGACAAAGATGGTGCATGCCAAAGTATTAGAGATTATCTAAGGGCATTTGTTGTTTCCAACCTGGATAGTGATCACGAAAGATTCAGATGGCTGTCGATCTCCCATTTGAGAAAAGATGGTGAAAAAAGAAAGTTCCTCGAATTGCTATCATCGTTTAACCTGAATTACGATGATATCATTGTCCAAGAAGATGAGGATTCTTTAAAAAAGGATATTTTCCCGCAAAACAAAATATCTTTCTCTAAGAACTACTCTAGTCAAAGCGGTGCAAAAGAAGAACGAAGTTTAAATCTTTCAAAAAATGAGTCCTCTGGAACACAGAAACTATTTGATTTAACTGGATTGCTTTTGAGGGCTTTTAGTTTGAAACAACCGGCCTTTATCATCTTGGACGAAATTGATCGAAATTTTCACCCATATCTTCTGATAGGATTTATCAAACTATTCAATGACCCCGCAGTAAACAAAAGTAGTTCACAGCTTTTATTCACAAGCCATGATACTAATTTGATGGATCCTGGGATTATGAGAAGAGATCAATTCTATTTAACTGAAAAAAATGATGATAATTCAACGAGGTTATACTCCTTGGCGGATTTAAAGGGAGTTAGAAATGATGCCGATTTTGCAAAACAATACTTGGCAGGATACTATGGTGCGTTGCCTATTTTAAGTAATTATATCACCGGAAACAACGAAGCCAATGAATGAACCCTGGGACATTAAACCTTCAGATTCTAGGACTCCTGATTCACTTCCTACATTTATTATTTTTTGTGAAGATAAAGTTAGCGAGCCGGAGTATCTCAAGTTCTTTGAAACAGAAAAGATAAAAATCAACCTTGTTAAGGAGCAAAAAAGCATGATGACGCATGTATTAAAAGCGGTTCATCATTGCAAAGAGAATGGGTTGACGGATTCGATAAACGGTGTTCTAATGGTCTCTGGAAATGAAACCCAAGTTTGGTGTGTTTTTGACAGGGACAAAGGTAAAGACGCTCCTCTTATAGATAAGGAGAATATCGATTTCGATGAATCAATATCTTTAGCGGAGAGTAAAGGCATAAGAGTGGCATGGAGCAACGATTCTTTTGAGTTATGGGTTCTTCTTCATTTCGACGACGTAGACGATAACGATTCGGACGGATGTTTTAGAGAGACATATTATGACAAATTAACGGAAGTTTTCAGAAACATTCCGTCGCCGAATGAAGACCTAAAAAAAGTACTTGCCCATGCTTCCTATAATTATAAAAAGGATTTCAAAAGCATTAATAATTTTAGAAACATAGTACGACCTGAGCTTATTCCTCGTACAAAAGAAGCAATTCGCCGAGCAAAAATATTGGAAAATAAGTTTAGAATTGACAGACTCCATAACCACCAAAAATGTCCTTGCACGATGATGCACTATTTGATCGAAGAGTTGATCAAACTTGGAGGAAAAAAAATATGATGGTTGTTTTCAGTAGGCTGAGAAGCCAAAATAGAACAGCACTCTCCCTCTTAAGGCAGTCATGTGATCAAAATATTTTATTCTACCGGCCATTAGCTCATCCTTTATTTGATCCTCGAGAAACTCCGATTATACACGCTGCTATCTTGTTATCAATACTTTCAGTTTTGGCGCAATTGTCCAGAATGTGCTGAAGAACCCCAACCGGGATATTAATCTTATTCCAGTCTTCCTTGAGGCTATTTAGGTTGAAAGCCTTTCTCCTATTACCTCTTCTATCCCTTTTCTTGTCGAGATACTTCTGCAAAAACTGAATCCACAAATCCGCTAGTGCGTGATAGTCTGTTATTTCTCCTTTAATTGACGGGTTAAGCAAACTTAAGTTCCTTCTAATCAGCTGATTCACCTTTTTATTGAGAGGTTTTCTCGTTTTGTGTTCTCTTTGAGTAAGAATAAATTTAACCACGTCTAAGGCTCTTTTCTTTTTTTCTGGCAAAAGGTACCTTTCTCGTTCTCTAAAATCCTTGAGAAATGCATCCAGGATTGTCTGATTCCACGCTAGTCTCTCCGACTCAACAAATGGCAAATATGTACTGAGCTTTGACGCAACTCCGATAAAATTATTGATTGGTGCCTTATTTTTTTCCAAGAAAAGCCATTTAGGAGATTCCTTTATGCTCCCCCTCGTGCAGATAAAACACCAATCGGTATCGGATTGGTAAAAGGATACTCTCGTCTTTACTTGAGCTTGAACATCTTTTACCTGAAAATAAACCTCATCATCGAGGAGACTACTTTTCAGGTCTTGAATTGGCTTAAAAAAATTGTGAGATCCTTCCCATCCTTTCTCTCCTTTATTTTCTTCCAATTCCTTTTTGATTGTCTCAATGCTATCGACATTCTGAAAGTGTTTATCCCGTAACTCTGAGGGTAGTTCAAAATTCCCACCAATTGTCGCATCAACAAAGACTGCTGTATTTATAAGCCTGCGATCCCCTTTTAATGAAAATTCGTCGCTGTCATTGGGCCAAAGAATATTAATTACATCGTGATTTGTATCCATCCGGTCAATCCTACCTATTCGCTGTTCAATTAACCGAACAACGGAAGGAAGATCAAGTAGAACCAAGGCAGACGCTGCTTGAAGATTTACGCCCTCAGACATCTTGTCGGAGCAGAAAACCACCGTATTCTTATGACTAGACCCTAGTTCACATACTCGAAGTACCTTCTCCACAATCGTTTTGTTGGAACCAGTTGCTATGTACGTTTTAATACTACTATCCTCTTCAAGAAGAATGCTATTCAAATAGTCTAACGTTATAAGCTTTGAGTCAAACGCTATAACAATGTTGTGCGTTTTCAAGAGCCCTCGAATCTCCCCAACTTTCGACCTTTCTCGCTGGGAGCTCATTTCATTGAGTTGTGAAATGATGTCTTGATAAATAGAAATCTCTTCTTTACATGCTTGATTATATTCTTCTTGATTCAGTAACCAAGAAGGAAAACTGTTGCTAATGAAATTCTTCTCTGGAAGCTTGTCGATCAACTGAGTGATCGTCTCAACTACATTCCCCGTTAGATCCTTATTGGTATCTAAATCGTAATCTGTCTTTGCTTTTTCAGTTCCTTGAAGGTATTCTATAAGTGCAGGCTTTGAAGATCGAAGGCAAGCTCTAATATTGTATATAGCCAAGCTTTTCGCCGCTTCAAGCCTTTGTTTGATATACCTATCCTTGTCCTTTTCATTATTAACGAGGTAATGGGCAGGTTCAAAATGAGTCAAAAAGTTCACGCCTCTCAATTTGGTCGCCAGAACCGAAATATCCTCTGCTATAATCTTATCTTTATTAGTTTCTCCAGTATTGTAGACAGGGTTCTCGGCATCAGGGAACCTACATTTCCTGCCGGCTTTGTTTCTATACTTGTCCGGGTCTCTAAATATGATCTGGTTCAGCTCTGTTTTTGTCCTTCGAACTAGAAAATTGTCAATAAACCCCTTCAGCCTATCTCTTTCGTCCTTGTTGGCGGCCTCAAAACGATTCTCTTTAATTTCTTTGAAAAAATCAAAATCTTCATCGCTAAGATTGTCGACATCAAGCAATTCTATCATTCTCAAAAGATCCTCCAATCGCTTATTTACCGGAGTAGCGGTGATCAAAATTTTATAATCCGCTTTGTTAGAAGCAAGCTTTTTACTCCTTTTTGAAATTGGATTCAAAAGGTTGTGGGCCTCGTCTACGACTAGTAGGTTAGCCAAACTCAATTCGGTAAGAATATCTTTCAAATTATCCTCTGAGGCATTGCTTAGAATCCCCAAGGAACGAAAAGTGTAATTCAAAAAATCAAGGCTCCTTAGCTCCTGTTCCCAATTTGACTTAACAATTGGTGGTGAAAAAATCAGAAGATTTGAACTGAATTTTTCACCTATTTGCCAAAGCCAGTAGATGAACGAAATTATGATAGCCGAACACATTTTTGTCTTTCCAGACCCAGTAGGGTCAGCTATAAGCACATTTCCTTTATCAATTAATATATTAATCGCCTCAATCAGCCCCTCATACTGAGTGGGCCAAAATTTCTTTGAAGACAGCTTTTCGAAGAAATCATTATTATCAGAGAACCACCTCCCTTCCAGCACTTCTGCGATCGCTCTCGCCAAAGCTTCTTGCCAGGTTACATCTGCGAGTAGCTCTTTCAGAAGGGATACTATTTCTTCATTATGTTGCGCACCTTCATGGTAAATCAATTCGGCGAGTCCTTTTATCTCCTCATACTTCCCTTCTGCCGACTCCCTTATATTTGCTTCAATTTGATCCTCAAGCCCCGATTTACTGAAATTCGAAGATCCTAAAAGCGCATGATGCTTTCCAACATATATTTTAGCATGAGCCCTCTTCTTGAATTTAATATTTATATCGCCTCTTTCAATTCTTTCGATAACATTCAGTACTGAAGAGCCTAGATAGAGTGAAACACCCTTTTGTATCCAATAGTCTCTGAGATTTAGATCAATATACCCGAATGGATATTTGTTCCGTTTTCTGACGATTGGATCATTTCCAAGAAGAATCTTAATAGCTCTCAAGTTTGGAAACTTGTCTGTACCGAACCATTCAATAATTCTTATCAAAGAAGTAAATCCTGTTATGATAATACACTCGGTCGATTCACTCAAATCTCCCTCTAGAACATTTCCAACTTTTCTGTTCTGATCTGGGACATTCAAAGGAAATACACTTTGCTTTGGCCATTTTGGCTTCTCAAAGTCAAGAAATCCTTGGATTGAATCTGTCCAGTTAGAATTGTCCATTTACTAAAATTAATACAAAATAATCCAATTGTACCAGCCTAGCTGTCAATGTGTTTTCCATTTTATTTCGGATTCGATCCATCATCAGAACACTGTAGTCTCTCTGGATATGTTGTAAAAGCTTTTATACAGCATCCGACAGGCAACTTTCCACCCTCACTTCATAGCTAAACAGGTAATCGCCATCTCTTCGCACATGCACTGAATAGCTTCCTACGTTATCCCACTTCCTGACAAGCCTTTGTCTCAATAGCAGTGAAGCCCTTATCTGGGTAGGTGATAAGCCTTTACGTCACTACCTGTTAAGCCCTTATCACATATACAGTAAAGGCGTTAAAAGACCTGAGACAACGCCTTATCGGAGGTGAGACAAGCGCTTATCAGGAGGCTGTGGTGCGCACCAGACATAGTGAGTGGTGCGCAGCAAAAGTAGTGAGTGGTGCGCAGCAAACGGGCTTGCTAAGGGCTGAGTGGAAACGGAGCAAAAAATAAGGTGAAATGGCTCTTGTATGTATGAATATACGGAAATCAGGCCAGTTTAGGTGGTTGAAAGGGTAATAAATATGGCATTGGCATTGGCTTAAAACTCAGCATTCTTTGTGGGAGACGCTGAGGGAAAGCAAATTCGTTCTGTCACAGAGACTACAAAAGTTTCGGCGGATACTGGCTGCCCCGATGGGTAGGCAGCAGGGTATCAAACCCGCAGGAAGACGGGGCTACAAACTTTTGTAGTCTGAGGTCGTCCAGCCATCCTCAAATAATGGCTTTGAACTCACTATTGATGAAGGCTCAGCGTCCCTTGCAGCACCTACTCTTTGATACAGCGAACGTTAAGACCAACCCCGTATGTATAGTCACCCCAGGGAAAGAAATCAGCGGTAATGCCGGATGAATAAGGGCCCGTATAGTAGGCATCTGGAGCGATCCACCAATAGGCAATTTCTCCTACGTAGCCAAAAGTGGGGCCTCTGTAGCCAGCGGCTACAGCCGAGAATCCGAACGCATTTGTACCATTGTTGTTGTTGGCCCAGCCTGAAGTTGTCTTCAGGGCTTCTCCCACCGAGCCTGGGTAGCCATCGTTGACGACAAAACTCTCCAAATCTGTCCAGTCTTGAATGGTTGGCATATGCCATCCGGCCGGGCAAAGCTCTTTGTGCTCGATGACATAATAGTTATAATAGGCTCCATACGGTTTTTCATAAGTCGCCTTGTCATTGTAAAGCCAGCTGTATGCCGGCGTATTTAAACTCGGCCACCAGACAGCATCGGCCTGCACTTCTGGGATCGGCTCACCATCAGGATAGGCGACTGCCCGCAGGTTTTCGTTCATCCATACCTGGCTACCAATTTCCACTGTGCCATAGGCTTCACCGTCCCTTTCATCGATCCATTCATCTCCCGGCGCCCAATTGGCATTTGGGTTGCCTGTCGCATCTCCCAAATCAATATCTACTGTATCAAAACCTTCATCCACGATGATATTGAAGACAATCTTTCCATCTTCCAGCGTAGCATCCACATTGATATTGTACAAAGTCTTCGGCTGAGGATCGGCAATCGAAGCTGTGAACGTGCGGTCGATGGTGGTGCCGTCCAGTTTGGTGTAGCTCAGGTTCACTTCAATATCGAACGGAGAGGTTAAAAAATAGCCTTCTCTCGTTTCGCCCTGGGCGTAGAAAAGGCTGGCTCCGCTGCTTACTACTGTTACCGTGCCGGTGTAGCTGTGGAACGTGTTCACCACATTCGCTGAATAGTTGATCGCCACTTTGGTATTAGCCAGTTCAGCTTCAATGTCGATGGATTTGAGTTCCTCCTTGTCGATGGTAAAGTTGTCGGATCGGCCGAAATAGTAGGGATTTTCGAAAGCGGCATCCACCAGGTTGTTGCTGTGGGCCTCTACATAGTATTCGCCCGTCGGCAGTGATACTTCCGCCGGAGCCGACGAAAAGGGATCGAAGACCATCACTTCGGTGCCGTCAGCGGCGAAGATAGTGACCCGGAAATCGTCGGTATTCACCGCCAGGGTTCTGCCGTTGGCTGGTTCGGAGGTGATGGTGAGGGATAGGTTGAGCGACAGGTAGCCGTAGTCGAGGGGCTCCGGTGTTTCGCTTTGCTGCTGGCAGGCAACAGTTAAAAACAGGAAACTTAAAAGGAGAGCTTTTAAGGCTTTCATGGTGGTAGGGGATTAGTTTAAAAACCACTAAGAAAGGGAAAATGCTGGCAGTCAACGGCTAGCTTTTGTAGGTGGCCCGATATCCTTCGTGAAGGCGCCAAAAAGTTTTGTGAATGCCTTGGCCTGTATCGGGATACTTGCTGAGGGACGACGAGTTCGTTCTGTCACAGAGACTACAAAAGTTCCGAGTGATACCAGCGGCGCTGATGGGTCGGCAGCCGGGTATTCAATTCGCAGGAATGTGGGGCTACAAACTTTTGTAGTCTGAGGTCGTCCAGCCATCCTCAAATAATGGCTTTGAACTCACCATTGATGAAGGCTCAGCGTCCAAACCCTTTTAAAGGTTTTGTGAATGCCTCGGCTTAAGTCTGGACACATGCCAAACGACGACAAATTCGTTCTGTCACAGAGACTACAAAAGTTTCGGCTGATACTGCCTGTCCCGATGGGTAGGCAACAGGGTATCAAACCTACAGGAAGACGGGGCTACAAACTTTTGTAGTCTGAGGTCGTCCAGCCATCCTCAAATATTGGCTTTGAACTCACTATTGATGAAGACTCAGCGTCCAAACCCTTTTAAAGGTTTTATGAATGCCTCGGCTTGTGTCGGGACACATGCCAAACGACGACAAATTCGATCAGTTGCAGAGACTACAAAAGTTTCGGCGGATAATGGCTACCCCGACGGCTCGGCAGCCTGGTATCATACTCGCAGGAAGACGGGGCTTCAAACTTTTGTAATCTGAGGTCGTTGGGCTCCAGGGTTTCATTTCAAAAATCATTTTGCTAAAAAACTCAAAATCGTTTCCTCCATTTCCACACTTTCGCAGGCACCCTGCACCGTATATTCGAAAACCTTCCCCTCAGGCTTGTACTGGCAAAAAACAATCAGCAGCGCTGCTTCGGTTGGCTTTATGCCGCCTTCATAGTCCTGATAGATGGGGATTTTGCGAATACCCTTGTTGTAGTACAGCTTGTGAACCGTGAGCTTTCGTGAGTAGTCGGCCATTCTAACTTTGAGATTCACTGCCGCCACCTCAGGCACCTCCTCCCTGCTACTCCGAAAAAGCACTTTTTCGATCACATAATGGTGGTAAATGACCTCAAACGGCGGCTTCCAAAGCCACAGCGACGTTCTTTTCTTCGTCCCCGAAGTGAATGGTTCCGCCCGGCTCACGATCACTATCAGGTCCGACTGCGAGACCAATTCTTCTGTCGTAACAGTGTCATCATGCGCTTGCGACATTATATTAGTAGCGTTTAGTAACAGCCAGGGGATCAAAAAGGCCAGTCTTATGTTCATAGCGTCAGGCATTTTTGTAAATACTCCTCATAAGATCCGGCAGCTAGTTTCATTTCGCTGTAGTCGTTCCAGGGAGAGTTGTTGACCCCCAAAAGTACCTGCCCAAAGTAGTTGCTGCGGGGTGTGCAGCACAAAAAGGCCATTGACCGCTCCCCCTGCTGGCCTATGCACAGCCAGCCCTCTCGTTCAGAAGAACCTTCATAATAGTCTTGAGTGGCCCAATATTGCGTATGCTTAATGATGCTTTCAGCGCCCCAAAGAACTCCTCCCTTTGTTCCTGGCAAGTATACGTCCTGGTCGCCCAAATAGTCAATGCCGTCTCTGAAATCAGTCGGCAGCTCAAAATCATCGTCCTCCAGACGGAAGTAGGTCCAGAAGTAGTTGTACATCTTGTCTGAGACCGTTTGGTGGCAAGCAGGATCGGGACGCTGTTCGGTCGGCGGCACCCCTGCTATCGAGCGTAGTCTGGTGATAAGTTGCGCAATCATTGTTATATTTAACTAACAGGTGCTCAGGCTGTCATGGCCTCAATCAGCTTCGACAGCTTTTATACTACAAGATGCAAACATTGTGGTATTTCCATATTTCCAGGTCTATTAATTTAGTCAGTGCAAAGCCTCACAGCGTCCCTGGTTGACACAAGGTTAAAAAAGTTTGATCTGAATTATGGAATAGCTGGCCTGACTGCATCTTACCTATAATGTACGCAAAAAATCTCTTCATCCTTTTAATCGTCCAGACCGGATATACCGCTATGGCACAGGAAAACTGCAAAAGCTTGTTTGATAAAAATCAGCAAATGGACAGTATCACGCTGAGTGGTTTGAGTAGTGTTTTCAGAACACTAAAGTTTGAAAATGGCCCGTGCAACAGCCGATGGGGAAGCGATTTGCAGCTGGTGATGGAGGCGCTGGGGAAGCAATTGGGTGTAAAAGGAACTCCTTACGGTGAGGTGTTCAAAAGGATAGGTCCGCCTGATGAGCAGTCGGATGCCTCTGAAATAGTGAAGCTGCTACCGGGAGAAAGCATTTTGATCTACTACTGGCGGGGAAGGCACGACTTCCTGTATTTTATCACGGAAAACAAGGTGATAAAACGAAGTGACTGGTGGTACGCTTACGAATAAATTTAATGATATGACTTTAATTACGCCCAACTTGATCCAGTTCGAAGGCAATTATTATCAGCTCGTGAGACCTTTCAACCTGAGCAGCCCGAAAGACGTGGGCCTGTTTATTGGCCGTTTTGCTTCAACCGACAATCCATCCGGGTTTCTGTTCACTTATATGATTGAAAAAGGCCAGCTATTTCTGGACACTATTTTCTGTAGACCAGGCCCTCCAAAGGGATGGAAATACAAATTTCTTTACCGGTTCAAAAGCTATCCCCCGGCGATCAATGGAGTCAAGCCGGAACAGGACAAAGCTATGGACGATTATTTCCGATACGAAAATTTGTCAGTGCCATTAAAATATTCGGGTGAGTTAATCATTGGCAATAGTCGCTACGGAATGGATTCAGAAATTCATCCTGATCACCCGGGTAGCTATGCCGAGTTGCTGACACTCACGTTTGAAAAAGGAAAGCTTGTACAACGTCGTATGCACTGAAGTAACATTGAATAATACATTGAAAATCAATATCTTGAATAGATGAAATAGCCATAGGGAATACCATACCCAACGGAACCGGCGTGGAACGATGAATAAGTGGATCGAAAAGCTAAATATTCATTCTAATTGGTAAAAGCTATTCCATCGCACCGGCGAACAGGTGGCCGCTGAGAAATAAATTATATACACATGAAATAGCCATGAGGAGTACCACACCCAGCGGAATGAATAGAGCCATTTAGACAAGTGATTTTCATTCTCAAAGGGTTTGGGCTATTCCATCTGGCCGCTAAAATTAAATTTTATACAGATGAAAGCGCTGATGGTAAGCATGTTGGCAATGGTCTCACTGGCGGCCCACGCCCAACGGACAGATGCGGTGGAAAAACTGCTTGAACTAGGCAAGGACTCTGTGGTCCGGCTGGCCATTGCACGGCTTGGGGAAGCTGGCTTTGCTGATATTGCCCCTGATCAATTCGACTGGTTGAAAGTGCAAACGGATGGCCACGATGTGAGGGTGATTTTTGACAGAAGCATCCAGTATTTCCCGATGAACACATTTGTAGTACACACGGCGACGGTGGAGCTGGTAAGTACAGCTGTTGGCTGGATGCCGTACGGAGAGCCCAAAGACCCGTTTGCTCCGATCCATTTGTATGAATACACAGCAGCGGACAGAGAGGTAATTGCCATGGTACTCAGTGTGCAAGATTGGCAACACGACGAAATCGCTCTGATGATTGCAGAAGAAAACGATAGCTACCTGATCACTGAGTCGACCGGTAGCGGTGAAACTGTATATAGGTGGCACAAGACTAGCGGAGCGCTGAGTGAAGAAGGCCACGGCGAGTTTGCCCCCGACGACTTCGATGATGGTTTCAGGGAGGTGGATTGGGAGAAAATCAAAACATCGAACAAATGAAAACCCTGACCTCCCTCCTCCTCGTAGCCTGCTCGGTCACTGCCCATGCCCAACTATTCGAAGATCCGGACAAAATACTCGCCCTGGGGAAAGATTCGGTGATACAACTTGCAGTTGCACAACTTGAAAAGTCGGGCTTTACAGAGATTGACCCTGCCCGGTTTGACTGGCTAAAAGTCCGCACCAATGGACAGGAAATTCAGGTCATTTTCGATAGAAGCATTCAGTATTTCCCTCGGGACACCTTTGTCATTCACACTGCCGCTGTAGAAATCATGTATGGCGATGCCGGCTGGGAGCCACGTGGGATTGAAAACGACCCACCCGAATCGAGAAAATTTTATTCTTACACCGCTAACGACAAAAAGAACCTCGATTTTGTCATGGCTCATATTCATACCGCTCCCGGAAGCAGACTCATCATCAATGAGTCGGAGGACTATTATAGCGTTTCAGAAATCACGCAATATTGGGAAACAGGGTTTAAGGTGGAGAAGCTCACTGGAAATGTAAAGGACAAGTGGCATGCTCAGTCCGGGGCTGGATCCGGAAAAATTGACGATGGCTTTAAAGAAGTTGACTGGTAATGGCAACCCATAACGCAACACAATGAACTTAAAAAACCTAACACTCATCTGGCCGTTGGCGTTTTTGCTGGTTGGCACATTGCAAGCGCAAACTAACTGGCCGCTGAAGCAATTCAGGAAAGCGCAGCCGGCAGCGGAGCTTATGCCCTACGCTATGGATCAACTCTGGGGATTCGGGAAACCAGGAAGTCGTGGCATATATAGCCAAAGCCAGGCGGCCGTAGTAGTGCCCCCTGCCTACGACCTGGTGCTCCCCACCATGGAAAAAGATCTTTTTTATGTAGTAAGAGGCGATTTTGCAGGACTTTACGCAGCCAACGGTGGGGAGCTGGTGCCTCCTGATCAATTCCAGAACTTTAGAATTTTCACCAATTCAGAGGGTAAATTGATCGCCGAGAATGCAGTAGAAGTCCGCAGTGAAGGCGCAGGCTATGCAACAACCTCAGTCAAAAAAGTGGCTTTTTCACTGCTGCGTCTGGCTGACAGTGCCTGGCAGGCTGTTGAAATCAAGCCAGCCTTTTGGCTTTCAGAGGATTTAAACCGGCAGGAGGATCGCATAGAGCGCTATGCCAAAGGCCAGTGGATTCATCACCACTCATTGCTGGGGATTAAGCCGGTAGACATGGCTGGCTTTGTGGAGCCTGGCACGCAGGTAACGAAAGTGGTGCAGGAATCGTCCATTATCACCACAGGCAATGCTGGCTATCTCATACCGCCCAGCTTTGTCTACATCCTCCCGCAGGACACCTATTTGGAGGTGGGCGTAGTGAAACCCCTGGCACACGAACCGTCTCAGTCCAGTGTTTACACCCAAAAGGGCGTATACTCGATGGTCTTCAAAGAGGTCATTCCGCCCACATCAGGGTCGGTATTCCCAACAGAGCCAAGTGGTTTTGCTGTCTACAACAATCCATCCCTTTCCATATTTGACACTGAAGGTTCAAAAATTGGTGACATAACAGGATTTGAACAAAGTATTGATCATATAGCCCTGATAGGCGACAAGGTATATATTGCCTGCTTTTCCGAGGATGAAGAGCAGCTGGAGATGAGCATTTTCGATCAGCATATTTACAAGCTGACAGGAGATTTCCTGGGTTCCTTTCCCTTCACTTTTCTTTTTGTGCCAGAGAACGGGACAATTGCCTCAATCGAAAAAATAGACCCAACCACGCCCTTTGGACTAGCTTATGGGCTTTTTGACCTCCAGGCCAGCCAATGGGTAAGCGATCCAACCTACAGTAGGGTTATCCAGCCGCACTTCAGGGAAACCCTATCACCATGGGAAAATGGTAAGTGCAGCTACTACTTTGATCTCTCGAAAGCTGAAAAGCACGATTATTTTGACTGCGAGGGGCACCCAATCAATGGCGTAGCGGCAACAGTCATTGGCTCGACCTACAAAATTATTACTGCCGAAGAAGATGCCTCCATGGCTTTTCACGAGCCAGCCACGGCCCCGTTTGAGTTTAGCCATGTGCTTATTTCCATCGAAGAAGAGGTGGATTTTGAGCCAGGGATGGCAGCAGTTAAGGAAGCAGAGAAAAGAGGACTGGTTATTTACAAGGCCTATTCAGCGTACAACGACACCACTAAATACGGGCTCGGCTATTCTGATGAAGACCATTTGCTACTTGCACCAGTATTTGACAGCATCCAGTTCATAGATGCTACAGAAGAGATAAACCTGACATATCGTGGCGAAGTCTACAAATTTCCCCTCAGCCGGTATCAAAGATGAGTCGTTATCGGATAAAAGTAGTTGAATGGCCATGAAGTATATTCTCTTCGGCTTGACCTTGTTGCCCCGCTCGATCTGGAGGGCATACATTAGGGACACTTTTGGTCGCCAGTGCGGGAAATGGAATACCGAAGGCACCCTGGCTCTTTCCAAGACACACCTTTTAGCGCTCAACAATAAAACTCCGGCCGACTTATTCCACCCTTAGCCCATTCACAGGGTTGAACTTGCGCAGGCGAGCCACCTGAATGGCCACGGTGAGCAGCAGCACGCCAATGAGCACAAACACCGCCACCGCCACACCGGAAAACCCAATAGGCATATGGTAGGTATAGGCTGCATCGAACAATAGGTTCATCGCCTGGTAGCTCAGCGGGGCTCCCAGCCCCAGGGCTATGGCAAAAAGTGCGGCATAACGACGGGTGATATTAGTGGCAATGCTGCTCAGCCCGGCACCCAGCACCTTCCTGATGCTGAACTCCCTGATTCTTCCCACCACATTGAGGCTAATGAGCCCATAAAGGCCCAGGCCTGCAAGCAAAATGGCCATGGTAGCCACCACCTGCCACACGATGGCGTGGATGTCAATCACTTCGTAGTAAAGGCCCCACACGTCTTCCTGGTAGCCGCCCATAAACGGGGTTTCAGGAAACAAGGTCGCCCACTGCCCCTGCAATGCCTCGTAAACTTCCTTTTCGGTGCCATGCTTCGTTTTCATGGTGAGGTAACGGTAGTTGTTTTTGTCGGCCAGACTGAAAAAGGCGGGTTCGACCTTGTTGGAAAGGTCGTAGGCGTGGAAATCGGCCACCACGCCCACCACCTCATACCGTGTACTGTCGATATCGAAGACCTGCCCAAGCACCTCGCTGGTCGGTACGCCTGGCGCTATACTGGCCGCCAGGGTAGCGTTGAGTACCACGGCCTGCTTGTCGTTCGCAGCATTTTCCCGGAAGGCTCTGCCCTCTACCAGCTGCAAACCCAAGGTTTCAAAATAGCGGGCATCCACCTTTAGCTCCATGGCCTCATATTGTCTGTCGGGGAAGTGCAGCACAGCTGTTTGCTCGCTGCGACCCAGGTGATGAAATGATCCAGAGATAGAGACAATGTCCGGATGACTGCTGAGGGCATCCCGTAGCTGGGTAAACGCCTGCGCATCGGGCAAGCCGGTATAAAGCGCTTCGTGCTGGCTATAGCCCCAGCTTCTGGCACCTAGCCAGGCACTGTTTTGGGTGAAAGTAACAGCGCTGGTGATGAACACGCAGGCAAACACAAGCTGTAAGCCCAGGAAAACCCTGGTGAGGGTATTCTTTTTGCCAAACTTCACCGACCCCTTGATGATGCTCACCACCTGGAAACGGGAAATGTACAGAGCTGGATAAATACCCGACACCAGGCTGGTGAACAGCAGCGTGGCCGACAGAAAAACCCAGAGAGACGTGTCGCTGAAACGAAAGTCCATATCGAAACCCCACATTTGTTCAAAACCCCGGATGAAAAAGCCCATCGCCAGGCCAACGCCCAGCAACATGGCGAAAAAGGTAATCAATACATTTTCAGCCAGAAACTGAACGGCTACTGTGCGCCGGGTTGCACCAATCGTTTTCCTGATACCAATCTCTTTCAACCGTTTGGCGGCTGACACAATCGCAATATTGATATAGTTAAGGCAGGCGAGGGCCAGCATCAGCACCGCCACAATGGCCATGAACACAATCGACATATAGTTATCTTTCGAGCTTCTTGAAATGCCATCTTTGATATACTCCGACGTTTCGTGCAGCGTGACCAGGGGCCGAAAGGCGAAGGAGGTAATTGCCCAATCGGGCTGCACGGCACTGTTTTGCATCGCCATGTATTTGTCCATAGCAGGCTCGATAGATGAAATATTGAAAGGGTCGTCAACCTGAACAAAGGTGGCGGCCACCGTGCTGCTCCAGTCGTGGACATTGTAGGCTGGCGACGTTCGGAGGTTGTCGAAGTTGACCAGAAAGTCAAAACTGATAGTGCGGGAAGCTGGGAATTTGGCCGCTACTCCTGCCACCTTGAAGAGTTTGCCATTGTCCTTATCAAACTTCACCAGCACCTCTTTGCCCAATGGGTCTTCGGTGCCAAAGTACTTCTCTGCCATGTTTTCACTCAGCACAATGCTATTCAGGTCAGCCAGCGACGCCTTACTGCCTTGCTTAAGCGGGAAAGTAAACATGTCGAGAAACTCAGGGTCGGCATAACGCACCCTTTCGTGGTATACCCGATCACCATATTTGACAACTACCGGCCTGTCTTCTACCCGGCAAACTTTCTCAATGTGCGAAAAATCTTCCCGCAGCATGGCACCCAGTGGTCGTGGCGTGGTGCCGTATTCCTGCGGCGTGCCGTCTCTGTCGGCCAGAAAGGTGACAAGGAAAACCTCGTTTTTGTGCTCGTGAAATTGATCAGTGCTAAAGGTCCAGCTGGCAAAGGCATAAACAAACACAGCAATGCCAATGGCGACGGATAACCCGAACACGTTGATGGAGGAGTTCAGGGGATTTTTCATCAGGCTGCGCAACGAGATTTTGAAATAGTTGCGAAACATGATAATGCCAGCATTGGTCGGAGCTGTTGGTCTTCGCCATGCATAGGGCTGGAAGCAGCGCAAAACGTCCCACAGGTAAAGTAATTTGGCTGTAAAAAGGCCCTTTTCTGCCACCCTTTCATAGAAAAACTCCTCAAGGTCGCCGTGCATTTCTTCGTACATACCAGGCTGGCAGTACCATTTGAAAAAAGCGTGTGGCAGGCGGGGAATGGTAGGTTTCTTTTCCATATCAGTTGGTTTGCCATTTAAAAGCCAGTTCGGGGATCTGCTTTCTCAGAGACATCCGAAGGTCCATTGATTCATCAAGGGCTTTCTTTCCATAGGGTGTGATGTTGAACAGGCGTTTCCGCTTTCCCCCTCTTTTTGATTCAGGGTCGCCCAGCCGGGAGTCGAGCATGCCTTTCTTTTCGAGGCGGTACAGCGATTTGTGTACAGCACTCACATTGACCGAGCGGTCTGACTGCTTTTCAACCTCCTTGGTAATGGCCACTGCGTAGGCATCGTCGTACAGCACCCCTACTGTGAGCAGCACCAGCTCTTCAAATTCGCCGAGATATATTCTTTGCATGAGTCGTATATAATTGACATTTGTCTGTAATATACGACAAGCCCATGATAAAGTTTACTTTTGTCAGTTTAATTGTCTTCACCCCGGCGTTTTCAACGAAAAAAGCCACCCCTCCCGGAATGGCTTTTCTGCTTTTTGAAGCAATCTGTAGCTTAAGACTTCGCAGCTTTGATGCTTACTTTGATTTCGATGTTGTCAGCCAATACCATGTCTTTCATGAAGTGAACCCACTTCACATCATAATCTTGTCTGTTAAATACCAATACGCCTTCAGCAGATAGTCCGCCGTCGGTTACTTCCATTGAAGAAAGCTCCATTGTTTCCTCTTTTGTCTTGCCTCTGATGGTAAGGTCGCCAGTCACTTTGCTGCCCTCCTGAGATTTGATGGTGAAAGTAGCTGTAGGGAATTCTTCAACAAGGAAGAAATCGCCTGTTGACAAGTGACCAACAAGGTCGCTTGCTCTTCTACCCTCTTCGTCTTTGAAAGAAGCAGAATCTAAAGGAACGATAGAAGTCATATCGATGGTGATATCACCACCAGTGAGTTGAGTGCCCTCTGCTATTACTGATCCGTTGGCTACCTCAATCACGCCGTTGTGGCCATACACGCCAGCCACTTCGCCCTTCCAGGCTACTACAGAGCTGGTGGGGTCTACAGTGTAAGTCATAGCGGCTACTTCTTCTGTAGCAGCGGTTTCTGCCGATGATTCGGTTGTTGCGTTTCCACCACCACAGGCAGTAAGGAAACCCGCTGCGATCAATGACGCAAATAATGTTTTTGTGCTTGTCAAGTTCATAGTTGTAATTGGTTTGAGATACAAAGCTAATGAAATAGCTACATTAAATGTAGCTACATTAAATATTAACTTGATTATTGGCTATTTGTTTGCACTCGTCGGTAAAAAAATTGACTCAGTGTAACATTTTGAATAACAAGTAATTGCCACACTTACCAGGAATGCCACCTGTTCGCTTGGAAAAATATTATCAAAATTTTGGTTTTCCCTTTTGCAAAAGCGGAACAAACGCATACTTTTGCATCTCGATTTACAAACGGTAGTCGAGACACAACGAAAGGAGTGGTAGTTCAGCTGGTTAGAATGCCTGCCTGTCACGCAGGAGGTCGCGGGTTCGAGTCCCGTCCATTCCGCAAGGAGCCTTAGAGAAATCTAAGGCTTTTTTGTTTTCAAGGAGTTCTGGTGTGGAGACACAATTTTCCGGTGTGAGGACACAACCGGAAAAGGGAAGCTGTGAAGACACAAGCAAAAACAGTGGTAGTTCAGCTGGTTAGCATGCCTGCTTGTCACGCAGAAGGTGGCGGCGGTTCGCCGGTGCGATTCGAGTCACGTCACAACAGACCGCCTTAGAGAAATCTAAGGCTTTTTTGTTTTCGGGGAGTTCTGGTGCGGAGACACAATTTTCCGGTGTGAGGACACAACCGGAAACGGGAAGCTGTGAAGACACAAGCAAAAACAGTGGTAGTTCAGCTGGTTAGCATGCCTGCTTGTCAAGCAGAAGGTGGCGGCGGTTCGCCGGTGCGATTCGAGTCACGTCACAACAGACTGCCTTAGAGAAATCTAAGGCTTTTTTGTTTTCGGGGAGTTCCGGTGTGAAGACACAATTTGCCGGTGTGGAGACACAACCGGGAGCAGGGAGCTTGTGAAGACACAAGCAAAAACACTTGCTGGTTAGCATGCATGCCTGTCACGCAGAAGGTGGCGGCGGTTCGCCGGTGCGATTCGAGTCCAGTCTCAAAAGACTGCCTTAGAGAAATCTAAGGCTTTTTTGTTTTCGGGGAGTTCCGGTGTGAAGACACAATTTTCCGGTGTGGAGACACAACCGGGAGCAGGGAGCTTGTGAAGACACAAGCAAAAACACTTGCTGGTTAGCATGCCTGCCTGTCACGCAGAAGGTGGCGGCGGTTCGCCGGTGCGATTCGAGGCCCGTCACAGTGGATTGCCTTAGAGAAATCTAAGGCTTTTTTGTTTTCAGGGGTTTCTTGTGTGGGGGCACAATTTTCCGGTGTGAAGACACATCCGGAAGCAGGCAGCTTGTGAAGACACAAGCAAAAAAACACTTGCTGGTTAGCATGCCTGCCTGTTGCGCAAGACGTTGTCAGCAGCGCCTTCCTCTGTCACCAACATTGTTGATAATTGGCTCCCCACCCATTAGTTTTATCATCAGCAACAAATAGCTCGATGGAAAGTGACTTGAAAAGCCGGCTGATGGCAGACCGGTCAAAGCAGAACATAGAAAGGCTGGCACAGGAAATAGGTGCCGACGAGGAGAAATTTGCGGAAGTGATGGACGTCTTCTTTAGCGGGCCATATCGAATCACCCATTTTTCGGCTCACCTGCTGGGCAAATGCTGCGACCTCCACCCCCACCTGATCCTCCCCTATTTGGGCAAAATGATAGACCTACTGGATGAAAACGTACATGATTCACTGAAAAGGAATATCCTCCGTACTGTGCAGTTTATCGACGTTCCGGAAGAGCATTGGGACAAAACTGTGCAGTACTGCTTCGAGCTGCTTCAGTCTAAGAAAGAACCGATAGCGGTAAAAGTGTTTGGCATGACCGTGCTGGCCAACCTGTGCCAAAAGCTGCCTGAGCTTAAGAATGAGCTGAGGATCATCATCGAAGACCAAATGCCTTATGGCTCATCAGGCTTTAAGAGCCGTGGAAGCAAAATCCTAAAAAAGCTTCAGCAATAGCCGACGCTACTCCCTGCTCCAAAGCTTGTGCTGCAAGATCTTCTCCAGCACGGCCTCTCTCCAAAGTTTACTGATAGGCACGATTCCCTTTTCAGTGGCAATCTCATTTCCTTCGATAGACTTCACCTTATCAATATTCAATACATACGATTTGTGCGTTTGAACAAACTGATTCGACGGCAGCAGCTCCATTACCTTTTTCAGCGTCAAATGCGCAATATGGGTTTCTGTCAGTGTGTGCACCTTCACATAGTTCTGCATGCTTTCTACATACACCAATTCCGCAAGCCTGATTCGTTCAATTTTCTGGCCAGTCTTTATGAAGAAATAATCGGCTTTTGCGTCGTTTTGTGTACTGGCTTGCAGGTAATCAAAGGCCTTCTGCACCGCCTTTAGAAACCGATCCAATGAGATGGGCTTCAGCAGGTAGTCGATCACGCTGAGCTCATAGCCCTTTAAGGCGTACTTTTCATAGGCCGAAGTAATGATCACCAGCGGTGGGTTTTTGAGTGAAGCGAGGTAGTCGAGGCCCGTGATATGGGGCATCTCAATGTCCAGAAACAGTAAATCTGGCGTTTCCGATTTCAGCATGGCATCGAGCTGCAAAGCATTTTCACAGGTGCCAATCAGCTCCAGGTAGTCCACTTTTTCCACATAGCTTTTTATCCCTTTCACTGCGAAAGGCTCATCATCGGTTATGATGCACTTAATCTTCATCCAGTGTCAATTTAAGCTTTGCGGTAAAAACCTCTTCACCTTGCTCAGTCTTCAGCGTATGTTTGCCGGGGTAAAGCAATTCAAGCCGCCTTTTCAGATTGGAAAGCCCTAGTCCGCCCCTTCCTGGCTCTTCTATCAGCACACTATGCAACGCTATGGGCTCCGTAGTGTTGGTAATACAAAATTCTATCCCATCGTTGCCGACATCAGACATCTTCAGGCTGATTAATTTTTTACCACCCACATACTTAAAGGCATTCTCGACCAAGGGAATGAACAGCAATGGGTACACTTTTTTGTTTACAATGCCCGCATCGAGGTTGATGTCTACCTGCAGGTTAGACCCATGCCTCACCTTCTGTAGATCGATGAAAGCATTGATATGGTCAAGTTCCTTTGCCAGGGTGGCCTTTTTATCTTTTTCCTCATAAAGCTGGTAACGAAGGAGCTCCGCCAGTTTTTCCACTGTTTTCTTCGCATCGCCCACACTTTCGTCCATTTGAAAGTAAATAGTGTTCAGGCTATTGAAAAGGAAGTGCGGATGGTACTGACTCTTAAGTAGGGCAAGCTCCGTTTCCACGCTGTCTTTTTCTATCTGCTCCAGCCTCTGCGCCTGCTGCATCAGGCTTCTGAGGTAGTATCGGCCTCGCCTGATCGTAAATATGAGCAGCAGATACAGGATGGGGATGATATTGATCTGAACAAAGTCCCGCAGAGAGAGCCCATCGTCAGTAAAGGCGACGAATATCGTGACGGTCGAATTAACGGCAGCCGCAAAAACCAGGTATGAGATCACCATCTCTCTGACAATTGCCTTCGATGAAGGCTGGAAGTTTTTGTTAAATCTTCTCTCCAAAAGAACAAAGCACCATTCGAAAATATACCCCACAGAAATAGCCATAAGCAACTCCAGTAGATATATGTTCAGCGGCCTGCTGCTAGGGAATCCGCCCTGATTTGGGTTGTCGATCAGGCGGATGGATACATATACAACCAACCCGAAAATGAGCGGCTGTATGCGTGTCATCTTGCTCTTTTTGTCGTTCAAAGGTTCTTTCTCCATCGAAGCATCAATATAAGCAACTACCGTTTTGAAGTCAGGTTTAGGCTTTTGTTTTCTCCACTTTCAATTCCTTTACCCCAAACAAAAACCTTGCGATGCGGAAGGGTCGGATCAGGTATTCATAAATGACCAGCGAGCCTATGAGAGACAGCGTGCTGACAAACAGGTACTTCGCCAGGATGGACTCCTGCACCTGAATCACATAGTAGCCAATGGCGATGATCACTGTTTGGTGCAGGATGTAGAATGGATAGATAGCCCGGTTGGCGTAGTCAATGATGGGGTGATGCTTGTTCAAATATCGCTTGGCGTAGCCCGATGCCGCCAGCAGCCATAGCCAGGCATCTACCGCAAGGATACAAGTTGCCAGGTATTCCCATGCAGGGTTGATGCCTTCTATGTCCCACGGCTCAAGTTTGTTCCATCGGAAAAAATTGATAACAGTGATGCAGAGAATGGCCAAACCGAGCAGCTTTCGGCGATGAAGCTCCACGGTGTCCCATAGGCTGGGAACGGCTCCCACAAGGTAGCCTGCCACAAAGAAAGAGCACCAGTAAAAATGCCACGGCAGGTCGTTGACTAAGTCGTGGGTATCGGGATTCCAAAAGGCCCAAAAGCCACCAATGAGGATGGTTGGCAGCATGATCAGGGCAATTTTGAAATTGCCCATGGAACCAACCAGCCTGATGGCCAGTGCTTTACCCTTCTCCGACCTGATGTAAAGAAACAGCGGCAGACAGACCACTGAGTAAACAAACAAGTACAGCACAAACCACATGTGATGCCAGGAAAAATTGCCTGCCGGGTAAGGGATAAACTCCAAAACCTTCGGGTAGAAAGAAAAGAATGATGTGTAGTTGGCACCATTGAACTGCCTCTCGAAATAGATCTGAGGTGGTACTACCACAAACATGGCAAACAACAACGGAACCATCAGTCGGTTATTTCTCTCCTTCACATACTGCCACGGGCTTCTTTTCCTCAGCGCCAGAAATGTGCCGTAGCCAGAAACAAAGAACAGTAGCGGCATCCGAAACCTTGAAAGCCAGAAATTGAACTCCAGCCAGAGGTTGCTTTGCTCTGCATTTTTGATATGCCAGCCGGATTCAGCAGCAAAAAGCATGGCGGTGTGAAAATAGAGCACCAGCAGTATGGCTATGATCCTTAGCCAGTCAATGTCGTGTCGTCGTTCCATGAGTTTTTTCTGTAAAAAAATTGGTTGTGGTTACATACTTCAAATCATTTTGACGAAAAGACTTTGTCAGGTGACGAAAACGTATCCTGCCTTCTCTTGCGTTTTTCCATGGCAATCAATTTCAATGCTCGCCATACTCCTTTGGAGGAAGAAGCGTCAAAAAACTATGTGAAAGCGCTCTCCAAACAAGACCGGGACAACATGATCAGCTTTCTTAATTCTTTGTAAAAGCCTTCTTGCCGTTGGCTAGCTGGCCGACAAAAACGTCGATTATCGAGAGCGCTCTATTCCCTTTCTTCTGAGGAGTGTGTATATTGAGTAACAAATACCTCAGATCCGATGACCCGATTCACGTTAGCCGTACTCATGGTTCTCGTCTCCTCCTGCCTCGATCCGCTTGAGGCACCAGCACCCGACTGGCAACCTCAGACGTTTGCCGACGGCATGCCGAATCTGGTCTTCAGATTAAGGGTCAGTGGCATTAGTCCAGGCAGTGTGCGTTTCAACAACTACTCAAGCGGTATGCATGAATTTACCTGGTATCTTGGTTACAATAACGAAAACGGAATTGAGGCCACTACCCATACGCCAGCTCCTACGCTGAAATACCCCAGAAATGGAAGATTTAATGTGCGACTGAAGGGGCTCGGCACCGACAGCACAATTTACTGGGGTTCCGATTGGATAGAAATCACAAATTTACCTGACTAAGGTTTCAAAAGTCAAATAGCTGCCTACCTATCCATCATCTTCTCAACCAGTGTCGAAACTTCACTGGTTATTGCATCCAACTCATCTTTTAGGTTCTTTTGCAGCTCGGAAAGTTCATTTTCTGTGAGCGTTTCAATTTTGATATGATTGTGCGGGTGGTAATGATCTTTATGGTCTGCTGCTTCTCCAACGGCCACCACCTTCTCCTCCCAGGCTTCCAGTTTTGCACTCAGTGCTTTCAATTCCTCTGAAAAAACAGCCAGCGTCGTATCTCTGGCCAGAATTTGCTCCATCGAATCAAAAATAGACCTTGTTTCGGCTTCGGTGGCCAGCAATTCCTCATGAGCCTCAAAAGCTTGCTGATATTCCTTGCCCGGCTTTCCGGGGCTACAAGAAAACCCGAGCAAAATGATGATAAGAACGAAGGGCTTAAAATTCATAGATAGTCTCTTTTTTACACGCTAACACCCAAGCGAAAGCTACGAAGCCGCAAGGTATTACCTCGTGCAATAAAATCAACTGTTTGATGAATTTTAAGCCCTAAAATCAAGTATCCCAGCCGATAGCTCAGGCCTGGCTCAACTTAAGTTTATCCCCATACTTCTTTTTGAGTTTCTCTACTTTCGGGCGAATAACAAATGAACAATAAGGTTGGGATCCATTGAGCTCAAAATAGTGCTGATGATAGTCCTCCGCCACGTAGAATTCACTGTACGGACTTATTTCCGTAACTATTGGCGAAGCGAAAACACCGCTCTTGTCTAGTTGCTCTTTGTACCTGACAGCGAGTTCCATTTGTTCCTGATTGTGGTAGTATACGACTGACCTGTATTGAGGCCCCACATCATTGCCCTGACGATTAAGTGTGGTGGGATCATGTGTATTCCAAAAAATTTCCAACAGCTCGTCGAATGAAACTAATTTTGGATCAAAGGTAATCTGCACCACCTCGGCATGGCCTGTTCTTCCGCCACACACCTCTCTGTAGCTTGGATTCTTCTCCTTGCCGCCGGAGTAGCCCGACTCTACTTTTATTACGCCTTTAATATTTTGAAAGATTGCTTCGGTGCACCAAAAGCACCCAGAACCGAACGTTGCCTTTTCCAATGTGATCTCCTTTTTTGATATGGTTTGCTACTTATACTACTGCACTTCCAAATAACATAAACCAAGCCCAATAGTTTCCAAAGCGCCAGTTATTCCCGGAGATTGGTTAGACAGCCGACATTAGCCCAATACCCTGCTCTCGTAAATGTTTTGCAGCTTGTTTCTGTCCTCATCCGTTAAGTGGGGGTTTTGCAGCATGCGGAACAGGTCGCTGCGATTCGATATGCCATATTTGGCGAGGACATCGTTTTTCTTCATCTTCTTTTTCCTCTGCCTAATCACAAAGAACATCACGATTTGTAACACAAGAACGGGGACGAGGAACCAGAGAAGATTAGTAATACTCATTACTTAGAATTTTCGTTATCAATAATCAATAGACAATATAGCCAAAAAAAAGTTGCATCAACAGCCACCCCAACCGACAAATACCGTCGTGTGGAATGCCCCTTTGCTTACCTACTGTTATTTAACGGATAAGTTTCATGAAAGTAGGTTAATAATCGCTAATTTTTGGATTGAATAGGAACAGCCGACAGTAGAGCCCAAGAAAAAATGGTCAAAAGCGTTGATATTGAAGAGTTTCTGGAGCTTAGCAGGCAAAACCCGGTGGTAGACGTGAGGTCACCATCGGAGTACGCTTACGGTAGAATCCCAGGGGCGGTGAACCTGCCACTCTTTGAGGATGACGAACGGGCTGAAATTGGCACGCTCTACAAGCAGCAAGGTAAGGACATCGCCGTGAAACGTGGGCTGGAAATAGTGGGCCCCAAAATGCGGCCAATGGTTGAATTTGCAGAGCAGCTCACCTTCAAAGACCATATTTTGGTGCATTGCTGGCGGGGAGGCATGAGGTCGGGCGGTGTAGCGTGGCTGCTGCAAACGTATGGCTTGCCGGTGGTTACACTCAAAGGCGGCTACAAACGGTTCAGGAATCATGTGCTGGATAAATTTGGCGATAAAATGGAGCTCATGGTCATTACGGGCCCTACTGGCTCCGGCAAAACGGATTTAATCAAAGCCCTGGCGACCACTGGTCAGCAGGTGGTTGATTTGGAAGGCCTGGCTCATCACAAGGGATCGGTTTTCGGGGAGTTGGGCCAGGAGGCGCAGCCTTCCTCGGAGCATTTCCAAAACGAGCTTTTCTGGGCCATCAAGGACTTTGATTTTTCGCAACCCGTCTGGCTTGAAGACGAATCAATAGGCATTGGCAAAGTGATGATCCCTGAAGCCTTCTGGCGGCAAATGGGCAAAAGCTCCCGTGTGCATTTTAATATGGACAGGAATATCAGGATCAAACGCCTGGTATCCGAATATGCCAGCTTCCCGCAGACGGTTCTGGACGAAAAAATCACCGTACTCGAAAAGAAACTGGGAGGACAGCACGCCAAAAGTGCGCTGGAGCTGCTTAGATCGGGCGACTTTGCGGGTGTGGCTGACGTGCTGCTCGTCTACTACGACAGGGCTTACAAAAACGCCTTGATTCGACACAAAAATGACTTGTTGCTGGAAATAGAAGCCGATCATGAAGACTTTGCCAAATGGGCTGAACTAGTTATAGAAAAAACGAAAACTCAATATGTCTGAACCAATAAAGCTTACCCAATACAGCCACGGCGCAGGGTGTGGTTGCAAAATATCACCCAAGGTGCTGGAAACCATCCTGAGCAAATCAACTGACAAAACATTCTTTCCTTCTCTGCTGGTGGGCAACCATACCAACGACGATGCCGCTGTGTATGATTTAGGAAATGGCACCGCCATCATCAGTACCACCGACTTCTTTATGCCCATCGTGGACGACCCATTCGACTTTGGAGGCATTGCTTCTGTAAACGCCATTAGCGATGTCTACGCTATGGGAGGCACTCCCATCATGGCCATTGCCATACTGGGCTGGCCCATCGACAAACTGACACCTGAGGTGGCCAATCAGGTGCTGAACGGAAGCCGCAAGGCTTGCGAAGAGGCAGGCATTCCTTTGGCTGGCGGCCACAGTATTGACGCACCAGAACCCATTTTTGGACTGGCTGTAACAGGTACCATACCGGTAACCAATATTAAGAAAAATTCAACGGCCACGGCAGGATCGTACCTGTACCTCACCAAGCCCCTGGGCATTGGCATCATCACCACAGCCCAAAAAAGGGGCATTGTGACTGAGGAGCACCTGGCTGTCGCTAAAAAGAGCATGCTCACATTGAATAAGCTGGGAGCGAAGCTCGGAACCCTCCCCTACGTGTCGGCAGTGACAGACGTAACCGGCTTCGGACTGCTGGGGCATTTGGCTGAGGTATGCGAAAGTAGCGGCGTATCAGCCACCATCGACTTCGACAAGGTGCCAAAATTTGATTTCCTTGACGATTATCTCAATCAGAAAAGTATTCCCGGAGGCACCGTTAGAAACTGGGAAAGTTATGGTCACAAAATCGGTGATATTTCCGACTATCAGCGATCCATTCTGGCAGATCCGCAGACAAGCGGCGGATTGCTTATTGCCGTTGATGAAAATGAGGTTTCAAATTTCGAAGCTTTTTTGAAAATTGAAGGAATACAGTTACAGCCATTTGGTTATCTGTCGCCGGAAGAAGAATATGTAATTCAGGTAAAATAAACCAATTCCAACCTGAAATGCTATAGTGGTTTCTATTAGAAAGCCTGTTGTAGCTTGTGATACCAAACAATGCCTATGAAAAAAAACTACTGCTACCTCCTCCTGTTGGTCTTGTTTAACTATGATGGAAACGCTCAGGATGTTTCTGAATGGAAAACAAAAATAGGACAACTGGAAAAGGCATTTGGCATCGACATATACTATCGGGATGAATGGGTTGACGCTTCCAAGGTAACTGTCCCTGACACTTCTCTTCCAAGGGATCAGGCGTTAGGTGCGTTCCTCTACCCCCTTAACCTTTCCTACATCACCTATCGAAAAAAGCTGGTTGTATTACTGCCCGACTCAACTGCCAGAAGGTTCGCTTCCAGCTCGGAAGACTATGGTTCTCAATTAAAAATTCCGGAGGGAGTCACCATCATAGGCGACCTAAAATCTTTCGGAACCCAAAGGAATGCCACTATTCGGGGGCGTATCCTTGACGCAAATAGTGGTGACCCGCTTGTCGGGGCGAATGTGATGCTTGTAGGCACCAATAGATCGACCAGCACCAACGAAAAAGGCGAGTACTCCTTTCAGGTGCCTGTTGGCTTGTACGACCTGCTCATTACAACGGTAGGATACATCGAGGAAAGAAAGCCCGTGGCAATTGTTGGCGATGGGCAGCTAAGCACCGAACTATTTGACACCACTTACGAGCTTGAGGAGATTACTATCCGGGAGCGAGCGTTTGAGAACAATGTGACAGATGCGAAAATGGGCATTAATTCGATAGATGTGGCCTCCATCAGGCGATTACCTTCATTCCTCGGGGAGGCCGATGTGATAAAAAGCCTGACATTTCTACCCGGGGTAAGTTCCGTGGGAGAGGGTTCTTCCGGTTTTAATGTGAGAGGAGGAAATTTTGACCAAAACCTCATCCTCATGGATGGAGCCCCTGTGTTTTACCCATCGCACATGCTGGGTTTCTTCTCTCTCATCAACTCAGAAATGGTGGATAACCTTACACTCTACCGGGGCGGGGTTCCTGCCAAATACGGTGGCCGGATAAGCTCAGTGCTGGACATCCGACTCAAAGAAGGCGACAAGAAACGGTGGAACGGCAACGTGGGATTAGGGCCTATCACCAGCAAAGCCTTTGCAGAAGGGCCACTGATAAAAAACAAAGCGTCGCTTGCCCTCGGCGTTCGGGTGGCCAGCGCCGACTGGATTTTGAAGCGAACAAGAAGTATTGAACTTCGGGAAAGCGGAGCCAGGTACATCGATTTTCAGGGCACCATCGACGCATTTGTCACCGACAAAGACAAGGTAAGGCTCTCCGGCTATATGAGCGGCGATAGATTTTCATTTGCTCAGGACGCTATTTACAGCTATCAGAACAACATCTACTCAGTTTCATGGACACACTCCTTTCCTCAAAACATTTATCTCAAAGTAAATGGTGCCTCCAGCGACTATGATTTTGAAGTGGAGAACACCGAAACATTGCGTGAATACATCATGCAAAGCGGTATTCATTATAAAGATGTAAAAGCAGACCTCACCTACGATCCCGGAAACGGCTTTCAGGCAGAAGTGGGGGTGTTGGCCGGTAAGTATAATATTGAACGGGGCGAATTGGAGCCTACTACCATCTCTTCACTGGAAGCAGCCCGCAGTCTTCAGGACATGAACGGAAGAGAAAAGGCAGTATACGGATCTCTCGAGTGGAAGCCTGCTTCATGGCTTACCTTGTCGGCAGGCAGCCGGTATACAACCTTCGATCAAAAAGGCCCATTGAAAATCTATTCCTATGATCCGGCGCTGGCCAGGGATGACGACGCCATCATAGACTCTACCAGCTATGCCAAAGGTGATGTAATCAATACTTACTCAGGTTTTGAGCCACGGGGCTCTGCCAGCATCAAAATAGCCGAAGAGCAGTCGATCAAGATTGGGTACAACCGGATGAGGCAGTACATTAATATTGTTTCAAACACTGCCGCCGTCACGCCTTTCGATATCTGGACCACCAGCGGCACCCATTTCAAGCCTGTTATCGGCGACCAGTACGGCATTGGCTATTTCAGGAACTTCACAAAGAATAAGCTGCAAACATCGGTTGAGCTGTTTTATAAGGAAGTGCAGAATGTGACCGAGTACAAGAACAATGCTGACCTTTTCCTAAAAGACAATATTGAAACAGAATTGCTTCAGGGTTTTGGCCGGTCTTATGGCGCCGAATTTCTCGTTCAAAAGGATGCTGGATTACTTACCGGATGGGTTAGCTATACCTACTCCAGAAGTCTGAGAACGATAAACGGAGAGCTGGAGGAACAAAAGATCAACAGGGGCAAAGAATATGCTGCCGACTTTGACAAACCTCATACGCTGAATATTGTCTCCACTTATAAGCTGTCACGACTCTGGAGGTTTTCGGGCAATTTCACCTACAGCACAGGGCGCCCTACCTCCTACCCAATTGATAAATATGTATTCAATGGGATTGTGGTCGCTCAATTTTCGGAGCGAAACCAGTTCAGGGTGCCAGACTATCACCGGCTCGATATAGCATTTTCGGTTGACGGCACCAACAAGCGGAAAGCCAAGGTGGAAACCTCATGGACTTTTTCGCTATACAATGTCTACGGCCGCAAAAATGCCTATTCAGTCTTTTTTAGCCAACGGAACTCCGACCCGCCTGTAACTCCCTACAAGCTTGCCGTGCTCGGGATACCATTCCCTTCAGTCACCTTCAATCTTAAATTTTTGTAGAGCAGATGCGGTTCAGCAACCCAATACAGCGATTACAAATAGCACCAGGAGGAGTTCGCAAAAGAATTACCTCGAATCTGTTCTGCGCATTTGCGCTGCTATTGACATGTGTTAGCTGTGTTGAACCATATGAAGTTGACGTACCCAAACAAGACAATATCCTTATTGTAGAAAGTATGTTGCTGGATCATCCCGACTATCAACGAACCAGGTTGTATTTCCAACACCAGGATGGGCCTCGGGAGCTCATCTACAATGCTATAGTCAGCATTTCAAATAAAGCCGGAGACTCCTGGCCGCTGGTCGTCACCTACGACGGATCATACGTCCCCCTTTCTGGCAGCATTGAGGTGGCGGCCGGGGACGAATTCCAACTGGAGATTGCTATCGGAGATTCGATCAGAGCCGTTTCAACCTGGGAAAAAGTTCCTGAGCCATCGGAGATTGATACCGCTTTCATTGAGGCGAAATACCGATCCGTCGTTAACAACAGAGGGATTGAGACGACTTCGAAAGGAATTGAAATTTTTGTAGCAACAAAGCCAGTTGCTTCGGAAAACACCTACTTGCGCTGGACTTATGAAGACACCTACGCCTATGATGCACCCATGGCATCAGACCTCTGTAGCGAGTGTCACTACTGCTACATTCAGGAAGAAACAGAGAACTTTATTGTACTGGCAGAAGTGTTGAACAGCAAGGGGAAAGTTCTTTCCGGCAAGTCAATTGAGTTTATTGAGTTCGACGAACGGTTTGGGATCAGATTCAGCGTGTTGGTCCAGCAGCTTACCATTACAAAAGCTGCCTACGAGTACTACAAATCCATCAATCAACTCAATGAAGCACGGGGCAGCATTTTTGATCCGCCACCGGCAGTCCTAAGGGGAAATGTCAGCAACAACCTCAGGCCCACCGAAACAGTTTATGGCTTTTTTGAGGTGGGAAAATACAGCGAAGCCTCTGCCATGATAACGAAATCTGACATTGACTTTCTGATACCCTCATTTTATGAAAATTGTTTGGTTTCAGACCCTGGAGCCGACTGTTTCGACTGCCGGGCAAGGGAAGGCGCCACCAAAGTCAGGCCCCACTACTTTTGATCTTATGATTATCAGGAAACTATCATATGGCCCTTTATTCACGCTCGTGCTGCTTGCCGGATGCATCGAACCATTTTCTCTTGACATTGAGCGTGTTTCCAACCAGGTAATTGTTGAGGCAATTCTCTCTAACCACCCCGAGTTGCAATCAGTAAAGCTTCGTCAAACACCAAACGACCCTCTCGGGTTTATTGAATTAGAAGGAGCGATAGTAAAGGTTGAAAATTCGAACGGCATAAAGTTTTCTTTTTCCGAAGCCTCTGCAGGCACCTATTATCCCACCACTCCCATTGAAATCACCAATGAAGAGAAGTACCGATTGCTCGTTGACCTTGGAGATTCCATGCAAATAGTATCAAACTGGCAAAGTGTTCCGCCACCGCTCAAAATAGAGACGGCATATGTGTCGCCCACCATTGAGCAATCTCTTAACGACAATGGCTACTTAATACCCTATTACGGCTTTTCCTACTACGTCACCTCTGAGTATACCAATGCTACGAGCACTTTTGTCCGTTATTCCTACCAGTCGGCCTACATTATGGAGTCGCCAATGCGGAGCTCCCTTTGTTGGGATTGCACTGGCTGTTACATTGTCAGCAATGCAAAGGACTTCATAAAAACCGCATTTGTGGAGAATGGCAGCAGAAAGAGACTTTCAAACTATCAGATTGCATTCATCAACTCCTCCTACGAGTATTCCATCAAAAAAACCCTCCGGATATTTCAACACTCCATTAACGAAGACACGTACGAGTATTACGCTACCATTGAGCAACAAAAAAACCTGAAAGGCACCATATTCGATCCGCCTCCGGCTATAGCGAAAACCAACCTAAAAGACGTAAGGAACCCTGAACGAGCCATCTACGGCTTCTTTGAAGTTAACAGCGTTGATGAAGCTTCGGTAAGTACCAATGGCAATAGTGCGCCTTTTGCAGTGCGCACATTTGATGAAATATGTACTCCGTATAACTTATACACCAATCCGCAGTGCGCCGACTGCCGTGTGAAAGAAGGTGCTACGAATGAAAGGCCAGCCTGGTTCTAATAAAATGATCAAAAAAATAGCCACATACTGTTTCGTCATTGCAGCTGTCAGTCTGACCAGCTGCATTGAGCCTTTTTCAATCGACCTGGCTAGCGCTACAAATCAGACAATTGTTGTGGAGGGAATGATTTCGAATTCACCAGAATTTCAGGAAATAGTACTTAAGTTACATTACCCTAACGACAGTGCTCGCATGATTAGTGGGGCCAGGGTTCTACTGGAACACGAGACCGGCAGAAAATCAGAGTTTTCAGAATTGGGAGCAGGTAAATATCACCCCAGCGGAACCCTAACAATTGTTGAAGGAAGTAGGTACAGGCTACTTATTGATATGGGTGATTCTGTTTCCATCGAATCGAATTGGCAAACAGCTCCTTTGCCCCTCGGAATTGAAAATGGCTATTTTGACGCTATACCTCAGATAGCTGTCAATGATTTGGGGTTTGACATCCAAACTAACGGTTTTAATTATTTCGTTACAACAGCGCCATCGGTAAACGAAAATACCTATATGAGGTATGACTACCAATATGGCTACCAGATGGAAGCACCTTTCAGAAGCACTCTTTGCCCTGATTGCAATAGTTGCTTTATTCTTGGTAAGAGTAAAGACTTTATAAAGACTGGTGATATCCTGGGCGGCAGCGACGGCCAGTTGAAAGATTTTAAGGTGTTGTTTATTCCATCCAATGTAGAGTATTCGCTGGTGAAAACAGTTAGGATTATCCAATTCGCCTTAACAGAAAAAAGCTACGAATACTATCGGCTAATAGAACAACAAAAAAAGCTTGAAGGAACAATTTTTGATCCTCCTCCGGCCGTCTTCGAAACTAGCTTTAAAGACTTGAAAAACCCTGCCCGAAGGATTTATGGGGTATTCGATCTGAACGCAGTGACCGAAACTTCGGTGACGGTCAGGAAAGGCGATGCTGACTTCAGAATAGACACTTTTACAGAGGTGTGCACGGAGAGAAATGGCTTTGGCAACCCCGATCGGTCAAAACCAGAATGCTTTGACTGCAAAAGAAAGGCTGGATCAACTTTTAACAGGCCAGTCTGGTTCTAAATGAGATCAGTTAAACGATATTGGCTCGCCCCTTATTTGGCCGTTTTGCTGCCAGCCTTCTTGCCAGCATGCGTAGAGCAGTTTGAGCTCGACATACCAAGGTCAACGCAAAACTTTGTGGTAGAGGCCCTCCTGTTGGACGACGCAAGGTTTCAGAAGGTGGTACTTTCAAAGATCAACCTAGACGGGAAGTCGGAGCCATTCGACGATGCCAGGGTCGTTCTGCAATCAGACAACGACGATATAGAAATAGTATTTGAGTCGAGGGGCGAGGGACTGTACACCCCACTAGCGTTTCTGCAGATTGCCAGGGGAGACAAATATCGTTTGGTGATCGATACTGATGAGGAGACAAGAATTGTGTCAGACTGGGAGGAGGTGCCTGACGCAGTAGCACTTGAAGGAGGCTACTGGGAGTCACACACCTTTGAGTTTGTGAACGACAATGGCGTGACGATAAAAAGAAATGGAATTAATTTCAAAGTCAATACGGGTACTTTTCAGTCTCCAAACACCTTTCTGAGATACGACTTCGAAACCGCCCATATCAATGAAGCTCCCTTTAGAGACCCAAGGTGTGATTGCCTCAACTGCTATATTATCTCTGGCTCGGACGAGTTCCTGAACATCACCAATGCCACGGAATCGGAAGGTAAATCGATTAAAGATCACCTCATTACGTTTCTACCTCTTGATAAGAGATTCAGCTTCCGGCTTACCATGCTTGTTCGTCAGATTGCCATTACACGGAATGCTTTTCTTTTCTATCAGTCTATTGATCAGCAAAGAAACCTGAACGGCAGCATCTTCGATCCGCCACCGGCAATTATCAAGGGCAACCTGTACGTGGAAGGGAAAGAAGACATAAATGTGTACGGGTTATTTGAGGCAGGACGACTGTCAGAGATTCCAATTACTATTTATAAGAGCAACATAAAAAACGAGTTCCTTACCTACCTCGACATTTGCTATGCAGGAGCGAGGATCAACAATATAGAATCCTTTTGCTTTAGCTGCTATGCCGAAGAAGGAGCGAGTCCGAGGCCCTATTACTTTGAATAACTATGAAATACCTACTGTTACTTCCGTTATGCCTTCTTGGTCTGGCTAAAGCCAGTGGCCAAGACGATTCACCAGAAAAGCTTGTCCCCGAATTCATTCACCTGACTACGGACAAGCCTTTCTATTTCGAAGAAGAACGACTGATTTTTCAGGCTGTTGCATTAAGCAACAAAACGTTCAAGGTGGTAAAAAGAAATGACGTCATCTATTCGGAACTATTGAACGCCAGGGGAGAAACAATAGGGTCGGCCAGGTTCTTGTGGGTAAATGGCGTAGCCAGCGGAGAATTTCGGCTGCCTCTCCTATTCGATGAACAAGCGATACACTACCTCCATGTATTTACTCCTTCCCTTCTTAACAATACCGAATGGGTAGAAGCCTCTATCCCCATCAGCACTTATCAAATACCCTCGTCGGCCATTGAAGAAAACTCAATAGCCCAATTGGCTACAAAAGAGGAGCCCGGTTTGGTTATTTCTCCTGACAACGGAAGAATATACTCTCATCTCCCCAACCAGGTCTTTTTCAGGGTAACGAATCCAGAACCAGGGATAGGGTATAAGCTTACTGTTGAAAGAGAGAACGGCTCTAAAGACACCGTCTCTACTGGCGGAGAATTGATGGGAGATTTCATAGTCAACCCTACTACCACTAAGCCCATTGGGTTGCAATTGTGGGACAATGCAACGGTCGTTGCCTCCACGACAATACAACCAGTGGAAACGCCAGGTATCACACTCGAAGTGGCAACCGACAGTGCCAAAAACCTGGAGTTAAAAATCTACAGCACCTTCGACCTGTCCAAGAAAGTCGAACTGGAAATAAGGCAGGGCGACTTGCTTGCTTTCAAAAGAATAGTGAGTATTAACCAGCCCACAATGACAATGCTGGTACCAGCCAGTGCCTCAGAGAGAACGGCGGCTTATTCAATCATTGTTCGGGACGAGGCAAAGAAATTGCTGATCGAGAGGTTTGTTTTTGTTGAGGATCCAATTGAGGAGAGACTAAAATGGATCAATCAGCGGGGCAAACTTCCATCTGGAAGCACCCCTAACCTACTGTTTATGGTCAACGTGGATAGTATCGATTTTTCGGAGACCTACCTCTCTGTCAAACTGGTCGATGAAGGGCTTCCTACACTAAACGGAAACAACCTGAGAACTTCAGGACAAACCTATGCCACCTATCAGTTAAAAAGAGCTGGGATATTTTCGGACGACGTTCCGCTGGCGTTTGATGACTTGGCTGCCAGCCAAAAAGAGGCCTGGGTTCAGACCAACCGCAGCAGTATCACCGTCAAACCTCCGGTTCTGGTGTCAGACTCTATACAGCTGGCGCCTGACCCATTCCAGAAAGGTTTTAGAATAACGGGTAGAATAACGTTTAAAGAAACCGGAGAGCCTTTACAATACTGTCCCCTGGCCCTGGCTAACACCAGTGACTTTTCACTATTCCGGTTTGCCAAAACCACGAAAGACGGGTTCTTCAAGTTTGAAAACCTCACATTCGAAGGTGAAAATGAGCTGTTTCTGGCTCTCCAGAAGTACTATGACCATGAAGTGGACATCGTAATTGACCAACCCGTGTTTCCTCAATTCAAAACGTCAGTTGCAAGTCCTCCCAAGATGGTTTCACGAAACAAAACGGCTTTGCTAAACGAAGCCCTGGAGAGAAGCATCATCGACAGTGTGTACACCGGCACATCCGATGTTGTAAAAGTTTTCCAGGAGAACAATTTCATCAGCAAAATTGCCGGCTTTTTCCTCGAACCAACGGAAGTGATTGATCCGCTCGTATATGTGCCCTTCAACGAAATGAAGGATGTCTTCAAAGAAATTTTGCCCAGTGCCTATTTGCGGTTCAAGAAAGGGAAACCGCTGATACGGATGGTGCACAACACCATTCAGCTGCCTTCAAATGCAGTTGTTACCGGATTAATGGACGTTCCTGCGCTGGTCATTGTCGATGGCGTGCCTATTTTCAATCAAGCTGAAGTATTAAGTATTAATCCAGCCCTGGTCACCAAGTATGAATTGTACCACGGCCTTTTTACCCTTGGACACGAAGTGTATCTGGGGCTTGTGCACATAGTAACCAATGTCGACTACCTGAACCAAAAGGAAATCAAAGGGCTTCACAAGTTCAAGTACATGGGAGTTAATGCTTCGAACCCGATCGCCATCGGGCCAAAAGGAGAAGCCAACAGTCCTTATCTTTCTCCGGTAGGTTTTTGGGTTACCAATATTAACCCTGACGACAAGGGAGTGGTGCAGCTACCCATCAGGCTAACCAGCGTGCCTGGCGACTATTGGCTTATGTTAGAAGTTGTGACACCCAACGGAAGGGGTATGGTGGAAAAATGGCCGTTACAAATTGAATAGTACCGAAGCGTGACATCCTTAGGCCTTGCCAATAAAAAAAGCAGGCCACCAATGACAGCCTGCTTTCCATTCAATTATGTCAATAATATTTAAGCAATCGCAATTTGCCTTACGGGCCTTGGTTTGGCCTCCTCACGCTTAGGTATACTGACATGAAGTATGCCATTTTCGTAAGTGGCCTCAATTTTTTCTGTGTTTACCACATTTTCAGGGAGTGTAAAGCTTCTTTTGAATGAACTGTAGCCGAATTCCCTTCTTGTGTAGCGGCCCTTTTCGTCCTTTTCCTCATTTTTCATCTCTTTTTCAGATGAAATCGTCAACAGATTGTTGTTAACCTCAATATGAAAGTCTTTCTTGTTGAAGCCCGGCGCCGCCACTTCGACATCAAAACCTTCTTCAGTCTCCTTCACATTCACCGCAGGCACGCTTGCACCAGGTGAGTTCACCAGTCCATTTTCAAAGTCAAACAAATCCCTCCCAAGGAAGCTGTCAAATACGCTTGGAAATTCTGGGAACAAGTTGTTGTTTCTTCTAATCAGTTTCATATCTCTTTTAAGTTTTTAGTTGAACATCTATGACACCAACTATACAAGAGAAATGCCAGCCCAGAGAAAAGCCAGAAAACATCAAAAAAAACAGACATTATGTCTTAATTGGAGGTAGTTTTGAATAAAATGATGACAAAATGTCTTTATTGACGATGACAGTACTTACTCAGAGCTATCAACAGGGGCTGCTGGTTTAATAGAAAAATTCAGCTTTTCCACCCCAAAAGAAACATACTCAACAAAAAAGCCCTTGTCTTTCGAAAAGGGCTCTGTTATAATCGTTTCGTTTGTACGCCTAGTTGCCTGCCTGCTGAATCTTGGCCCAATCGTCTTTAAGTGTTACCGTTCTGTTAAACACCAATTTATCAGGTGTTGAGTATTTGGTGTCAACGGTAAAGTATCCTTGTCTCTCGAATTGGTAACCGACACCTGTTTCAGCCTGAGCCAACGATGGCTCAAGCGCAGCAGCCTCAATGATCTCAAGAGAACCCGGGTTGATGTTCTTCTTCCAGTCCTCCCCTTCTTCTACATCGGAAGGGTCTTCTACATTGAACAAACGGTCGTACAAGCGAACTTCTGTTCTGTAGGCATGCTTCGCAGATACCCAGCTAAGCGTACTCTTCACCTTCTTGCCGGTTTGGTCTTCTCCACTTTTAGTCAGTGGGTCATAGGTACAGTAAACCTCCAGAATTTCCCCTGTATTAGGGTCTTTTTTAAAATCAACGCACTCAATGATATACGCATATTTCAACCTCACTTCCCGACCTGGCCCCATCCTGAAAAACTTCTTCGGTGGGTCTTCCATAAAGTCCGACTGTTCAATGTATATCTCTCTTGAAAACGGCACTTTCCTCGTTCCACCATCCGGATCCTCGGGATTGTTGGTGGCATCCATTAATTCTTCTTTGTCCTCAGGATAATTAGTGATAATCACTTTCAATGGCCGCAAAACACCCATTTTCCTTGGAGCGATTTTGTTGAGGTCTTCCCGTACACTCCATTCGAGCAGGCCTACGTCAATGATATTATCCCTTTTGGCCACACCAATCCTGTCAGCAAAGGTGCGAATAGATGAAGGCGTATATCCTCTTCTTCTCAAGCCCGATATCGTTGGAAGCCGGGGATCATTCCACCCGTCTACGTGCCCCTCCTCCACCAGCTCAAGCAGTTTACGCTTGCTCATCACTGTATAATTGAGGTTAAGCCTGGCAAATTCTATTTGCTGTGGATGGTAAACACCCAGCTCGTCAATGAACCAATCGTACAGCGGTCTGTGCACCTCAAACTCAAGTGTACACAGGGAATGTGTGATGCCCTCAATGCTATCCGAAAGGCCATGTGCAAAGTCGTACATGGGGTAGATATGCCATTTGTCGCCCGTGCGGTGGTGATGGGCATGTTTGATGCGATACATCGACGGGTCACGCATGTGCATGTTTGGATGCGCCATGTCTATTTTTGCCCTCACCACATGCGCACCATCGGCAAACTCCCCCTTGCGCATCCTGTCAAACAAATCAAGATTTTCTTCGACTGATCTTTCTCTGAATGGGCTATTCTTGCCAGCTTTTGTCGGCGTGCCTTTATAGTTTTTGGCAAAATCCTCAGAGGAAAGGCTATCCACATAAGCCTTACCCTTTTTTATCAGTTGTTGGGCGTATTCGTATAGTTGATCGAAGTAGTCGGAGGCATGATAGCGCCTTTCTTCCCAATCGAAGCCTAGCCATTTTACGTCCTCCATGATGGAGTTTACATACTCGTCGCTCTCCTTGGTAGGATTCGTATCGTCAAACCTCAGGTTACAAAGCCCATTGTATTTTTTGGCGGTGCCAAAATTAAGGCAAATAGACTTGGCGTGGCCAATATGCAGGTAACCATTGGGCTCAGGAGGAAAACGGGTATGCACCTTACCGGCAAACTTTCCCGTTTTGTTATCTTCCTCAATGATTTGATGAATGAAATTGATCGATTCTTTCTTTTCTTCCGTGTTTTCAGCCATGAGCCCAACCTGTGTTTTAAAAGGTGCAAATTAAAGCAATATTCCGCAACGAAGGTAATTTGCGCTGACTAAGATGCGGCAGAAAAAGAAAAGCCTGAAGCCGTCGGGTGATTACCTACACAAGACAGCTTCAGGCTAACCAGTTGACAACTTAAAAACTTGTTCTGAGCGAAATAATGAAATTTCTCCCAGCACCAGCCATTCCTGAAGAATAGGGCTTATAGCGTTGGTCGGTCAGGTTTTCGACACCACCGGAAATGATAATATCATCGGATATTTTCTGGCTCACTTTAAAGTTAAGTGTATACCACGATGGTGAATAAGGGTTTCCTTCCTTATCCGCCGCATAAATCTCCGTCTTTCCTTTTTCCTCCTCAGGCATGTCGGCAAAGCCTACACCCCCACTGTATTGAGCGTAAAAATCCAGCTTCAGGTTTTTCACACCATACATAAAATGACTAGCGCCAAAAGCTGGTGCAGCATGCCTGGAAGGGCTTTTCGATCCGTCATCTAGCTCCTCTTCCCCCACTTGAACATTGTAGCGGGACGACAGTGTGAATCCATCAGGCAATTTGACTTCAAGACCCGCCTGAAAACCATAAACCGTTGCCCTGGCAGCATTCTGAATAGCCTGCACCTGGCTCAGCTCACCGTCGTACACAATGCTATCAAGACCATTTAGCGTAAAGTCCCTGCGCACGAGGGCATTCGAAAGCACTGTGAAGAAGGCGGTGGCATCCAACTTGAGGAAATCTCCAACTACTTTAGCAACACCAATCTCAGCATTGTAAGCGTATTCGGCTTCAAGGTCAGGATTAGGCACTACCACCGCACCAGGCTCTGAGTCGAACACCTTTCCCACATCGTCCACATTCGGAGAACGGAAACCGGTGGAAAGGTTGGCACTGATTGACAGCTTCTCCCCCGGCGTCAGCACCACGCCTGCACTGCCGGTCAAGGCACCATTGTTCAAATCAGCGGTGGAAAACGGAAATGGGTAAAATGAATTATCGAAGGTGGCATTCAGGCCAAAGCTATTGAAGCGGGCACCCGCCTGCACTAAAAGCAGGTTACTCAATCTATTCTGGTAAGTAGCATAAGCTGCATACGACGACCAATCGGACTGTGGGTACCTGGCAGGGCCTACCACCTTTTCTCCTGTCGAAATATCCTCATCAATGCCTTCGGAGTCCACTTTGTCGTAAATCATCTCCAACCCATAGTAAAGCTTCTGCCCTGCAACAAGTGACTTGGAGAAGTCGAGATTGGCAGAATAGGCATTTACTTTTTCAATGCGGATGGCTCGGGTTGAACCATTAATGTCCCGGTCAATCCGGCTTTCTTCGAACAACTGATGTGCCAGCCTCAGCGTGACCTGGTCGAACACCCCCGTTTTGCTGTTGTAGGAAGAAGTCAGGTTGTTCATCATCCACTTCTGCGGGCCGTACGACCATTCGCCGTACCTGGGCAAGCCATTTCTATAACGGATATGCCTGTCGTAGCGAGCGTAGTCAGAAGTTTCCGAATAGTGAAATGCATAAACGATGTCCCATCGTCTATTTGGTACAAAACGCACCTTCTGCATCATGTTGGTTTGCTGGTAGCCGCTTGGCCGCTGCACGAGCGGATTGTCGTTGGTTACCACCCGGTCGACACTATCGATTCGCTGCACATAAAAAGGCCTGAGATAGCCGTCGGGGCCCTTGGTTCCCATTCGAAGATCGCCATAGTCGTTGTAAGAAAAGCTGGTCACCGACGACCATTTTTTCCAGCCAACATTGAAATCCAAATGGGCAGTTTTCTCACTATTGGCTGACGAAAACCTGGTGGCAGCACTTCCTTTCGTCAGCGTTTCGTTAGTAAGGCTAAGGTGCGGGGTGAGCGTTGTGAAACTCATCACACCGCCAATGGCGTCACTTCCATATATAACCGACCCGGGGCCAAAGAATACTTCTGTGTTTTCAGTAGCAAAGGGATCCAGGGAAATAACGTTTTGCAAGTTTCCCCCTCTGAAAATAGCGGTATTCATGCGTACGCCGTCCACTGTGAGCAGAAGTCGATTGGTGGCAAAACCCCTGATCATAGGGCTTCCTCCACCCTGCTGACTTTTTTGGATAAAAACCTGGCCAGAAGCTCCAAGCAAATCAGCTGCGGTTTGAGGGTTGAGAAGGGCAGCATCCTTGGGCGTGATGGTAGCAATGTGCACTGGTACATCCCTTGTCGACTGGCTCCATTTGCTGGCAGAAACCACAACCTGATCCAGCGCAATATTAGAAGGCTCCATCACCAAAACCCGATCACCAGCCGCCAGCTCAGCATAAGAGCTAACAATACGATTGTAGCCCACCAGCCTGACTTCTATTTTATCAGCGCCTTCAAATTCAGAAATGTCGACCATTCCTGACGAATTGGTCATAGCAGTAGCCCTTGGCGCTTCACTGTAGAGCGTCACCAGCTCTAAAGGTTCATTGTTTTCTTTGTCTTTTATTGTTATTATTTGCGCATAACTCACCAGCACCAGGCTTGTGAGCAAGCATGACAGTATCAGTCTTCTCATCTTATGATAGTCAGTTTAATCGAAATACAAATAAGCGCTGGCACCAATTCTTCAGAAGAGGCCAGGCCTTGACTAAAATGCAGAAATCAAACTGATTTAGGTGGTGGGCTCGGAGGGCTTAAATTTTTTGGATTATAAATTTGCTGGGTTTGCTGGTGTTTTCCGGGTTGAGGCAGCCTATCGAGTGCTGACCAGCTAAATTGATCCAGTTTGTAGGGCGTCTTTATCACTTCCACAAGATGACTGGCAGTAGCATCATCCTGAAAATCGTGCGTCAATTCTTCAAACAGTATTCCCTCAAAGAGGTCGGTAATAAAAGTTTCTTCTTTATCCCAATAGCAAGTGTAGTAAACCGAGTCAGGCAATTCCTGCACGGAGATGATATCATAGAATTGCCCTTTGTAGCGAAACTCTTTGCTGTGCTCCCAAACAATCTCCTTTTCAGCTTCTTGTTTGGATAACCTAAGCACCGTTTGTTCTGACTCGCCCAGCCCCTCAAAAATTCTCCCGATCACATCGGCCTGAATATTCATCCTGCTCCAATAGAAAATTGAGTAGTTCAGCCAAAAGGGAGCTGAAATACAAAGCAGAAGAAATATAGACAGTAGCCTTTTCAATTTTCAGTGTGCGAATTCCCGTTCGGCTAGAGCGCCAACGGTGATGCAGGCAATGTAATTGGGTTTACCATCAAATCAAATACACATTATTTCAAGTGCTTTGCTTGATTATCAAAGGTAAAATTGAGTTTATTGAATGAGGGTTTGAATATCCAAGAATGTTTTATGCCATTATAGAGGAAACTCTAAAACTTATTTAATTTCGAGGGGTTTGTACTTTGGTCCTGGTTTTACACCTGTTAAGCATTGAATGAAGCATCTACTACTTTTGGTTTTCTCTGGTTTGACACTGCTTTTAGTTGCCCCAACCAGCTCACAAGCCCAATCAAGAGTCATTACCGGCCAGGTAACTGACATCGACAATTTCTCACTTCCGGGGGTAAACATCTATATCAAAGGAACCACCACGGGAACCATCACCGACATTGAAGGAAATTACAGGCTTGAAGTGGGTGGCACAAACGACGTGCTTGTTTTTTCATACATAGGCTACCTGACAAAGGAAGTGCCCGTGACTGCAGCCGCCACAATTGATGTGAAACTTGAAGAAGACGCCCGTCAGCTCAACGAGGTCATTGTTACAGGCTATTCCTATGTAAAGAAAAGAGATATTATTGGCGCCATAGCGTCTGTTTCGGCCGATGACATCAAAAACCTTCCTGTAGTGAGTTTAGATCAGGCCCTTCAGGGAAAGGCAGCCGGGGTGCAGGTGACACAATCATCGGGAACGCCCGGTGGCGGCATCACTGTGAGGGTGAGAGGCAACACCTCCATTTCCGCCTCCAACAGGCCGTTGTTTATAATAGATGGCGTGCCTGTAGAAGACGGAGCACTGGCCCTGAGAAGCTTCGGAGGGCAAAACGACAATGCACTTTCTACTCTTAACCCTAACGACATAGAGTCATTTCAAGTCTTAAAAGATGCATCAGCCAAAGCCATTTATGGAAGCAGAGCAGCTAACGGCGTCGTATTAATTACCACAAAAAGAGGCAGCAAAGGCGCCAAAACCTCGGTGACCTTTGATGTGCAAAGAGGTGTTATCGACCTCACCAACAAGCTGGACTTACTTTCATCAGAAGAGCTGGTGACCCTTCAGCGAGAGGCCATTACAAATGCGGGGCAAGATCCTGACGAGTCTGGTATTATTAAAGGAGTCACCGACGCTGTGAATACCGACTGGATTGACCAGGTGACACGCCAGGCTATTATGGAGCAATACCAAATGAGCATTAGTGGTGGCGATGAGCAGACTAGCTTCTATTCAAGTTTCAACTACCGGGGAGAAGAAGGCGTCATTTTGAACAACCAGTTTTTAAGGTTTGCAGGCACGCTTAACATCGACCACAAAGTGACCGATAAGCTCAAGTTTGGCAACAATCTTACCATATCAAAAACCAGGAACGACAGAATCAAAGGTGACAACTTCCTTGATGGTGTTTATTCAGGCGCAGTAAAAAGCCTTCCCTACTACTTTCCGTTTGACGAAAAAGGGAATATCATCGGACCAGGAAATTCCAACTATGCAGGCTTCCCCAACTTCAACCCTGTAGGGCAGGCGGTGCTGCCAAGGTTTCAGACGAATACTCTCAAGGTGCTTGTTGGTGTATTCAGCGAGTATCAGTTCAATCAGCATTTCAGGGCCAGGGCTAAGTTCAGTGTAGATTATAACGATGTGGCCGAAGATCAATTTGAGCCCTCCAGCACAGCTATCGGTGGCTTTCTGGCATCGGTGGGAGGTCTGGGCTATGGCGTCAACTCCACAGGCACCTACGTTACCTACATCAACACCAACACTGTTTCTTACAATCAGACTTTTGGCGACCACGTTGTCAACGCAACGGCCGGCACGGAGTTTCTTCAGCGGACGGAGACTTCCAACTTTGTTCAGGGTCGGCTTTTTCCGAGCGATGATTTTACCTACATCACCTCAGCTGGCATAGTGGATGCCGGAAGCTCCAACAAAGTTAACAGCGGACTCAACTCCTATTTTGCCGAGGCACGCTACGACTACAAAGAAAAATATTTTGCCAGTGTCACCACTCGCTATGATGGCTCCTCCAGGTTCGGCACCAACAACCGATTTGGTCTCTTCCCTTCGGTGTCGGCTGGTTACCGGATCACCAACGAAGCCTTTTTCCCTAAAAACACCATTGTTGATGACCTGAAAGTGCGTGGTAGCTATGGCTTTACCGGCAACGAAAGAATAGGCGACTTTGCCTTTCTGGGTACTTTCGCCTCCACCACGTACAACGGAGTGACCGGCACAGCTCCAGCCAACCTGGAAAACCCCGACCTTCAGTGGGAAGTGACCCGTGAAGCCAATGTTGGCATTGACCTCTCCCTTTTCAGCGGCCGCCTGCAAACAAGCGTGGATGGCTACAGCAACCTGACCAGCAAACTACTATTTAGCCAGCCAATACCACTGACGACGGGCTTCGGAAGCATTCAGGGAAACATTGGAGAAGTGTCGAACCTTGGTGTAGAGCTATCAGTTAACAGCATCAATTTCGATGGCGACTTTCGTTGGTCGACTAACCTCAATATTGCCAAAAACGACAACCTGGTAAAATCGCTGGCCGACACCTTACCCCTGTTTCGTGGCTACACTGCCAATGGCGCTGGCAATACCAATATTGTAAAGCCAGGGTATCCTCTCGGCACATTTTGGGGCCTCAACTTTCTTGGCGTTGACCCTGCCACCGGCGATGCCATTTATGAGGACATCAACGGAGATGGACAAATCAGCCCCGACGACGGCAAAGTGATTGGCACAGCGCAGCCCGACTTCGTTGGTGGAATAACCAACAACCTCTCCTACCGGGGATTCGATTTGAGTGTCTTCATACAATTTAGTTACGGAAACAAGCTGCTTAACTTCAGCAACACTGCCCTGCTGAACTCTGGTGAAGACATCAATAACAATCAGGTTCGAAAGGCACTCGACAGATGGCAAAAGCCCGGCGACATCACCGACGTTCCCCGGTACGAACTAGGAAACACGCAGAATAACTGGCACAGCAACAGGTTTCTTGAAGACGGTTCCTTTCTCAGGGTAAAAAATATTTCGCTCGGTTATAACCTTCCAGTGAGGTATGTAGAGAAAATCAAGGCGCAAAGCATAAGAATCTACGGCTCGGCCACCAACGTGTTTACATGGACAAATTACACGGGCAACGATCCGGAGGTGAGTACACTTGACGGCTCTACCACAGCGCAAGGAATTGACTTCTTTACCTTGCCGCAGGTAAAAACAATGATGCTGGGTATTAACGTGAAATTTTAGGAGCTAAGAAAATGAAGAAAGCAGCATTGATCATATTGTTCTTAGTTACAGGTTTTGGATGCACCAATTTTCTTGATCCTGAGCCCGTTGCTCTTTTGATAGACGACCTGGCGCTGAATGAGGCCAAAGATGTGCCCTCTGTTGAGATTGGGCTCTATGGTGCCTTCAGAGGCATTGCAGCACCGAAGGTTATTGCCGGCGATATGACTGCCGACATGCTGATTCATATTGGCACATTCAATCAGTACCGGGAGTTCTCCAACAAGCAGATTACCTCAACCAATGCTTCAGCAGCGGCGCTGTGGGGAAGCATTTACCGCACCATATACGTGGCTAATTTCATCCTCGAAAAGCTGCCGGGAGTGCCTGGAGTTACCGAAGCAGAGCGAAACGAGGTCACAGCCACCGCACGTTTTCTGAGAGGCTACGCCTATTTCGTTGGGGTGTATACTTTTGGGGCAATGCCTATCACAACAACCTCAGACCTGGAATCCAACAGAAACGTGCCCCGGTCAAGCGTTGAGGATTTACTGGCATTTATTGATGCAGACTATACAGCTGCCTCCGGCAACGCCCTTCCTGAAGATCCGGTGAATGCAGGCTTTGTCAGCCAGAGCGCTGTGCTGGCAGCAAGGGCCAGGCTTGCTTTGTATCGGCAAAACTGGGCCGAGGCTGAGGCGCTAACTTCGCAGGTCATCGACAGCGAGAACTATGCGCTTGTCGACGACTATAGCGACATTGTTCTGAGCGACTTTACCGATGAGTCAATACTTGAAGTTGGCTACACGGTGAACGACGATCCGGGCACCGATGCCAACTATGGACTCAACGACCTCTTCCGGGGAAGAAGGGAAATCATACCAAGTAATCAAACGGTGGTGGCCCTGAACAATGATGAGGCAGGCGACCGGTTCCGCAATATTTCATTTGACCTTTCCGAATTGGGCGGCGTCGACAACGGCTGGTCTGTTGCCAAATACGGTACGGCTGATGAAGACAACAACAATATCATTGTTTTCCGCCTGGGCGAAATGTACCTGATAAGGGCCGAGGCCAGGGCGCAGCAAAACAAGCTCTTCGGGAGCGGTAGTGCGCTGGAAGATGTTAATGTGTTGAGAAGCCGGGCCAATGGAGCGCCGGCGGTGGCTAATTCTAAAGAACAGGTGCTTCAGGTAATTGAGAGAGAAAGATTGTATGAGTTGGCCTACGAAGGTCACCGTTGGTATGACCTTGTAAGAACCGGCAGAGCAAAAGTGGTAATGACAACATTCAACACCAATTGGCAGGACAAATTTGAATTGTGGCCCATTCCACTAAGAGAAATTCAGTATAACCCAGCGCTTCAGGGCGCACAAAACCCAGGCTACTGATACCTATGAGCAAATTGAAAACATATAGATGGGTGATCGCTGCCGCTTTTTTGTGCTGTTTGGCTGGTTGTGAGCCTGAGAGGTTAATTTTCAAGGGCCCGTATCATGTTCGCTTCACAGAGGAAACTGCCTCAGAGCTGGAAAGCTATAGCGAAGAAATAGAACTCTCGGTGCACCTGGTAGGCCCACAAAGAAGTGAAAAAATACAGATGAGCTACTCCATTGCCGGCGATGCCAGGGAGGGAATAGACTACGAAGTGTTAAGTGAACAGGGCATTGTGGAAATTCCGGCCAACGAAAGCTTTGGTTATATCACCATTCGCCTGATTAACAATGCCAACAATATCCTGGAGTCGCAGGACATCGTGTTCACCCTGGAGGGAGTTTCTCCTGTGGATTTAGCCATCGGACAAGGCGACAGCGAAATCGGCAGAACATCGACATTTACGATTTTTGATGACTGTATTCTCGGCGGCTACTATACAGGGTACGGCCCATCGAATACCGTGCCTATTGAAGACATTCGCATTACCAGTGCCGATTGCAATGAGTATTTTCTTTCCAACTGGGACATCAATTTGCCTATTTTCAATTCCAGCACAGAAAGAAACCTCATTTTCAACGACAACTTCGACAATACGCTCACCATACCGGAACAGGAGGAACAAACGCTGGTAGACGACCAGGCAACAATACGTGGGTCAGGTATTGTCAATCCGTTGACTGGCGAGATCACCCTTACCATAGAGTTTGTGGATGTAGAGGACATTGAGCCTCAAACGGTAACATTTAAACGACAATAGGCGATGAAAAAAATTCGACTATCTGCATATATCTCCTGCTTGCTTCTGCTTGCGTTCTCTTCGTGCCGGGAACAATTTGAGCCCGAACCATTCACCTACTCGCAACTCCTTACAGGCAAGGTGTCCAAAACATGGAGGTTAACGGGTATTTCCATTCTTGAGGATGGTGCACCTACACAAAATATTCCTGTGCAGGACAATGACTGCGTTTTTGACGACAGGTATGTCTTTTACGCCAATGATGAAAAGAAATTTGAAGTACTGAATGGTGCCACGAAGTGTGATGACACTGAAGGCGATATTGTAGTAACAGATATATGGGCTTTTTCCAATGCCAATGCCACCCTGGAGATGATATTACCTATTCTGTCGATAGACGCCAGGCTTCCTTTCATTGTAAAAAGCCTCAAAGACGACCGGCTCTCAATGGAAATTTTCTTTGATGGCGGCAGCTATCGTTTCGTACTACAGGCAGTAAATACCCAAGACTAGAACAAAATGAGGTTTTCCATATCTATCGTTGCTTGCATTGCCTTGTTGCTTACCGGGTTTTCCGACAATGTGTATCAGGTTCAGCAGCAAACTGAGCCCAACCCTCCTATGCGAACCTGCGAAACGATGGAGCAGGACAGCCTGAATCAGCTGAAATATGCTGATATGCGCAACAGGCTTGACTTTGAGACCAGGATTCAGCAGAAGACCAGGGAAATAGAATTGCAACAAGCCAGTGGCAGGGGCTTTGCAGAGATCATTACACTTCCTGTTGTGGTGCATATCGTTCACAATGGAGAGCAAGTTGGGCAGGGTCGGAACATTAGTGCAGCGCAAGTGGCCTCCCAGCTTGAAGTGCTGAACGAAGATTTCAGAAGAGCAACCGGCACGAACGGCTTCAACGACAATCCAGTAGGTGCCGATATTGAAATTGAATTCTGCCTGGCATCGCTTGGCCCCAACGGCGCCGAACTGGCTGAGGCGGGTATTCATAGATACAATGGTAACAAAGCAGCATGGACTCGCACCGACATCGAAGGCTTTCTGAAGCCGAATACCATCTGGAACCCCAACGACTATGTTAATATCTGGACGGTTGACTTTGAAGGAGAAAGTGAGCTTCTGCTGGGGTATGCGCAGTTCCCCAGCGACTCAGAGCTTACAGGCCTTCCAACAAGCGGCGGATCGGCTTCCACTGACGGTGTGGTGGTGAGATACTCCAGCTTTGGGTCTTCAGAAAAAGGCACATTTTCGGTGATGTCGCCCCCATATAACAAAGGCCGGACATTAACACATGAAGTAGGACATTGGCTGGGGTTAAGGCATATTTGGGGCGACGGACCATGCGGTTCCGACGATTTTGTGACCGACACCCCCGAAGCTGCCGAACCTACCAGAGGGTGCCCGGCAGGCAAAACTTCATGCGGTTCAGTCGACATGGTGCAGAACTATATGGACTACTCTGACGATGCCTGTATGAACATCTTCACCAAAGGGCAGAAGACCAGGATTTTGGCTGTGATGGAACTGAGCCCAAGGCGAAAGTCGTTGATCAACTCCCAGGTTTGCGGTGAGCTGGTAGCAGAAGCGCCCGTTCCTGACTTCACATCAGACAAGCAGCTTTCACTCCGTGATGGCAGCATCCGTTTTACGGACCTCTCGTCCAATTTCCCAACAAAATGGTCTTGGATTTTTGAAGGAGGCACTCCTACCTTGTCCAGCGAGAAGAATCCTTTTATCAAATACACCGCCGAGGGTAGCTATGCCGTAAAACTCGTCGTTTCTAACGAATATGGCATTGCCGATACGCTAACAAGGGAAAACTACATCATTGTTTCCAGCGAAGGAGTGTGCAATACGCTCGATAACTTTGGCATATCGACACCGACCGTGCAGCCACTTCCAACCATTTATAAGGACAATCCGCTTTCCAATCCAAAGGGCTATCTTTCCGGACACAACAGTATCAGAACCTCGGCAATCTCGGAGTTTTTTGAGAACAAAGCTGGCTATGAAAACCTTAGCGGAGTATCCATCCATTTTGGAAAAGCTGTCTTTGCAGATGCCGAAGCCACAGCTCGTGTTGTGGTTTGGAATGCCAGAGGGCCGCAGAGTAGCCCCGGGGCCATTCTGGAACAGCGGGAAATCCTGATCAGAGAAATTGCAGATAACATTGCCCAGAACAAACCTACCGATATTGTGTTTGGGCGAAGGGTACCACTCTTCGGCGTTGGCTTTCATGTTGGGATAGAACTCGACTACGGCCAAGGAGACACACTGGCCCTGAAGAGCTCAAATGATGGGGAAGTGGCGATACCCACTGCCTGGGAAAAAGACAGCGACGGCAAATGGAGCCCGTTCAGCACCTCCTGGGGACTAACACTCAGCCACCAAATGGTTCCAAAAGTGGGGATGGATGCCTCGGTGCAGCTAAAAACAAACAAGCTCATTGTAAACCCAGGAGAGCCCGTTACCTTGAGTGCCACCGGAGCGTCCATTTTCCAGTGGGAGTCTGTGGATGGAAGCCTAACAACCACGTTGGGCCCTACCGTGGTAGGCAAACCCTCGAAGACCGCTACCTACAAAGTGCTCGCCAGTGGCGGCGATCTCTGTGTTTCGGAAGCTGAAATTACAATTTATGTGCGAGATGTTACCTCCGTTCTCCAGCCGGAGGCTACTGAATTGACGATTTACCCTAACCCTGCTGTGGATGGGGCTGTTACACTCGCTTTCTCGAATACATACGTTGGACAAGTGAGTGCTACTGTATACAATGTGCTGGGACAAAAAATTGTCTCTCGCCAATGGCTCAAGTCAGGCACAGCATTTCAGGAAAAGCTAGAACTGCTGGGAGTAAGAGGTTGGGTTATTATGGAGGTTAGAGCGGGAACCGAGCTCCACAGGAAGAAGCTGATCGTGAGATAAACAAATGAGGGCATGCTGGAAACACGCCCTCATTATATCCCATCCTAAATGCATTTAGCTGGCGAAAATTTGGCATCATCAAGCCTAATCCGATCCGCCAGAAAGCTATTTCTTATTTAGCAAAAACGTAGTTAAGCGTAATATTCACTGGAACAAACAGCGCATCAAATTCTTCGTCAGTCAACGTGTCAACATAAGCCTGAGTCAACGTGTCAGCCACAGCATCTTTGATCAGTCTTAGTGAAACCGCTTCGCTCCAAATCAATTCTACTTCATCAACGCTTTCTATGTTATACTCTTCCTCAATGGCACCAGAGTCATTTGATGTAATTGTCAAAGTTTCGCCATCCTTCACCCATACACCGTCGTCTGTTGAATCTGCACCGGGTAGAAATATTCGTCTTTTAAAGGTGGCATCAGCCAAAAACTCAATCTGATAATTCTCCCAGCTAACCAATTGTCCCAACGGAAGAACTGCCCCCTCCCAGGAAGTGAACTCTACTGGTGCATTCGTCAGTTGAAACTCTGACAGCAACCATTTGCCCTCAATCGGATCAGGAACCCTTGGCTCGTCGTCCTTTCCGCAAGACGCCAGCAATACCAGGCCAGCGAGTCCCATTAATAGTAGTCTTCTTTTCATATAGTTGAATTTAATTTCTTCACGATTTCGTTGTCTACTTTAGAGGTATAACAAACACCCCGGCAAACGCCTCTATTTATTAAATTTAAAAATTATTTTAGGAGTCGTTTATGAGTAGCACCAATTATATCGCCCTATGTATTCTCGCCTTTCTGCGGCTAACATCAGCGTCTGCTCAAACCAATCCTGTGCAAAATAGAAAACAGTCGTTAGAAATTGCTAATAAATTCTATCAAAGTGGTCTGCAACTTCAACGAACTGGTTATTTTATTGAATCAACGTCTGCTTTTGATTCCTCTCTCCACTATAATCCGCAAGTAGCCGATGTGTATTTTTCCCAGGGGAGCAGCTACGAAGCGACAGATGATTTTGCCAGGGCACTTTATGCTTACGAAAAAGCCATCAATCTTCAACCTGGTTTTGAAGGTGCCCTCTTCCGCAGGGCTGTTTGTCTCTACAAACTCAACCTTAACGAAGACTGCATTGAACAACTCAACGGTTTGATTGCAGGCAATGGTTCGTCCAAGGAAACAAAAGCTATCTTCTATCGCTACTCTCCTTCTGGGGAAGTAAGCATCACTACTGACAATCAACTCAATGCTGAGTACTACCTTTATCGAGGTCTTGCTTTGGCAGCTCTCAAGCGGGAGCAAGAAGCAATAGAAGACCTTGACAGCGCTGTGAGTATTTCCGGCGGGGCATCCGACTACCTGGTCAACCGTGGGTTGACGCTTCAGAAGCTGGGCAGGGAATCGCAGGCCACTGCTGACTACGAAGCTGCTTTGGTAAAGAACCCTGACAACCAAACGGCGCTCATCAACTTATTTACACTTGACGCTGTCAGGGCAAGGAAATACATGAAAGAAAACGAGAACATCATCACGGGAATTATGGTGCCGGAGCTGCTGGCGCAAATGGCGTTTGATGCCCACAACAGAGAGCAATATGACGAAGCGATAAATTACTATTCAAGGGCTTTGGAGCTTGTTCCTTCAGATCCTGACTGGCAGATGAACAGGGCTATTTGCTATGGAAAAGTGGGATTACTGGAAAAGGCCGAAAATGAGTTGTTACGGGTAGTGTCTCTTTCGGAGTTTTCAGAAAAGGCCTACTTACACCTGGCCAACATACTTTTTCTGGAAGAAAAGTATGAGGACGCTATTTCCTTCTACAACCTTTACCTGGCCATCGACATCAACTACGGCACTGCTTATTTCAATCGTGGTATTGCACTGAGCAAAACAGGCGAAACCGATGAGGCTTGCAAGGACTTGACGAAAGCTGGACAGTTGGGTGTGAAAGAAGCTATAAAGCCGATAGAATCCATCTGTGGCAACTAACTGGCCTTTTGATTTTGATACATCAGGTGCAGTCCCTTTAATGTGAGGTGAGGATCTGTTTGGTCGAACACCTCCTTCAACGGCTCCAGCACAAGAGATAACCCGCCAGTGGCAATCACCTTAAATGATTCAGCAGGCTCCTGCTCTTTGATTTTATTGATTACCTCTTTCACCAGCCCCACATAGCCTACCAGGATGCCTGCCTGAATAGCCTGAACGGTGTCCCTGCCAATAAACGTGGTTGGGTACTCAAGTGGAATAATCGGGAGCTGTGCCGTTTCCTGAAAAAGAGACTTCATAGCGGTCTTGATCCCTGGTGCAATATTCACCCCAAGTATTTCTCCTTTTGCTGAAACGACAGTGAATGACAAGGCGGTACCAAAGTCGACGACAATAGCCGCTGACTGGTGATAGGTAAAGGCGGCGGTAGCATTGGCTACCAGGTCAGAACCTATCTCATAGGGGTTCTTTATTTTCAGGCTAAGGCCCTTGTAAATGGCCGGACCGGCAAGCAGCGGCGGCACAGAAAACAACCTTTCCACCACTTCCTCCATCACCGGTGTGAGATTGGGAACAACACTGCTAATTATTATTCCGCTAATGTCGGAATAGCTAAGTCCGTTTTCGAGAAACCAGGCCCTTATTCTCTTTTCATATTCAGAGGCTGGAAGATCACGTTGTGATGGGGTTCTGAAAACAAGCCGGGGTTCTTCCTCCGTAAACAAGCCAAAAACAACGTCTGAATTACCTATGTCTACTACCAGTTCCATTATGCTATGGTTATGACCACCTTGCCTGTTGTTTTTCCACTTTGAAAGAGGGCAATGGCTTCTTTCATATCATCGAAATCAAAGGTATGACCAACCATTGGAGGACCAATCTCCAATTTTTCGAGCTCAGCCAGAGAATACTGCAAGATTTCCTTTTTCTCATACAGCCAGATCAAATTGAAGCCCATCACCGACTTGTTGTCGCTGATAAGCTTGAGAGGGTCTATTTTTGGCCTGCGCAAAAACTTCAAAGCAAGCTTTATTGGATTTAGCTTGCTCCCCGTTTCAGCGAAATGCGCTGACCCATAAATGATCATCCTGCCCTGCGCTGCCATCGCTTTGTAGCTCATATCCAACACCTTCCCTCCAATGCACTCCAGCACCATATTGAACGGACGCTCTTTCGCCGTCGCTTCCAGTTTAGTTTCAAATGATTCGTCTCTTACCAGCACCTCATCGTAACCTTCCTTCATAAGAAGTTCCCTCTTGGCGGCTGACCCAATCGTTCCGACAGTGTACGCATCCATTTTTTTTGCGATGCGGTTAGCCAGTATACCGACGCCCCCGGCTGCACTGTGGATCAAAATCTTATAGCCTTTTTGTATACTCCCCAAAGAAAACAAGGAATAGTAGGCTGTTAGAGCCTGCACCAGGTATGCTGCCCCTTCTTCGAACGACCAGCCTTTTGGAATTGGGCTGAGGTAGTCAGGAGATTGTACAATATGAGTAGTATATGCACCGAAGCGTGTCACTCCCATTACCCTGTTGCCTGTTTTGAATTTGGTCACGTTTTTACCCACTCGAAGTATTTCGCCTGAAAACTCAAGCCCGGGTATGAAAGTACCTTTAGGGGTGGCGCTATAAATACCCAACATGGCGAAAATGTCAGCAAAATTTAGGCCTATCGCTTTAACGGCAACCAACACACTGCTATCATCCGGCTCAGCTATCGTCGTTTCCACCTTTAGCAGCCTGTCCATACTTCCGGCTTTGACCATTTGCCAGGCCCTTCCACCTGCCTCTCGTTGTTCGTTCATGGCTGCAAAATATGCCTAAATTTAAATTTTAAGCTACTTGTCGAAAAAATTATCGAAAATGCTTGACAAATAGTGGTGTAAACGATTTATAATTACATCAAAATTCAAAAGCCCGTACTGTTTATTTCAAATGGACAAAAAGAGAGTAATCAAAAGTTATGAGAAGCTGGATCAGGCGATGAAGGACCTGCTTCAAGAAGCCTACCCTTCTGGGTTTACCGGCAATGTGATCAGGCTCACAAACGCACAAAATGAAACTTATTTTGCTGTACCTCTAGAAACTGAGGAAGCCAACTACCTAATTAAGGTGCCCCTGGAATCGATGAAAAGTAAGGCTGCTGCCAATGACGACGACGACGATGATGGGTTCGATGCAGGAGGAGATGATGACGTGGATGAAGTTGCAGGGGCCGACGATGCGGACGATGCAGAAGACTCTTCCAGCGACCCTTCTTACAATCAGGGATTCGACGACGACATCGATTAAAAAATAATTATCTCCCACATTGCAATAAGTGAAATAACTTACCGATACATTTGCGTCCTAAATCAAAACCTAATATGAAAAAGACGCTTATGTTGCTGGCTATGACCAGTTTCATTGCAATTAGTTCTTGTCAATCAACCAAAACGGAAACCGCTGAAGTTGCAGCAGACTCTACAACCCTTGAAACTCCAGCAGTAGTGATGGAGGAAATTTCACCGGCTGATAGCACGCTGTCATCGGATTCAACCGAAATTGTTCAGACTGACTCTATTCAGTAATAAGAAAGGCCCTTTACGGGCCTTTTTACATATATATTATCAGCCTTACTAGCTTGCTCTCCTTCCCCTAAACTGATAGTAGAATAAAACCATTTCAACAGCCTTTCTGATCGCTGTGTTGACAGGGTAAAACTTGCTCCCCAATTCCCAGTCTATCCCCATCAGCTGTGACTGATAGTCCGACATCATTGGCACGGCCATGGTTCCGGCGCTAATCGCTCCCACCGTTGTTTGGTATTGCACTGGCTGATCTGCTTTGATCAATTGGCAGGTGACCAGGGTCTTTTGCCCATTTTTATCCCGGGAAGCGGCATAGCCAAACAGTCGGCAAATGAGGCCTCTGTACTTATAGTTACCGCAAAAGCCTGACCCAGCACCAACTACCAATGGGTTAAACAAATGACAAATTGTCGATTCGCTTTCTTCATCCATTTTGGCGAGCATCTCCTCTGCTTTGTCGGTTTTGTAGAGGTGATAGGCCAACGGGAGAAATTCAAGAATTGTGGCTGAAAGGTCTGACTTGGTACAGCACTTTCCGCAGCCAGTAAGGCATTTTAATGATGATTGTGCCTGGAAGGTGCTAATCTCTTTTTGCAGGCCGTCGAAAACCCTTTCAACAGCGGCAACTTTCTTATATATTGACAAATAATAACGATAGAGTCACAAAGCTACGCATTGAATCAATCGGTTGTGCGTACTGCGAAAAATAAAGTGTAAGCAAAAACTAACTAACCAATTCTATTCATTTCGCTCTCAAAAACTTCAGGCCATGCCGCTCGATCAAATTCAAAACCTTGTTTCTTCCGGAGCTAATGAACAGTTAGCTGTTGCGCTAAAGGAAAGCCCGGAAAAAGCCCACCTCGTCACTTCCATGGGCGTATCGTTGATCACGTTTGCAGCCTACTACAGAAACCTGGAAGCCGTAAGAACAATAAGGTCGTATCTCGGCAATGTCACAATTCATGAAGCCTGCTGCATTGGAGAATTAGAGACCGTAAAAGAGCATATTGATAAAGTACCAGAGGCATTGAACTCCTTTTCCGCAGATGGATTTACACCGCTTGGGCTCGCCTGTTTCTTTGGGCACTCGAACCTTGCCGCTTACTTGATAGAAACTGGCGCTGATGTGAACATTGCTGCCAACAACGACTTTCGGGTAGCGCCCATTCACTCCGCCTGCGCCATTTCAAATGTGCCCATTGTAAACTTGTTGATAGCGGCGGGCGCAAACGTAAACCTGCCTCAGCAAAAAGGTATTTGCCCCATCCATTCAGCCTGCCACAACGGAAGTTTAGAGATTGTCAGAATACTTGTAGCTGCGGGAGCTGACCCTACAATCGCAGATGAGGGTGGGAAAACACCAACCGATTATGCGCTGGAGAAAAACTATGATGAATTGGTAGCCTACCTGAAAACGTTGCCTTAGTGCGTTTTATCAAACACCTTTATCTGCTCCCCATAGCTTGTTAGGATCAGGTCGAGAATATCTTGAGGCCACTGATGGCCATTGCCAATGTAGAATTTCTGGTTGACCTCTAATTCTATACCAGCATACGACGAGTCATCAAATTCCTTTCTCAGGAAAGTAGTAAACCCGTCGGACTTGCCCAGGTAGGGCTCATTAAACTTCACCGTAAAATTGCTATTGAGTGCCTTCATTTCGCTCTTCCAGCCAGCGCAAAATTCTTTCTCAAGCTTCTTTTTCGGATCGAAAAGCAGCCCGACGTCAACCTTTCTTTCCTTCCCTTCAAATATTGGTGTAAAAGTATGCACCGAGACATGAACTACCTTGTGTCCTTTGCTTACCCATTTGTGTATTTTGGCATAAACGGTGTTGCGGTAAGGAGTATAGTATTTTGCTACGATATGCCTGCGAACTATTTTCTGCAGAGGCTTTGTATACTCAGAAAACAGCGATTTGTGATTGGGCGACCTGTTGAGTTCCACGAGCAATCTGGAGGTGGTTGAAAAATAACTACTGTCAGCTTTTATCGTTTTCAACCGCTCAAACAACGCCAAAGCGCCTATGTCGAGGCCCCTGTGGGTTTTTAATACCTCCGGCTCTTTGTTGAACAGGTATTCATACTCTTCAGGGACTTCATTGCCCCCATGCTCACAAGTCAATATGAATTTTACCTTACTCATCCTTTGGCCGACGGCAAAAACATTGTGTTGTTTTCAAGGCAGCTTGCCAGCTTTTTGTAAAGACCTAGCAAGGCTTCATGGTCAAAGCCGCCTCCAAGGTGCTTGGCAATTCGCTCCGACAGGTTTCCTTCTCCCAGGATGGTTCTTACTATAGTATTCGATTGAGCCTTGTCTGCGATATCGATCAAATGCTCCCAACATTTCGCCGCAGTGGCAACGTTTTGTTTCAACCCAAAAAGCTTCAGGTATTCGCTGTTATCGATGGTGTATTTGCTTCCCTCTTTTACAACCCCGAGAAAAATAGCCGCCAAATCGTCTTCATGCCAACTCTTTTGCTCGTCGAAGCTACAGAACGTCTCCGAGACAAGTTCCTTAAGCAACGCTACGATCAGCTGCAGAATGGCGATGTCGGCAGCCGGGCATTCCTGAATATCTATAATTCGGATTTCAATTGCGCCACGGTCGAACCTTGCAATAGCCCCTCTCGAATTCAGGAAATATTGATCCAAAATACCATCGGTATCGTAGCTGTTGATGTCTCCTCTGATTCGCTGAAAGATTTGCTTGTCATATTCTGCCTGCGTAAACAATTGCTCCGGCACCACTTTGCCTGCAATAGATGGTACTTTCTCCTGGTTGTGCCGATATGTCTCAAGTCTCGAGTCGGTGAAGCCAGTCAATTGTCCGTCCAATATGGGAGAAGATGCCGACAATGCAGGAATAATGGGCAGCACGACCCTGATGGCGGCATGCAGCCTGGCAAATTCCTCGTCACCCTGAAAAGGCAGGTTGATATGGGTACTTTGCAAGTTACTCCATCCGTGTCCACGGCAGTCGAAGATGCGGTTATAGAGCTCGTAGATATCGTTGTTCTCATGCGGCCAAATCACGGTTTCCTTAAATGGATCCATCCAGGGGTGTGCACCACCGGGTAGGAGCATGGCGTCGAAGGGTGCCAAAAGGCGGTTGATTTCCTGAATGTTTTCATGAAAGGGCTTATCCAGGCCGTTGAGTGTGGCTGCCGGCCCGTTAGTCTTTATCTCAATTACGTGAGACACCAATTCGTTGGACCAGGCAATGGGCCCCCGATATACGTCTGCAACAAACTCCCCGGTCACTTCCTTGAAAAGCTTGTCAGCTATTGGCCGGACATCCAACTCCTTTCTGGAAACGATCATATACTCCATTTCCACACCAAACCCTTCGAACAAGTGCAAGTTTCGCTTCTGCTCTGCCATAGACTTAGAGGGTTTTCTTTTGCTCTATTCTGCGTAAAAGGGAGCCAAGCACCTTCCTGTAAAGCTCATCCTTCAGGCAATAGTCTTCTATGCCATGATCGAGGCTGGGGTTGTCATTTACTTCAATAATATAGACGCTGTTGCCTTTCTGCTTGATATCTACTCCATACAACCCACTACCAATCAGGTTAGCGGCCTTCAGCGAGGTTTCCAACACGATTTCCGGCACCTTTTCTACAGGCATTGTCTCAGCATTGCCAAACTGGTCATCAGTCTTCGATTTCGTCCAATTATAAATCTGCCAATGATCTTTGGCCATGTAGTACTTGCAAGCATAAAGCGGCTTGTTATCCAAAATGCCGATACGCCAGTCATAGTCGGTGGGCAGAAACTCTTGTGCGATAACCAGGTCCGAATCACTGAGCATTTTGTCCAGAATCTGGTCCAGGCTTTTTCGGTCAACTGCCTTCATGACTCCCACAGAAAAGGCGCTGTCTGGCTGCTTGAGCACAATAGGAAAGCCCAGCATAGCCTCGAGATCATTCCGGTTGTCTTTGTGAACGATGACCGTCTTAGGTGTAGAAATTTTAGCCTTGCCCAATGTTTCTGCTAAAAACACCTTGTTGGTGCATCGCATAATCGAAATGGGGTCGTCTATCACCGGAATTCCATCTGCAAATGCTCGCCTGGCAAAGCGATAAGTGTGGTGATTGACGGCGGTAGTCTCCCTGATAAACAACGCATCGTATTCAGACACTCTGCTATAATCCTCTTTGGTAATTAGGTCAGCATAAAAACCCAACTCCTCCCCTATATCGATAAATTTTTGGATAGCCTTTTTGTCAGAAGGTGGTGCCTTTTCGTTGGGGTTGACCAAAATAGCGAGGTCGTAAATCGTTTTGGAAATGCGTTTGCCGTCGTAGCGCTTTTTCTTAAAGTACTCGTTGGCAGACTCCTCGAGAAATGGCTTGTGACTTTCTGGTATTTCTTTTACCGAAATGGGGCTTATGCCCTGTAGCACCCATTTTTTCTGAAATTGGAATTGTGCCCTGAGAATCGGTGCCTGGAACAGGTTGTATAGTGCCTTACTCAGTGTGTCGTATTGAGGACTGAGGTTTTTTCCAAAGTAAATACTTAGGGCAAACTGATTGGATTTGATCTTAGAAAGGCTCTTTTGGATCAGTTCATCAATTTCGTCGGTGATCACCCTAACGATGGTGCTTGATTTCAAATCCTGAATCGTTGTCACACTGGGGATCACTTTCTGCCCCCTGGCTTCAGCCAGCAACGACACGTAGTATCCCGCCGACTGGTACCAGTAGTTCCTGGCCAGATTAAAAATTCTAACGTTCTTTATGTCAGCGTATTGAGGGTTGGTAAGGTAAGATCTAACTGCCACCACCTCCACTCCTTCAATGTTAAGCTGCCAGTCTTTAGGGTTGTTGATAACAACAATTTTTCTCATTCTTTATCTGTCGGTTCTAAAATCAACAAGTTAGCATCATAGGTCACAATACCCAACAAAATGGAGTTGATAAGCCTATGCACATCGACTTTATATTCGTTCTCTCCCGAAAGAGGATTTTCCTGATATGGATCGGACACTGAAACAATTCCGTTTTCGTCGATGGCAGTAAGCACTACGAAGTGCCCCATTGGGTAGCCTTTCAGGTCGTCATAAACCGAGCGGCCTTCATCGTTAGCATACTCCCTTTTGCAGTCGTACAGGTAAGTTGCACTTAAGCCAGTGAGGATCGGGCGTCGTCGGTCGAGGTACTTTCTAATAAGGTCCACCGTCAAATCCTCAAAAGCGATTTCACCTCCTCTGGTCAGAAATTCGATGTACGAGTGGGTTGCGTTTTCAAATTTTTTGCCTCTCTTGTACTTGAGCTGTGCTTTTAATTTCTCAATCAGCTCATCGTGTGTCAGCGTGGACCAAACAGGGTCAAAAACATTGAGGTTATAAGAATGCATTTTCGCCTTGTATCCCCTTTTCAGCGCATGAATACCTAATAGGTTCCCCAAGGTACCACCCTCTTCCAAAAATGTAACCTCGTCAATTACCTGCTGCAGATTAATAAAGTCATGGTAATAGTTGTAAACCGCATGCAGACTGGTTGGGCCGCAGGTTTCGTCATCGGGCTGGTTTAGTATTTTGAAGTAGGAGATTTTTGAGTGCATACTTTCCTGGGTTCACACATCAAAGATTACTTAAACAAGTCAGATTTTAATGTGAACAAACGCTAATTATTTTATTGAAAGGGTAACTTTGCCCCCAACACAAAGAACTTATGAAATTAGCATTGATAGCACACGACGGTAAAAAACCAGAGATGGTCGCTTTTCTGCTCGGCAACAAGGAGTTGCTCGGAGGCATTGAGCTGATCGCCACAGGCACCACTGGTAGGCATATTGAAAATGCCGGTCTGCAGGTTCACAAAATGTTATCAGGCCCGCTTGGGGGTGATGCGCAAATTGCAGCCATGGCGGCAGAAAAAAACCTCGATATGGTCATCTTTTTCAGAGACCCGCTCGACAAGCACCCGCACGAACCCGATGTTCAAATGTTGATGAGGATTTGTGACGTTCACAACATCCCCCTGGCCACCAATCCAGCGGCCGCTAACCTTTTTCTCAAGGCAATCAAGAAGAACTAATAGTCCAACTTTGACATGTTAAGTATCGTGTGATTTTTGTCCTGATTTACCCCTACCCTGAAGGGAGTCAGGAAAAAAATGTATCAAAGTAGACATAGTCTGGTTCTGATTAAAAAAGATTTAGTACACCTTTGCGCCGGAAACGAGTAAAATCGTAGTCCGGCATTTTTTTGTCTTTGAAATACCTGTCCTGCATTTTGGAAAACATGGCATGGATGCTTTCTGCCAGCGGCCCTTCCCCCCTCATTCTGCGGCCAAACTCACTGTCATTTACCTGTCCGTCATGAATAGCGCAGATTTGATTCCACACCTTGGCAGCTCTGTCGGGAAAGTGAGTTTCGAGCCAGTCCTTGAACAAAACGCCCAGCTGGCCATTAAGCCTGACGAGGGTGAATGTAGATGTAAGCGCTCCATACTCTGATGAGAGTTTCAGTATCCTTGGAATCTCCGTATTGTTGAGACCTGGAATAATTGGCCCCATCATCACACCGCACGGAATGCCCTTCTGGGTCAGCTTCTCCATCACTTTTAGTTTCTTCAGGGGATGAGATGTTCTCGGTTCCAATACCCTTCTTAATTCTTCGTCTAGCGATGTAATGGTGAAAATTACATGAACGAGGTTTTCTGAGGCAAGATCCGACAGTACGTCCAAATCTCTTTCGATCAATGCATTTTTGGTGATAATGCCGAGCGGGTTGCCATACTTCTGAAAGACCTTCAACAATTCTCTTGTAATGCCGTACTTCTTTTCCGCCGGTTGATAACAATCGGTATTGCCTGAAAGCATCACTACCTGGGCCTTCCATGACGGGCTCAGGAAAGACTTTTCCAGCAACCTTGGAGCGTCGGGCTTCACCACAATTTTCCGCTCGAAGTCCAGCCCCATGTTGTATCCCCAGTATTCATGTGAATTGCGTGCATAGCAGTAAATACAGCCATGCTCACACCCCTGGTACGGGTTGATGGAATAGGTGAAGGGAATATCCGGGCTGTCGTTTTTACTCATCACCTTCTTGGGGTGCTCCATGATATATTCGGTGGGCACTCTCTCCTGCAGCAGCTGTTCATCAATCCCCTCTTCGTGATAATTACCTCTCTCCTGACTGGCAAACCTGTTGTTAGGCTGCAAACCTGTTCCTCTTCCTTTCATTTACTAATTTTATTAGGCTAATATAATTAGTATTTTACACTAAACCGGCGCCTACTACTAAATAATTTATAACCGAAGAAAAAATTCGGTTGCGTTAGAATGGTTAAGCTGAGTCCTTTATTTTTGAGCCCTGAAATCAAAAAGCAGTATGATCGACTTTATAGAAGAGCTTAAGTGGAGAGGCATGTTGAACGACATGATGCCGGGAACAGAAGACCAGCTGAAAAAAGAAATGACTTCAGCCTACATCGGCTTTGACCCAACTGCAGCATCACTCCACATAGGCAACCTGGCTACTATTATGCTGCTTGTCCACCTCCAACGGGCCGGGCACAAACCTTATGCCCTCGTAGGCGGTGCCACTGGTATGATCGGGGACCCGTCGGGTAAGTCGGAAGAGCGAAATCTGTTGGATGAAGGGACGCTGCGCAAAAACCAGGATGGTATTAAAGTACAATTGGAGAAGTTTCTAGCTTTTGACAGTGGGAAGAATGCGGCTGTGATGGTCAACAATTACGACTGGTTCAAAAAGTTCGGTTTCCTTGAATTTTTGAGAGATGCCGGCAAACACATCACGGTGAATTACATGATGGCCAAAGATTCGGTAAAGAACCGTTTGGAGACAGGCCTTTCCTTTACTGAGTTTTCCTACCAGCTCCTGCAAGGTTACGACTTCTATCATTTGTATACCGAGCATCAGGTAAAGCTGCAAATGGGTGGCAGCGATCAGTGGGGTAATATCACCACCGGCACAGAGTTTATCCGCAGGAAAGCCAGTGGAGAAGCTTATGCGCTGACTACCCCCCTGGTGACCAAGGCAGACGGCACCAAGTTCGGCAAAAGTGAAGGCGGCAATGTATGGCTCGATCCTGAGATGACCAGCCCCTACAAATTTTACCAGTTCTGGCTCAATTGCTCTGATGACGACAGTCACCGACTGATCAGGGTATTTACGCTGCTTGGCAAGGACGAAATAGAAACACTAGAGAAAGAGCATGCCGAAGCGCCGCATTTGAGAATTATGCAGCAGGCCATTGCCAAAGACGTAACCATAAGGGTGCACTCAGAAGCTGACTACAACATGGCTGTAAAGGCGTCAAGCATTCTTTTTGGCAAAGATGTAACGGCCGAGTTGGAGGAAATAGATGAGAAAACCTTGCTGCAAGTGTTTGAAGGTGTGCCGATGGTAGAGATCACCCGGACAACCCTCGACAGTGCCGCTACCATAACGGATTTGCTCTCAACGGAAACCGGCAGCGAAATCTTTACATCGAAAGGCGAGGCACGCAAAATGATCCAGCAGGGTGGTGTGAGCATCAACAAACTAAAGGCAACTGACCCCAACGAAAAGCCAGCTTACAGGCTGCTTCAGAGCAAATACCTGCTTTGCCAGAAGGGAAAGAAGAATTACTATTTGATCAAAGTTGGCTCATAAGGAACGGTAATTGCCAAATTTTCTGCATGGCGTTTACTTCCTCCTTTTTGACTAAAAAAACCGTGGCTCTCACCACGGTTTTCTGTTTTTAGCCTAATTGCTATTTACTATTTTTTTTCTTCTTCTTTGCTGGCAACTGCTTTGTCCTCGCCTCCCATTTTTTGCACTGCCTCTCCATCTTTCAGCCTTTTAGAAACAGCAAGGAAGGGGCCGGAAATAATCTCGTCTCCCTCTTTCACACCACTCAGCACTTCAATATTTTCAAAGTCGCTAATGCCGGTTTTAACCTCCACCATTTTGGCTACGCCATTGTCGTTGAGGAATACCACCTGTAGCACTTCGTCTTTTTCACCCGGCGCAGGAGTGCTCGCTTCAGCGCTCTCTCCCTCTTTGCCTTCGCCAGCTTTCTCATCTTTACTGCTTCTGGTAGTAACAGCCGCCAACGGAACAGACAAGACCTTATCTTTTCTTTCCGTGATAATGTCAACGCTGGCAGTCATACCCGGCCTAAGCGGGTTCTTAATGCCCTTTTCATTGATCAAGTCGTTGTAGGAGCTGTTTAGTACTCTGATACGCACTTCAAATTCAGTCACTGCATCGGCAGATGCTTTATCGTTGGCCGTGTTGGCAATCTGCGTCACAATACCTTTAAACTCCTTTTCAAGGTAGGTGTAGCTGTCTACCTGAATAAGGGCGGTGTCACCCACGGCAATTCTTATGATGTCATTTTCATTCACATTCACCCTCACTTCCATTTTGTTCAGGTCGGCAATGCGAAGCATCTCTGTGCCGGCCATCTGCTGGGTACCAACCACACGCTCTCCTTTTTCCACACTGAGCTTAGATACCGTTCCATTCATAGGCGACAACACCGTTGTCAGGCGAAGGTTCTCTTTCGCCTCATTTACTGACGCCTGAGAGCTCTTCACGATGTACTCGGCGGCATTTACATTCTCTTCGGCGGAAGAGAGGTCGGTTTGCGCCACCTTGTAGTTAGAGTCGGCCAGCTCCCAGTCTGCATCAGAAATTACTTTTTCCTCGTACAGCTTCTTTTGGCGGGTATACTCCAGCTTCGCTCTGTCAAAATTAGCCCTGGCCCTTTCCAGCCTCGCTCTTGCATCTGCCTCATTGGCTTTTTGCTGATTAAGGTTGGCCAATGTTCTGTCTACAGCTGACTGCCAGTTGTCGGGACGTATCTTTATCAGGCGGTCTCCAATCATCACTGAGTCACCTTCCTCAACGTTCAGTTCAATGATCTCACCAGCAACGTCCGGGGTCATCTTTACTTCTATTTCAGGCTGTATAGCCCCAGAAGCACTGACTTTTTCGACGATAGTTTTCCTGGCGGCATTACTAAATTCCACCTCCATCGACTGCTTTTTACCAATCCAGCCCTGCGATTTGCCAACCAGCACTACCACGATCAGTACAGCAACAACCCCGAGAAGAATGTATATTAACTTATTTGATTTCTTTTTCTTAGCCATGATTTAGAAGGTTAATTCTTTTCCCTGATAGAATTCTAAAATTTTTAAACGAAACAAATAGGTGTATTTAGCTCTCACCAAACCAGAGCGTGCCCTGAACAGGTTGTTGCTGGCCACCTGGTACTCAACAAAGTTGACAGCACCTAATGAGTAGCGATTTTCAGTGTTTTTGAAGGACTGTTCCAATGCGCTTACCTGCCTTTCTGAAGCGTTGTATGACTTCAAAGCCGCATTTGCATTGTTATAGGCTGTTTCAATATTTTGCCTCAATGTGTTTCTGGTTTCAAGGGCTGATATCTCTGCAGTTTTCTGAGTGATAATGGCTCGCTGCACATTGGAACGAGTTGTAAACCTATTGAAAATAGGTACTGATAGGTTCAGGTTGATCTGTTTGCTCAGGTATTCGGAGAATTGGTCGAAAACCGGAAAGTCCGGCTCGGTGCTGACAACATTGGGCACTTGTTGACGAGTGTATACAAGCTGTGACCTGTCATTTTCAAGAAAGCCTATCGGAAACTCAGCGAAAGTTGTCCCATCATATATTTCCCGCTCTCTATCGGCAATTTCGGAATAATTGGTGTTGAAACTTGCCCCCAAACTTAAAGTAGGCATGATGCCGCCTTGTGCAACTCTCAAACCCACCTCGGCAGACTGAACATTCAGGTCCGCACTTTTTATCTCAGGCATAGCTTCTAACGCCGTTCTATAAATGCCTTCCACATCATCGTCAAGATTCAATTCATTGGGGACGTCCACCTCAGGAACAATCAGCTCAACTTCCGTCGTGCTGGGCAGCAACAAGGCCTGCTTCAGGCTAAGCTGCGACAAAGCAAGGTCGTTTTCAGCATTGATAAGATCCAACTCATTGCTCGCCAGCTGCGATTCCAGATCAAGCTGGTTCGTGATTGGTAGCGACCCGGCATCAACCAACTTAACCGTTCTTTCCAATTGATTCTGTGTAGACTCCGCCTGAAGCCTGGCAGTCTCCACCAGCTCCTGGTTAAGAATGACGTTCAGGTAGGAAGTGACCACGGTAACGATTACGTCATTTTTTGACTTTTCAAGGTCAAATTCGTTGGCGTTTTTGGTCAGCTCATTGCGTCTCACGGTGTTGTGCAACTGCATGCCATTAAATAGCGTCATGTTACTACTACCCTGTACACCGGCAAAATAGAGCGGTAGCGTGATGAACTGATTAGTTGTTGGATCGACTGATCTACCCCAGTTTCTGCCGGCGCCCACTCCCACATTGGCATTGGGAAGCCTGTTCATTTTCGACTGCGTCAGATTCACCTCCGCTCCTCTCAATGTCAATTCGCTCCTCTTAATATTGAGGTTTCGCTCCAGGGCTATGTCCACTGTCTGTCGCAAATCCAACACCATCTTTCCTCCGTCGATGGCAGGGGTATTCGATTGACCATAAAGGAAATGAGAGGTAATAATTAGTCCTAAAAAAAGTAATCTTCTCATTGTTGACCTTTTTATTTATTTATCAATATCTGGTATGTATATGACTTCTTTCACCCAGTCGAGGTTTCTCAGGTATTCAAGAGAAATTGCTTTCAGACCCGAGTCCATCTCAATAATCAGGCAAGCCAAATCGTTTTTTCCTTTTCGGGAAACCGTCATCGTCGCAATATTGCAGTCGTCGTGAGAAAGAATATTTGCTATATAAGCGATGCTTCCCTTTGTATCCGACGCTGTGATAATGATCGTATGAAGGTTGGCTGTGAAGCCAGATGAAAATCCATTGACTTCAGTAATTTTGATCAGCCCGCCTCCCCTGCTTTCTCCAATCACCTGAACCACCTTTTCTCCTGCTTTCAGGTCAAGTTTAACTGTATTTGGGTGCCGTGTGAGTGCGTTACCGACCGACTTGAAGGTGTATTTCAGTCCTTCTTTGGCCGCATGTTCAAAGGCCTCCTTAATTCTCTTATCGTCTGTTTTATAGTCGAGCAACCCCGCCACAATGGCCCGGTCGCTGCCATGGCCTTCGTAAGTACGGGCAAACGAATTGAAGAAAGTGATGGTTACTTCCTCCGGCTGCCTCCCTAAAATTTTTCTGGCCGTACGGCCTATGCGTACAACGCCAGCTGTGTGCGAACTGGAGGGGCCTATCATCACAGGGCCTATCATGTCAAACACACTGCTTCTTTCTACCATTTGTTTATGTTCGATTCAGTAAAATTTTATAACTCGCCCAATTTTCTGATCGAAATCATACTGCAACCGGTGCCTTTATCCCTGGATAGGGCTCGTAGTTCAACAGTTTAAAGTCTTCGTATTCGAAATCAAAAATCGATTTCACGTTTTTGTTCAATTCCATTGTCGGCAATGGCAACGGCTCCCGTGAAAGCTGAAGCTCAGCCTGCTCCAAATGGTTGGAGTAAAGATGAGCGTCCCCAAGGGTATGCACAAAATCACCATAACCAAGCCCGCATACCTGTGCCACCATCATGGTAAGCAGCGCATACGACGCAATATTGAACGGCACACCCAAAAACACATCGGCACTGCGCTGATAGAGCTGGCAACTCAACTTACCGTCTGCCACATAAAACTGAAAAATAGTATGGCAAGGCGGCAAACCAGATTTAGCCATCACCGGAATCTCTTTCGGGTTCCAGGCCGACACCATCAGTCTTCTGGAGTCGGGCTTGCTCTTGATGTCGTTAATCACATCTGTGATTTGATCTACACCTTCAAAGTCCCTCCACTGCTTGCCATATACCGGCCCCAGCTCCCCATATTTCCTAGCGAATGCAGCGTCCGTTTTTATCGTTTCAACAAACTCCTTTAGCTTTTCTTTCCACTCCTCGCTGTATTTTGGATAAGCTTCCTCTTGCCCCGTTTGCTTCAGATAACTTTGGAATGGCCATTCGTTCCAGATTCCCACGCCATTCTTCACCAGGTATTCAATATTTGTATCGCCCTGCAAAAACCACAACAACTCATATATGATAGACCTCAGATGCACCTTTTTGGTTGTTACCAGAGGAAACCCCTCCGACAGGTCGAACCGCATCTGATGGCCGAAAATACTGATCGTGCCAGTGCCGGTTCTGTCTGTCTTTTTGGTTCCCTTTTCAAGGATTAACCGCATAAGATCATGGTATTGCTTCATATTTTTTGCTTGTCTCTTTGATCCTTCAAAGCTACTAAGCCACAGGTAATTGAGCTAACGTTTTTTATCTATTTAGGACTTACAGAGGGTGCTCCATAGTGAAGTACCTGAAAGGTTGTATCCTGACCTATATTAACGATATAAAGAAAGTCGTACTGCCAGTCTTCCAGGTTTTCAAATCTGTCACTTCCAACCAACTGATTTACCATAGCTGGAACGGTGTTTGAGTGGCCTGAAACCAGCAGGCTGCCTCCTCTGTTTTTGTTCACCTCCACAGTCAGAAACTCTTTGTTCCCCGGATCATACTCGGTCACTGCCAGGTTGTTTTCCCTGGCAATGGCATCGACTGTTTCATTTGTTCTTTTGTAAGGTGTGCTGTAAACGCCTGTTAACTGAACATCGGACAGCGTCTGCATCAAAGCAATGGCTCTCCTTATACCCAGGCTATCTAAAGATGGATCTTTCGTGCCATCGTCAGCTTTTTCAGCATGCCTGACCAACACAATAGTGGTCGGTTCAATGGCTGCTACCTTCTCTACCGGAGCCTGGCAACCAGCAAACACAAAGCCGATTGCCAAAAAAAGAACTAAAAACCTTCTCATTTCCTTCATTAAGATTCGGGCTAAACCGTTTCTTTGCATTAGTAGTTAAACATTTTGAATTATTACAACCAAATAAAAAAATATGCCACAAAGCAAGGAGATGCTGAAGGTAGGAGATAAAATACCGTCTTTTGAATTACCTGACCAAAGCGGCAAACTTATAGATATCGACAGCCTTGTTGGGAGCAAAAATCTCGTCATCTACTTTTACCCGAAAGACTACACTTCGGGCTGCACAGCCGAAGCATGCAGCTTTCGTGACCAATACGAAGTTTTCAGGGAGCACGATGCGGAGGTAATAGGCATCAGCACTGATGGCGCCAGTCGACACAACGCCTTTGCAAAGTCCTACCAGCTTGGCTTTATTTTACTCAGCGACAAAGGCAAGAAAGTGGAAAGGCTTTTCGGAGTGCCCAGGGCACTTTTCGGACTTATGACTGGTCGGGTTACTTTTGTTGTGGACAAGAAGGGAATTATTCGCCACGTCTTTCGGTCGCAAACGCAGGCAACAAAGCACGTGGATGAAGCCCTTCGAATAGTGAAATCGTTAAAATGAAAGAACAGGAAATAGAACTGCTTACATCGTTTCGAAAAGAATTGCATCGGCATCCGGAGCTGTCAGGAGAAGAGGTCGAAACTGCCTGCCGGGTCATCTCCTTTTTGAAGCCAACTAACCCGACCGCTGTTCATGCTGGCATAGGTGGAAATGGTCTGGTAGTCGTGTACGACAGCGGCCTCCCCGGCCCGTCTATTGGGTTTCGATGTGAATTGGATGCCTTGCCTATTGTTGAGCAAAATACATTTGAACACAAGTCTGAAAAGGGAGGCATTAGTCACAAGTGCGGGCACGACGGGCACATGGCTATAGTAGCCGGTGTGGGGCTGCACTGTAAGGAAAACCCTGTACGTCGGGGAAAGTTAACACTCATTTTTCAGCCAGCGGAAGAAACCGGGTACGGGGCCCAATCGATGTTGAACGATCCAAAGCTTGAAAACTTTTTACCCAAACAACTCTTTGCCCTACACAACGTGCCTGGTTTTGAAACAGGTGCAGTCATCTGTAAAAAAGACGTTGCTTGTCCGGCGTCCGAAGGATTGATTTTTTCTCTGGAAGGCAAAACCTCCCATGCGGGCCAGCCAGAAAAAGGAAACAACCCAGCACCTGTTATTGCAGCCATTCAGCTAAAAGCGCAGGAGTTACATGACCAGCACTGGCAAAACCAAAACCGTACAAAGATCACCACAGTAATGATGGATTTGGGTGGCAGGGCTTTTGGGGTAAACCCCGGCAAAGGTTTGATTGCCTTTACATTACGGTCAGACAGTAATGAAGAATTGGCGAGTGTTAGGTCGGAGCTGGTCAGCTTTGCTAAAGCCAAATGTGATGCAGCTGGGGTGCGTCTGAGTATGGAAGAAAGCGATCCCTTCAAAGCGGTGATCAACGACCCTGACACATTTGAAGCAATTCAATGGGCCGCCGTGTCGCAAGGCCTGGCTTTTGAAGTAGCGGAAACACCTTTCCCCTGGTCGGAGGACTTTGGTCGTTTTAGTGAGGTGACCTCTACTGGTTTCTTTGGACTTGGAGCAGGCCTGGCCTCTCCCGAGCTCCATCACGATACATACGACTTTCCCGACGAGCTGATTTCAGTTGGTACGGGGTTGTTTTTGGAACTTGGCAAAGAATTGTGGGCATAAAAAAAGGCAAGCACTTCGCTCACCTTCTTCGTTATTTTGAGTTTTTGCCCTTTAAAATCCTCCGACCTTCAGCGTCAGGAAGTAGTTGATGCCATTGAAGTCTTTCTCCGTCGTTTCGGCAAGATCAAGGTCTTGAGTGAAGCGCTTGGAAACCCCAAGATCAAGCCTGAAATTCCTGGCGATGTTTACTTCCAGGTCAACACCAGGTTCTACATACCAGAAAACATCGTTGTCCTGAGAGATATTAGGGCCTCTGTTGGTGCCATTGTAGTCCTCCCAGTCGAGTACATAACCCAGCCAGCCTGCGCCAGCCGAAACGGGGAAAGTAATGTGCACAACCTGATTGCTGAAGAAAATAGGCTCAAGGAAGAAGCCCCCATAGCCGCCCACAGCCACTACCCTGTTCAGTGGATCTATGTCATCGAACTTGGCGGTAGGCACAATGCCATGTCCTTCAAATCCAATGCCCAGCGACCGGTTGACAATCCAGCCTCCCCGAACTCCACCTAACACCATGGGTTGCCCCCTAAATTCCGTTGCACGAAAGGAAAGGGCACCAAAGCCACCACTATGGTTCAAGTTCCCGGAAAGTGTTTTGATGTCACTTTTCCGGCGTGATCTCGATTTTACATAGTACTGCCTTTCTGGCTCATTGCGGTCGTCACGATCCGACGGCAGTGTTTCGTAGTACTTAATGGTTTTGTTGCCCTCAACTTTCTCTTCAGGTTGGGTGGCAGGGATGGTATCTGCTTTGACTGTCGTGTCAGCCTTGTAGGTGATGGTTTGTGCATGGGTCACCGTACCAAAGACTGCCGAAAGTGAAAGCAAGCTTAAAAAAAGGATCAGTTTCATTGACTATAAGTTAAATTCTGAAGCAAGGACGAGACTTGGTGAAAGAGGTTTCCATCTTCGCTGAAAAATCTGTTTGATTTTTTTCGCCGATTACAATTCTAGTTCTTTTCAACTCTTGAAACCATAGCTATTTGTTGAAAATCATGCAAAGGCGCAACCTGATAAATCAGGCCGCAAAGGCATAGTGTCCTCCTTTGCGGTCTTTGCGACTTTGCGTGAATCCCACCCTCTAAATTAAACTCACCTTTCCTTTCGCAAAATCCACTCATTTCTGACTGTAATCATTAATTTTGCCAGCTAATTGAAAAACCCCTGGTAATGGCTGAGTACAACTTCAGAGAGATTGAGCAAAAATGGCAGAAAAACTGGAAAGAGAAACAGGTATTCAAAACCGGCTCCGATACGTCCAAACCTAAGTTCTATGCGCTCGACATGTTCCCTTATCCGTCTGGCGCCGGATTGCATGTGGGTCACCCGCTGGGGTATATAGCTTCCGACATTGTTAGCCGCTACAAAAGGATGCTGGGCTTCAATGTGCTGCATCCCATGGGCTTCGATTCTTTCGGCTTGCCCGCTGAGCAGTATGCTATTCAAACCGGCCAGCACCCGGCCATTACTACCGACACCAATATCAAACGATACAAGGAGCAACTGGAAAATATCGGTTTCTCTTATGACTGGGAAAGAGAAGTGCGCACCAGTGATCCATCGTTCTACAAGTGGACACAATGGATTTTCAAGCAGTTGTTCAACAGCTGGTACAACAAAGACAGCGACAAAGCGGAACCCATTGCTGGGCTGATTGCCAAATTTGAAACTGAAGGCAATGGCAAGGTAAACGCTGTTTGCGATGATGATACAGCGCTATTTACGGCTACAGACTGGAAAGCCATGTCGGTAGCCGACCAGCAAAGAACTTTGCTAAAGTACCGGCTGACATACATTAGCGAAACTACCGTGAACTGGTGCCAGGCACTTGGCACCGTGCTTTCCAACGACGAAGTGAAAGACGGCTTCTCTGAAAGAGGCGGCCACCCCGTCATCAAAAAGAAGATGCCGCAGTGGAGTATGCGTATCACGGCCTATGCCGAGCGTTTGCTCGAAGGGCTGGACCGCATCGACTGGCCAGAGCCTATCAAAGAAATGCAGCGCAACTGGATTGGCAAATCCATTGGCGCTGAAGTTGACTTCAAAATAGAAAACTCAGAGAAGAACATCCGGGTGTTCACTACCCGAATAGACACTATCTACGGTGTCACTTTTATGGTGCTGGCACCAGAGGCCGACATTGTAAAGGAGCTCACTACTGCTGCTCAAAAAGCAGAAATTGAGCAATATGTAGAAGTGGCGAAAAACCGTTCAGAAAGAGACCGGATGAGTGATGTGAAGACTGTCTCTGGTGTTTTCACGGGTTCTTATGTGATCAATCCATTTTCCGGCGAAAAAGTGCCTATCTACATAGCTGATTACGTACTGGCAGGCTATGGCACGGGTGCTGTAATGGCCGTGCCGAGTGGCGACCAGCGTGACTTCAACTTTGCGAAGCATTTCGGTTTGCCGATCACACAAATCATCGACGAGCAAAAAATCACAGATACCGAAGCTGACCCCACCAAGCAGGGCAAAATGGTGAACTCCGGCATGCTCAACGGACTATCTCCTTTGGAAGCCATTGAGAAAGCAGGACAATATGTGGAAGACAAGGGCATAGGCGTACGTAAGGTCAACTTCCGTATGCGTGACGCTATTTTTGGTCGTCAGCGCTACTGGGGTGAGCCTTTGCCTGTATATTTCAAGGATGGAATCCCCTATTTGCTGGAAGATGGCGAATTGCCGTTGGAGCTTCCCGATGTCGATAAATTCCTCCCAACGGAAGACGGAGAACCACCCCTTGGCAGGGCAAAAGACTTCAAAAGCAAGGAAGGCCATCCTTATGAGCTGACCACCATGCCGGGCTGGGCTGGATCAAGCTGGTACTTCTTCCGCTATATGGATCCGCAAAATGACAAGGAGTTCTGCAGCAAAGAGGCTCAGCAGTACTGGAAGTCCGTCGACCTTTACATCGGCGGCTCCGAGCATGCCACCGGCCACTTGCTGTACTCAAGGTTCTGGACGAAATTTCTTTACGACCTTGGACTGGTAACAGTGGACGAATATGCAACCAAATTGGTGAACCAGGGAATGATTCAGGGAAGATCGAACTTCGTTTACCGGGTGAAGGGCGAAAACAAGTTTGTATCACACGGGTTGAAAGCCCAGTACGATACTGTGGATTTGCATGTAGATGTCAACATCGTCACCAATGACGTGCTTGATATCGAAGCCTACAAGAAATTTAACAAGGATGCTGCCACAGCGGAGTTTGTACTCGAAGGTGGAAAGTATATTTGCGGCTGGGAAGTCGAAAAGATGTCTAAGTCGAAGTACAACGTAGTCAATCCCGACGACATGATCGAGAAGTACGGCGCTGACACGCTGCGCTTGTACGAGATGTTCCTCGGGCCGCTGGAACAGTTCAAGCCATGGAACACCCACGGTATCGACGGCGTGTTCAAGTTCTTGCGCAAGACCTGGAGGCTGTTCCACGACGACAAAGGCGAGCTGAGCATCTCTACCGACAAGCCAACTGCCGATGAGCTGAAGGTGCTTCACAAAACCATCAAAAAGATGGCGGATGATGTGGACAAGCTGTCGTTCAACACCAGCGTGAGCAGCTTTATGATTTGTGTGAATGAACTCACTGACCTGAAATGCAACAAGAAGGATATTCTTGGCCCTTTAACGCAGATTATTGCGCCTTATGCTCCGCACATAGCCGAAGAACTTTGGGAGAAGTTGGGTAATGCAGAGAGCATTACATATTCAAAGTTTCCTGAGTTCAACCCTGAGTTCGTCAAAGAGGATGCGTTCGAATACCCGATTAGTATCAACGGAAAGATGAGGCACAAAATGAGTTTCTCTGCTGATGCCTCACCTGCTGAAGTAGAAAAAGCGGTGCTGGCCGACGAGGCTGTGCAGAAATGGACCGAGGGAAAGGCACCTAAGAAGGTAATTGTGGTGCCTAAGAGGATTGTGAATATTGTCCTTTAAAGAACAACAGGTGAAAAAACGAATGGGAGAGTAAACTGAATTTACTCTCCCACTCTCCTGCTACTAATTCTCCGCTTTGCTTTATTTTGGCATCAAACGGATAATCTGTCCCGGCCCTTCCATTGACACATAAAGGTAGCCATCAGGCCCCTGGGCTACATCACGGATACGACCCATGCCATTTAGCAGGCGCTCTTCTTTCAGCACTTTGCCGTCTTTTACTTCAAGTCTGGCCAGCGTTTGTCCCGCCAAAGCACCTACAAACAAGTTGCCTTTCCATTCAGGGTATTTGTCGCTGGTCACGAAATCCATCCCGCAAGGGGCGATGGATGGCACCCAGTAGTGAATGGGCTGCTCCATTCCGTCTTTTGCCTTGTCGTTGCTAATGATGCTGCCATCATAGTCGATACCGTAAGTGATTCTTGGCCAGCCATAGTTTTTAGCTTTGCGAACGATGTTTACTTCGTCGCCTCCCCTTGGGCCATGCTCGTGCTCAAACAGTTCACCTGTGGTTGGGTGAAACTTTAGTCCCTGAGGGTTTCTGTGTCCATAGCTCCAAATAGTAGTTCTGGCGTCAGGTATACGCACGTAAGGATTGTCTTCCGGCACTCTGCCATCATCAAAAATTCTGTGGATCTTACCACAATCATTCGTCAGGGTTTGGGCATTTTCCATCTCTCCTCTCTCTCCTACTGAAAAGAAAAGATAACCATCTTTGTCAAACGCCATACGTGCACCAAAATGCTGTCCTTTCTCAGTCAAGGGGCCGGCCTTGAATATCGTTTCCTGGCTTGTTAGTTCATTTCCTGAAAGCTTTCCTCTGATGATGACGGTGTTGGCTCCGCCGTCGCCAGGCCCTGCATAGCTGATGTATATCCATCCCGTACTTGCATAGTTAGGGTGCAGTTCTACATCGAACAGACCACCCTGGCCTTTAGTAGACACAGCAGGAATGCCTTTGATTTCAGTTTTCTCTTTGCTGCCTTTGGTGATCTTCCAAAGCTTGCCTGGCTTATCTGCCACCAGCATATCGCCATTTGGCAGCCAGGCCATAGACCAGGCACTTTCAAAGCCTTTGGCAAACACTTCTGTTTCAAAGGCAAAAGGTGCCTTTTCTTTTGTTTCGGCGCTGTCACTTAGCCTTCTGCTAAATCCGGTGATGATGATCAAAGATGCCAGGAAGGCAAGGGCGTAGATATTTTTTTTCTTCATGTTTATTAAAGGTCTCGCAGTTTAACTGGGATAAGCACTTAATTGTTACATTTCAGGAGTCAGGAGGGCTGGTGGCAATGAAAAAAATCTCTTGACTGATCATGAGCCAGCACTCCTAAGAAATGTCAGCTTTTGTAAAAATAGGACAATTCTGGCTGAGATTGGTCTGCTTTGGATAATTTTACATTTTATGACAATTTTAAATGAGTTAAAGACTTCACTTTGAGAAGTAAATGACTGTCATGATTCTTACCAAAAGCCAACCCATGCAACGTTCCATTTGGAAGTACACCCAGCTATTATTTTTAGCCCTTCTTTTTGCTTGTCAGCCCAGCGACCAGCCGTCAAATGTTGACGTCAATGCCTCCTACAGCCCCAATGAAGACCTGGGAATGCTTTTTCACGACGTGCAAATGGCTCAAATTTTTTCTGACTCAAAAACATTTGTGGACAGCGACCCTTTACGACCTGCCGGTGAGATTGTGGCTGAGTACATGGAGAAAAAAGATCAGCCTGGCTTTAGTCTTGGGGAGTTTGTGAGCGCCAATTTCAGAGGCCCGAAGCCCAGGGGTGCTGATTATGTGCCCGACACGACGAAGAGCTTTACAGAAATACTTACCGAGAAGTGGGATTATCTTACCCGGTCTCCAGATGAAAAAACTTATAGTTCATTAATTCCTCTGCCCTACAAATACGTGGTGCCTGGTGGACGTTTCGGTGAGATCTACTATTGGGACAGCTATTTCACCATGCTCGGCTTGCAGGTATCTGGTCGGGAAGACCTGATGGAGAACATGCTGGACAACTTTGCCTACCTGATAGACTCGATCGGCTTTATTCCGAATGGAAACCGCACCTATTTTCTCAGCAGATCCCAGCCGCCTTTCTTCGCTGCTATGGTGAACCTGCTGGCTGACTCAAAAGGTGATTCTGCAGTGGTGAAGTACCTGCCAGCCCTCGAGAAAGAATATGCTTTCTGGATGGATGGCAGAGAGACCCTTAACCAGGGCAACCCGGCCTACCGCAGGGTGGTGATGGTAGATAACGGCCTCATAATGAACCGTTATTTCGATGACAAACCGGAGCCAAGGCCGGAATCGTATCGGGAAGACGTAGAGCTTGCGGAAGGGCTTAGCGAAAATCAGAAAGTGGAGCTTTACACCAACTTGCGGGCAGCCTGCGAGTCGGGCTGGGATTTTAGTACCCGCTGGTTCGCCATTGCGGGTGACTTCAAAACGATCGTTACCACCGAAATCCTGCCGGTTGACCTGAATAGCCTTATGTACAATCTGGAGGCAACCATTTCCAGACTGAAGTCTTTTGGTGGCGATGATGATGGAGCGCAACAATTTGATCAGCTGGCCAGCGATAGAAAGGCACTCATCCTCCAGTACTTCTGGAATGACGAAAAAAACTACTTTGTTGATTACCACTGGCCGTCGGCGGCGCAAAGAAACTTCATCACACCTGCCGGTATGTATCCCCTTTATTTCGGACTTGCAGACGACGCCCAGGCTCAAAAGGTTGAGGGAGCAGTCAGGCGTAACCTGTTGAAACCAGGTGGCATTACCACGACCAACATCATCTCGGGTCAGCAGTGGGACGCTCCGAATGGTTGGGCTCCTTTGCAGTGGATGACCATCTATGGCTTTCGCAGATATGGCAACGACCTGCTGGCCGACCAGATCAGCGAAAGGTGGCTGAGTTTGAACTCCCGTGTATTTGATAAAACAGGCAAGATGATGGAGAAATACAATGTGCTCGACCTGAGTCTTGATGCGGGAGGCGGAGAATACCCTACACAGGACGGCTTCGGCTGGAGCAACGGCGTTGTGTTGCGCCTGCTGCACGACGAAAGAATCGACACCAACAGGTAGCCTTTCCAATATCCTTTTTAGCTTTGCCATCAAAGCATTAACCCTACAACGAATGAAGAATATAGCAGTGATTGGATCAGGCACCATGGGCAACGGCATCGCTCATGTTTTTGCATTGAAAGGTTTTAAAGTGGCTCTTGTCGACGTGTCGGCGGCGGCGCTTGAGAAAGCAAAGGCTACAATATCAAAGAATCTAGACCGCCAGGTAAGCAAGGAGCTGATCAGCGAATCAGACAAGGAAACGGCCCTCTCCAACATCACCACCTTCACAGAAACTGCCAAGGGTGTTGCGCAGGCTGACCTTGTGGTGGAAGCTGCGACAGAGAAAATGGATATTAAGTTGGAGATTTTCCGACAATTGGACCAATTGACAACGCCTGATTGCATACTTGCCTCTAATACGTCTTCTATTTCTATCACCAAAATCGCTTCAGCCACTTCAAAACAGGATAAAGTGATAGGTATGCATTTCATGAACCCCGTGCCTGTAATGAAGCTGGTGGAGGTGATCCGTGGCTATGCCACGAGCGACGAAGTGACAAAACAAGTGCTGGAGTTGTCCCGAACCCTCGACAAGATACCAACCGAGGTAAACGACTATCCTGGCTTTGTAGCCAACCGCATACTGATGCCCATGATCAACGAGGCCATTTATTCTTTATACGAAGGTGTGGCTGGTGTGGAAGAGATTGACACTGTGATGAAGCTTGGTATGGCGCACCCGATGGGGCCGCTTCAGTTGGCCGATTTCATCGGACTCGATGTGTGTCTTTCCATCCTTAAAGTAATGTACGATGGCTTCGGTAATCAGAAGTACGCCCCGTGTCCTTTGCTACTCAACATGGTGACAGCTGGAAAATTGGGTGCTAAGGCGGGTGAAGGATTTTACCAGTATACGGCTGGGTCAAAGGAATTGGTGGTGGCGGGACGGTTTAAGAAGTAGTGTAGATCCTAAGGATGGTGACATCCCCCATCGTTATAAAATACGCCGTGGCATACGTCATTGAGCTGGCTGCTCACTTATAGATTTCTCAGCCCCCCCTGACCAGGCATTCTGGAAATTAAAACCGCCCGTGATGCTGTTTTCACCCCCTACTTTAGCACCGACCCAAATTTCACAACTGGACAAATATGGAGGTATGATCCGAAGACCGGCTTACACAATGATCTTAGCCAAATCAATATACTTTTTCAAAAAAAATTTACCAATACAGTAACAATTTGTCAGTAAATATGATTAATTAGCTATAAATCAGGATGTAAAACTATAATTAAACTTGATGAAGAATTTATATTTAATTCTTTTTTTATTTGCCTTTCTGGCGAACCACAACCTACTTTCACAAGACTTCAATTCGGTTTCAGGCTATATAGTCAAAGTAACCGGTGACACTATCAATGGATCGATAAAGCGAAGAAGTGATCTCAACGAGCAAGTGTCATTTCGGGCTTCGGGGAGCCAACAATATACTGACCTCACGCCTAACGAATTACGTAGTTATTACTTTGACGGAGGCTACTTTTATGAAACAATGACAATCCCAAGCCTTGGCAAACGATTTGCCCTTCGTTTATTCAACGGAGAAATCAGCCTTTTTCAAATTGAAGAAAAACTATTTGTGATAAAAAATGGAGGTGAAGAGCTTCTTGAATTATTACATGAAGAAGATAAAAAACAAGACTTCAAGCTTATCGAAGACAAGCGTTATGTAAGAACCCTACTATTTTTAACATCTGATTGTCCCTCAGTCAAAGGGAAAATAGAAAATGTCTCCTACAACGCCAGTAACATTTCAAAGGTGTTGGCAGCCTATCAGACTTGCATTGCCCCCAATTCTCAGAAAAGCGATAAAGACATTAGCAAAACAAAGCTATTTTTTGGGGTAAGGGCAGGAGCTGCCATAAACCGACTGACCTACTTTGTAGACAGCAAGAACAATTTGTATTATGATCATCGTTTCGACTCAAAAATCGGCTTCCTAATAGGGCCATTTTTAAACATGGTTCTTACTGATAAGTTGTCGGTGCAAACAGAAATTATTCTTGCAACAAAGGCTTCCTACCTTTCCGATGTGTTATTTGTTTACTCAGGCCAACCTTGGTATGATGAAACGAATGTGGCAGTATCGTACATTGAATTGCCTATAAGTTTTAAGTATACCCTTCCAACTCAAAACATTAAGCCTTACATTCTGGCAGGGGGAAGTTTCGGTTTTAAGGTTGCAGATAGCTCCACCAGAATATATCATGAAATTGAAAGGGAAGTTGAAATTAGCCAAGACATGCTTGGTCTTCAGTTTGGTGTCGGCCTTAGCAAGAACCTAGACAGTGGACGAAAAATAGATTTTGGATACAGATTCTGCCCTACCCTGATCAATCGTTCTTACTTCGACTACAAGGCCAGATGGATAACACAACAGATTGGCGTAAGCTATTCCTTCTCAACAAACAATTAAGTAATTTGCGACCTATTGATAAGTCAAATCTGGACTACTAGCGGCCTATTTCCCTCGCAGCCACCCACCCCCCTGACCAGGCGTTCTGGAAATTAAAGCCGCCAGTAATACCATCAATATCAAGCACTTCACCTGCAAAATAGAGGCCGGGAACAATTCTGCTCTCCATAGTGGCGGGGTTTACTTCATCCAGACTCACGCCTCCACAGGTAACAAATTCTTCTTTGAAAGTTGTTTTGCCATCCATATCGAATGTGCAGCGAATCAGCATCTCGCATAGTCTGTTCTTGTCTTTTTTGGATAGGTCGAGCCAGCGTCTTTCGGGCGTAACCCCTGCTCTTTCAACTATTTTTTCCCACAGGCGACCAGGCAGGCCGTACATTGGATTTCCAAAAACTACCTTTTTGGGGCTTTGCGCTGCATGTGATTCTATCTCACCCCGCAAGGCTTCTTCCTTTTTATCGCCCAACCAGTTCACCAGAAACACTGACTTATAGCTAATTTCTGCCAAATCCCGGGCGCCCCATGCCGAAAGGCGCAATACAGCCGGGCCACTAAAGCCCCAGTGCGTGATCAGCAGCGGGCCTGTTGCCGCCAGCCCACGGCCAGCCACTTTTACTTCTGCCGATGGCACTGACACGCCAGACAATTCTTTAAGTCCGCCTTCCGGCACGTTGAAGGTGAACAACGATGGTACTGGTGCAACTATGGTGTGCCCCAGTGCCTTGACCCAGCTAAACCCATCTTCTTTGGGTTGCCCGCCTATGGTGACCAATACTTTATCAGCCTCAAGAACGATGGTTTCACTTTTCACAAGAAAACTGTTAGGAGCCTTTTCCAGCTCTTTTACAGCAAAATGAGGAATGAGCTCAACATTGTACTTCTCAGCCTCCTTCAACAGGCAATCAATAACTGTCTGCGACGAATTGGTCACCGGAAACATTCGTCCGTCTGCTTCCACTTTCAATGGTACTCCCCTTTCTTCAAACCACTTCACTGTGTCCCTGGCGTCAAACTGATCGAATACCTTTTTAAGGAAGTTACCACCTCTTGGATAATGCTTTACAAGCTGTGAGGCATACTGGCAGTCGTGTGTCACATTGCAGCGACCGCCGCCCGACACTTTCACCTTCCCGAGCCACTTACTGGTCTTTTCCACAACTGCGACCTTCAAGCCTGGGTTTTGAACACAGGCGTTCACCGCACCGAAAATTCCCGCCGCCCCTCCTCCTATTACTACCAGATCGTACCTGACCGCCATTTGCAAATTTCCTTGTAAGAAGGCACGAAAATACGGGATTCATTCAAACAGATAAATTAGATTTGTCTTTAGAGATCAAAAAGCACCAATGGCTAAGAAAAAAGCACCAGCAAAAAATAGAAGTACCCGTAAATCGTCTAAAGACTCAGGAAGCAATTCGGGGCTCATACTCGGAATTGTGATGATCCTGGTAATAGGACTGGCATGGTATCTGAAAAATAATGATGGCCTGCCAGACTTTCTTCAGGCCGGGGGTAAGCAAGAACAGACTGTAGAATCCTCTAAAAAACCTTCGAATCAGGTTGAAAAAAAAGAAAGTGGCAAAAAGTCGTCAGCTCAAAAGCCTGTTAAGACGGAACCTAAAACTGGAAAGTCATCATCTGACAAGCCTGCTGAAGAGGTAGAAATACCCACAGACTACGACCATTACTACTACACCACCTCCTTCGACTTTGCCTGGCCAGCTTACAGCCAGGACGACCTTATCGTGGAGCATGAGGGCTACACCCTGGCCTACGACGAGGACATTGAGCAGCCTAAGTGGGTGGCCTACCGGCTAACAGCCGAAAACATCAGTAAGAATGCGGCCCAAAGAAAGGATAACTTTCGACCAGACAAAGACGTGCGGACTGAGTCTGCAACTTTAGCCGACTATAAAGGGTCTGGGTATGACAGGGGACATCTGGCACCAGCCGCCGATTTTAGCTGGTCGCAGTCGGCTATGGATGGCACTTTCTTTCTGAGCAACATGAGTCCTCAGGATCCCTCGTTCAATCGGGGAATTTGGAAACAGTTGGAGGAAAAGGTCAGGGATTGGGGAAAGAGAGACAAAGAGCTTTTTGTGGTGGTAGGCCCAATCGTAGAAGGTGGTGCCAAGAAAATAGGAAAGAATAAAGTGGCTGTTCCTCAAAAGTTTTACAAAATTGTGCTGGACATTTCTGAACCCGAGCTGAAGGCAATTGGTTTTGTGATGGAGAATAAGGCCTCAACCCTTGGAATAATGGAATATACCGTGACTATTGACTCCATCGAAAAGATCACAGGGCTGGATTTCTTTCCAATGATTCCCGATGAATTAGAAAAGAAATTGGAGAGCACAATTAATAAAAACCTCTGGAAATGAGAAGTTGGACAATGAAAAGCATGGTATTCTGCCTATTGATCATCTCATCGAATGGTGGGTGGGCTCAAACTGGTCAGGGCCGTGCCAAAGCATTGCTCGAAGAGGCCAAAGGGTATATGGCCAAAGAAGATTATCGGGCTGCTGACAAAAAATTCCGCCAGATTCTCTCTCTCAACGAAGTAGTACCTACCGAGGCGTTGTACTTTTTCGCTTTCACGCTGGAAAAAAACCACCAACTTCAAAGCAGCCGCAATTTCCTTAATAAGTACACAGACCTTACGGGCAAGTCTGGCGAGTATTTCAACGAAGCCAAAATGCTGCAAAACCGGCTTGACGTGCTGGCAAGGGAGATAGAGGCCTGTGAATATTGTGATAACGATGGCTTCAGGTTGATCACATGTAGCCAGTGCGATGGCTCGGGGCACATCGATGACAAGTGCCCGCTATGTCATGGATTCGGAGAGATAACGTGCCACAAATGCCTTGGCGAAGGCGTTCAGATTTCCAAAAACCAGTTTGGAGAAAATGTATATAAAACATGTGATGTTTGCACTGGAAAAGGCAAAGAAACCTGCACACAATGTCGGGGTGAAAAGCATGTGGTGCAGGACTGCCCCCGTTGTAACGGGCTGGGAAGAAGTGGATCGGACGTGCTCTGCAATCACAAAGAGCACTTCATTATCCCCTCAATGACCCAAATAAAAAATTAAGGCCTGTTATTTACAGTATTGGGAAAGAGCTTCATCTGCGTCCTTCGCTCCCAGTGATTTTGCCGTTTTAAAATCATTGCAAGCATTGTTCCCTTGCTTAAGATTGACTTTCAAAGCACCTCTGTACAAGTAAGCCTCTCCAAGGTCATTGTTAAGGCTAATGGCATTGTTGTATGCTCCCATCGCCTCTTTCATCATGCCTTGCAGGTGGTAGCTTCGCCCCAGCAGGAAATAAGCCTGTGAATTGGAGCCGTCAATTTCAACAGCTTTTCCAAAATTGAAAGCCGCATTGTCATACTGGCCGTCTCTGTAATAGTACTGACCAATGCTCAAAAGTGCCGGCACATTCTTGCCGTCAAGTTCAAGGGTTCTTCTGAAGGACTCCAGAGCCTTATCGTACTGCCCCAGTTCCTCATAAGATCGCCCCTTGTTGTATACAGACTTTACATGCGTCGGATTGAGTGACAGATACTGGTCGTAGGCCTCAATGGCCTCCTTGTACTGCCCCTTTTCATAAAGCAGATCGCCCTTCACCACAGCCTCGTCTTTGCACGAAACCAAACACACCATCACTATTAAAAATCCCTTGAGGAAATTTCTATTCAAACTCATCTGACAACTTTGAGATAATAAAATTGGTCGCACCCAACCAAAATGAAGGTGCAAATAAAGTGAAAATAATTAAGTAGGCAGAATTGATTGTATATTACACTGCAACGTCGTTCTCACGTAAAGCGCTATTCAGCGACGTCTTTTTATCTGTGCTTTCTTTTCTCTTTCCTATGATCAACGCACAGGGCACCTGGAACGTACCTGCCGGAAACTTCTTGGGAATTGTGCCCGGTATCACCACCGAGCGCTCGGGCACATAACCCTTATACTCCACTGGCTCACTACCCGAAACGTCTATAATTTTAGAGCTGCCCGTCAACACAACATTGGCACCAAGCACAGCTTCCTTGCCAATCCTGATGCCCTCTACAATGATGCAACGTGAACCAATAAATGCATTGTCTTCCACGATAACCGGGGCCGCCTGAACGGGCTCAAGTACACCACCGATTCCGACGCCTCCACTCAGGTGAACGTTCTTCCCGATCTGCGCACAGCTTCCCACTGTTGCCCACGTGTCAACCATAGTTCCCTCGTCGACATAGGCTCCGATGTTCACATAGCTTGGCATCATCACCACGCCTGCGCTTAAATAGGATCCGTATCGAGCCACAGCATTTGGCACCACCCTCACTCCCAGTTTATCGTAGCCAGTCTTTAGCTTAATCTTGTCGTGATACGAGAATGGCCCTACCTCAATGGCCTGCATTTTCATCAGAGGAAAATAGAGAATGACCGCCTTCTTGATCCACTCGTTCACAACCCAATCGTCTCCCACTTTTTCGGCCACACGACGAATCCCTTTGTCAAGGTCATCGACAATTGTTTTGATGGCAATTGCCGTTTCCTTGTCCTGCAAAGTTGCCCGGTCGTCCCACGCATTCTCTATTAATTCTCTTAATTCCATTCAGTAGAAATTCTATTAAATTATCTTCGGCCAAAGGAATCGACTTTCCTTAGCACCATGTTAAAAAAACAAATTGTGATTGGTTCGGTATTGAAACCTGTGGATGACATACGTCACTATCACAAGCTTGCCCTATCAATGACGAAAACAAATAAATATGGTTTTAATATCATAGGATTCAATTCGAAAAATCACTCAGCACATCCCGATATTATATTTACCCCTCTCTTTTACTTCAAAAGAATCTCATTTGGGAGACTTTTTGCTCCCGCCAGGTTCTTCCTAAAGTTAGTTAAATTAAAGCCTGAACTAATCATAGTTAACACATCTGAATTTCTGATTGTTAGTTGTCTATACCAAATAATATTTGGCACCCGGATTGTGTATGATATTCAGGAAAATTACCAACTGAACATCAAATACCTTTCCCCTCTTCCCTCCTTTCTAAAACCTCTTGCAGCCGCATGGGTCAGACTGTCTGAAACAATGAGCGCTCCTTTCATTTCTCATTTTACTCTGGCAGAAAACAGTTACACTGCCCTTCCTTTTATCGGCACCCGGTGGACCGTTCTTCAAAACAAAGCACTGCCCCTTGCAGTCCGCACCGCCCGAAAAGCAAACCTCAACGCTCCCGTATTTCTCGTGACTGGCACGCTGTCTCTCACCTATGGGGTTCGGGAAGCCATCGATGCTTTTATGAAAATTCACGAAACGATTCCAGGAAGCCAACTCCACCTTTGTGGCAAAGTACCCGACAAAAAGTCGAATCAATTTATTGCTGAAACGATCAGCAGTCATCCCTATGTCACACTGACGGGAGGCTCCTATGGGGTACCCTACGAGACCATACAATCTGCTATTGTTCACGCCGACTTTGGAATGGTTTTTTATCCAGACAATCCGGCCATCAACGAATGCTTCCCAACCAAAATTTGGGAGTACATGTCGCATCGCCTGCCGATAATCATTCAAGAAGATAGGACGTGGACCAACTACTGCCTTGAAAAAAATGCCGCTGTTATTTTTTCGGCGGAGCAGGGTTCTGCCAGCGAGTTGTTGCCAATGCTCGGCAGCAACTTTTACCCTGCGTCTATCGACTACAGCGACATCTACTGGGCAGCTGAGGAACACAAGCTTACCGAGTTGATTAACACGCTTATGTCGGATCACTAGGCACCTGTTCAGGCCTCTTTGACTAAGGCGTGAACGTACCATCCTGTTTTTCCGTTATAACATCGAATGAAAAATATTTTTAGATAACTCTAAAATATTTTTACCTTTGACTCAAAATAATTGCTAATGCTAAGCTTTGCGGAAGAAAACTACCTGAAAGCAATTTTTCATTTGTCCGACAGTGGAGCTACTGAGGTATCCACCAATGCGATTTCTGACCACATGAACACGAAGCCTGCGTCCGTGAGCGACATGATCAGGAAGCTTGACGAAAAAGGGATGGTCACGTACAAAAAGTATTATGGTGTCAATATTTCCAGGAAAGGAAAAGTGATGGCTTTACAGGTTATTCGGAAACACCGGCTTTGGGAAGTGTTTCTGGTTGATAAACTAAAATTCAATTGGGATGAGGTGCATGAAGTGGCTGAGCAGCTGGAGCACATCAGATCCGGTCTCCTTATCCAGCGCCTGGACGAATTCCTCGACTACCCTAAAGTAGATCCTCATGGCGACCCTATTCCTGACGAAAACGGTGACATGGCCGTTGCAAAAAAAACACCTCTGGACAAAGTTGAGGTGGGAGTCAAAGGAAAAATTGTTGCGGTGAACGACGAAGGCTCTTCCTTTTTACAATACCTCGATAAAATCGGCATTTACCTCGGTGCCAAGCTGGAAGTAACTGAGCGAGTCGACTTTGATGGTTCAATGGAGATACTAATAGATAATAAGCAAAAGGTATTTATTTCCAGAGAGGTATCACAAAACATTTTGATCACAGATTAAATATGAAAAAATTGATGTTGAGAATAACCCTGTCAGTTGCAATCATCAACATGCTGTTCTTTGGCTGCACCCAAACAAGTCAAAAAAGGCAGAAAGATACCAAGCTCAAAGTGCTGGCGACGACGGGAATGATCTACGACGCCGTATTGAATATCGCAAAGGACTCTGTCGAAGCGGACGCCCTGATGGGCCCGGGTGTTGATCCTCACCTCTATAAGGCAACCCAGGGAGACCTTCAGCGACTTTCGGCGGCGAACGTTGTTTTTTATAATGGGCTGCACCTTGAAGGCAAGATGGGCGAAGTACTGGAGAAGCTTGGGCGGCTGAAGCCAGTGGTGGCAGTTTCGGAAGAAATACCGAAAGAAATACTCAGGGACACTCCTGTTTTCGCAGGAAACTATGACCCACACATTTGGTTCAATGTGGATCTGTGGAAAAACGCTGTGCTTGAGGTTGGCAAGACGCTGAAGGAAAAAGACCCGGAGAACGCAGCCTACTATCAGGAAAATTTGGACGTCTATCTGCAGAAACTTGATTCGCTTCACAGCTGGGTAACGTCAGAAATAGCCACAATTCCTGAAACTCAGAGAATTCTGGTTACAGCCCATGATGCATTCGGCTACTTTGGTGATGCTTACAACATCGAAGTAAACGGTCTTCAAGGTATCTCCACGCAATCGGAGTTTGGCCTCAAAGACGTGGCCGATCTGGTGAATCTTATTGTTGACAGAAATGTCAAAGCTGTTTTTGTTGAGACTTCAGTATCTGAAAGAGCCATCAATGCGGTGGTAGACGGCTGCAGGCAGCGTGGACATCAGGTAGTGATTGGTGGCAAACTCTATTCTGACGCAATGGGCGAATTTGGCACACAAGACGGCACCTATATCGGCATGGTTACGGCGAATGTAAACACAATAGTATCCTCTTTAAAATAATCTGGTAAGATGAACATACATGCAGAAGATCCGATCATTGAAGTGCACGATCTCACGGTCAGCTACAGTCAAAAGCCGGTGCTGTGGGGTATCGATCTCTCTCTTCCCAAGGGCAGCCTGGTAGGGATTGTGGGGCCCAACGGCGCTGGTAAGTCGACCCTCATCAAGGCCATTATGGATCTCGTGCCGCTTAGCAGCGGTTATGTGAAGCTATTTGACACGCAACTCGACAACGTGAGGGAAAAGATCAGCTACGTGCCCCAGCGGGAGTCCGTCGACTGGGATTTTCCGGCTTCAGTATATGACGTGGTAATGATGGGCCGTTACGGAAAGCTGGGGCTTTTCAAAAGGCCACGGCAAGCCGACAGGGAGGTGGTGCAGGAGAGCATGCGCTTGGTGGGAATGGAAGCCTTCAAAAACAGGCAGATTTCACAGCTCTCAGGTGGACAGCAGCAGCGGGTGTTTCTGGCCCGGGCGCTGGCGCAGCAGGCAGAGGTCTATTTTATGGATGAGCCATTTGCAGGTGTAGATGCCGCTACTGAAAAAGCGATTGTAGAGTTGCTGAGGAGAATGTCTAAAGAAGGGAAGGCGGTAGTGGTGGTGCACCACGACTTACAGTCCGTAGCCAAGTATTTCGATTGGCTCATTTTGCTGAATATGCGCCTGGTAGCTTCCGGGCCGACAGTCGACGTGTTTAAAGAAGAGCTTTTGCAGGAAGCATACGGTGGCAAGCTCACCATTCTGTCGGAAGTGGGAGATTTGCTTACGAAAGGGCGCTTCCCAAGCAGAGAGAAAACAGTGTAGGCAAACCAGGCGACCCTTATTATGGAAGACTTTCTCTATTTCTTTTCTTTTCAGGATCCCAACATCAGGTACGTGGTGGTGGGCTCGGTGTTGCTGGCTATCAGTGCGGCCATAGTGGGTTGTTTTACTTTTCTCAAGAAAAGAGCACTCATTGGGGATGCCGTGGCACATTCGGTGCTACCAGGTGTGTGCCTGGCCTTCGTTGTTACAGGTACCAAGAACCCCATTTACCTGATTATTGGAGCGTTCATTACCGGCTGGCTCTCCCTCCGGTTTATCGACATGATCGTCAGGTACTCCAAACTAAAAGAAGACACAGCGATTGGTCTTACCCTGTCGGTCTTTTTCGGCCTTGGCATTCTGATCCTTACGGCTATCCAGCATTCCGGCAACGCCAATCAAAGCGGGCTGGATCAGTTCCTGTTTGGCAAAGCAGCTTCTCTTGTTGGCCAGGACCTGATCGTGTTCGGCTCTGTCAGTGTCATTTTGCTTCTTGTTGTTGGCCTTCTCTTCAAAGAGCTTACCCTTCTTGCCTTTGACGAACAGTTTGGAAAAGCCATTGGCATGCCTGTGAAGGGGCTGGAGCTCGTTTTGACAACCCTCACAGTGCTGGCTGTAGTTACAGGCATTCAGGCTGTGGGTGTGGTGCTCATGGCAGCCATGCTTATTACGCCTGCAGCGGCAGCCCGGTTCTGGACCGACAAGCTGACGACAATGGTGTTCCTGGCAGCACTCTTTGGGGCGATCTCCGGTGTTTCAGGTGCCTACATTTCCTTTGTGGCCCCGGCCATGCCTACGGGGCCGTGGATTGTGCTGGTGATTTCCTTCATCGCCATGAGCTCGTTCTTCATTGCGCCAAAGAAGGGCATTCTGTATAAGCAATTCCAGCAAAGAAAATATCAAAAGCAGATCCTGGAGGAAAACATCCTCAAGGCATTTTTCCACCTGGGTGAGGCCGATGAACAATACTATGGACACCGAAAGATAAGCGACCTGATCTCCCAAAGGCGATTCGTAATAGGACGATTGAAAGGCGGCCTACAAAAACTAGTGAGAAGCGGTTTCCTGAAGCAAGATCGTGAAGGTTGGGTACTTACTGAGGAAGGTAAAAACAAAGGACAGCGCATAGTGAAGCTGCACCGGCTTTGGGAGCTTTACCTTACCGAGTACTTGCGAATTGCGCCCGACCATGTGCACGATGAGGCTGAAACCATTGAGCATATCATAACACCGGAAATAGAGGCCAGGCTGGAGAAAAAACTCAACTATCCGTCGGTTGATCCTCACAACGAAACAATCCCTTACAGATAAGCCATGGAAGCGATATATATTATTTTAGCAGGCTCGTTGGTGGCGGTGTCCTGCGGCCTGGTGGGGAGCTACCTCATCCTTCGAAAAATGGCCATGGTGGCTGATGCCATTTCTCATGCCGTGTTGCCGGGTATTGTGATAGCGTTTTTCATTTCTGGCAGCCGGGACTCCCTGCCCATGCTTTTGGGAGCAGGTACACTAGGCATCATTACCACATTTCTTATCGAGTTCTTTCACAAGAAGGGCAATCTCCAAACGGACGCCTCCATCGGTGTCACGTTCACCTGGCTCTTTGCTCTTGGTGTCATCCTGATTTCCACTTTTGCTGGCAAGGTTGACCTCGACCAGGACTGCGTGCTTTACGGTGAAATTGCTTACGTGCCCATTGATCTTTGGATCACCGACACCGGCACTATCATGGGGCCAAGAGTACTGTACATCTCCGGATCAGTGCTGCTGGTGGTCATTGCTTTCATCTTCATCGGATACAAAGAGTTGTTCCTCACCACGTTCGACCCCTCCTACGCCGCCATCATTGGCATCAATACCACCCTTTGGCACTACTTGCTCATGGGAGCTGTGTCGCTAACAACGGTGGCATCTTTCGAATCAGTAGGGGCTATTTTGGTGGTGGCCTTACTTATTGCACCACCAGCAACAGCCTATCTACTAACTGAGGATTTCAAGAAAATGCTCATTTTCACTTGTATCATAGGGGTGATTGTCTCGGTGCTGGGCTATTATCTTGCGTCCTTTATTGACGGATCCATCGCCGGTGCTATGTCGACGGTGGCGGGTTTAATCTTTTTGGTTGTATTTTTGTTCTCTCCTACGCAAGGAGTAGTGTTCAGAAATCGAAGATCGAAACTTTCCATGACTTTAAAAGAGGAACCGATATGAAACAATTGATTGGACTACTGTCAGTGGCAATACTCGCCATTGTGGTTACGGCTGCTACTCCGGCTGAACCAACGGCTACGGAATGGACATCTATTGACCAGTTGGCTGAAAAGCTGAAAAAAGAACCCAGACCGGTGATTGTGGAGATGTACGCCAACTGGTGTGGCTGGTGTAAGAAGATGGACAAAACCACTTTTACCGACCCGGAGGTTGTCTCGCTTTTGAACGAATCGGTTTATGTGGTCAAAATAAATGGAGAAACAACTGATAAGTTTACATTTTTGGGTAAGGAAACCAGTGGCCGGGAAATGGTGAAGGCGCTTGGGATACAAGGATACCCTACCTTCATTTTGGTAGACAATGACCAGGACAGACTTGAAATAGTTTCAGGTTACAAGACTTCGCCGCAGCTAAAGAGGATCATCTCCAAACTCGCAAAGAAGTAGCTTGTCAAAAAATACAAAAGGCAAATAACAAAAACACAAATAGGCACCAATGACCTAAAATTCAAATTCCAAACGGTTTGGTGCTTCGGGATTGATATTTGGAATTTATTTGATCCTTGGGCTTTATTATTTGTGATTTCCATAAAAAAGTTTTCAGACAATTAACCCCCTTTTTAGTTTGGGTGCTCTCTCCTACTCTCAGTTCGACGATACCATTGTGGCGCTTGCCACTCCCCAGGGCATTGGTGCCATTGCTGTCATCAGGCTCTCAGGCCCTCGAGCGATCAGTTTAGCCAACTCCGTCTTCCATGGTAAAAACCTTGAAAAGGTGGAGTCACATACGATCCATTTTGGTACGGTAAGAGAAGGCAAAGACATCATCGACGAAGTGCTGATGTCTATTTTTGTTGCGCCAAAGTCGTTCACAAAAGAAAACGTGGTGGAGATTTCCTGTCATGGCTCTTCATACATTATCAAGCGCATCATCAACCTGGTAGTCAGCAAAGGAGCCCGACTGGCCAAACCAGGCGAATTCACAAAAAGAGCTTTTCTTAACGGGCAATTCGACCTGGCGCAGGCCGAGGCTGTGGCGGATGTGATCAGCTCCGATTCCGAAGCTGCCCACCAGGCGGCCATGTCGCAGATGCGGGGGGGCTTTTCGAAAGACATCAAACAACTGCGGGAGCAGCTCATCCACTTTGCCAGCATGATTGAGTTGGAGCTGGACTTTGGAGAGGAAGACGTGGAGTTTGCCGACCGTCACGACCTGGCTAAATTGGTCAAAGATTTGAAAACGATCATCAACCAGTTGATCAAGAGCTTCGATTTGGGCAACGTGATCAAAAACGGCGTGCCTACCGTGATTGCCGGAAAACCCAATGCCGGCAAGTCCACCCTGCTCAATGCCTTACTCAAAGAAGACAAGGCCATTGTCTCCGACATTGCCGGCACCACCCGTGACTCCATTGAAGATGAAATCAATATTGAAGGAGTAGCGTTTAGGTTCATCGACACAGCCGGCATCAGAGAAACGACCGACATCATCGAGGCGCTGGGTGTGGAAAGAACCCACAGCAAAATGAAGGAGGCCTCGCTGATCCTTTACCTTTTTGACCTGGTGAACGACAATATCACCGAGATCAACAAAGAAATCAACAAGCTGGAGAACCTTGGCAAGCCGTTTATTCCTATTGGTAACAAGATTGACAAAGCACCAGATGATCTCGTAGCTCAACTAAAAGAAGATGACAGGTTTATCTTTATCTCTGCCTCACAGCAGCAATACCTGGAAGAGCTGAAAGACAAGATTCTCGACCAGGTCAACCTCAAAAACGTGCGGAGCAGCGACACCATTGTGACCAACGCCCGGCACTTTGAAAGCCTGCTAAAGACCAATCAGGCCCTGAACGATGTGCTCACGGGAATCGGCTCCAACGTCACCGGCGACTTCCTGGCTCTCGACATCCGTCAGGCCCTCCACCACCTTGGTGAGATTACGGGTGAGGTGACGAATGATGACTTGTTGGTGAATATCTTTAGTAAGTTTTGTATCGGAAAGTAACCCGAACAAGCTCTCGACCTCGTCTGGCAACCAAGGAATTACCGCACATCCACTTTCTCTTTCTAAAGTCCTTGCCAATCCTCTATCTTATGACATTATAAGCCAAAATCATGCATCGTAGAAAATTCATCCAGTCATCCGCTTTGGCCATTGCAGCTGCCAGCAGCCCTTCGTTTCCCTTATTTTCGGCTACCCAAGCGCAGAGGAAGTTCAAATTGGCACTCAACCCCGGCATTATCGGGGTAAAGGCCAATTTTGCTCAAACGCTGGATTACGCCATCCAGCACGGCTATGAGGCTATTAGCCCTTTTACTCAGGAGGTAATGAAAGACTATTCGTCTGCGCAATTGAACGAAATCATGGCGAAGATGAAAGCAAATAAGATCAGCTACGACTCCACCAATATTCCGGTGGAGTTCCGTCGTGACGAGGCTAAGTTCAAAGAGGATTTAAAAGACCTTCCCAAGTTCTGCGAGGCAATGCAAAAGCAAGGGGCAACCCGGATCAACACGTGGATCATTTCTTCTCATGGCACACTTACCTACAATGAAAATATGCGCCAGCACGCAAGTCGGCTAGGTGAATGCGCCAAAATAATGAATGACTATGGCATCAGGCTTGGTCTTGAGTACCTCGGCATGCGAACGCTGGTAGCAGGGAATAGGTATACCTTTATCAGCTCCATGAAGGAAGGCAAAGAACTCATTGCTGCCATAGGAACCGGAAATGTTGGTTTTGTGCTGGACAGCTTCCACTGGTATTGCGCCAACGATACTCTGGAGGACATCAAAACCCTCACCCCTTCCGATATCATTACAGCCGACATCAACGATGCCAGAGCTGGCTTCAAACGAGAGGAGCAGCAGGACGGAAAAAGGGAGCTGCCGCTTGCCACCGGCGTGATCAACATGAAAGACTTCCTACAGGGATTGATCGACATCGGCTACGACGGGCCGGTAAGAACCGAACCGTTTAACCAGGCACTCAACGAGCTCGAGAACGACGAGGCTCTTGCTACCAACATGGCCGCCATGAAAAAATCGCTGGCGCTGGTGGGTATGTAGACATGCCCGACACTGGAATCCGCCTACCCACACCATGTAGTTTTTGGCAGGTATAATTTTTTTTCGTTCGGAGGAATACCTACAAAAGCTAACTCATCGTCGCTTCTATGCCCTTCAGTGCAACCTCGGCAAAGTGCAGTTCTTCGTATGCAGGCTACACTGGCCCTAATCGGATTGAGGCAGGTAGGAACAACATCCCTGGCCTGCTCCGTTGGCTTTCATTTACTTCGGACAGCATAATTTGAGTTGCAATGAAGGGTAATTACTTTTATAGGAATAATACAATTAATAATTTACATAATACAGTGATCAATCGACAAACAATCAAGGTGACAGTGGCCTACCAATGCTGCTACTGCTATCAAAAACCTACCCTCTTCTATTGAAATGCTCTTTTTCATCCGTAGATTAGCAAGAGTTCGATCAGCTTTTTCCTGTACCTATGTCAAAATATCACTGGGTCATTTTTTTAATCTTGTTCGGCTATGACGGTGTTTCCAGAGCCGCAGCCCCTATCATCAAAAGCTTTTCTCCTACCTCTGCCAGAGTTGGGGAGCAGGTCATCATTACTGGCGAAAACTTTGATGACAAATTCAACACCATGCTGGTGTTTGTTGGGGGTGTACCCGCGACAATTAAGGATGGAAGTACAACTGAACTGTCGGTTACTGTTCCGCTGGAAGCCAAAATGGGACCGATCATTGTCATCTCTGTGTCTGGCTTGCTGGCAACTTCCAATGTAAATTTTATTCCGACCTATGCGAATGGCGTCTCAACGATCGACACGAATGCTTTCGGTGCTGAAAATAAAATAACAACGGAAGACAATCCTGAACGATTGGAAAGCGCTGATTTTGATAAGGATGGGCTTATTGACCTTCTTTTGACACATTCGGGTGGCGCTATCAGCATTTACCAAAACACCACTAAAGGCATTCCTTCGTTCGACGTCTCAAAATTTGCCGTCAATGTCCCTAGCGGTTTCGGGCCAAAAATCCATGATCTTGATGGTGATGGTTTACTTGATATCGTTTTCTGGGGATCAAGTGCAGTTGCAGGTACCTATTTGGCTTATATGGTCAATAAGAGTACCCCCGGAAAAATAACTTTTGAGGCTGGCTCAACATTCCCTATCGAAGGTACACCCAGTATAGGACTCGTACTGTCTGACCTCGATCAGGATGGAAGAGTTGATGTGGCGGCCATGACAAGCAGTACAATCAGTATTTACCTGAACACAAGTTCAATAGGCAAAATAAGCTTTTCCGGCCCAACAACACTACCTACAGGTGGCGGAGACCTTACAGCAGGTGACTTGAATGATGACGGCCTCCCGGAATTGATACATGCCGCAGGAGCCAATTTGGAGGTTATCACGAACACCAGTACCCAAGGGAAGCTGACTTTCGATCGGACTGATACTTTTAAACCTAACTCATCGGTTGCCATAGTAAAAGCGGCAGATATGGATCAGGATGGCTTTCTGGACATCATTGTTGGGTCTCAAACGCAAACCATCATTGAAATATTCAGAAATGCCTACGCCAGCGACGGAAAAATTACATTAGATGAGCCTATTGGATTCAATACTGGAGAAGGCTCGTCGAGCTATGGTGACTTCTTTGATGTAGGTGATATCAATGGAGACAAGCTACCCGATATCGCCGTTCCCTCGGTGACCGAAGATCGGGTTTTTGTATATGGCAACAAGAGCGAGAAAGGCACTATTGCTATGAACGAAGTCGTCGTCTTTGCCACCTCAGCAGCGCCATTTGCCGATCAGTTGGATGATATCGACGGCGACGAAAGACCTGACCTTATCTACACTAACCGACAGGCCGAAGGGAAGGGAACGTTGAGCATCAGGCTTAATCAGACAGAAGCGCCACAGCCCGAAATCAATGTTTACAATGGTGCCGACGACACAAAGCCGTCTATTGCAGACGCACAGTCCACCGCTATCAACTTTGGCAGTGCGCTACAGGGAAACAATATTACCAGGACTTTTGCCATCAAAAATACAGGAACGAGTTCGCTCAATGTCAGCAGCATTACCGTTTCCGGCACGGCCTACAGTGTTACCAGTTCAATTACCTCCATTGCTGTGGGTGCCACCCAAACGTTCACCGTTCGGTTGTCTGGCACAAATGCGGGTACTTTCAATGCCACGGTCACTATCAACAACAATGACACCGACGAAAATCCATTTACTTTTCCTGTAACAGGCACTATCCTTGCGCCAGAGATCAACGTTTACAATGGTGCCACCGATGTTTCCCCTGCAATTACTGACGCACAAGTAACCGCCATCAACTTTGGCAATGCAGTACAGGGCAACGACATCACAAGGACTTTTGCGATCAAAAATACCGGAACGAGCGTACTCAATGTCAGCAGCATTACTGTCTCCGGCACGGCCTACGCTGTCAGCAGTGTGATTACCACAGTGGCTGTAAGTGCTACGCAGACCTTCACTGTGACTCTTTCCGGCTCCAACACAGGCACATTCAATGAAACGGTGACCATTGCCAGTAACGACGCCGACGAAAACCCTTTTACCTTCCCTGTAAGAGGCGTCATCACCTTTCCTGAAATCAATGTTTACAACGGCGCCACGGACGCCTCTCCTGTAATCACTGATGCACAAGTCGCTGTCGTCAACTTTGGCAGTGCGGTGCAGGGCAACAGCATCCCACGAACTTTTGCCATCAAAAATACGGGAACAAGTGTACTAAATATTAGTAGCATTACCGTTTCCGGCACGGCCTACAGCGTCAGCAGTGCCATCACCACAGTGGCTGTGGGCGCTACCCAGACTTTCACTGTGACTCTTTCCGGCTCCAACACAGGCACATTCAATGAAACAGTGACTATTGCCAATGACGACGCAGACGAAAACCCTTTCACCTTTCCTTTAAGGGGCACTATCACCTTTCCCGAAATCAACGTTTACGACGGTGCCACTGACGCCTCTCCTGTAATCACCGATGCACAAGTCACTTCTATCAACTTTGGCAGTGCGCTACAAGGAAACAATATTACCAGGACTTTTGCGATCAAAAACACAGGGACGAGCGTGCTCAATGTCAGCAGCGTTACTGTTTCGGGCACTGCCTACAGTGTGGTCAGCGTCATCGCATCTGTTGCCGTGAATGCCACGCAAACTTTTACCGTGACCCTGTCGGGCACCAACCCAGGCAGTTTCAATGAAACAGTGACCATTGCTAGTAACGACGCAGATGAAAATCCTTTCACTTTCCCCGTAACAGGCACAATCACCGCCCCCGAAATTAACGTCTACGACGGCCCTAACGAGGCCTCGCCAGCGATAATCGATGCGCAAATCACACCGATCAGTTTTGGTGGCGCACTACAAGGAAACGACATTACAAAAACGTTTGCTGTTAAAAACTCCGGGACTAGTACGCTAACTATCAGCAGTATAATTGTTACAGGATCGGACTATACTGTCAACAGTTCAATCGGAGCGTTGAGTGCCGGCACTACTCAAACTTTTACAATTACCTTATCAGGGGCAATTACAGGCACCTTTGATGCGATGGTCACGATTTCGAGCGACGATACCGACGAAAATCCCTTTACGTTCTCCATCACAGGCGGCATATCTGAGCCAGAGCTAGACGTTTTCTATGGAAGTAGCAATGCTGGTATTCCCATCATGGACGGGCAGTTGTCAGCCATCGATTTAGGATCCGTTTTGCAGGGAAATGATATCATACAAACATTTGCTATAGAAAACACCGGGTCATTGCCTCTGGAGGTAAGCAGCATTAGTGTTTCGGGCACTGACTTTATCGTTACCAGTTCAATCTCGACAGTTGCGGTCGGCATAACAGAGACATTTACTATCACCGTTTCTGGCGCAACCATGGGCACCTTTAATGCTACAGTGACCATCACCAGCAACGACACCAATGAAAACCCATTCACCTTCCCTGTAACAGGTGCCATCACCTTGCCCGAGATCAACGTATACGACGGTGCCACTGATGCCTCACCGGGGATTACCGATGCGCAAGTGACCGCAATTAACTTTGGTAGTGCGGTACAAGGAAGCGAGATCATAAGAACCTTTGCAATTAAGAATTCGGGGACGAGCACACTCAATATCAGCAACATCACCGTTTCCGGCACCGATTACAACGTAAACAGCGCCATCTCGACGGTTGCTGCGAACGCAACGGAAACCTTCACTGTCAGCCTTTCAGGCACCAACACAGGCAACTTCAGTGCTACCGTAACCATCACAAGCGACGATGCGGATGAGAGCGATTTCACTTTCCCTGTGACTGGCACAGTCACCTTCCCTGAGATCAACGTCTTCGATGGTGCCACTGATGCCTCGCCGGGAATTACCTATGCGCAAGTGACTGCAATCAACTATGGTAGCGCAGTACAAGGAAGCGAGATCATAAGAACCTTTGCAATTAAGAATTCGGGGACGAGCGTACTCAATGTCAGTGGCATCACCGTTTCCGGCACCGATTACAACGTAAACAGCGCCATCTCAACGGTTGCTGCGAATGCAACGGAAACCTTCACTGTCAGCCTTTCAGGAACCAACACAGGCAACTTCAGCGCTACCGTAACCATCACAAGCGACGA